>DASXAG010000030.1:0-33957 GCA_036406835.1 Thermoanaerobaculia bacterium
GAATCCCTTCTCGACGGTCGCCGTGAGCGAGGTCGTCGACTTCTTGGCCCAGCCCTCGGGAAGGATGCGCTTGCCCTCCCAGACTCCGTCCTTCATGTAGAGGAGCCCGATCTTCGCGAGGTCGCGCGGCGCGAGGTAGAGGCCGCCCTCGGTGTCGGCGAGCCCCTTCGGCGTCCGCTTCCAGTAGAAGTCCGTGATCCCGAGCGGCGCGAAGAGGTGCTCCTTCGCGTAGTCGTCGGCCGGCTTGCCCGTCGTCTTCGTGATCACGTACGAGAGGAGCTCCGTCGCGCCGCTGTTGTAGACGAACGTGGTGCCTGGCTCGGCGGCCATCGGCTGCTCGAGGACGTAGCGAACCCAGTCCTCCTGGCCCTCCATCGCCTCGCAGTTGTTGCCGGCCTCGGTGTAGCTCGCCGACAACTCGTCCCAGCGGATTCCCGCGCGCATCGTCAGGACGTCGGCGAGGGTCATGCGGTCGCGCCGCGGATCGGGCGGGATCTGGAAGTCGGCGAAGTACGGCATCAGCTTCGCGCCGACGCCCGGGATCTCGCCGCGCCCGATCGCGATCCCGATCAGCGCGGACGTCACGCTCTTCGACACCGACTGCATCGTGTGCAGCTTCGTGCCCTTGTAGTACGGGTGCCAGCCCGGGTCGTAGTAGTTGTAGATCCCGGGCGCGCCCTTGCCGGCGAAGAGCCGCGCGTAGTCCTTCGAGCGGTCGTAGGTCTTCTCGTAGACGAGCTGGCCGTGACGGATCACCAGCATCGAGTCGACGTAACCGTGCTTGCCCGAGGCGAGCTCGGCGTCGAACGATGAGAGCGCGGCGGTGTTCATGCCTTGAGCCTCCGGTGTGGATGCGGGCCACGCGGCAGCGAATGCAAGTCGGAGGAGTGAAGCGGCGATGATCATCTACTCGACCCCGTCCATCATCCAGATGTCCCCTCCCTGAGGGCGAAAGCGGTCGAACAGAACCGCGCGTCCGTCCGGCGACCAGACCGGGTAGTCGATGCGCGCATCCGGATCCTCGAACGCGAAGACGGCCTCCGGCTTTCCGCCCGACAGTGGGGAGACCCACAGCGTCTTGTGGCCGACGACGTCCATGACGCGAGAGTGATCGGGCGAGAGCGACATGTGCGCCCCGCCGGCGACCTCGGCGACCGCGCGCGGGTCGCCGCCCGCGAGCGGTGCGAGCATCGCCCGTCCTGCGGCGGGGCAACGGAAGAGGATGCTCTCGCCGTCGGGGGTCCAGCGGAGGAAGTGGCCGCCGACGCCGACGGCCGTCAGCGCGTGCGCGTTTCCTCCCTCGGAGTCCATGACCCACACCTCGAGACGGCCGGTGCGGTCGGACTGGAAGGCGATCGCCCGCCCGTCCGGCGAGAAGAAGGGGTTGATGTCGAGCGACGCGGACTCGGTCAGAGGCCGCAGCGCGCCGGAGCCGACGTCGGCGCTCCAGATGTTCGGCGTGCCCGAGCGCGAGGAGAAGAAGACGATCGTCCGGGAATCCGGCGACCAGCTCGCCTGGTAGTCGCCGCCCGGGCCGCTCGTCAGCGGGCGCTCGGAGCCGTTGCCGCGGTCGTGGATCCAGATGTTCATCTCGCCCGTGCGGTCGGAGTTGAACGCGATGAAGCGCCCGTCGGGCGACCACGCGCCGCGGCTGTCCTCGCGCTGCGTGCCGATCGCCTCCTTCGGCGCGCCGGAGGGGCGCCCGGTCGCGGGATCGACCGGCAGCGTCCAGAGGTCGGCGTTCTGTTTGCGGATCGTGAACGCGAGCCGCGTACCGTCCGGGGAGAGCGCGGGCTCGACGTCCTGTCCGGCGCCGGTCGTGAGCTGCTGCGGCGCGCCGCGGGGCTTCCCGCCGGCGGTGACCGCGATCCGCCAGAGGTTGAGGCCGCCGCTGCGGTAGGAGGTGAAGTAGACGTGGCGGCCGGAGGGCGACCACACGGGCTGGATGTCCTGAAAGAGGTCGTTGGTCACCCAGACGAGCTTCTGTGTCTGCAGGTCGACGACGCGGACGTCGAACTTCGTGCTCTCCATGCTCTGGAACACGATGCGGCGGCCGTCCGGCGACCAGCGCGGCCGGAGATGCGCGATCGCCTCGGACGTGTCGCTCGTGAGCTGCTTGCGGTTGCGCCCGTGCGCGTCCACGAGCCAGAGGCGCCGCTGCCCCGCCCAGGGCGCGTCGACCGCGATCGAGGCGCCGTCGGGCGAGAAGGACGGGTTGTACGCGTCCTCGACCCGACGCGCGACCTCGCCCGAGCGGCGGTCCAGGGCCCAGACGTCGCCGCCGACGAACCATCCGAAGACGTCGCCGGGCTCGAGCTTCCGGCCAGGCTCGCGCGCGCGGACGAAGGCGATCGTGCTTCCGTCGGGCGACCACGCCGGCTGGATGTCGTCGTGCGGTCCCGAAGTCAACGCGATCCCGCTCCCCCCTCCGACCCGGCGCACGAAGATCTTGCGAACCCCCCCGACGTCCGCGCCGTACGCGATCTCCTCGCCGTCCGGAGAAAAGACGGGAGACTCCTCGAGCCCCTTCGCGAGCGTCAGCTGCGTGAGCCGCGGCGGAACGCCCGAGCCGCTCCTGCGGACGGTCCGCCCGCGCTCCGCGCGCGTGCGCCGGGGAGCCTGCGCGAGCTCGATCCGCGCGTCGTTCGCGTCGTGCAGCCGGCACTCGGGGTCCTTGTCGAGGCAGCGGCGGAGGACCCTCTTCGCTCCCGCCGGCGTCGCGCGCGGCAGGTCGGCCCACGCGGGCTCCCGCGCGAGGATCGCCGCGATGCAGTCGGAGACCGTCTCGCCGCGGAACGCGCGCTCGCCGGTCAGCATCTCGAAGAGGACGCAGCCGAAGGACCAGAGGTCCGTCCGCTTGTCGATCGGCCGGCCGCGCGCCTGCTCCGGGCTCATGTAGGCCGGCGTGCCGAGGATCGTGCCGGCGGCGGTCATCGTCGCGGGCGAGGTCGTGACCACGGAGGAGAGCGGGCCCGTCTCCTCGACGGTCTTCGCCAGGCCGAAGTCGAGCACCTTGACCTGGCCCGCGGGCGTCACGCGTACGTTCGAGGGCTTCAGGTCGCGGTGGACGATCCCCTTCTCGTGAGCCGCCGCGAGCGCGGCCGCGATCTGGCCCGCGACCTCGAGCGCCTGCTGGACCGGGAGGGGGCCGCTCGCGAGGAGCGCGTCGAGCGGTTCGCCCTCGACCAGCTCGAGGACGAGAAAGCGCAGGCCGTCCTTCTCGTCGAAGCCGTGGATCGTGGCGATGTTGGGGTGATTGACCGCCGCGAGCAGGCGCGCCTCCCTCGCGAAGCGGGCGAGGTGTTCGGGATCCCGGACGAGCGCATCCGAGAGGACCTTGATCGCGACGTCGCGCTCGAGCTGCGAGTCCCGCGCCCGGTAGACCTCGCCCATGCCGCCCGCGCCGAGGAGGGCGAGGATCTCGTAGTGGCCGAGGCGCGTCCCGGTCGAGAGGGGCAAGGGCCCTCCGGAAAGCCTCGGATTCTATCGCCGCGTCAGCGATTTACGCGGACGCCGTCCTCCGTCGCCGGCGCTCCGCCAGCCAGTACAGGACGAGGCCCGCGGCGAGGAAGCCGAACGATCCGATGAAGACCTGGACGAAGAACCCCATCTTGTCCGTCGTGTCGGCCGGCGGAATCAGCGCGAGCACGATCGAGACGAACGTCGTCAGGAAGCCGAGAGAGTTCCAGAACGTGCTCCCGGACTTTCCGCCGGGCACGGGAATCGCGCCGGGCTGCCTCGCGATCTCCTCGCGCAGCCGGATCGCCGACGCGAACATGTAGAGGTAGGGGAGGAAGTAGACGATCAGCGTCGCGTTGACGAGCTTCAGGTACGCCTCCTTGACGGTTCCTCCCCACTGCGCCGCGAGGATGAACACCGCCGAGAACACGGCCTGAAACGCCATCGCGAACCACGGCGTCTTCCACTTCGAGTGCGTCCTCGCGAAGATCGGCGGCAGGTACCGGTCGAGTCCGCCCACGAAGAGGAGCCGCGCCGTCGCGATCAGCCAGGCCCCGACGCCGCCGAGTCCGGCGAGCGTCATGAGGAGCGCGATCGGCGGCCCGAGCCACGGCATGCCGTGCTCGGCGCCGGCCTTCGTGATCGCCATGTTCACGCCCGAGATGATCGACACCTGGCCCTGCGGCAGCGCCCACAGCAGGGAGATCGTGCCGGTCAGGTAGACCGCGGCGATCGAGAGGCCGGAGATGATGATCGCGCGCGGAAACGTCTTCTTCGGTTCCACGACCTCGCCCGCCATGCACGGCGCCAGCTCCAATCCCGCGAAGCCGAAGCAGAGGTTCGCGAAGAAGAGGATCGTGGGAAGCTGCGCGAAGTTCGGCACGAGCGACGCGGCGGGCATCGGCGTCGCGGAGCCGTTCGTCGTGAGCGCGATGATCCCGACCAGCAGGAGCGCGGCCGACGGGATCCACTGCGCGAGCCCGCCGATGTTCTGGATCCACTTGCCGGTCTTCATGCCCACGATGTTGAAGACGAGCGCGATCGCGAGAAGAACGAGGCTCGCTCCCGCGGCGTAGAGCGGGCTCTGCTCGAGGGCGGCGAAGCGCGTCCCGAAGACGTAGAGCGCGAAGACGACCGTCGACAGCGTGAGTGTGGGGAAGTAGGTGATGTTGGACGCCCAGTAGAGCCAGCCCGCCAGGAATCCCTGCCGCTGACCGAACGCCTTCGTCGTCCAGACGTAGAGGCCGCCCTCCTCCGGGATCGCCGTCGCGAGCGCCGTGACCGCGAAGCCCTGCGGGATGAAGAACACGAGCGCGGCGAGGACCCAGAGGGAGAGCGACGACGGTCCGCTCGCCGCGGCGAGAGCGATCCAGCGCATGCCGACGATCGCGGCCACGTTGAAGAGGACGATGTCCTTGGTCCTGAGCGCGCGTTCGAGGGCCATCTATTTCAGCCCCTCGATCAGATAGAGGTCGGAGGTCGCGGCCCTGGCATAGCCGTAGGCGTACGAGGTGAGGTCGGGGGTCACGCTGACGGGCACGACCTCGATGATCCCGGACAACTCCTGGGGACCGAGCTCCTTGAGCGGCTCCCGTCGGCCCGTCCCGAGGTCGACCCGAATGAGGCGAGCGGGGATGGAGCCCACGACGCAGCCGATCAGGGACTTCCCATCCGGCGCCCATCGGATGAAATCGAAGTCTCCCCTGGTGTTGGGCGCCGTGCGCGGTGGGCCGCCCGCGACCGGAATCAGAAACATGTCCTCGGTGTACTCGCCGTAAGCGGCGATCCACTTCCCGTCGGGAGAGACCGGGTGGCCCTCCAGGTCGTAGCCGCGAGGCGTGACCGGCACGGGCTTGCCCGAGGGCAAATCCTGTACGTACAGGCGGCGCTCCTTGCCCGGCTCTTTGGCGAGGAGCAGAAGCTTCTTTTCGCCGAGAAAGAACCTCAGGGAGAACACGGTCTCGAAGAACGGACGCTCGTCCAGGCCGATCGGGGTACCCGTCCCGGTCGGCACGAGGACGTAGGTGCGATCGGAGTCCGGAGGCCGCCCGAGCACCCACTGGCCGTCCGCCGAAAAGTCGAGAGCCGATCCCTCTCCGAGCTTGACGGCCGGGGAACCGTCGGTCCGCCGCAGGAAATACGCGCCCGCCCGGCCGGCCGCGTCTCCTCCGAGCTCGTTGATGAGGATCAGCCGGCCGTCGTCGGAGAGCCCTCTCAAGCGGGAGCCGTCGAACCAGGACAGGTCGTGCTCGCGGGAAGCCCCGGGCGCGAGGGCGACGATCCCCGGTGCGCTCGCGTAGCGTTCGGCGAGGACTCGGCCGCCGCGGCCGATGTCGTGGAGGATGAGACCCACGGGAAAGGTCGCGACGGTGCGGACCCTGCCGGAGAGGTCGACCGCCTTGATCGCGAACTGTCCATTCCCGCTCTGGTCGTCGAACCAGATCTCGTCGCCCGCGGGCGCCCAGGCGAGGCCCTGGCCGAGGATTCCTTCGGGGACGAGCGTCGACTCCTTGCCCGAAAGGTCGGAGACCAGGAGCGCCTTCATGCCGCGCTTGTTTCGAAAGAACGCGATGCGGTCTCCCCGGGGCGAGATCTTCGGACGCGAGAGGCCGGAGTCGGACGCGAAGACGACTTTGCCGAGAGGGAGCTCGAGCCGGGTCTTGCCCTCGAGGAAGCGAATGACGCACAGCTGCTTGCCGTCCGGCGTCCAGTCGGCCTCGTCGACGAACTCGGCGATCGAGCGCGGTGCGCCGCCGCCGAGCGGCACCGTCGCCAGCGTGCCGGGTCCCTGCGGCCCGTTCAGAAATCCCTGGCGCAGCGAGACGGCGAGGTCGCCCGACGACGACACGGAGAGGAGGCTCGCGTTCTTGACGCCGAGCGCCGTCGATTCCGGGCCCTCGGCGCGCGTCGTGTAGAGCTCCATGGGCTGGCCTTCCCACGACGCGCTGTAGACGACGCTCCGGCCATCCGGCCCGAAACGCGCGAACCCGAGATTGCCGTGCCGGAACGTGAGTCTTCGATAAGAGGGCGTCGACGGCTTCGCGGCCTTCCAGAGGAAGTGCCCGGCGGCGAACGCGGCGAGCACCGCGGCGATCGCGCCGATCACCGGCCATGACGCTCTCTTCGGGCGCGCCGCGAGAGCGGTCGCCGACGTCCCGGAGAGTCCCGAGACCTCGCCGAGGTTGAACGCGATGTCGCGGGCGGACTGGAAGCGGCGCTCGGGGTTCTTCTCGAGGCAGTGGCGCACGACGCGCTCGAGCCCCGGCGAGATCGCCTGGTTCGTGACGGAGAGATCCGGCGGATCCTCCTTGAGGATCGCCGACATCGTGTCCGCCGCCGAGTCGCCGCGAAACGCGCGCTGGCCCGAAAGCATCTCGTAGAGGATCGCGCCGAAGGAGAAGATGTCGCTGCGCGCGTCGGCGCTCTTGCCGCGGACCTGCTCCGGGGACATGTAGCCGAGGGTCCCGAGCACGACGCCGGGCTCGGTGCCTTTCGTCTCCGTAGGGAGGTTCGTGGTGCCGGCGGCGGATCCCGAGCCCTCGACCTGCGTCAGCTTCGCCAGGCCGAAGTCGAGGATCTTGACGCGGCCGTCGCGGGTGACGAAGAGGTTCTCGGGCTTCAGGTCCCGGTGGATGATGCCCTTCTCGTGCGCGGCCGCGAGGCCCTCCGCGATCTGCGTGGCGTAGTCGATCGCCTTGCGCGGCGAGAACTTTCCGCCCGCGAGCTCCGAACGCAGCGTCTCGCCCTCGAGAAGCTCCTGGACGACGTACGGCGCGCCGTCCACCTCCCCGATGTCGTAGACCGCCGTGATGTTGGGATGGTTCAGGACGCCGGCGGCCTTGGCCTCCTGCTCGAAGCGGCGCAGCCGATCCGCGTCGGCGGAGAACGACGCCGGCAGGACCTTGATGGCGACCTCGCGCGAGAGCCGCGGGTCCTTCGCGCGATAGACCTCGCCCATCCCCCCGGCGCCGATCTGGCCGAGGATCTCGTAGGGACCCAATGTCGTACCCGTTGAGAGCGTCAGAGTAAGGCGGATTCTAGCCGCTCGCCGGTACGCCTATCTCGGCAGGTTCGCGTCCCGGTTGACCACCACGTCGCCATGAACACGAGAGGCGGGATCCGGCGACCATCGCCGTTCCCGCCTCCCGATTTCGCTTCGTGCCCGAGGCGCGAGGACCCTCTCATCGCCTCGGGATTCATCGCCTCGAATCAGTCGAGCTGCATGTCGAGGGTGTCCGCCTCGGCACGCGCCAAGCCGGGCTGGATGCCGTTCGCCGGAGCGGCATGAGTGGAGGTCGCCGGGACGACCGAGGCCTTCGCTTCCTCTCGTGTCGAGCCGAGGAACGACAGCGCACCCATCACGACCAGAGCCGCACCCAGCAGCCAACCACCCCGCTTCACCGTCAGCTTCTCGTTCATTGCCTTCCTCCTTGGCGAAGGGACATGAGGGCAAGGCGCAGGCCAGCGAGACGATCGTCGAGACGTTCGAGGAACGTCTTTCATTTCAGACACTTGGCGTTATGAGGCGGAGGCGCGGCCGCGGTCCCGAATCCAGTTTCCGGTCGTCGAATCTAGATTCTGGACGGGCTCGTGACGACCATCACGCCCGCGTCACCGGGATCCGGTGCCGCTGGATCCGCTGGTAGAGGGAGCTTCGCGAGATCCCCAGCCGCTGGGCCGCCCGGCCGACGTTGCCATGCTCCTCGCCGAGCGTGCGTTCGATGAGCGAGCGCTCCGCCTCCCGCAGGGTGATTCCGGCGCTCGACGGGAGCTCGGTCGGAGAAAGAGTCGGATCGAAGCCCAGATCGTCCGCTTCGAGCACCGCGGCGTGGGTCAGGAGCACCGCGCGCTCGAGCACGTTGCGCAGCTCGCGGATGTTGCCCGGCCAGGAGTGGGAGCGCAGCCGCCGCATCGCACCGGCGGAGAGGCTCGGGGGCTGCCGGCCGATCTCGCCCGCGACCCGACGCAGGAAGTGGTCCGCGAGGACCGGCAGGTCCTCGGCGCGATCGCGCAGCGAGGGGAGCCGGAGCAGGATCGTGCTGATCCGGTAGTAGAGGTCGCTCCGGAAACGATTCTGCTCGACGAGGCGGGAGAGATCCTGGTGCGTCGCCGCCACGAGCCAGACGTCCGCGCGGCGGTCCCGCACGTCGCCGAGGCGGCGGAAACCGCCGCCCTCGAGGACCTTCAGGAGCTTGGGCTGGACCTGCGCGTCGACGTCGCCGATCTCGTCGAGAAAGAGCGTGCCGCCGTCCGCCGTCTCGAAGAGGCCCGTCTTGTCCGCGATCGCGCCCGTGAAGGCGCCCTTCTCGTGGCCGAAGAGCTCCGTCTCGAGGAGCTCCCGCGTCAGGCCGGCGCAGTTGAGGTCGACGAAGACCTCCTCGCTCCGGGGGCCGTTCGCGTGCAGCCACGCCGCGAGGACTCCCTTGCCGGTGCCGGTCTCGCCCTGGATGAGCACGGGGCGCGCCGCGTCGAGGACGCGCTTCGCCTTCTCGGCGAGCTCGCGGATCGCCGCGCCGCCGCCGAGGAACGGGTCCGGCGGCTCGCGGTGGCGCAGGGAATCCTCCCGCTGCCGCCGGCGCCGGTTGCGCCAGTTCTCGAGAGCGCGCTGCAGCACGAGCAGGAGCGCGGGCTTGTTGATGGGCTCGATCAGGAACTGGTCCGCGCCTCGCTCGAGCGCCTCCACCGCGAGGTCGAGCTCGGACGGCTGCGCGAGGACGATGCACGGGATACCGGCGCCGTCCTGACGTGTGAGCGGAAGCAGGTCGAGCGCACCGCCGTCGGAGAGCCGGCAGCGCGCGACGACCGCCGCGGGCCGGGACGAGCGGAGCCGGTCGAGCGCCGCGCGGCAGGTCTCCACCGCCGCGACCTCGTAGCCGTCCGCCTCCAGAAGCCTGAAGAGGCCGCGTCGTGCGTTCGCGTCCTCCTCGACCAGGAGGACCGTGTGCCTGGGCGCCAAGTTTCCGAGCTCCCGAGGGGCGTCATTCTATGCCGCAGGCAACGCCCCTTCCCCCGCCGCGCACTAAGATCCCGGAGGGGTGGGCCGCGCGCCCGAGGGGAGGTCCGATGAACCTGAAGTCGCTCCAGAAACCGCTCAAGGATCGCTACCGGAGCGACCCCGCCGCGTCGCGGATCACGCTGCGGGCGGAGGGCAGCGGCGGCGGAGCGGGGGCGCCGGTCTCCTGCTCGGTCGACATCGGCCGCGCGGCCTACGAGGCCCAGGCCCACGCGGGCGTCGGCGGGCCCGGCACGGCCGGGTGCTCGGGCGACCTCCTGCTGGGGGCGCTCGCGGCCTGCGCCCAGATCACGTGCCAGATGGTGGCCGCGGCGATGGAGATCCCGACGGAGAGAATCCGGGTCGCGGTCGAAGGCGAGCTGGACCTGCGCGGAACGCTCGGCCTGTCGCGCGAGGTACCGGTGGGGTTCGAGGAGATCCGCGTGCGCTTCGACGTCTCGGCCCCGGAGGCGACGCCGGAGCAGCTCGCCGCGCTGCGCGCGAAGACGGAGCAGTACTGCGTCGTCATGCGGACGCTGACCCGTCCGCCGGCGGTCCGGGTCGACTGGGCCTGAGGGGCGTCCCCTCCCGCCGCCGAGGCCCCGGCGAGCGGCCCGCCTTGCAACAGGTGGTGCATGGCGGTTTCGGCCATGCCGCCCGGTCGAAACGCGTGCCGTCTTGACGCTGCGCGGAACCCTCTGCTACTTTCCGGCAACAAATGTTGTCGTCCCCGCGCCCGCTCCGGATCGAGGCCGTCGAGATCCGCCTCCTGCGGCTGGATCTCACGGAGCCGTTCGAGACGAGCTTCGGGCGGGTCGGGTCCCGCCTCATCGTGCTCGCGAAGCTGGAGGGCGAAGGGCTCGAAGGCTGGGGAGAAATCGTCGCGGGGGAGCGGCCGCTCTACAGCTACGAGACCGTCGGCACCGCGCTCCACGTCGTGCGCGAGTACCTCGCGCCGGCCCTGCTGCGGGCGCCGCTCTCCGGGCTCTCGGAGCTCGCCGAGAGATTCGGCGTCTTCCGCGGTCACCCGATGGCCCGCGCGGGCCTCGAGCTCGCGTTCGTCGATCTCCTCGCGCGGTCGAGGGGACAGTCGCTCTCGACCGTGCTCGGCGGCGTCCGCGACCGCATCGAGGCGGGCGTGAGCCTGGGAATCCAGGCGCGCGTCGCGGACCTGCTCGAGCGCATCGAGCGCTACCGGGCGCTCGGGTACCGGCGGATCAAGCTCAAGATCAAGCCGGGCTGGGACGTCGACGTGCTCGCGGAAGTGCGCCGCCGGCATCCCGAGATCCCGCTGTCGGCGGACGCCAACGCGGCGTACACGCTGACGGACCGTGCGCACCTCGAGAGGCTCGACGCCTTCGGGCTGCTCATGATCGAGCAGCCGCTCGATCACGACGACCTCGTCGATCACGCCGAGCTGCAGCGCTCGCTCGAGACCCCCATCTGCCTGGACGAGAGCATCTCCGGCGTGCGCGCGGCGCGCCAGGCCCTCGAGCTCGGCAGCTGCCGCATCGTCAACCTCAAGGTCGGGCGGGTCGGCGGCTACTCCCAGGCGCTCGGGATCCACGAGCTGTGTCTGACCCGCGGCGTTCCGCTGTGGTGCGGCGGGATGCTGGAGTCGGGCGTCGGGCGCGCCCACAACATCGCGCTCGCGAGCCTGCCCGGCTTCACGATGCCGGGCGACCTCTCCGCGAGCCGCCGCTACTTCGCTCGGGACATCATCGTGCCCGAGGTCGAGGTCCGCGCGGACGGAACGGTGGAGGTGCCGCGAGGCGCCGGTCTCGGGTTCGAGATCGACCGGGACTACGTGGCGGCCGCGACCGAAACCGTCGAGCGTTTCACCCTCCGAGGCGAGACGGTCTCGGCGTCGTGAGATTCTTGGCGGGCTCGGAAGCCCGCGCGCGCGGTGTTCCGGGCGGAGGGAATCGACATGGCCACACGGACCGCGATCGAGCAGCGGCTCTCCGATGCGCAGGCCCGTCTCAACCCGCGGCGCCGCCGGATCATCCAGGCGGTTCTCGAAAATCCCGACGAGACCTTCTTCCTCTCCTCGCGTGCGCTGGCGCGCCGCTACCGGGTCGATCCCGCGACGATCGTGCGGACCATCCAGGTGCTGGGCTACCGGCAGTACGCCGACTTCCTGAAGGACCTGCGGGAGCACTTCATCCAGCGGGTCACGCCCTATCGCATCGTGGAGGCGACGGCGCGGGAGAGGCGGAGCGTCGGCGATCACGTCCGCCACAGCCTCGAGAGGGACCTGCACAATCTCGACGCGGTGCGCTCGGGGCTCGATCCCGCGCGGGCCGTGGACCTCGCGCGGCGGATCCACCGCGCCGGCACGGTCCTCGTCGTGGGCGTGGATCTCGCGGCCTCGCTGGCCTGGTTCTTCGCGTACGGTCTCGACGCGCTCGGGTTCCATGCGGAGGCGCCCGTGGGGAGCGCCGGGATCCTGAAGCACAAGGTCCGCGCGCTGACGAAGCGCGACCTCGTCGTCGCGATCAGCTTCGGGCGCTGCCTCCGCGTGACGATCGACGCGGCGCTCGAGGCGAAGACGCGCGGCGTCCCGACCTTCGGCATCACCGACAGCGACACGACTCCGATCGCGCGCACCTGCGACGCCTATCTGCTGGCGCCGATCTCCGCGTCGACGCTCTCCGGGTCCTACGCGGCGCCCATGGCGGTGCTGAACGCGGTGCTCGTCGCGTGCGCACAGCTGAAGCCGAAGCGCTCGCTGGCCCTCCTGCGGCAGACCGAGAAGGAATACCTGTCGGGACCGCGCTGGTACGACCAGGCGCCGGACGACGGGGCGCCGAGCCGGACCCGTGCAGGGCGTCCGAAGCGCTGAGAGCCGGAGGGATCCCATGAGGCCGCGCGACTGGCTCGCGCGCTTCGAAGCGCGCGGCGATCGTCTCGCCACGGACCTGGAGGCCCTCGTCCTGCAGGAGAGCCCCTCCGACGACGCCGCGCGCGTCTCCGCGCTCGCCCGCTGGGTGCGCGACCGGCTGCGGGGAGCGGGCGTGCGCGCCGAGACGCGTCCGTGCGCGCAGCGCGGCGACGCCCTGATCGCGCGCACGGGGAGCGGCAGCGGGGGAGCCCTGATCCTGGGGCATCTCGACACCGTGTGGTCCGCCGGAACGCTGAAGGACTTCCCCTTCAGCGTCGAGGGAGACAACGCGCGAGGCCCCGGCGTCTTCGACATGAAGGCCGGCATCGCGGTCGCGATCGCCGTCCTCGCGGAGCTCGCCGCGCAGGGGTCCGGCGAGGCGTCGCTCCTGCTCGTGCCGGACGAGGAGGTCGGCAGCGCGGCGTCGCGGGAGACGACGCTCGAGCTCGCGGAGCGTCACCGCTGCGTCCTGGTGCTCGAGCCCTCGCTCGACGGCGCCGCGAAGATCGCCCGCAAGGGCAACGGGATGTTCCGCCTTCGCTTCCGCGGGAGGGCCGCGCACGCGGGCCTCGATCCCGAGCGCGGCGCCTCCGCGCTGGCCGAGCTGGCGCGCTGCGTCCTCTTCCTCGAGACGCTGGCGGACCCGGCGCAGGGGACCACCGTCGCGGCCACCGTCGCGCAGAGCGGCTCGCGCACCAACGTGATCCCGGAGAGCGGCGAGCTCTTCGTCGATGCGCGCGTGTGGACCGCGGCGGAGGGCGAGCGCCTCGACGAGGCCATCCGTGGGTACCGGCCGGCGGACGAGCGGATCGCGGTGGACATCGAGGGGCGCGTCGACCGGCCGCCGCTCGAGCCGACGCCGGCCTCGCTCGCGCTCTACGAGCGGGCGCGGCGCGCGGCCGACGCGCTGGGGTTTCCGCTGGAGGCGGCCCGCGTCGGCGGCGCCTCGGACGGGAACTTCACCGCGGCGGCCGGAATCCCGACGCTCGACGGCCTCGGGCCGAGGGGCGGAGGCGCCCACGCCCGCGACGAATTCGTGTCGCTGTCCGATCTGCCGGGGCGCGCGGCGCTCGTCGCCGCCCTCGTGACCGAAGCATGAAGGCCGGCGCGTCGCGTCGCCGCCGCCTCGTCATCCGCGAGCTGCGCGCGCATGCCGACTACGCCGCGGCGCAACTCGTCGCGCGCCGGGTCTGGAGGATGGACGACCTCCAGGTCCCCTCGACCTACGACCTGCAGGTCGCCGGTCACATCGGCGGGATGACGGCGGGGGCGTGGGACGGCGGTGTGCTCGCCGGTTTCGTCCACGGATTTCCGCGCACGAACCTCGGTCGGCCCTGCCATCACTCGCACCTGCTGGCCGTCCTCCCCGAGTTCCGCGGGCGCGGCCTGTCCGTCCGGCTCAAGCTCTTTCAGCGCCGATGGTGCCTCGCGCGAGGCATCCGGCGGATCACGTGGACCTACGACCCGCTCCTCGTCGCCAACGGCCGCCTGAACCTCGTGCGCCTCCGGGCCCGCTCGCGGATCTATCTGCGGAACGTGTACGGAGAGCTCGGCGGCCTGTACGGTCCCCTGCCCACCGATCGCTTCGAGGTGTCGTGGGACCTCGGCTCGCCGGCCGTGGCGCGGGCGGCGCGCGGCGTCGTGCATGAGCCGGAAGGCGTCGACGCTCTCCCGCGCGCCACGCCTCGCCGGATTCCGCGCGCGGACCGCGTCGCCGTCGAGATCCCGGCCGGCGCCCCGGCCCTCTACGCGGAGGATCCGAAGGCCGCGCTGCTGGCGCGGTTGCGGTTCCGCCGCGTCGCCGAGACGCTCTTCGACCGCGGCTACGAGGCCGCGGACCTCGCGACCGGCGACGAGACCGCGCTCTATGTCTTCGAGCGCTGAGGCTCTTCGCGGGCCGAGCGCCGAGGGCCCCGGCGCTCCGCGCCTCTTGCAATACATGATGCGTTCCTGCGTGATGCGGTGGATTTTTGCAGACCTGCAGCTGCGTTTTGGTCGATCAGTCGCCCGTATTGACACGCGGCAACGGATGATGCAAGCTCCGCCCAATATTTGGGAGGGCCGCCTCGGAGGCCGGGTGGATCCGAGACGGGGAGGAGGTTTCATGGGCCGATTCTCGAGAACCTGGGGAGTGGCGTTCGTGCCTCTGGTGGCCGCGCTCTGGCTCGCTTCGTCGTCGGGCCTCGTGGCGCAGGATGTCGGAGGGACGATCTTCGGCCGCGTCGGCGACGAGTCGGGAAAGGCGCTGCCTTCGGCCACGGTCTCGGCGCGTAACCTGAACACCGGGCTCACGCGCGTGTCTCCGACCGACGCCGGGGGCCTCTATCGGCTCGTCGGGCTCCCGGTCGGCATGTACGAGATGACGATCGCCGCCTCGGGCTTCGCCACGGAGGTGCGGTCGGGTGTGCGCGTGATGATCGGGCAGCAGTCGGAGCTGAACTTCGCGCTCAAGGTCGCCGCGGTGGCGGAGACGGTCTCCGTCCAGGCGGAAGTCCCGATCGTGGAGTCGACGAAGAGCGCGATCGGGGTGAACATCACGACGCGCGAGATCGACGAGCTCCCGCTGACCGACCGCAACTTCACGACGCTCGCATTCCTCTCGCCCGGCGTCACGCAGAGCGTGACCGAGACGACGAACATCTCGGCCGCCGGCAGCAACGGCAGCGCCAACACGTTCCTCATCGACGGCGTGAGCAACGACCAGGACGCGCTCGGCGACCTTCGCGGCGACTACTCTCCCGATGCGATCGGCGAGTACGAGGTGCTGTCGAGCCAGTACTCGGCCGAGTACGGGCAGGCGTCGGGCGCCATCATCAACGTCGTCACGCGCTCGGGCGGCAACACGTTCCACGCGCGGGCGGCCGGGTACTACCGCAACGACGGCCTGGCGGCCACCGATCCCTTCGCGCAGAAGGACCCCGACACCGGCGAGAAGGAGAAGACGCCCTTCACCCAGTGGATCATGAGCCTCTCGGGCGGCGGTCCGATCGTGAAGGACAAGGCGTTCTTCTTCGGCTCCTACGAGCAGACCTGGCGCGACGAGACGGCCGTCGTGGCCGTCGACCCGGCGCTTCTCGAGTCGCTCGGCCTTCCGGTCGAGACGGCGGTCCCGCGCACGTTGCGGGAGCCGCGCGTCGTGGCGAAGTTCGACTTTCACCTGACCGACAGCCAGACGCTCATGGCCCGGTTCCGGTACGACGAGCCGAAGACCACCAACGACACGGTGGGCGCGGTCGCCGGCGGCGGCGTGATCGTGACGTCACAGGCCGGGTTCACGCTCGACACCACCAACACCGACTACGTCGCGTCGCACTCGTGGGTCATGTCGCCGGACACCCTGAACGAGGCGCGCTTCCAGTACGCCCGCCAGAACAACGACGCGCTCGAGGTCAACTGCCCGGGCTGCCCGACCATCCAGCGCCCGTCCCTGATCTCGGGAAAGCTTCCCAACTTCCCGCAGTCGTTCAGCGAGGACCGTTACCAGGTCCTGGACACGGCCAGCTTCAACATCCTGGGCGGGAACCACTTCGTGAAGGCGGGCTTCGACTACAGCCGCGTGAACATCAAGGCCTTCGTGCCGCAGAACTTCGACGGCGTCTTCGTCTTCACGACGGACGCGCCGTTCGACGCGAACAACCAGGATACGTATCCGTTCATCTGGCAGGGCGGCTCGGGCGATCCGAACATCAAGATCCGGAACAACATCGTGGGGCTGTTCGTCCAGGACCAGTGGCGGGCGGCGTGCAACCTGACCTTCAACATCGGCCTGCGCTGGGACTACGAGGACCAGGTCTACACGAAGCACGACTGGAACAACTTCGGTCCCCGCATCCACTTCGCGTGGGACCCCTTCTACGACGGCAGGACGTCGGTGCGCGGCGGCTTCGGCATCTACTACGACCAGGTCCTCCTGAACGTGCCCCTGCTCGCGACGATCTTCGAGCCGGGCCGCTTCAACTTCCAGACGATCCTCTTCCCCGGCTATCCCGATCCGCTCGTGGGCGGCGCGCAGATCCCGGTTCCGCTTCCGCCGAACATCTCGATCCTCGACCGCAACAACCAGACGCCGTACAAGAACGTCGGCAGCCTCGGCATCCAGCGCGAGCTCGCGCCGGACATGGCCATCAGCGCGGACGCGGTGTACGCCCGCTCCTACCACCTCCTGATGCTCCGCGACAACAACGCGCCGACCGGCTTCGACCCGGCGACCGGTTATCAGTATCCGGATCCCTCGATCGGCGTCGCCTACGAGCCCCAGACGCGGGGCCGCGGCGAGTACATGGCGCTCCAGCTCGGGTTCACGAAGCGGTTCGGCAAGAACGTCGGCGCCCAGCTCGCGTACACGCTCGCGCGCAACCGCGACAACACCGACGGCTCGCAGTACACCCCGAGCGACAACTACAACATCGACCTCGACTACGGTCCGAGCAGCAACGACATCCGCCACACCCTGAACGCGGCGATCGACTGGAGGGGGCCGTGGGGGATCGTCCTCGGGACGAGCGGCAGCCTGCTCTCCTCGCCGCCCTACAACATCATCACCGGGCTCGACGACAACAACGACACGTACATCAGCGACCGGCCGGCGGGTGAGAAGCGCAACTCCGGCCGCGGCGCGACCCTCTGGACGGTCAACGTCCGCCTGGCGAAGTCGATCGCCATCGGCCCGACGGAGCTCCAGCTGATCATGGAGGCGTTCAACGTCTTCAACCACACCAACCCGACGAACTACATCGGTAACATGCAGTCGTCGTTGTTCCGCCAGCCCACGGCCTCGGCGCCCGGCGCCTTCGGGCCGCGGCAGATTCAGTTCGGAATCAGGCTCGACCTGTAGAGAGGAAACGCTCCGATGACACGACTCACGAAGGCCGCGGCCCTCGCCGCGCTGCTCGCCGCCGCCGGAACGCTCGGCGCCCAGAGCCTCAAGCCCAAGGTGCCGCCGGGACCGCCTCCGGCCGCCAAGGCCGTTCCGGCGCCGGCCGCCGCGTCGCAGACGGGAGCGCCGCAGCCGACCGCCTCCCTGACGGCGGCGGACGTCGAGGCCTTCCTCGACGGCCTCGTGCCGGCGCAGCTCGGTCCCGCGGACGTCGCGGGCGCCGTCGTGGTCGTCGTCAAGGACGGACAGGTGCTCTTCGGCCGCGGCTACGGCTGGGCCGACGTCGAGAAGCGCGTTCCCGTCGACTGGGAGAAGACGCTCTTCCGGCCCGGTTCGATCTCGAAGCTCTTCACGTGGACCTCGGTCATGCAACTCGTCGAGCAGGGCAAGCTCGATCTCGACGCCGACGTCAACACCTACCTCGACTACAAGGTCCCCGAAGCGTTCGGCAAGCCGATCACGCTGCGCGACGTCATGACGCACACGCCCGGCTACGAGGACTACGCGAAGGACCTGATCGTGGGCGACCCGAAGATGCTCGTGTCTCTGGGCGACCACCTCAAGACGCACCAGCCGGCGCGGATCTTCCCGCCCGGCTCGACCCCGGCGTACTCCAACTACGCGACCGCGATGGCGGGCTACATCGTCGAGCGCGTGTCGGGCAAGCCGTTCGCGGACTACGTCGAGCAGAACATCATGATCCCGCTCGGCATGACGCGGGCGACGTTCAAGCAGCCGCTCCCGGCGGACCTCCAGCCGCTGATGTCGAACGGCTACAAGGTCGCCTCGGAGAAGGCGAAGCCGTTCGAGATCGTGGTCCCGGCGCCGGCGGGCTCGCTGTCCGCCACGGGCGAAAACATGGCGCACTTCATCATCGCGCACCTCCAGGACGGGCGGTTCGGCGACGCGCAGATCCTGAAGCCCGAGACGGCGAAGCTGATGCACGCGCGGCAGCGCGGCAAGTCCAACGAGACCGACGGCATGGCGCTCGGCTTCTACGAGGAGTCGCGCAACGGCCACCGCATCATCGGTCACGGAGGCGACACCAACTGGTTCCACTCCGACCTGCACCTCATCCCCGACGCGAACGTCGGGTTCTTCGTCTCCTACAACAGCGGGGGCAACGGCAAGGGCAGCGGGCGGACGCTTCTCTGGGAGAAGTTCCTGGACCGCTACTTCCCGTACACGCCGCCCGCCGCGGCGCGCTCCGCCGACGCGAAGGAGCAGGCGAGGCGCGTCTCGGGCAACTACCTCGTGAGCCGGCGCGAGGACACGCACTTCCTCCGCCTCCTCTATCTGCTCGAGCAGACGAAGGTGTACCCGTCGCCGACCGACGAGGGAGCGATCGAGATCTCGGCCCTCACCGGTTTCAACCAGAAGCCCAAGGCGTGGGAGCCGATCGGCAACGGCGTCTTCCGCGAGGTCCACGGCCAGGAGAAGGTCGTGTTCCAGAAGGACCCGCTGGGACGAGACGAGCTCGTGACGGAGTACCCGTTCTTCGACTTCTTCCGTCCGCCCGCTTACCTCGATGCGAAGCTCATCATGCCGGTCGCCCTCGTGAGCCTCTGTCTCCTGGTGCTGACCGTGATCCTCTGGCCCGTCGGGGCGCTCGTGCGCCGCCACTACGGGAGACGCCTCGACCTTCCGCCGGGCGAGCGCCGCCTCCGGCTCTGGACGCGCCTCGTGTGCCTCCTCGACGTGGCGCTCATCGCCGGCTTTGCCATCGTGATCATCAAGGGACTGGAGGATCTGGACCTCCTGACTCCGAAGACGGATCCCATCCTCCACGTGTTCCAGGCCATGGCCGCGCTGGCGCTCGTGGGCGTGCTGGTCGCGCTCGTGAACGCCGCGCGCGCCTGGGGCAGCGCGCATCGCGGCGTGTGGAGCAAGCTCGGCGAGACGCTGATCTTCCTCTCGACCGTCGGCCTCGCATGGATCATCCTGGCGGGCCGGCTCCTGCACGTGGGACCGAGCTACTGATGCGGGCGCGCGCGATTCTCGTTCTGGCAGCCGCGTTCGTCGCGGGCGTGTCGTCGGCGTCCGCGCAGGCGCCGCCGTCCTACGACGTCGTCATCCGCGGCGGCACCGTCTACGACGGGAGCGGAGCGGAGGGGCGGCGCGCCGACGTCGGGATCAGGGGCGATCGCATCGAGACGGTCGGGGACCTCTCGAAGGCCTCCGCGAAGGCGACCGTGGACGCGACCGGTCTCGCCGTGGCGCCCGGCTTCGTCAACATGCTCTCCTGGTCGACGGACTCGCTGATCGTCGACGGCAAGTCGCAGAGCGAGCTGCGCCAGGGCGTGACGACGCAGATCTTCGGCGAGGGCTTCTCGATGGGCCCGCTGAACGACAAGCTCAAGGCGTTCATGAAGTCGCAGCAGACCGACTTCCAGTACGACATCCCCTGGAACACGCTCGCGGAGTACCTCGCCTATCTCGAGAAGCGCGGCATCTCGCAGAACGTCGCGTCCTACGTGGGAGCGACGACGGTCCGGACCTATGTCGTCGGCTTCGACAATCGTCCGCCGACCGCCGCGGAGCTCGACACGATGCGCGAGCTGGTCCGCAAGGAGATGGAGGCGGGGGCGCTCGGCATCGGTTCCGCGCTCATCTACGCCCCGGGCAACTACGCCTCGACCGAGGAGCTCATCGAGCTCTGCAAGGTCGCCGCGAAGTACAAGGGCAAGTACATCTCCCACATGCGCAGCGAGGGGGACAAGCTCCTCGAGGCGATCGACGAGCTGATCCGGATCAGCCGCGAGGCCGGGCTGCCGGCGGAGATCTATCACCTCAAGGCGGCGGGGAAGGCCAACTGGCCCAAGATGGACCAGGCGATCGCGAAGGTCGAGGACGCGCGCCGCGCGGGTCTCAAGATCTCGGCGAACATGTACACGTACACGGCGGGCGCGACCTCGCTCGACGCCTGCGTGCCGCCGTGGGCGCACGACGGCGGGCAGGAGGCGTTGATCAAGCGCCTCAAGGATCCCGAGACGCGCGCGAAGATCGCCGCGCAGATGCACGAGCCGGGCAAGGACTGGGAGAACCTCTGCCTCCTCACGGGCGGCCCCGAGAACGTCCTCCTGGCGGGCTTCGGGCCGGAGGCGATGAAGCCGCTGACGGGCAAGACGCTCGCCGAGGTCGCGAAGATGCGCGGCAAGGACTGGGTCGAGACCGCGATCGACCTGAACATCGAGTCGGACGCGTCGGTCGGCGCGATCTACTTCCTCATGTCGGACGACAACGTCAAGAAGCAGGTCAAGCTGCCCTGGGTGTCGTTCGGCTCCGACGCCGGATCGGAGGCGCCGGAGGGCGTCTTCCTGAAGTCGAATCCGCACCCGCGCGCCTACGGAAACTTCGCGAACGTGCTCGGCAAGTTCGTCCGCGAGGAGAAGGCCCTGACGCTGCCCGACGCGATCCGCAAGCTCTCGAGCCTGCCCGCGACGAACCTCGGCCTCGACCACCGCGGCTTCCTCATGCCCGGCATGTACGCCGACGTCGTCGTCTTCGACCCCGCCACGATCGCCGCCAGGGCGACCTACGAGAAGCCGCAGCAGTACGCGGTGGGCGTCCGCGACGTGCTCGTCAACGGCGTGCACGTCCTGAAGGGCGGCGAGCCCACCGGCAATCCGGCCGGCCGCGCCCTCAAGGGCCCCGGCGCGGTCGCGAAGTAGGACCGATCCGGCTTCGCCGCCGTCAGTTCCGAGGGGACGCCACGGCTCCTTCGACCTCGGCCGCGGTGTAAGGCAGGCCCGGCGTCAGGATCTCGTGTCCCGCCTCTTTCACCAGCACCATGTCCTCGAGGTAGAAGCCCTGGCCATCGACCGAGAAGATCGGCTCGAAGGCGACGACCATTCCGGCGCGCAGGACCTCGGGCGAGCCCTCGGCGTCCTCCAGGCCGACACCGTGGATTCCCCACCACTTCAGACCGTTCTCTCCGAGCAGGACTTCGGCCGCCTTCTTTCCGAGCGGCGTCGCGAGAGACGATTGCCGCCGGCGCACCGCCGCGAGGCTCGCGGCGAAGACGTCGTCGCGTCGTGCGCCGTCGCGAAGCTTCTCGAGCCCCGACCGATACGCCGCGACGAGGAGCTCCCAGGTCTCGCGCTGGCCCGCGTCGAAGGTCCCCGACACGGGCGCGGTGCGCCCGACGTCTCCCTGATAGTGGAGCGCGTCGCAGCCGACGTCCACGCGCGCGACCTCGCCGGCCTGCATCGTGCGATTGAGGTGCCGGTAGTCGAGGAGGGACGCGAAGGGGGCGGGGAAGGCGCTCGCCGGTCCCGTCATCACCCAGGGCCAGAAGGAAGGGCCTTCCGCGCCCGCCGCGATGCATGCCGAGACGACGGCGGCCTCCGCCTCGCGCTGCGGCCGGCCGGGACGGAGGGCGGCCATCCCGGCGGTCAACGCCCGGGCGCTGGCCGCGCCCACGCGGCGCAGAGCCTCGATCTCCGAGGCGTCCTTGATCGAACGCATTTCGCCGAGCACCGAATCGGCTTCACGCAGTAACCCGGCGCTCCAGAGCTCCGCCAGCGCGTGATTCCCGGACGCGTCCGGATCATCGAGCGCCATGTCGAGGGAAGATCCTCCCGCGTCGGTGATCCCGCGGGCATACAGAAGCAATCCGGGCGTCTGCTTCCGGCGCTGCGCGAGAAATCCCGCGAGCTCCTTGCGGTCGAGGACCCGGTCGAGGCCGAGTCGCGTTGCGGAGACCTCGCCCGGAACGATCTTCGCGGAGGGAATCCTGTTCGCCGGCCCGGGGAGCTTCGTCGGCGCGAAGAGGAGCGACTCCTTCGCCGCGCCGTCGATCACGAGGACGGCGCCCGGCGAGGTCTCGATCCCGGTGAAGTAGTAGAAATCCGGATCCTGGAGGAAGCCGGACGTCCGGACCTGCGGGGAAGAGAAGCCGTACGGCCGGGCCGCCACGACGAGGATTCCCCCCGGCAGGCGTCGCATCGCCTCCTGCCGGCGATGGAGATGCGGGTCGTCGGCCGCGAACAGCCACCCCGTCGTCCCGAGGAGCCCGAGCAGAGCGAGGGGGACGAGGGATCCCGTGCTCTTCCGTGCCGGGATCCCTCGCTCCGCTCGGGATGACCTCGCTTCGGCGCGCCGCTCGCGGCGCGCCGGCGATGTCACTTGGTGATCCCCATCTGCGTCAGCTCGAACGCATAGTCGAACGCGAGCTCGTGCAGTTTGTCGTACCGGCCCGAGGAGCCGCCGTGGCCTCCGGCCATGTTGATCTTGAAGATCAGCGGGTTCTGGTCGGTCTTGAGCGTTCGGAGCTTCGCCACGTACTTGGCCGGCTCCCAGTACATGACCTGCGAGTCGTCGAACGAGGTCTTGACCAGCATCGACGGGTACGCCTTGGCCTCGAGATTGTCGTAGGGGCTGTACGACTTCATGTAGACGTACTGCTCCTTGATCTTCGGGTTGCCCCACTCCTCGAACTCGCCGACGGTCAGCGGCAGCGACTCGTCGAGCATGGTGTTGATCACGTCGACGAACGGGACGCGCGCGACGACGGCCTTGAAGAGGTCCGGACGCATGTTCGTGACCGCGCCCATCAGCAGTCCGCCGGCGCTCCCGCCCTCGATGACGAGACGGTCCGAGGAGGTGTACTTATCCTTGACCAGCGCCTCGGCGCACGCGATGAAGTCGGTGAAGGTGTTCTTCTTGTTGAACATCTTCCCCTGGTCGTGCCACTTCTTGCCGAGGTCGCCGCCCCCGCGGATGTGCCCGTTCGCGTAGACGACGCCGCGGTCGAGCAGGCTGACGACCGTCGAGTCGAAGCCCGCGTCGTTCGGCGCGCCGTAGGACCCGTACGCCGTGAGCAGCATCGGCGCCTTGCCGTCGGCGACGAAGCCCTTCTTGTAGACGAGCGAGATCGGGACCCTCGTCCCGTCGCTCGCCGTCGCGTAGCGGCGCTCGGAGGTGTAGAGGTCGGGGTTGTAGCCGCCGAGGACCTCGACGCGCTTCAGGAGCTTGCGATCCTTGGTCGCCATGTCGAAGTCGTAGACCGACGGCGGCGTCGTGTACGACTCGAACTCGAAACGCAGGACGCCCGTATCGAACTCGCGGTTGACGCCGGCGCCCGCGGAGTAGATGGCCTCCGGAAAGTCGATGCGGTAGTCCGCGGAGCCGGCGCCCGTGGACGCGCCGCCCATGACGCGGATGCGCGGCAGCGCGTCCTCGCGCTCGTAGAGCACGGTCCAGTTCTTGAAGGCGTCGACGTCCTCGAGCATCACGTTGTCCCGATGGGGAACCACTTCCTTCCAGTTCTCGTGGCGGGGATCCGAGATCGGGGCGGTCACGAGCCGGTTGTTCCGGCCCTTGTCGTTGGTCACGATGTAGAAGAGGTCGCCGCGCTGGTCGACCGAGTACTCGTGATCGACTTCGCGCGGTGAGATCAGCCGCAGCTCGCCCGTCGGATTCGACGCGGGGAGGAAGCGCCACTCGGAGCTCGTGAGGCTGCCCACCGGGAACATGAGGTAGTCGCCGCTGCGGTTGCGGAAGACGCCGACGCGGAATCGCTCGTCCTTCTCCTCGTAGATGAGCGCGTCCTTCGCCGTGTCGGCGCCCAGCGTGTGGCGGTAGAGCTTGTAGGGGCGCTTCGCCATGTCCGTGACCGCGTAGAAGAGCGTCTTGCCGTCGGGCGCCCAGGCGACCGAGGTCACCCGCTCCACCTTCTCGGACAGGAGCTTGCCGGTCGCCATGTCCTTGACGTGAAGCGTGTAGTCGCGAAACCCCGTGTTGTCGGTCGTGTAGGCGAGGAGTCCCCCGTCGTCCGAGAAGGCGCGCGCGGCGACGTTCATGAAGCGCTCGCCCTTCGCGAGCTCGTTCACGTCGAGGTAGACCTCCTCGGGCGCGTCGAGGCTGCCCTTCTTGCGGCACCAGATCGGGTACTGCTTTCCCTTCTCCGTGCGCATGTAGTAGTACCAGCCGCGGTCACGGTAGGGGACCGAGAGGTCGGTCTCCTTGATGCGGCCGAGCATCTCGTCGTAGAGCGTCTTCTGGAGCGCCTCGGTCGGCTTCATGAACGCCTCCGCGTAGGCGTTCTCCTTCTCGAGGTAGGCCCTGACCTCCGGGTTGTCCTTCTCCCGCAGCCAGAAGTAGTCGTCCTGGAGCTGATCGCCGTGAACGGTCGTCATGTGAGCCGCCTTCTTCGCGGCCGGCGGCGGCGCCGCCGGTGTGGAAGCCGTGATGGCCAGGGCGAGCGCCCAGGCCCCCTGCGCGGTTCCTCGGTTCATTGAGCGGTTCCTCCCTTCCCCCCTGATTTCGAAGCGTTCGCGAAATCTCCCGCCTTGACGATGGTCATCTTGGACGGATCGAGGTACTTGCGCATCGCGGACACGATCTGCTCGCCCGTCAGCGCCGCGACCTTCTTCTCGAAGTCGGCGTCCCAGGCGAGCGTCCGCTTGAGGTACAGGTCCGTCGCGAGGGTCCGCGCGAGCGCGGGATCCTGCGCGCGCGTGACCTGGCGGGACTGGAGCCAGCCGGACTTCGCCTCCGCGATCTCCTTCGCGTCGAAGCCGTCCTTGAGGACGCGCGAGATCTCCTCGAGGAAGGCCTTCTCCAGCTTCGCCTCGTTCTGCGGCGCGTAGATCGCGAAGGTGGTGAAGGCGCCCGACTTGTCGAGCGGCGACGCCGCGAGCTGCGAGCCGACGCCGTACGAGAGGCCGTCCTTCTGACGGATGCGGACCGCGAGTCGCGAGTTCAGGAAACCGCCGCCCAGCATGTAGTTGCCGAGCACGAGCCCGGGATAGTCGGGATCGTCGTCGCGGAGCGCCAGGTTCTGCCCCGCGATGAAGAACGCGTTCGCCTTGTCGGGCGTCTCGAGGCCCTGGTTGAGCGGCGGGACGTCCTGGTAGAGGTTGGGCACGCGCGTGAACGGCGCCGGGCTCTTCCAGTCGCCGAAAAGCTCGGCGACGAGCTTCGCGATCGCCGGCTCGTCGAAGTCGCCCACGACCGCGAGCTGCGCGTTCGACGCGCCGAAATACGCCGAGTAGAAGGTCTTCGCGTTCTCGAGCGTCGCGCCCTTGTAGTTCGCGAGCTCCTCGTCGAAGGTGTCCGTGTACCGCACGTCCCCCTTCGGGTACGGGTTCATGTGGCGCTGGTAGAGGTTGGGAGCGAGCGCGTCCGGCTCGCTGCGCTGCTGCTCGATCGTCGCGAGGTTCTCCTGCTGCAGCGCGTCGAACTCCTTGGCCGGGAACGCGGGCTCGCGCAGGATCTCGGCCGCGAGACGGAGCACCGCGGGGAGGTTCTCGCGGATGGTCTCGACGGATAGCGACGCCTGCGTCGGCCCTCCGCCCACGGTCATGCGCGCCTTGAGCCGGTCGAGCTCGTCCTTGATCTGCTGGCGCGTGTGCTTCGTCGTGCCGCGCATCAGCATGTCCGCGGCCAGGTCGGCCGCCGTGGACTTGCCCATCAGGCTCTTCTCGTCGCCGAAGCGCAGGGTCATCGTGGCGACCACGGTCCCGCCGCGCGTCTTCTTGGACAGGAGCGCGACCTGGGCGCCGTTGGGAAGCGTCGAGCGCTTGGTGCGCGACTCGATGTTCGCCGGCGAGGGGTCGAAGGCCTCGCCCGCCGCGATCGCCGCGTCACCCTTGTAGCCCTTGACCGCGTCGGCGGCGAGGACGGGCGGAGGAATCTCGGAGCGGTCGGGCTTCGGCGTCGGAAGGAAGACGCCGATCGTGCGGTTCGACGGCTTCAGGTACGACGCCGCCGCCTTCTGCACGTCCTCGACGGTGGCCGAGCGGACGCGGTCGCGCGTCAGGAAGAACAGCCGCCAGTCCCCCTGGCCGATGTACTCGGAGAGGTTCAGGCCGACGCGGTCCGCGTTGTTGAGCATGAGGTCGACGTTCTTCAGGATCGTGGCACGGGCGCGGTCGACCTCCTCCTTGGTGATCGGCGCGGCGCCCGCGGCGTCGTCCAGCGTCTTGACGAACGCCGTCTTCGCGTCCTGGACGTTCTGGTCCTGCCGGACCTCCGCGTTGAACATCAGGAAGCCGGGGTCGTGCAGTTCCATGAAGTAGCCGCCGACCGCCGTCGCCTTCTTGGTCTCGACCAGCGCCTTGTAGAGGCGGCCCGACGGCGTGTCGGTCAGGACCTGCGCGAGGAGGTTGACGGCTCCCGAGGAGGGATCGGTGCCGGACGGCACGTGGTACGCGGCCGCGATCGCCTGCACGTCGCCGACGCGCTGGAGCGTCACGGTGCGCTCGCCGTCCTGCGTGGGGTCGAGCGTGTAGAAGGTCGGAATCGGGCGCGTCGGCTTCGGGATGCGGCCGAAGATCTGGTTGACGAGCGCGAGCGTCTTCGCCTCGTCGAAGCGGCCGGCGACGAGCAGCACGGCGTTGTCGGGCTGGTAGTAGTTCCGGTAGAACGCCTGGAGCCGCTCGATCGGGACGTTCTCGAGGTCGGCCTTCGCGCCGATGGTGGACTTGCCGTAGTTGTGCCAGAGAAACGCGGTCGACAGGACGCGCTCCTCGAGGATCCCCTGCGGGCTGTTCTCGCCGAGCTCGAACTCGTTGCGGACGACCGTCATCTCGGTGTCGAGGTCCTTCTTGGCGACGTAGGAATTGACCATCCGGTCCGCCTCGAGGTCCAGCGCCCACTTGAGGTTCTCGTCGGTCGCCTGGAAGGTCTCGAAGTAGTTGGTGCGGTCGAACCAGGTCGAGCCGTTGGGCCGCGCGCCGTGCGCGGTCAGCTCCTGCGGGATGTTCGGGTGGCTCGGCGTGCCCTTGAAGAGCATGTGCTCGAGCAGGTGCGCCATACCGGTCTCGCCGTAGTTCTCGTTGCGCGAGCCCACCTTGTAGGTGACGTTCACCGTGATCGTGGGCTTGGTCGGGTCCGGGAAGAGGAGCACGGTCAGGCCGTTTCCGAGCGTGTACTCGGTGATTCCCTCGACCGACGTGACCTTGACCGGGGCGGCGGGCGCGGCCTTCGCGGGAGCGCCTTTCGCGGGGGCGGTCGAGGACGCCTTGGGCTTCGCGGCGGGTTTCTGGCCGGCCGCGCTCTGGGCCGACAGGGAACCGGCCAGGCCGAAAACGAGGATCGAGGCGAGAATCGCCTTGGAAAACGCCTTCATGGATGAGCCTCCGAGTGTCGCCGTGCGCCGTTCCGGCACCGGCAAAGCCGGAACGCATACTACAGTGGGGGGATTCCCCGCAGATCCGTGCGCGGGCGAGTCCCGTACTGAAGGGGAGGCGCTCATGAAATCGCCGGTTCGCGGCAAAGTCTTGATCGGCCTGCTCTTCCCGGCTCTGATCGCGGCCCGCCTCGAGGCATCGGCGCCGCAGCAGATCCGATGGGAGGGCTGGTCCGACGCGGCGTTCGTCCGCGCGCAGGCGGAGAAGCGGCTCGTGATCCTGGATCTCGTCGCGGTGTGGTGTCACTGGTGCCACGTGATGGAGGAGACGACCTACAAGGATCCCGAGGTGGTCCGTGCGATCGGCGAGCACTTCGTGGCGCTGCGGGTGGACCAGGACTCGCGGCCCGACCTGTCCAACCGCTACGAGGACTACGGCTGGCCGGCGACCGTCGTCTTCGACGCGAACGGGCGCGAGCTCGTCAAGTTCGCGGGCTACATCCCGCCCGAGCGGATGCGCACGCTGCTTCGGGGAGTGGTGGCCGATCCGACGCCCGGCCCGTCGGTCACGGAGTCCCCTCTCACCCCCGACCCCTCTCCCGCCGGGAGAGGGGAGAGCCGGAGTCCCGCCCTCTCCGAGAGGCAGCGCAAGGACCTGCTCGCCCTGCTCGCGCAGCGCTACGACAAGGAGCAGGGCGGCTGGGGCTTCGCGAAGAAGTTCCTCGACTTCGACGCCGTCGAATGGTGCCTCGCCCGCGCCCGGGAAGGCGACGCCGACTCCGAACGCATGGCGCGCGAGACGCTGACGCTGTCGCGCCGGCTGATCGATCCCGTGTGGGGCGGTCTCTACCAGTACTCCGACAGCGGGGACTGGGATCATCCGCACTTCGAGAAGCTCCTGCAGTTCCAGGCGGAGGGCATCCGCCTCTACGCGCTGGCGTACGCGCAGTGGAGGGACGAGAGGGACCTGCAGGCGGCGCGCGACATCCTGCGCTACGTCCGCGCGTTTCTGAAGAGTCCCGAGGGCGCGTTCTACGTCAGCCAGGACGCGGACCTCGTCGCGGGCGAGCACTCGGCGGAGTACTACGCTCTCGACGACGCCGGCCGCAGGGCTCGGGGAATCCCGCGCGTCGACACGCACCTCTACGCGCGCGAGAACGCATGGATGGTCCAGGCCCTCGTGTCGCTCTACGCGGTGACGAACGATCCGGCGATCCTGGCGGAGGCCGTGACGGCGGCGAACTGGATCCTCGCGCAGCGGCCGCTCCCGGCGGGCGGATACCGCCATGACGCGGTGGACGCCGCCGGGCCGTACCTCGGCGACTCCGTCGCGGCAGGCCGGGCCTTCCTCGCGCTGTGGTCGGTCACGGGCGACCGCCCGTGGCTCACGCGCTCGCGCAATGCGGCGTCGTTCGTGGAGGGATTCGCCGTCGAGGGCGACTCCTCGCCCGGCCTCGTGTCCGCGTCTCCGCGCGGGCGGTTCGCGCCGCCCAGGCCGCAGCGGGACGAGAACGTGGCGGTCGCGCGGTGGGGCAATCTGCTTTTCCGCTACACGGGCGACGACGCGTACCGCCGTCTCGCCGATCGGGCCATGGCGTTTCTCGTGATCCCCGAGGTCGCGCAGAAGTTCTCGACCGCGTCGGTCCTCCTGGCGGATCGGGAGCGCTCCTCGGAGCCGCCGCACCTGACGGTCGTGGGCTCGCGCGAGGACGCCGGGGCCCGCCGGCTCCTCGCTGCGGCCGTCGCGGACCCGGGCGCGTATAAGCGGGTCGAGCTGTTCGACGAACGGGACGGCGCTCTGTCCAACCTCGACGTGGAGTTCCCGCGCCTCGACCGGCCGGCCGCCTTCGTCTGCGCCAACGGGCGCTGCTCGCTGCCGGCCTACACGCCCGAGGAGCTCGAGAAGCGCATCGCCCGCCTCCGCGCCTCGGCGTCGAGCCCCCTAAACCCGTAGAATCCGACCCTCCCCGGAGAGGAGGGTTCATGACGAAGCGGGTCGTCTCGACGGTCTTCGCGCTCCTGCTCGGCGGGGCGGCGGCGGTTCCCGCCCGGCAACACGCCGAAGAACACGCCGCGGCCCCGAAGCCGCCGGCGCTGCTCTCCGGGCTCGGGACGCACCGCCATCCGATCGCGACCTCCTCGCCCGAGGCGCAGAAGTTTTTCGACCAGGGCATGGTCATGCTCTTCGGCTTCAACCACGACGAGGCCTTTCGCTCCTTCGAGAGGGCGGCCCAGCTCGACCCGAAGGCCCCGATGCCGCGCTGGGGCATGGCCCTCGCGATCGGCGCCAACTACAACGATCCGGCCCCCGCGGCGGACCGCCTGAAGAGGGCGCGCGCCGAGGTCGACAAGGCCCTCGCGCTGTCGCCGGCCGCTCCCGAGAACGAACGCGCCTACGTGAACGCTCTCGCGAAGCGCTACGCCGCCAACCCGGAATCCGCCGACGCCGCCGCGCTCTTGCACGACTACAACGCGGCGATGCGCGAGCTCTCCCTGAAATATCCGGACGACCTCGACGCGGCCACGCTCTTCGCGGAGAGCGGGATGAACCTGCGTCCCTGGAAGCTCTACCGCCCGGACGGCTCTCCCGAGGAGGGTACCGACGAGATCGTCGCCGTGCTCGAGTCGGTCCTGAAGCGCGAACCGAACCACCCCGGCGCCAACCACTACTACATCCACGCGGTCGAGGCGTCGCGCCATCCCGAGCGCGCGCTGGCCTCGGCCACGCGGCTCGAGACGCTCGTGCCCTCCGCGGGACACCTCGTCCACATGCCCTCTCACATCTACATCCGGACGGGCAGCTACCTCGAGGCGGAGAAGAGCAACGCGCAGGCCGCCGACGTCGACCGCCAGTACATCCGCGAGACGGGCGCGAGCGGGATGTACCCGATGATGTATTACACGCACAACGTCCACTTCCAGTCGGCCGCCGCCGCCATGGCGGGCCGTCACGGCGTGGCGAAGAAGGCGGCCGACGTGCTCTTCGCCGACGCGTTTCCCGGCGTCGTTCACGAGCCGATGCTGGAGGGCTTTCTCCCGCAACCGCTCTTCGTCGCGCTGCGTTTCCACGAGTGGGAGGACGTGCGAAAGACCGAGGACCCGGGACCGAAGCTGCCGCTGTACCGCGCGGTATGGCTGTACGCGCGGGCGATGGCCGCCGCCGCCGCGAAGGACGTCCAGAGCGCGGAGGCGCTGCGCCTCGCGTACGGCATCGCCCGCGACGCGGTGCCGGGAACCGCGTTCGCGAGTCCCCAGAACAGCGGGGCCGCGATGCTCGCGGTCGCGACCGCGGTCCTCGACGCCCGCATCGCGGAGGCCGCGGGAGACCGCGCCGCCGCCCTGGCGAGCTGGGAGAAGGGCGTCGCCGCGGAGGACGCTCTCGCTTACGACGAGCCGCCCGCCTGGTATTACCCCGTGCGCGAGTCGCACGGCGCCGCGCTCCTGCTCGCGGGGAGGGCCGCCGACGCGGAGAGGGTCTTCCGCGCCGACCTCGAACGCCACCCGCGCAATCCGCGCTCGCTTCTCGGGCTCGCCGAGAGCCTGAAGGCGCAGGGGAAGACGGCGGACGCCTCCTTCGCGCGCGCGCAATTCGAGACGGCCTCCAAGGACGCGGACGTCCCGCTCCGGATCGAGGATCTCTGATTTCCGATAGGAAGACGGGGTAAGACGGCGTGCTCTGGGACAACGCCGTCACCGCGGCGCTCGCGCGCCTCGCCCACCTCATCCGCCGCCGGCCCTACGCGATCCTGGCGCTGTGGGCGATCGTGGCCCTTGTGCTCGTCCCGCAGGCGTGCACCGTCGGCCGCCGGCTCGAGGCGGCCGTTCGCATGCCGGACTCGCCCGCGGCGCGCGTCGACGCGGCGCTCGCGCGCGACTTCCACTCGAAGTTCGTGCATCGCGTGGTCCTGGTCGTCCAGGGACTTCCGAGTCCGGATCATCCCGAGGGCCGCGAGGCGCTGGAGGAGATCGTCGCCGCGGTGCGCGCCGTGCCGGGAGTCCCCGGGACGCTGTCCTATCTGGACTCGCCGGACGAGATCTTCCTGGGGCGCGAGGGAAGCTTCCTCGTGGCGGGCCTCGACGCGAGCAACACGGGGCCGGAGGCGCGGATGGCGCCGCTGCGGGAGGCCTCGCGCCAGCTGGCCACGCGGCTGGCCGGCCGCTTTCCGGAGATCAAGCTCCTCTGGACGGGCGAGATCCCGCTCAACCTCGACGTGCGCGAGGCATCGTCCGACGACGCGCGCGCGGCCGAGCGGCGCGCCCTGCCGATCGCGCTCCTCCTACTGCTCGCCGCGTTCGGGACGGTGGTCGCCGCGCTCCTGCCCGTCGCCATCGGCATCCTCGGCGTCCTCCTGACGCTCGGCGTCGCCGCGCTCGCGGCGCGCACCTGGCACCTCTCGGTCTTCCTGCAGAACATCGCGTCGATGATCGGGCTCGGCATCGGGATCGACTACGCGCTCCTCATGGTCAGCCGGTTCCGTGAGTCGCTCGCGCGCAAGCACTCCCCGCGACTCGCCGTGGAGGACGCGGCGCCGCGGGCGGGACAGACGCTCCTCCTCTCGGCGCTGCCCGTCGGGATCGGCTTCGCCGCGCTGCTGACGATGCCGGGCGACTTCCGCTCGATCGGGTTCGGCGGGATGCTCGTGACCTTCTTCACCCTCTTGCTCGCGCTCACGCTCCTCCCGGCCCTCCTCGCCGCGCTCGGCCGGGGCGTCGACGCCGGCCGGCTCCTCAAGCGCAGCCCCGCGCAGCACGAGGAGGGTTCCCGTCGCTGGCGGCGGTGGGGGCAACGCGTGGTCCGCCATCCCTGGATCGCGCTCCTGCTCGGAGGCGCGCCGATGCTGCTGCTGGCGCTCGAAGCGTCGCGCCTGCAGACGGGTCCCGTGCGCGGCGACTGGCTGCCGTCGAACCCGGAATCGGTACGCGCCGTGCAACGGCTCGAGGACATGGGCCGAGGGAACGTCGTCCAGACGCTTCGGGTGATGCTGACGCTGCCGCCGAAGACGACGCTCGGAAGCGCGGACGGCTGGACGGCGGCGCGCCGCCTCGGCCAGGCGTTCGAGCACGACCCGCGGATCGCGCGCGTGCACTCTCCCGCGACCGAGGCCGCCGTGGGCATCACGCGCGCCCGCCTCAAGGAGCTCGTGGACGACGGGTCGATCTCGAGAGACGAGAGGTCGATCCTCTACGAGCTCCTCCCGGCGGTCGACTCCAGCGACCCGATGAAGCTGCGCGCCGACGCGGAGGCGCTGTCCCGGTCGATCCAGGGCTCCGACGCCGCGCTCCTCACCGGGCTTCCGGGCAGCGGGATCTTCGTGGGCGGTCTGCCGGCGATCAACTCGCAGTTCGAGGACGCGATCTCGGGCCGGCTCGAGAAGGTGGTCGAGCTCGTCATGGTGGTCACCTTCTTCGCGCTCTTCTTCGGGTTCCGCTCGCTCCTGGTCGCGGCGAAGGCGGTCGCGCTCAACCTGCTGACCGTGGCGGCGGCCTTCGGGGCGCTCGTGCTCGTCTTCCAGGACGGCCACGGGGTCGAGCTCTTCGGCCTCGACGCCGGGACGGGCCGCGTCTTCACGATCGTGCCGATCCTGGCGTTCTGCATCGTCTTTGGACTTTCCATGGACTACGAGGTGTTTCTCGTATCCCGGGTGGCCGAGGCGAGACGCTCGGGGCTTTCGGAGGACGACGCGATTGTGGAAGGATTGGCCCGGACCGGCAGCGTGATCACGAGCGCGGGCTCGATCATGATCGCGGTCTTCGCGGCCTTCGCGATGGGCGCGTTTCTGCCGATTCAGATGCTCGGGTTCGTCTTGACGGTGGCCGTCCTCCTGGACGCGACGGTCGTGCGCATGGTGATCGGTCCGGCGCTCCTGCGGCTGGCCGGCAGGTGGAACTGGTGGCCGGGAGAGAGTCGGATCCGGCCCAAGAAATCGAAGGAAGTGACGTCATGAAACGGGTTCGAATCGTGGTTCTTCTCCTCCTCACGATCGCGGCGGCCGCGACGCTGCGCGCGGCCGGCAACGTCCCCGCCGCCCCCGCTCCCGCGGCCCCTGCGGGCACGGGCGGAGTCCAGCAGCTCAACGACGCCTTCCTGAAGGCGCTCTCGGCCGGCGACATCGAGGGCCTGATGAAGCTCTATGCCGCCGACGCGGTGCTCTTTCCCCCGGGCGAGAAGGTGGCGAAGGGGCAGGACGAGATCCGCTTCAAGTGGAAGGACCTCATGGACGCCAACACGATCAGCGACACCGCGCTGAAGGACGCGAAGTACGTCGGATCGCCGACCGTCTCCGCGGGTTGGGGCAACGTCTCGATGAAGCTCTCGCCGAAGAACGGCAAGAAGGAGCCCAAGACGATCGAGGGACGCTTCTCGACCATCGCGGAGAAGCGCAACGGGAAGTGGGCCTACGTCTTCGTCGGCATCGGCGAGCTGGACGAGATCCTCACGCTGGAGCACTACTCGAAGAGTAAATAGTCGTCAGTTATCAGTCGTCAGTTCAAGGACTGAAAACTGAAGACTGTGAACTGAAAACTAGACCCCCAGCTCCCGCGATGCCATCGCGGTTCCCTCGACGCGGGCCTTGATCTTCGCGAACGCCGCGTCGCGCGAGGTCGAGACGTCGTCGCCGAAGGGCGAGAAGCCGCAGTCGTCGGTCGACCCGAGGTGGCCGGGGTCGATG
>DASXAG010000031.1:0-36025 GCA_036406835.1 Thermoanaerobaculia bacterium
CGCCGGTGTGCGACGACGCGGCGCGCGCTCCCGCGCCGGAGCGGCCCGCCTTCACCGCGATGATCGGCTTGCGCCGCGCGACGCGCCGCGCGATGCGGCCGAAGAGGCCCGGCTGTCCGAAGCTCTCGAGGTACAGCAGGATCACGTCCGTGCGCGCGTCCGCCGCCCAGTACTGGACGAGGTCGTTGCTCGACACGTCCGCCTTGTTGCCGACCGACACGAACGTCGAGATGCCGAGGTTGAGCTTGGACGCGTAGTCGAGGAGCGCGAGCCCGAGCGCGCCGCTCTGGGAGGACAGCGCGACGCGGCCCTCGGGCGGCGAGACGGGGGCAAACGTCACGTTCAGGCGGACCTTCGGGTCGGTGTTCAGGAGACCCATGCAGTTGGGCCCGACGAGCCGGATCCCCGCGTTCCGAACGGTCTCGAGGAGGGCCGCCTCACGGCGGCGTCCGTCGTCGCCGGTCTCCGCGTATCCGGCGGTGATCACGACGACCGCCTTCGCGCCCTTCGCCACGCAGTCCGCGATCGCCGGCTCCACCTTGTCCGCCGGGATCGCGATCACGGCCAGGTCCACGGCGCCCGGCGCGTCGGTCACCCGAGCGTACGCGCGCACGCCCAGCACCTGCCCGCCGGCCGCATGAGGGTTGATCGGGATCGCGGTCCCGCGGAAGCCGTGCGAGACGAGGTTGTGAAAGATCTCCGCGCCGAGCTTGCCGCGATGGTTGCTCGCGCCCACGACGGCGACGCTCTCCGGCTCGAAGAGACGCCGCATCGAGGCATGCGCGGCCGCCTCGGAGCGGTCCGCCGCGAGGAGCGCGAAGTGCGGCGTCGGCGCGATCGCGAGGGTGACGCGCTCGATCCCGTCCTCGAGCCGCAGCTTCGTCCTCTCGAACCCGCAGTTGCGGAAGACCTCCGCCATCCGCCGGTTGTCCAGGAGCACCTCCGCCTCGAAGAACGCGATGCCGTGCGTCCGCGCGATCTCGGCGAGGCGCTCGAGAAGGCGCGTCCCGATGCCCTGGCCCTGGAGCGCGTCCTCGACCGCGAAGGCCACCTCGGCCGTGTCGGGTTGGAGCGCGAGCCGGAAGTAGTGGCCGAGCGCGACGAGCCGCCCGCCGGACTCGGCGACCAGGGCGAACTCGCTCTCGTAGTCGACGCGGCAGAACCGGTCGGCGTGCGCCGCGTCGAGCCGGGGGACCGAAAGGAAGCGGAGGTAGAGGCTCTCCGGGCTCAGGCGCCGGAAGAGGTCGAGCAGCGCGGGGCCGTCCGACGGCCGGACGGGGCGCAGGCGGAGCGTCGAGCCCGAGCGCAGGACGACGTCGCGCTCCTCGTGGACGGGGTACGCCTCGGGGGGCGGGGCCTTCGTGGGAGTCGTCGGGAGCGGGGGATCCACCCGGGAGATTCTAGTGCGCTGTACGCAACGCCTGCGAGATCATGGCCAACGCCGATGAGCGCAAAGGGATCATCCCGCTTCTCCGGCAGCGTGGTCCTCGTCGCCGGCGGCACCGGCGGCCTGGGCCGCGCGGTGAGCGAGGCGTTTCTCGCGGACGGCGCGGCCGTCGTCGCGACGTACCGCCGCAAGGAGGAGCTCGACCGCCTGAGCGAGGAGGCGGGCGGCGGCGCGTCCCGCCTCGAGGGCGCGATGGCCGACGTCACCGACGCGAAGGCCGCGGCGGAGCTCGTCCGCGGAATCGTCGCGCGTCGCGGGAGGCTCGACGTCCTCGTCAACGCCGTCGGCGGCTTCGCCGGAGGCGCGAAGCTCTGGGAGGCGGACGCCGGCGAGCTCGACGGAATGCTCGGCGTGAACCTGCTCCCGTGCTGGGCGCTCTCCCGGGCCGCGGCGCCGGCGATGGTCGGACGGAAGAGCGGCGCGATCGTGCACGTCGTCTCGCGCGCGGCGGTCGAGCACGGGGCGGGCCAGGCGGCCTACGCCGCGTCGAAGGCCGCGGCGCTCGCGCTGACGGATTCGCTGGCCGCAGACCTTCGCGGCACGGGCGTGCGCGCGAACGCGGTCCTGCCGAGCATCATGGACACGGAGGCGAACCGCCGCGCGATGCCGAAGGCGGACTTCGGCAAGTGGCCGAAGACCGAGGAGGTCGCCCGCGTGATCCTCTTCCTGTGCAGCGACGCGGCCGCGCTCGTCCACGGCGCCGCGATCCCCGTCTATGGAAACCACTGAGAAGCTTCCCGGACCGGACCTCGGCAAGGACGGCGCCGCGCTCGCGGACTTCGAGAACGGCCTGCTCGAGGGACACTTCGAGGGCGCGCCGGTCCTGCTCGTGCGCAAGGGCGGCGCGGGCGCTTCGAGCGAGATTCTCGCGATCGGCTCGAAGTGCACCCACTACGGCGGTCCGCTCGCGCAGGGACTCTTCGACGGCGGGCTCGTGCGCTGTCCGTGGCACCACGCCTGCTTCCGGCCCGAGACGGGCGAGGCCGTCCACGCCCCGGCCTTCGATCCGGTCGCGACCTATGCCGTCGCGGTGCGGGGCGACCGCGTCTTCGTGACCGGCGGACGCTCCGCAGAGGCGCCGCGAGCTCGGGGAGGCGCGCGCTCCTCCGAGCCCGAGTCGGTCGTCATCGTCGGCGGCGGCGCGGCGGGATTCGCCGCGGCCGAGATGCTCCGCCGGGAGGGCTACGCGAAACCGATCACGATGCTTTCCGCCGACGAGGCGGGGCCCTACGACCGTCCGAACGCCTCCAAGGACTACCTCGCCGGAAACGCGCCCGAGGAGTGGATGCCGCTGCGCGGCGAGGACTGGTACAGGGAGAAGGACATCGCGCTGCGGCTCTCGACGCGCGTTCGCGAGATCGCGCCGCCGGATCGGCGCGCCGTCCTCGAGGACGGCTCCTCCCTCCGCTACGGCGCGCTCCTCCTCGCGACCGGCGCCTCGCCGGTGTCGCTCGGGATTCCGGGAGCGGGGCTCCCGCACGTCCGTCCGCTGCGGACGCTGGCGGACAGCCGGGCGATCATCGCGCGCACCGAGGGCGTGCGCACCGCGGTCGTCATCGGCGCGAGCTTCATCGGTCTCGAGGTGGCGGCCTCGCTCACGAAACGCAAGCTGCGGGTCCACGTCGTGGCGCCGGACTCGGTGCCGATGGAGCGAGTGCTCGGGCGCGAGGTCGGCCTCTTCGTGCGCGGCCTCCACGAGGAGAACGGGGTGGTGTTCCGCCTCGGGAACACGGTCGCGGAGATCCGCGAGGATTCCGTCACGCTGAACGACGAGAGCCGGATCGACGCCCAGCTCGTCGTGTTCGGCGTCGGCGTGCGTCCCGAGGTCGGCCTCGCGGAGAAGGCGGGCCTGCGCACCGACCGCGGCGTGCTGGTCGACCCGGAGCTGCGGACGAGCGCCGAGGGGATCTGGGCCGCCGGCGACATCGCCCGCTGGCCGGACCCCCACACCGGCCGGCCGATTCGCGTCGAGCACTGGGTCGTCGCCGAGAGGCAGGGCCAGGCGGCCGCCCGCAACATCCTGGGGCGGGGGCAACCGTACTCGGCCGTGCCCTTCTTCTGGAGCCAGCACTACGACGTCGCGATCAACTACGTGGGGCACGCCGAGGAGTGGGACGCGGTCGAGATCGCCGGGGACCTGGCGAAAAAGGACGCGCTGGTCGCCTACCGGAAGGACGGACGGGTCCTGGCGGTCGTCACGGTCGGCCGGGACCTGGCCTCTCTGAAGGCGGAATGGGCCATGGAGCGCGAGGATCGCGATACGCTTGAGCGGCTCATACAGGCCGAAAAGGACAAAGGGAAGGGTAAGGCTAAGGGTAAGGAGAGCCGCGATGCCACTCGATGAGAAGCCCTTTCGTTCCGAGGACGAGGACGCCGGCGATCCGGTGCCGGTGCACATCCGTATGGGTCATCCACGCGTGCGGCCTCATGTCGTCCCGATGAACAAGGGCGCGAGCCTCGCGACGACGACGAGGGACGACTTCGTCACGAGCTTTCTCGTGGCGTGGGAGCCCTCGCCCACGCCTCCCGCGCACTGGATCGAGCTCCTGCGCGAGGCGCCGTTCGGCACGCAGACGGTCCGCGCCCGCGACCTGCACTGGAACGGGCGCAGCTTCTCGGTCGAGCTCCTGAGCGAGCCCGACATCGAGGCGTTCGCGGTCGAGATGCCGGACTGGGTGGCGTTCGCCAACGCGGAGTTCGGGCGCCGCGAGCACACGCCGGCGGAGCAGGCGCTCGAGGCCGCGAAGCGGCGCGCCGAGGCGCTGGAGAACAAGCTGAGGCACTAGGCGGGAGATCCCGAGCCGCGGAAAATTGGTGGAGGCGGCGGGAGTTGAACCCGCGTCCGGAAGCGCTACGGGAGAGGCCACTCCATGCTCAGCCTCTTCTTGGTTCTCGTCCCGCCGCCTCGAGAAGAGGCAAAACGGCGTCGGGACAACCCCGAATTCGTTTCGCCCCTGCGTCCGGGGAACCGCAGGGGCTACACCCACATTTCGCGACGTCGGCCGCGGCGCGGCGGGTGCGCTACGCGGCAAACGAGGCTACTTAATTAAGCAGCCAGAGCGAAGTTGCTGTTGTTCGCAGCTACTGTTTTTCACCGTTTTGGCGAGGGCGGTGGCCTCGGCATGCAGCCTCTCGCGCAATCGTCCCCGTCGAAGCCGTTTCGCCCCCACGAGCATCGCGCGACTCAAAGATCGGGAACGAATTCTAACAGGTCGGCGAACCCTTCCATTCCGAGGGCGGATAGAATGCGCGCCGTGGCGAAGACGGAGCTGATGGTGGTCGTCACCTCGGTGGGGACCGAGGAGCAGGCGCTGGACGTGGCGCACGCCCTGGTGCGCAGCCGCCGCGCGGCCTGCGTGAACATCATTCCGAACGTGCACTCCGTGTACCGCTGGAAGGGTCGCGTCTGCGACGACGGCGAGATGCTGCTCCTGATCAAGACGCGCGCGGCCTACTTCGAGGCGGTTCGCGAGACGGTCCACAAGGTCAACACCTACGAGCTGCCCGAGGTGCTGGGCTATCGCGTGGACTGGGCGTCGCCGGGCTTCGCGTCCTGGATCGAGAAGATGACGCTGACGCCCCGCCGCGCAACGAAGTCCGCAGCGCCCGCAGCGCGCGTCGCCCGCAAGAAGCCCCGCGCGCTCGCCGCCAAGCCGGCCCCCGCCGCCAGGAAGCGCGCCGCGCGGGCGCGCTGACGGTACGTCTCAAGCCTCCGTCGCCTTCGCGTCTCTCTTTCTGGGTCTGGTGATGGGCACCGTGCCCGTCCGTGTCGTCGTCGGCGGCCCCGTCGCGACGGTCGCGATCGTGCTCGACGGCAAGCCGGCGGCGGTTCTGCGTCCGCCGTTCTGGGAGGGCGAGCTTTCGCTCGGCGAGGAGCTGATGCCGCACGAGCTCGTCGCCCGCGCGCTCGGGAGCGACGGGGCCGAGGTCGCGAGCGCCCGCCAGTGGCTCAACCTGCCGCGGCCCCCGGCGGAGGTGGAGGCCCTGATCGAGCGCGACGCCTCGGGGCGGGCGAAGCGCGCGCACATCGCGTGGGAGAGCCTCACGCCGCACGGCCCCACGTCCGTGAAGGCCACCTTCAACGGCGTTCCGCTCGCGCTCTCGAAGGACCACGTCGCCGCGATCCCCGCCTACGATCCCGAGCAGGTCCAGCTGCTCTCGGTCGAGCTCGAGTTCGAGAACGAGGTCCGTGCGCGCAAGGACATCGTCCTCGGCGGCCGCACGGGCGAGCACGCCGAGACGGAGCTCTCCGCGATCCCGATCCGCCTCGCCGCCGGAGCGAGGACGCCGTCGGCGGCCCAGCTCCGCGGCAGGCTGTTGCGGGGCGGGCGGCCGCTCGAGGTCGCCGCGGTCGAGAAGGGGGCCGGCATCGTCGTCGTCGTGCGCGACGAGGCGCCGCTGAAGGGGCTCGGCCGCTGGACGGGCATGCCGGTGCCGAGGGAGTTCCGCCTCGACCTGGCGCTCGACGACAAGTCGGTCGTCCGGTTCCTCTGGCCGCGTCCGACGTCGCACCGGCGGACCGACTCGATCGTGGAGCTGTTTCCGGTGTCCCACGAGATGGGGAAGGACGTCGGCGGGCTCCGCTGGATCCTGACCCGCGTCGTGAATCCCAGACCCGAGGCTCACGCGCCCCGCTTCACGGACGCGGTCGCGGTCGCGGGGCTCCACGCGTTCGGCACGTTCCGCCGCCGCGCCGTGCTCCTCGTGATGGACCGGAGCACGATCGACGCGAGCGAGTTTTCGGCCGACCGCGTCCGGCGATTTCTGCAGAGCCTGCGCGTCCCGCTCTTCGTGTGGTCGATCGGCGCGCCCGTCGGCCCGACGGCGGACTGGACCGAGGCCGTCGACGTGACGTCGGAGGCCGCGCTGCGGGAGTCGTTCAAGAGGCTGCACGCGGAGCTCGACGCGGAGTGGATCGTGTGGGTCGAAGGCAAGGTCCTGCCGCAGGAGGTCACGGTCGATCCGGCGGCCACGCCGGAAGGAATCGAGCTCGTGCCGTAGACGGGGCTACGGGCCAAAGAACGTCTTGACGATGAGCGTCGCGGTCTGCTCCCGGGGAATGGACTGGTCGGGGCAGTACCGCAGCGGGTTGGTCGCGCAGCCCCCGGTGATGCCTCGGTTGTAGAGGTCCTCGATGAAGTCCGCGGCGAAGGAGCCCGGCGGAACGTCCTGGAAGATGCCGACGGCCGGCGGAGGCGCGTAGCCGGACCCGAGCTTCGTCTTCAACAGGAAGACCGCCATCTGCGCCCTGGAGACCGGATCCGCGGGACAGAAGAGGCCGACGTCGCAGCCGCCCGTGATCCCCTCCGCGAAGAGCCGCTCGATCCAGTCGGTGAACGGCCCGGGACAGGGAACGTCCGCGAAGACTCCGGAGCAGGCGGGAGGCGAATACGCGGAGCCGTGCTCGGCTTTGAGAAGGAAGACCGACATCTCCTCGCGCTTGATGGGCGCGCTGGGGCAGAAGTTGCCGTTGCCGCAGCCGGCCGTGATGCCGGCGACGGCAATCGCGACGATGTCGTCGTGGAAGGGAGAGTCGGGCGGCACGTCGGCGAACTCGACCGACAGGATCGCGGCGTTCGAGGTCAGCGAGTCGCACGAATCCGTGACGACGACGTCGTAGGAGCCGGCGTCGGTGAAGGACACCGGGTCGATCGTCAGGGTGGCGGTTTGCGATCCGGAGATCGAGCCGCCGTCGGCGAGCGGAACGCCGTCCTTCCGCCACTGGTAGCTCAACGGTCCGGATCCCCCAACGGTCGGGATCGTCAGGGAGATCGGCAGACCGGGGTTACCGAGACGATCCGCGAGCGGGTCGAGGACGAGCCGGGCATTGAGCAAGGTCTCGATTCCCGCGCCGTCGAAGCCGCTGGCGACGATGGCATCGAGAGTTCCGTTTCCGTCGAAGTCCGTGATCCGGACGGCGAACGGTTGCGTCCCGGCCAGGAATCTCTGCGGACCGTCGAAGGATCCATCGCCTCTCCCGCGCAGGACGGAGACATGGCCGGTCGGGTCAGCGGTCACGATGTCCGCATGTCCATCGCCGTCGAGATCCGCGACGGCGACGTCTCGCGGAAAGGCGACGCCGCCGACGAAGACCGCCGGTGAGAAGGCGGCGCCGCCGACGCCCAGGAAAACGGCCACGTTGGTGTCGAAGGAGTCGGCGACCACGAGATCCGGGGTTCCGTCCTCGTTGAAGTCTCCGACGGAGAGGGCCGCGGGGCCGCGTCCCGCGGCGTACTCGGCGGGAGGGTCGAAGGTCCCGTCGCCGTGTCCGCGGAGGATCGTGAGAGGGCCGAACGCCTCGCCGACGTTGAAGAGCATCGCGATGTCCGGGTGGCCGTCGCCGTCCAGGTCGGCGATCCAGACCGTCGAGACTTCCTTGAGGATGGGAATCACGACTGCCGGCGCAAAGGCTCCGTGGCCGTCGCCCCGGAAGAAGTCGAGGACGAGCTGGCCGCCCTGCTGTGAGCCCACGACGATGTCCGCGTGTCCGTCGCCGTCCAGATCCCCAACGGCGAATGCGCCGGCGCCCGCGTGGGACGTCGAGGAGATCTGTCCCGCGGGCTCGAACGAGCCGTCGCCGTGACCGCGCAGGAGAACGACGGCGGGATCGGTGATCCGCGCGGCCGCGAGGTCGAGGTGCCCGTCCTCGTCGAAGTCGGCGACTCCGAGCGCCGAGGCCGAGTCGCCGAGGTCGTACGTGAAAGAACCCGGGAAGAGGCCGTCCGGTGAGCTCAGGCGGATCGTGACGCTGGTCGAGCCGAACTGCGCGACCGTGGCGAGGTCCATGCGGCCGTCCCCGTCGAAGTCGCCTCCGGCGATGATGCCCATGGGCTCGCCGAGGGCGCCCGAGACGACGCCTCCGAATTTCGTGCTCCCACGGCTGCGGAAGACCACCAGCGTGTCGTCGGCGTAGTTCCCCGCGACGACCGCCGGGATCGACGCCGTCCCGAGGGTGGTGACGACGGCGGAGAGAGGGTTATGACCGGTGGCATACGCCCGGTCCGAAAGGAACGAGCCGTCGCCGCGGCCGAAGAGGGGAATGAATGTCCCGATGTGTCCGGAATTCGAGTCGTAATTCTCGAACACGGCCAGGTCGAGGAAACCGTCGCCGTTGATGTCGCCGGGAGTCAGCACCCAGGGCGCGGGCCCTCCCGGGAGAAGAACCGGCGCCGCGAACGCGCCGCCGCCGAGACCCTTCAGGAACCCGATGCTCGGGTAGGGAGCGACCCCGGTCACGACGTCGCCCACTCCGTCGCCGTCGAAATCCCCGATCGCGATCGACGGCGATGTCGACCCCGTGTCCGTGATGACCGGCGGCGCGAACGTGCCGTCGCCGTTCGAAAAGAAGACCCCGAACCCGTTCCAGTCCCAGCCGGCGACCACGACGTCGGTCTGCTGGTCACCGTTCAAGTCGGCGACGGCGAGTCCCAGGGCCGACCCCGGCAGCAAGGTCTCGATCGGATCGGTGAAGGTTCCGTCGCCGTGTCCGAGCCGGACGACGAGCAGGTCCACGATGAAGGGATATTCGAGACCGATGAGGTCCAGGTGGCCGTCGTGGTCGACGTCGCCGGCCCCGAGCGCCTGAAAGCCGACTCCGTCGATCCCCACCGGCGCCTGGAACGAGCCGTCGCCGTTGCCCCGCAGGAAGTACGTCGTGAACCCGCCGCCCCCCAGCAAGCCGCTGACGACGACGTCCGGCTTGCCGTCCTCGAAGAAGTCTCCGACCGCCATCGAGAGCATCTGGTCCGCGATGGCGACGTCCTGCCGGGGCTGGAACGACCCGTCGGCATTGACGAGCTGGACGGTGACCGCGTTCGCCTCGGCCGAAATCAGGTCGGGAAGTCCGTCGCCGTTCATGTCCGCGGCGGCGACCGCAGCGGAGAAGAGCGGAACCTGAAGGTATTCGGGCTCGACGAATCCGGCCGGAGGACAGCTTTGCGCCGCCGCGATCCGTGCGGCCGCTGCCATCGCGAGGAAAGCAAGCGTTCTCATGGGAACGTTCGGACAAGAAACGTCGCGATCTGTTCACGCAGAACCGCGTCGTCCGGGCAGTAACGCAACGGCGAGAGCGCGCAGCCCCCCGTGATGCCCTGGTTGTAGAGCGCCTCGATGAAGTCGGCCGCGAACGACCCGATCGGGACGTCCTCGAAGATGCCGGTCGCCGCAGGCGGCGTGTAGTTCTCGCCGTTCAAGGTCTTCAGGAGGAACACCGCCACTTCGGCCCGGCTGACGGGGCGTTCGGGACAGAAGTTGCCGCCGCCGCAACCGCCCGTGACGCCCTGCAGGGCGAGCTGCTCGATCCAGTTGGTGAACGGACCGGGACAGGGGACGTCGGAAAAGACGCCCGAGCAGGCGGGAGGCTGATAGTCCGGGCCGTGCTGGGCCTTGAGCAGAAAGACGGCGACCTCCTCGCGAAGGACCGGAGCGGTCGGACAGTAATTGCCGTTGCCGCAGCCGGCCGCGATGCCGCGCGTCGCGATCTCGTGGATGTCGTCGTGGAAGGGCGAGTCCAGAGGGACGTCCGCGAACTCCACCGACAGGACGACCGGGTTCGAGGACACCGTGCCGCAGTCATCGGTGACCGATACGTCGTAATCGCCGAGGCCGCCGTCGGCGAAGCCGACGGGGTCGATCCTCAAGGTGGACGTCCGGGTTCCCGAGATCGAGCCGCCGTCGGAGAGAGGGACACCGGCGCGGTTCCACTGGTACGTCAGCGGTCCGTAGCCCGAGGCGGCGACGCGAAGAACCGCGGCCGTGCCGACGACGACCGAACGAGAGGACACGGTCGGGCGGAGCTGGCTGTTGATCAGAACCGAAAACGCCCGTCCCGAGACCATCAGGACGTCGGACGCCGCGCCGGTCAGCGGTGCGACCGCGATCGCCGCCTGGAGGGAGCTCGGGACGAGGACCGGCGGATCGAAGGCGCCCCCTCCGGTGCCCTTGAAGAACTTGGCCGTCGGAGGAAGGTCGTTCGTCGTGACGATGTCGACCACGCCGTCCCCGTCGAAATCCGCCGCGACGACGGACAGGGACTTCTGCGTGTCGAGCACGACCGGGTCGTCGAAGGTCCCGTCGCCGTGTCCCGTCGCGATCAGGGTGCCGCCCTCCGATTCCGCGGTGAGCAGGTCCGCCTTCCCGTCGCCGGTGATGTCCGCGAAGAAGATGCGCGAGGGATCGCTGACGGTCGCGCGGTTGTAAGCGAACCGGACCGTGCCATCGCCGTTGCTCAGGAAGACCTGCAGCAATGCAGGATCGGTCGGGGTGGATGGGTCGGGGAGCTGGTAGAACGCGAGGTCGGTGTGGCCGTCGCCGTCGATGTCGAATGGAGTCAATGCGGAGTCGGGAGAGCTCAGGCCGATGGTGTAGAAACCCGTGAAGGTCCCGTCGCCGACTCCGAACGTCAGGACGATTTCGTTGTTGGATCCGAGGTCCCCGAGGAGATCCGGGATGCCGTCTCCGTTGAAGTCGCCGGTGCCGGTCGCGAAGAGGTCTCCATCGCGGAAGACCTCGCGAAACGTACCGTCGCCGTTGCCCAGGAAGACGATCGTGGCGTCGAATCCGGCGGGGCCGCCGACCGCGAGGTCGAGTTTCCCGTCGCCGTTGAAGTCGGCCGCCGCCAGGCCGTTCAAGCCGTTGGCCGGGACGAAGGCCGGGACGGCGTATGTGCCGTCTCCGTTTCCATGAAAGAACGCCACGGCGCCCTCGTCGGACCGCGGTCCGGCCGCGACGATGTCGAGAACGCCATCGCCGTCGAAGTCGCCGGTGACCGCGAGATTCGGGTCGAACATGGGTTGGACCCCGGTCGCCGAGCGCAGGCGTGCCGCGCCGTTCCCGAAGAGCAGCGTGATGTCCCCACCCGTGACGTTGGCGGTGACGAAATCGACCTGACCGTCGCCGTCGAAGTCGCCGGTCGCTAAGGCGCGCGCGCCGTCGCCCGCAAAGTACTGGTTCGCCGCGGAGAATGCGGCCGAGCTCTCGCCGCGGACCACACCCACGAAGGAGGAACCGAAGTACTGGTCCCGGACCACGGCGGCGTCGAGGACTCCGTCGCCGTCGAGGTCCCGGAGGATCAGACCGTTCGGAGAGTCGCCGACCCAGGTCTCGACCGGAGCCAGATAGGATCCGCCGCCCGAGCCCAGGAGTATGGCGACGAAACCCCCCGAGTCGGGGGCTCCCGGCTCGCCCTCGGCGATCACGATGTCCGATGTCCCGTCGCCGTCCACGTCGCCGATGGCGACGCCCGTGCCGAAGGCCGGAACGAGGATCCGAGGCGGGGCGAAGCGGCCGGTCCCGTCGTTGGACAGGATGGCCAGGGTCGAGCCGAAGGCGACGATGTCCGGCTCGCCGTCGCCGTCCGCGTCGCCGATCGTGGCCGCGAAGACGGTGCCGAAGGGATTCCCGCCCGGGTACTGCGAGGCGACGCCGAAGGTGCCGTTTCCCAGATTGAGCAGGACCGAGACGTCCGCCGCGTCGTTGGTGACCAGATCCGGCTTGTCGTCGTGGTTGAGATCGCCGGCGACGAGGAAGTGACTCACGTCGGCGGAGACGGGATAGGTGACGGGCGGGTCGAATTGCCCGTCGCCGTGACCGCGGTACACGTCGACGTTGAAGGGGCGACCCACGGCGAGATCCATCGCGCCGTCCCCGTCGAAATCCGCGGAGACGATCGACTGCCCCGAGCCGTCGATCTGAGCCTGGGGCACGAAGGTGCCGTCGCCGACGCCGAGGAAGACGACGACGGCGAAGCCGTCGCCGGTCACGGCGATGTCCGGGATCTCGTCACCGTTGAAGTCGGCGACGGCGACGCCCTCGGGCCCGGTCCCGACGGGGAGGTGCGGCGCCTGGAGAAACACGTCCGGAGCGCAGGCATTCGCCACGCGGAGCGGCGCGGAGACGACCGTCGCCGCTGTTCCGAAGGCGAACACGAGCCCGCACACGAGGGTGTTCCTGGCTCTCATGCCTCGAAAGTTGTGCCGAGCCTATCGCCGCGCTCGCGCGGGGGCAAGCTGCTGGCCGGCCGAATCCCTACCGCGCGCCGGGCCGGGGACGCCCGAAGACCTGCACCCACAGCACTTCGTCGACGCCGCCCGGCGTCCTTCCGAGCGCCATGCCGTAGCCGGCCTGGGTGAACGTCGGGTTCAGGATGTTCTTCCGGTGCTCCGGGCTCGCCATCCAGCCCTGCATGACCTCGGCGACCGAGCGCTGACCCCTGGCGATGTTCTCGCCGACGGTGTCCGGGACGTAGCCGGCGTCGCGCGCGCGGCCGAGGACCATCGTGTGCTCCGGCGACGCGTGTCCGTAGTAGCCGCGGGCGAGCATGTCGTCGGCGTGGCCCTGGGCGGCGCGCTCGAGCTGGGGGCTCTCTCGGAGGGGCGCGAGCCCGTGCGCCTCCCGCTCGCGGTTGACCGCCTCGAACAGCTCGCGCCGGACGCGGGCCGGGTCCCGGAGCTTCTGCGTGTCGCGCGCGAAGTCGTCCGGCGCCGTGACCCCGAGGTAGAGGACGTAGAGGGGCATCGAGTCGAGCCACGCGACGCCGACGCCGAGGTCGCGGTGGTTCTCGTGCTCGAGGTCCTTCACGATCGCGTCGGACTGGTGGCGCCACTCGGCGATCAGGGCCCCGGGGTCGCCGTCGCCCTGCGCCACGACCTGCGACAGCGAGACGCCGTTGTAACCGTGCTGCCGCGCGCGGGCCAGGATGTTCTCGCCCACGACGCCGACCGAGTCGAGGCTGCCCGCGGCGGCGATCTCGTCCGCGCGCGCCTGCGCGGCGCGGGTCAGCTCCGCGGAGAGCGCGACCGGCGCGCGTCCGGCGTCGGCGCGCAGGCGGTTGATCTCGGCGAGGAAATCCCGGCGCAGGGGGTCGAGCCGCGAATCGTCCATCGGGGCCGGCAGGACGCCGGCGAGCGCGAGAAGGACGCCGAGGAGGAGGGCCGGAATCTAGCTCACCGCCTCCAGGGCCTGATCGAGATCCGCGATCAAATCCGCCGCGTCCTCGATGCCGACGGAGATCCGCACGAGCCCCGGCGTGACGCCGAGACGGTTGCGCTCGTCCTCCGGGATCGACGCGTGCGTCATGGTCGCGGGGTGCGAGATCAGGGTCTCGACGCCGCCCAGGCTCTCGCCGAGCGAGCAGAGGCGCAGCTTCTCGAGGAAGGCGTTCGCATTCTCGAACGAGCCGAGCTCGAACGAGATCATCGCGCCGAATCCCGACATCTGTTTCCGGGCGAGCGCGTGCTGGGGATGGTTCTCGAGGCCGGGGTAGTGGACCTTGCGCACCTTGGGGTGGCCGGCGAGGTGCCGCGCGATCTCGCGGCCGTTCTGCTCGTGCCGCTCCATCCGCACGACCAGCGTCTTGATGCCGCGCAGCACGAGCCACGAGTCCATGGGGGAGAGGATCGCGCCCGAGCTGTTCTGGACGAACCCGAGCCAGTCGACGTGTTCCTTGCTCTTCGCGACGGCGATGCCGCCGACCGAGTCGGAGTGGCCGCCCAGGAACTTCGTGGTCGAGTGGACCACGATGTCCGCGCCGAGCGCGAGCGGCTTCTGGAGGTAGGGCGAGGCGAAGGTGTTGTCGACGACGACGACCGCGCCGACGCGGTGCGCCAGCAGCGACAGCGCCTCGATGTCGCAGAGCTGCATGGTCGGGTTGGTGGGGGACTCGAGGTGGATCATCCGCGTCTCGGGGCGGATCGCGCGCTCGACCTCCTTGGGCTTGGACGTGTCGACGAAGGAGAACTCGACGCCGTAGCGAGCCAGGATCTTCGTGTAGTACCGGTACGTCCCGCCGTAGGTCATGTTGGAACAGACGACGTGGTCGCCCTTCTTCACGAGCGTGGAGACCGCCGTGATCGCGGCCATGCCCGACGCGAACGCCCGCGAGCCCGCGCCGCCCTCGAGGACCGTCAGGTTCTCCTCGAGCGCGGACCGCGTCGGGTTCTGCGTGCGCGCGTACTCGTAGCCCTTGTTCTTGCCGATGCCCTGCTGGACGTAGGTCGAGGTCTGGTAGATGGGGACCGCGACCGCGCCGGTCGTGGGGTCCGGCGGATTGCCCGCGTGGATGCACTCGGTCGAGAAGCCCAACCCGGACTTCTTCTCCTTGTCCCTGGAGGGCGCGTCGGGCTTCGTCGGGGGCGGCATGGTGGCCTGGCTGCTCATGTTCAGGACCTCTTGAAGATTCCCTGTCCGGGATAGCGTTCCGCGCCGTCGGGGAAGAGCGTCGCGACCGTCTTGCCGGGCCCGAGCCGCCGCGCGACCGCGAGGGCGGCGAACGCGGCGGCGCCCGAGGACCCGCCCACGAAGAGTCCCTCCGTCCGCGCGATCTCGCGGCAGGTCGCGAACGAGTCGGCGTCGGCGATCGTCATCACCTCGTCGACGAGGCTCTTGTCGAGGATCGGCCAGAGCTGCGACAGGCCGATGCCCTCGACCTCGTGCGGCCCGGGCGCGCCGCCGCCGAGGATCGATCCGACCGGCTCGACCGCGACGCGCAGGATCCCGGGATGGCGCTCCGAGAGATACCGCGCGACGCCGCAGAACGTGCCCGTCGTTCCCACGCCGGCGACCCACGCGTCGATGCGGCCGGGAACCTGCTCGGCGATCTCGGGTCCCGTCGTCTCGTAGTGCGCGCGCGGATTGGCCGGGTTGTGGAACTGGCTCGGCTGGTACGCGCCGGGCGTCGTCCGCACGATCTCGTCGGCGCGCGCGATCGCGCCCATGATCTTCTGATCCGCCGGCGTCCGCACGACCTCGCCGCCCGCGGCGACGACGAGGCTCGCCTTCACCGGACCGTAGCCCTCGGGCATGACGATCACGCAGCGGTATCCCCGCGCCGCGGCGACGAGCGCGAGCGCGACGCCCGTGTTCCCGGAGGTCGCCTCGACGATCGTGCCGCCCTTCTTCAAGAGGCCGCGTCGCTCGGCGTCCTCGATCATGGATCGCGCGATCCGGTCCTTGACGCTGCCGCCGGGGTTGGCGCCCTCCAGCTTGGCGAAGAGGCGGGCGGCGCCGCGGCCGAAGCGCTTGAGCTCGACGACGGGAGTGGACCCGATCGCCTCCACCGCGTCGGCGGCGGTGCGGGCTCCGGAGACTTCGGGGGACGTCTTCGCGGTCACGGAGAGATCCGACGATAACAAAAAAGCCCCGGCAAAGCCGGGGCTTCGGAACTCACGGGACGTCGACTCAGTAGGCCTGCTGCGACCGCCGCGCCGAGTAGCACTCGCGGCAGTAGACCGGCTTGCCGTTGGTCGGGTTGAAGGGGACCTGGGTCTGCTTGCCGCAGCCGTCGCAGGTCACGTCGTAGAAGGTGCGCTCGCGGCCCTCGCCCGAGGCCGACTTGCGCTTGTCGCGGCAAGGCTTGCAGCGCTTGGGCTCGTTCGTGAAGCCCTTGCGCGCGTAGAACTCCTGATCATCGGCGGAAAAAAGGAACGTGCTGCCGCAGTCGACGCAAGTGAGGTTCTTGTCCGTGTATTGCTGCATCATGGAATTTCGCGATCTCCTGGGTTTAATCCCCTGACCGGGCGGTTGTCCGCTCCGGCAAAAAAAATGGTGAATCGAATGCACAACGCTGAAACTCCGGCGCCACGCGCGCCGGATCAAAGCTGTCTCTAGGACCAACCCCCTTTCGAACGCGCGAACGTCTCCCCGCAGGGACGTACGGATGGGGGATGGGTAAACATAAAAGCGGCGATTGGGATGTGCGGGGTCTTCGTAAAAGTTGGCGGAACGTTACAAGGAGTTTGAAAGTCTTGCAAGGGGAATCTGTACGGACGGACAGGTGAGGAAAAAGGACGGGCGCCGGGGACTGGTCGAGGCCGCCGCCAATTGCTGACCCTGCAAGCGGATAGCTAGGAGCCGATGACTCCTTCAACCGGGGAGGAGGCGGTGGCGTAGCGCTTCCTGGGGATGCGTCCGGCGAGGTACGCCTCCCGTCCCGCCCGCACCGCGTCGCGCATCGCACGGGCCATGCGGGTGGGCTCCTTCGCGCCCGCGATGCCGGTGTTCATCAGGACGCCGGCGGCCCCGAGCTCCATCGCGACGCACGCGTCCGACGCGGTGCCCACTCCGGCGTCCACGATCACCGGCACCTTCGCGCGCTCGAGGATGATCGCGATGCTGTTGGGATTCTGGATCCCGAGCCCCGAGCCGATGGGCGCGCCGAGCGGCATCACCGCGGCCGCACCCGCGTCCTCGAGCCTGCGGCAGACGATCGGATCGTCGGAGGTGTACGGGAAGACGACGAACCCTTCCTTGACGAGGGTCTTCGTCGCCTGAAGCAGCGCCTCGTTGTCGGGCCACAGCGTCTGCTCGTCGCCGAGCACCTCGAGCTTGACCCAGTTCGAGAGCCCGACCTCGCGGCCGAGCCGCGCGGCGCGCACGGCGTCGTCCGCGTTGTAGCAGCCGGCGGTGTTCGGAAGGAGCGTCATCGAGCGCGGCACGAAGTCGAGCAGCGATTCCTTGCTCCGATCCGTGAGGTTCACGCGCCTCACGGCGACCGTCACGATCTCGGCGCCGGACGCCTCGAGCGCGTCGCGCATGAGCGGGAACGTGGAGTACTTGCCGGTCCCGACGATCAGGCGGGAGCGGAAGGTCCGCCCCCCGAAGACGAACGGGTCCTCGGTGACGGCGGCGCCTTGGGGTGTCGGTGTCTCCAGTGTCGTGGCCATAGACGAGAATCCTATTCCTTCGGGGCCGTCCCTGATCCCAGGGGGTCCTGGAGGAAAACGTTGTCGATGAGCCGCGTCTTCCCGATCCGGATCGCCGCCGCGAGCGCGACGCCGGGGGCGACCGTCGAGACCCGTCGCATGGACTCCGCGTCGACGGCCTCGACGTAGTCGACCGAGAGGCCCGCCGCCGACAGCTGCGCCCTCGCGTCCGCCTCGAGCCTCGCGGCATCGGTCTCGCCGTGGAGCGCGCGGGTGCGAGCCGCGAGGAGCGTGCGCGAGAGGTCCAGCGCTCTGCTCCGCTCTTCCGGCGAGAGGTATGCGTTGCGCGAGGACATCGCGAGCCCGTCGTTCTCGCGGACCGTCTCGCCGACGACGAGGCGGAGCGGGAAGTCCAGGTCGAGCACGAGCCGCCGGATCACGGCGAGCTGCTGCAGGTCCTTGCGCCCGAAGACGGCGAGATCCGGCTGGACCTGCAGGAAGAGCTTCGCGACGACGGTGGCGACGCCTCGGAAGTGGCCGGGCCGTCGCGCGCCCTCGCCGCCCTCCGAGACGCCCGAGACCTCGACGGCGGTCGCAAAGTCGGGCGGATAGAAATGCGCGGGATTCGGCAGGTAGAGCAGGTCGGCGCCTTCGCCCGCGAGCAGGCGCGCATCCTTGTCCTCGTCGCGCGGGTATCGCGCGAGGTCCTCGCTCGGTCCGAACTGGAGGGGGTTTACGAAGATCGAGACGGCGACGAATGCGCCCTCGCGTCTCGCGATGCGCACGAGGGAGAGGTGTCCCTCGTGCAGCGCGCCCATCGTCGGGACGAAGCCGATGGTCCTGTCCTGCGCACGCGCGTCTCGGATCAGCGACCGGAGCGGCTCGAGCTCACGAACGGTGATCAGGCTGGCCCCCCCTCACCCTGACCCTCTCTCCCGGCGGGGGAGAGGGAAATTCTCGAAACGGTGTGGCTCCCGATCCCCCTCTCCCGGCGGGAGAGGGCTGGGGTGAGGGGCGCTCTCGTCTTCAATGCACCCGGCGCAGGGTGGTCGGCTTCGCGCCGCTGAAGGACTCCTCCTTCGACGGAAATGCGCCGCTCTTGACGTCGGCCGTGAACGCGCGCGCGGCGTCGCCGATCGCCCGGGAGAGATCCACATAGCGGCGGACGAACTTCGGCCGCAGGTTCGGAGTGAGGCCGACGACGTCGTGGTACACGAGGACCTGGCCGTCGCACGCGGCGCCGGCGCCGATCCCGAGCGTCGGGATAGGGATCTCGCGGGTGATCTCCGCCGCGAGAGACTCCGGCACGCATTCGAGGACCACGGCGAAGCATCCCGCCTCCGCCAGGGCCTTCGCGTCCTCGACGATCTCGCGGGCCGAGTCCGCCTCGCGGCCCTGGACCTTGAAGCCGCCGAGCTTGTGGTACGACTGCGGCGTCAGGCCGACGTGTCCCATGACCGGGATGTCCGCCCGCAGGATCGCCTCGATGGCCGGCAGGATCCGCCGGCCGCCCTCGACCTTGACCGCCGCCGCGCCGCCCTCGGCGAGGAACCGTCCTGCGTTCTCGACCGCCCTCGCGGCCTCGACCTGGTACGACAGGAACGGCATGTCGCCGACGACGACCGCGCGCCTCACCGAGCGCGCGACGGCGCGCGTGTGGCGGATCATCGTGTCCATCGTCGCGGAGAGCGTGTTGGGCTCGCCGTAGACGGTCATCTCGACCGAGTCGCCCACGAGCAGGATGTCGAGGCCGGCGGCGTCGAGCAGCGCCGCGGTCGGCGCGTCGTACACCGTCAGCATCGCGAGGCGCTCGCGCCCCTTGGCGGCGATCAGCCGGGGAATGGAGAGGGGCTCGGAACCGGGACCCTCCGGCGGCGGCAGGACGGACATCGCAGCGCTCCTTTCCTCTCGGTCGACGTCCCCGATGCTGGGGATCGCCGCCGATCAGGGCGAGCGCGCATTATATCGAGCGCCTCAGCGCTGCGCTACACCCTTGATCTGCCAGAGCTCGTCGGCCGTGTTGCGGTTGACCTGATACGCCCAGAAGCGGCCATCGCGCGAGATGGACGGGTTGCCCGCCCAGTACACGCCGACCAGGTCGGCCGGCGCGAGCGACTTCCAGAGCGTCTTCTCTCCCGACGACAGGTCGAAGAGGAAGACCCGGAGCGGGACGTCGCCGTCCTTCGCGACGTAGAGCGATCGTCCGTCCGAGCTCCACGCGAAGACGCCGTCATCCTTGTCGAGCCCTTCGACCTTGCGGGAGGGCCCGCCGTCGAGTCGGAAGATCTGGAGTCCGTTGACGGGGTCGCCGACTGCGACCTCCTTCTCGTCGGGAGAGGTCACGGTCCAGCCGAGACCCTCGATGGGATCCGAGATGGGACGGGGCGTGGCGCCCTTCGTGTCCGCGACGTAGAGCCGATCCTTCCCATCGTCTCCGGCCGCGCCGAACAGAAGCGTCGTCCCGTCCGAGAGGATCCTCGGATGCGGCTCGAGGACGAGGTCGCCGACCGAGACCGTCTTCGCCTGGCCGGCCTTCATCGGGACGATCCCGATCTCGTGCTCCGACGCTCGCAGGACGGCGGTGCTCCAATCCGGCGAGATCGTCCCGAAGGTCCCCCTGGCGAGACGCACGACGGGCGAGCCGTCCGTGACTCGCAGGTAGGTGTTCGCCCTGTCGTGAAACAGCAGCCACTCACCGTCTTCGGACATGTCGTCGAGGACGGAGTCGGTGAGCCAGCCGAGGTTGCGCCCGGAGGACTCGCTCGAGGACGCGAAGACGATGTCGCTCGTTCCCTTCGACTGGGCGACGAGGAGCGAGCCGTCGGGGCGCGCATCGCAGAGGAACGTCCAGATCGGGAGGCTCAGGAGAATCCGGCTCCGACCGCGCATGTCGACGCGGACGACGCGTCCGGTGTCTCCGCCGGATCCCGATTGGTCGAGGGCCGCGAGGATCTCGCCGTCTCCGGCCCAGACGAGACCATCGAACGACCCCTCATCGAGACGATGAACGAACGTCACCGTGCCGTTGACGTCGATGACCTTGAGATCGTAGGAATCGGCCGTCTCGTTGGTCTCGACGAAGGCGACCTGCTGGCCGTTCGGCGAGACACGCATCGAGAGCCAGACCGACTTCGTCGTCGTGTAGAGCGCCGTGCCGATCGGGTACTCGATGACCGTCTCGAGTCCCCTCTTCCGGGCGACGGCCAGCTCCTTGCCGTCCGGGCTCCAGTCGGCGAGGAGGACGTCCTCGACGAGCTCGCGCGGCACGCCGCCGGAGAGCGGGACGACCGCCAGGGTTCCCGTCCCTCCGACGTTGCGCAGCCGGGTCTTCTTGAGGAGAAGCGCGAGCTCGCCCTTCGTGGAGACCGCGAGGACGTCCGCGTTCTCGACGCCGAAGGGACGGGACTCGGCGCCGCCGTCGAGACGCGCCTCGTAGATCTGGGCCGGATGCCCGTCCCAGGCGGCCGCATAGACGATGGACCCGCCGTCCGGCGTGTAGCGGGCATGGAGGAGATTGCCGCGCCGGAACGTCAGCTGCTGGAAAGTCGGCTGCGGGGCGGTCGAGGGTCTCGCCCAGAACCTCGCGGCCAGCAGCCCGGCTCCCAGAAGCAGCAGCGCCACGGCGGCGAGACCGATTCCGAGAGCCGGCCGGCTCGTCTTTCGTTCGGCGACGGGGCCGGTTGCCGATTCCGGAAGATGTTCCCGGATCGTCGCGAGCTCGCGGGCCAGGTCCGCCGTCGACGCGTAGCGCTTCTCCGGGTCCTTCGCGAGGCAGCGCTCGATGGTCCAGCGCAGCGGGGCCGGAAGGGCGTCGTTCAAACGTCCGATCGGCTCGGGCTCCTCGTGCAGGATCGCGGCCATCGTATCCACGGCCGTCTCTCTTCGAAAGGCCCGGACTCCGGTCGCCATCTCGTAGAGGACCGACCCGAAGGAGAACTGGTCCGAGCGGAAGTCGAGCGGCTTGCCCCCGGCCTGCTCCGGCGACATGTACCCGACCGTGCCGAAGACGGCGCCGTCGCGGGTTCGGTCGTCGTCGAGCGTGGTCCCCAGGGTGTTTGGTCCGCTCTCGACCGGCGCCAGGTACTTCGCGAGTCCGAAGTCCGCGATCTTGGGACTCCTCGAAGCGTCCTGCGCCAGCAGGATGTTGTCGGGCTTCAAGTCGCGATGGACGATGCCGTTCGCGTGCGCCGCCGCCAGCGCCTCGGCGAGTGGGACGGCGAGGTCGAGCAGCCGCCGCGTCGGCAGGGGGCCGCGCTCGAGGAGCTTCGCCAGCGTCCCGCCGGGAACGAGCTCCGAGACGATGTAGGCCGTCCCATCGGTCTCGCCGACGTCGTGGACCGAGACGATGTGCGCGTGGGAGAGGGCCGCCGCGGCCCGGGCCTCGGTCTGGAAGCGGCGGAACCGGCCGGAATCGTCGGCCTTTCCCGGAAGGACCTTCAGGGCGACGTCGCGTCCGAGCCGCGGATCCCGCGCGCGGTAGACGTCGCCCATGCCCCCCGAGCCCAGGAGCGCGACGATCTCGTAGGGTCCCAGCCGCGTGCCGGGCGTGAGCGTGACGCGTGAGACCGTCGCGCCGCTCATGCGCGTTTGCGCGGCGACTGTGAGTGTGCGCGCGCGCTCCGCGTCGACGACGGGCTCCCGGACGCACGAAACCGGATCGGGAAGCTGCCCAGGCGGATGCGGTCGCCGTCGCGCAGTGCGACGGGAGCGCCGGACGCGATCCGGCGCTCGCCGACGAACGTCCCGTTGCGGCTCCCGAGGTCTTCCAGCATCGCGCGCTCATTCTCGACCCGAATTCGAGCGTGCCGGCGCGAGACCGTGTCGTCGTCGATCCAGAGGACCGAGTCGGGACCGCGGCCGAGGGTGTTCTCCCCGGGGACCAGACCCGCCTGGCCGTCCTCGGCGATGACGCGGCAGAAGAACCCTGACGGAGCGCGGCGCCGGATCTCCCGCGCGTCACCCGAGAACGCGTAGCCGAACGCCGCGATCGTGCGGATGAACTTCGGGCTCCGCGCGTCGTCGCCGATCGCGGCCCGCAGGTCCCTGATCAGCCCCGTCAGCGTGGTGTCCGCGACGAACGTGTCGGGCCAGAGCGCGCGGTGGATGTCGTCCTTCGCGATCGCCTCGGGCCTCCGCTGGAGGAGCAGCTCGAGGAGCAGGAACGCCTTGGGCGGCAGGCGGACGGGGCGCTCCGCGACGACGAGCTCGCGGGTCTCCGAGTCGAAGATCGAGTCACCGAATCCGACGCGCATCCCTTCTCACGGAAAAACCACGGTTCGTCCACACATCCGCCACGACGAGGAGGGTACCGCGGCGCGAGCGTGACGATCGCCCAAGGCATCGGGCGAACGAGCGGCGAGCTGCGGGCGGAATGGGGGCGGACATGCTCCGGAATCGCGCTCCTTTCGGGTGCTCCTCGATTCTCTTTACGCTGAGCGTGCTGGGGAGTTCTCCGGCACTTTCCCAAGACCGTCCCCTGATGCTGCACCCAAGGGGACTGAATTCCGTCGTCGCGGTCGCGGCTCTCGAGGCGCACCGGCGGCTCGGGGATCCGGCATGCCGGCAGGTCTTCTCCGAGTTCCGCGACGGATCGGGCGCAACCCTGCAGGCGCGGCTCGACGCGATCGGCCAGACGGCCGCGAGCTATCTCGGCTGGATCTGGTTCGTGGACGGCGGCGTCGGCGGCCGCTGCGAGCGGCCGGAGGTCGTGGCGTTCACGAGCCCGGGAAGCCAGGTCGTCCGCTTCTGCGGCGAGCGGTTCACGCGCGCGCTCGCAACGCGGGGCCCGGGGTTCCTGGCGGCGATCGTGATCCACGAGGAGCTGCACTCGCTCGGCCTCGGCGAGAATCCGCCGACGAGCGACGAGATCACGCGGCGGATCGAGGCCCGCTGCGGATCGTAGGGTCGGCTACCGCGCGCTCCCCGCCGGCACGTAGTACTGCACGCCGCGCTTGACCCTCTGGATCTGGGAGACGAGGTCGTCGAAGTCGGCGGGGCGGTTGACGAAATCGATCTCGTTGGTGTCGACGACGAGGAGCGGCGTCTCGTCGTAGTGGTAGAAGTAGTAGTTGTAGGCCTCGATCAGCTGCGCGAGGTACTCCGGCGTCACCGCCTTCTCGAGCGAGCGCGCCTTCTTCTTGATCCGCTTGAGGCACGTCTCGATCGAGCCCTGCAGGAAGATCACGAGGTCGGGCTTGCGCACGGACTCCGACAGGAGCGTGTAGAGCTTGTCGTAGATCAGCAGCTCCGAGTCGTCCAGGTTCAGGCACGCGAAGATCTTGTCCTTGGGGAAGTGGTAGTCCGCGACGACCAGCGTCGAGAACATGTCGATCTGCGCGATCTCCTGCTGCTGCTGGTAGCGGGCGAGGAGGAAGAAGAGCTGGGTCTGGAACGCCGCGCCCTTCTTCTTCTTGTAGAAGTCGGGCAGGAACGGGTTGTCGACGTCCTCGAGGATCTTCGTGCCGTGGAAGCGGCGCGCGAGCATCTCGACGAGCGAGGTCTTGCCGACGCCGATCGGGCCGTCCACCGCGACGTGCCGGAGCTTGACGTCGCCTTCCGAGGGAATCACGGCAATAAGTTATCAGTAATCAGTTTTCAGTTCACAGTTCCGAACGGAGAACCGACGACTGGACGCTGACAACTACTTCGTCAGCGTCTGCGCGATGCCGCACGCCGCCAGCACGACCGAGACGAAGCCGTTCGCCGTGAAGAACGCCGCGTCCACGCGCGACAGATCGCCGGGCTTCACGATCGCGTGCTGGTAGATCAGGGCCATCACCGTCGCCGCGACGCCGGCGAGGAAGATCCAGCCGCCGCCGGCCATCCTCCAGACGGCGACGAGGAGCGCGGCCATGATCGCGTGGAAGGCCGCCGACAGCAGGAGGGCGCGGCGCGCGCCGAAGCGCGCGGGGATCGACCGCAAGCCGGCGCGGCGGTCGAAGTCCTCGTCCTGGAGCGCGTAGATGACGTCGAACCCGGCGGTCCAGAAGAGGACGGCGAGCCCGAGGAGAACCGGCAGCGCCGCGAGCGATCCGGTCACGGCGATCCACGCGCCGACCGGCGCGAGCGCGAGGCAGAGACCTAGCACGAGATGCGAAAGCGCCGTGAAGCGCTTCGTGTACGCGTACGTGAACAGCAGCGCGAGGGCCACCGGCGCCAGGATCAGGGTCAGCCGGTTGAGGCTCGCGGCCGCGGCCAGGAAGAGAGCGACGGAGGCGATCAGGAATCCCCAGACGTAGCGGACCGACAGGGCGCCCGAGGGGAGCGCGCGCGTCGCGGTGCGGGGATTCTCGGCGTCGAGGCGGCGGTCGGCCAGCCGGTTGTGCGCCATGGCGGCGCTGCGCGCACCCACCATCGCGAGGAGGATCTTCAGAAGCGTCGCCGCCGGAGGCCAGCCTCCGGCCGCCAGGAACGCGGACAGGAGCGCGAAGGGCAGCGCGAAGAGCGTGTGCGAGAACTTGATCATGGTGAGCGTCGTCCGGAGCCGTCCGGAGGCGCCCAGCGCGGCGGCGGGAGCGTTCACGGCCTGACGCGGCGCGGCCGGCGCGCGGCGCTCTCGCGAGGCTTCCAGCGGAACTGCTCGCCGCGGGGCCAGAGGCCGAGGAGCCGCGCGACGCGCACGCAGTACGCGTCCAGGAAGCGGTCGAGGGAAGGCTCGTTCACGTAGAACGCGGGCGACGGAGGCGCCACGATCGCCCCCGCGAGCGACGCGCGCCGCATGTTCTCGATGTGGACGAGCGAGTAGGGCGACTCCCGAAACGCCAGAACGAGCGGGCGGCGCTCCTTGAGGCAGACGTCGGCCGCTCGCTGGAGGAGGTCGCGCGAGACGCCGTTCGCGATCGAGCCCAGCGTCCCGCCGCTGCAGGGGATGACGGCCATCGCCGCCGCGGGATAGGAGCCCGAGGCGATCGAGGCGCCGACGTCGGCGTTCGGATGCAGGGTGACGCGGCGCGCGGCGGCGCGGGGCAGCCGCAGGTGGGCGAGCCACGCGGCGGGCGTGTCGATCGCGTCCGACAGCTCCCCGCGCGCGACCTCGAGCGCGGAGTTGGTGACGACGAGGTGGATCCGCGGCGAGCCCGCCGCGCCGAGGGCGACCTCCACGAAGCGGGTCGCCAGGCGGGCGCCCGACCCGCCGGAGACGCCGACGATGATTTCGCTCGCCGCCACGCCGGCAGTCTATACGGGCCAAACCGACCGGAATCCGGACAGGCGCCAAGTCCCTTTGACGCCGCGCCGCGGCGCGCGCGAGCCGTGCGTTCGTGCGGATCGGGCGGAGGAAGCGACGCGATCTTCTGACGCTCTCTCGAGCCGGCGATTCTCGCCGCGCCGCGACTAACGCGCTGCGGCGCGGCCACTTGGACCGATTCCCGCGCTCCGGCACGGCGTTCGCGATGCGCTCCCCCTCGAAGAAAGGAGGCGCCGATGGAGAACGCCTGATCCCGCGGACTCGATGAGGACATACCGACGCAATCGTTTCGAACCCGGTTCCGTCTCGTTTCAGAAGGAGTCTTCGATGCAAGCATCCCGCACCGGTACCCGAATTCGCGCATCGGCTCTCGCCGTCCTGCTCGTCGTGGGGACGGCCCTGGTTCTCTACGCGGAGACCAGCGAAACCTCCGCGAGCTCTCCTAAGGTCAACATCAACACCGCTTCGGTCACCGAGCTCTCGTATCTGCCCCGGCTGGGGTCCAAGGTCGCGGCCCGGATCGTCGAGCACCGCAAGGAGAAGCCCTTCGCGCGGCCCGAGGAGCTCATGGAGGTCAAGGGAATCGGCGAAAAGCTCTTCGTCACCCTGAAGCCCTACGTGACCGTCAGCGGTCCCACCACGCTCAACGCCAAGGTCCGCTCTTCCGCCTCTTCTTCTCGCCGATCCGCCCCCACCTCGGCGAAGGAGAAGTCCTCCAGCACCGTTCCGTCGGGCAAGGGACGGTGAACCACTTCGCCCCCCGGGGCCGCCGAGGCCCCGGGTTTCCTTCGACCGCCGGAGTCACGCTCGTGGAGCTGCTCTTCTGGCTGATGGTGGTCTCGTGGATCGCCGTGATGCTGACGCAGGGTTACGTGCGTCTCGAGGAGGCGATCGCGATCCGCTCCGCAGTCCACGAGACGACCGTGGCCTTCTACCGCGCCCGCTCCTGCGCCATCGCCCGAAACCGAAACGTCGGGCTCAAGTTCCGGATGAACGGGCCGCGCCACGAGTGGACGCTGTACGCGGACGGCAACGGCAACGGCATTCGTTCGACCGAGATCACGAGCGGCGTGGACCCGGCGATCGGCGTCTACGTTCCGTGGTCGCGCAACGACGTCCTCCCGGGAATCATGACCGGGACCCGCGTGCCGGATCCCGGCAACCCGGGTGGCTACCTGGATCGGATCGACGATCCGATCCGCTTCAACAATTCCGACATTTGCTCCTTCTCCGGGATGGGTGAGAGCACGCCCGGCTCGGTCTATCTCTGGGACGGCCGGGACCGCATGGCGGTCGTCCGTGTCTTCGGAGGCACCGGGCGCATTCGCACCCTCTACTACCGGCGGGGAGAGAGAGGCTGGACGCGATGATCGTCTCGATCGAGCCCGGAAAGAGGCCAGACGGAAACCTCGGTGTCGGCGGCGGGAGACCAGAGAAGGGCTTTCGCATAGTGAGCCCCGTCGGGGACCCGTCCCCGCGCGACGAGGCAGTCGGTCAGCCGGGATCCCTCGCCGATCCGGGCGCCGTCCCAGACGGCGGTGCGGGAGAGAACGGCGCCCGCTCCGATTCGCGAGCGTCCGAGCACGCAGTGGGAGGCCTCGAATTCGTAGGGCCGCTCGAGCGCGAGGACGCGGGACTCCGCGTCGAAGCGGCCGCCGCCGTCGGGGAAGGGTCCGCCGCGCGCGAGCGCTTCGAGCGACGCGCCGAGGAAATCGCCCGGGCGGCCGAGATCGGCGTACGGGCCATGATGGCGGACGAGGCCAATCTCCTCGCGCCCCTCGTCGAGGAGCGGCTGCCAGAGGTGACGCACGAGCGCGGTCTCACCGGCGGGAATGCGCCGGAGGAGCCGCGCAGCCATGACGCAGACTCCGGTGTAGAGCAGCGGGCGTGGTCCGTCGACGCCGAAGGCCGTGATGCGGTCCCCTTCGGACTGAAGCGGCGTGTACAGATCCGGGTTCCGGTTCTCGGTGACGAGGAGCGTCGCCGCGCGCCGCGAGTCACGGTGTCGGCCGATCAGGCCCGCGAAGTCGGGCGCGATGGCCGCGTCGGCGTTGACGACCAGGAAGTCGCCCCCGTCGCCGCCGTCCAGAAACGCGGCCGCGTTGCGCAGCGCGCCCGCGGTCCCCAGGATCTCGGGCTCGTGGAAAAACGAGAGCTGCGGAAGATTCGCCGGCTGATGGCCCAGGTCGCGCTCGATCTGGTCCGGCAGGTGATGGAGATTAACCGCTACTTCGCCGATGCCGGCCTCGTGGAGGCGCCGCAGGTGAGCCCGGGCCAGCGCGACGTTCAGAAACGGTAGGAGCGGTTTCGGGAGCCGTTCGGTGACCGGCCGGAAACGAACTCCCTTACCGGCGCAGAGGAGGATCGCCCTCATCGTCTCCAGACCATGTCGGGAGGCAGCGAGGACTCCTCCTTGCGGCGCCTCTGGTAGAGCTCGGCGTAGGAGTACGGAATCGCCTCGCCGAAGTCGAGCCCGAGACGCACGAAGACCTTCCGGATCGCGGCCGGATCGCCCTCGACCTCCACGAAGTCGCCGATCGGCGTCTGGTCGAGCGCGACCGCGCAACCTTCGAGGCTCCACTCCTCGCGCCGCTTCTCGTAGCGAAAGCGTCGCGTGAGGCCGAGCCCCTCCAGGATCCCGTGCGCCTCGCCGCCGTCGGAGACCTCGACCTCGCGTTCCTCGCGGATCTTGACCCCGTTCTGAAAACGCGCCTTGCCCTTGTAGGTGACGATCGACCTCCCGGCGGCGGTCCGCAGGCGCACGGTGCGGCCGCTCGCGGCGAGGCTGCGCGAGGCGTCCTCCGCCGGCGACGGAAGAAAATCGTAGAGATCGTTGACCTCCTCGTGCATGGGAGCGAGGAGCGTCGCCCCTTGATCGCGGAGACTCTCGCGGAGCGCCCCGAGATTCCTCGCGGGGAGCTTGACCTCGACCTCCTCGCGGGGATGCGCGGCGTCGGGGCCCGGTTCGCCGCTCACGGCAGCAGGCGGCGCGCGATCTCCTGGGCCTTCTTCCCGTCCACGCGGCCGCGGTGGCGCGCCATGACTTCCTTCATCGCGAGGCCGACGTCCTTCGCGGAGGCGAACCCCTTCTCGGCGATGATGCCGCGGAGCTCGGCCTCGATCTCCGCGTCCGAGAGACCCCTGGGCAGGTACTCCTCGATGATCGCGAGCTCGGCGGTCTCGGCGTCGACCAGGTCCTGGCGGCCGCCGCGCGCGTACTGCTCGATCGAGTCCCGCCGTTGCTTGACCGCGCGGCGCAGGACGGCCTCGACCTCCTCGCCCGTGAGGTCCCGCTGGGCCTGGATCTTCTCGTTCTTGAGCGACGCCAGGAGAAGCCGCAGGGTGGCGACCCGGCGCTTGTCGCCGCTCTTCATGGAGGCCTTGAGATCCTCCTCGATCCGCGACTGCACGAGGCGAGGCTATCACCGGGAGAGTCGGTGCTTGCCGATTCGGCGAAGGGGATAGCCTTGCCTTCGTGGATCGCTTCCTCATCGGCACCGCCGGCCACATCGACCACGGCAAGACCGCACTGGTCAAGGCGCTGACCGGCATCGACGCCGACCGTCTTCCCGAGGAGAAGCGGCGAGGCATCACGATCGACCTCGGCTTCGCGCACGCGGAGTGGGACGGCGTCCGCGTCTCCTTCGTCGACGTGCCGGGCCATGAGCGCTTCGTGCGCAACATGCTGGCGGGAGCGGGCGGCACGCGCGCCGTGCTGCTGGTGGTGGCCGCGGACGAGTCGGTGATGCCGCAGACGCGCGAGCACTTCGAGATCGTGCGCCTGCTGGGCCTCTCGCGTGGCGTCGTCGCCGTGACGAAGGTCGACCGCGCCTCGCCGGAGCTGGTCGAGATCACGCGGGCGGACGTGCGCGATCTGACGCGCGGGTCGTTTCTGGAGAACGCGCCGATCGTGCCGGTCTCCTCGAAGTCCGGAGAGGGCATCGACGCGCTGCGCCGGGCGCTCGTCGCGCTCGCGCACGAGGCGCGCGCCGAGCAGTGGGAGAGCGGCTCGGTCCGCCTGCCGATCGACCGCGCGTTCCCGATTCCGGGGTTCGGTCCGGTCGTCACGGGCAGCCTCGTGTCGGGCACGATCAGCAAGGAGCAGAAGCTGGAGCTCTTACCCGAGCGGCGCCCCGTGCGCGTGCGGCGCCTCGAGGTCCACGGCCACGAGGAGGAGGTCGCCCGCGCGGGCGAGCGCGTCAGCGCGAACCTCGCCGGGGTGGAGCTCGCGGACCTTCGCCGCGGGCTCGTGCTGGCGTCGCCGGGCGCGATGCCGGCGACGGCGCGGCTGCTGGTCCGCCTGGATCTCCTGCCCGGCGCCCCGCCGCTTCGGAGCGGCGACCGGATCTCGCTCCACCACTACTCCTCCGAGTCGCGGGCGCTCGTCCGGCTGCTCGAGTCAGACGAGCTCTCGCCGGGATCCTCCGCGCGCGTCCAACTGCGTCTCGCGGACCGGCTGGCGGCCGTTCCGGGGGATCGGTTCATCGTGCGGCGGCTCTCGCCGGTGCAGACGATCGGCGGCGGCGTCGTCCTCGATCCCCTTCCGTCCGCGCCGCGCGGACGTCCCCAGGCCGCGGATCTCGCCGCGCTCGACCGGCTCGAGTCGGGTGCGCTCGGCGAGCGGCTCGAGCTGTGGATCGCCGCGGCGCGCGAGCGCGGAGCGGGGGAGGAGGCCCTCGCGCAACGTTCGGGCGTGTCCGCGGCGGCCGTCCGCGCCGCGCTCGCGGCGGCGCTCGCGCAGGGCCGCGTCCACGCGCTCCGGCGATCGCCCGACCGCTACATCGCGGAGCCGGCGCTCGCGGGCCTCGCGTCCCGCGCCTCCGGGCTTCTCCAGAAGCTCCTCGCCTCCGATGCGGCCTCCGTGGGCGTGCCGCGAAGCACGCTGCTGCAGCGGCTGCTTCCCGGCGCGGATCCGCGCTGGGCGGAGGCGGTCGAGACGGCGCTCGCGGCGCGGGGCGTGTTCGTCGTCGCGGGCGAGGAGGCGAGGGCGCCGGGCCGCGAGGACCTGGCCGCGCCCGAGCGCGAGCTCTCCGAGCGCATCGTCGCGATGTTTCGCGACCGGGGCCTGGATCCCCCGGCGCCCTCGGAGATCGCGGCGGCGCTGCACCGGCACCCGAAGGTGGTCGAGGGGCTGATCGGCTATCTCGTCAAGAAGGGCAGCCTCGTGAGGCTCCCGGGAGGCTGGATCGTGGCGCGCGACGCGGTGGACGCGGTCGTGTCGCGTCTTCGCGAAAGGGCCGGGAGCTCCCTCGACGTCGCGGAGTTCAAGACCCTGTTCGGCCTGACCCGTAAGCTCGCGATCCCGCTGCTCGAGCACCTCGACGGCGCGCGGGTCACGCGGCGCGTCGGCGACCGGCGCGAGATCGTGAAGTCGAGCTAACCCAGCGGCCGGCGCAGCGCGGCGATCTGCCGGATGTCGACCGAGTAGGAGATCTGGCCGCTCAGCGCGAGCTCGTTCCAGCTGTCGGCCGCCGCGCCGTTGTTCTGCGCCGGGCGCAGGATCCAGGAGCCCATCGACCTGCGGAAGTACGGGATCAGGACCGGGTCGCTGATCTCGATCACGATCGAGCGGTCGACGTGGCCGGACTTGTCGACGTGCACCCACAGCTTGACCGAGAACGGTCCCTTATACGAGTCGGCGGACCACGGCGTCTTCTGCGGGATCGGCGCCGTGTCGACCTGCTCGATGGGCACGGATCCATCCGTCGGGGGCGCCGGCTTCCGCGACTCGAGCCAGTCGTTGTCGTTTCCCCACGCGAGCGGCGTCGGGATCGGGGTCGCGGGCGTGATCGGGACGAAGGACTGCTGGAGGATCCTGGGCGAGCGGACCTCGACGGACAGCTCGATCTTGTAGGCGCCCCACGTGTCGACGGCTTGTCCGCCGCGGCGGCCCGGCGTGAAGGTCCAGCGTGCGAACGACTTCAGTGCCTCGGCCGACAACGACGGGATCGGATCGCGCTCGCGGCGCGCGAGGCCGGCCTTGCCCGTCGGGTCGACGCGCACCGACGCGTAGTAGGTTCCGGAGATCACCGAGTCGGCGAACGGGATCTTCGTCGGGAGCGCCGCCGGAACCTGCGCCGTGCTTCCGTACGGATTCTCGGCCGGAAGTCTCGCGATCGAGACCGTCCCGGGATCCGTGATCCGCATCGCCGGCGCCTGCGTCGGCACCGGTGTGGGGACGGCCATCGGGCCGGGCGTCGGAACGGTCGCCGGAGGATTCGGCGCGGGTACCGCGACCACCGGCGCCGCCGACGGCGTCGACACGGGCTCGGGCGGGGCCTGCGCGGCCGCCGTCGCGGCAATCGACCCGGCGATCAGTACCGCCAGGAGAGAGACTCGAATTGGTGCCCTCATGGGAGTTTGCGCGGGAAGTATAGCGGACGCCGCGACGACGTCCGAGGCCCTACGCGTGGCCTTAACAAGGGTCGGAAGAGAGCGTCATCCCGAGGAGCGTCACGAAGCGAGCGACGAGGGATCCCGGACTCGATTGCCCTCGTCTCGGAAAGCGCGGGATCCCTCGGGCATTCGGCCCTCGGGATGACCGATCGCCGCTCAGCGAAGCCGAACGCGATCGGTCACTTGGCCGCCAGCCAGTTCGGTCCGGAACCCACGTCGACCGCCAACCGGACCTTCAGGTCCGCGGCGCCCTCCATCACCTCGCGGACGAGCCGCTCGATGTCCGGCACCTCCTTCTCGGGCGCCTCGAGAACGAGCTCGTCGTGGACCTGCAGGACGAGCCTCGCGCCGGTTCCGCGCGTCCGGAGCGCCTCGTCCAGCCGGATCATCGCGATCTTGATGACGTCCGCGGCGGTGCCCTGGAACGGCGCGTTCAGCGCCATCCGCTCGGCGTTGCCGCGCACCATCGGGTTGGACGCCGCGATGTCGGGGATGGGCCGGACGCGTCCGAAGAGCGTCGTCACCTCCCGGGTGCGGCGGGCCTGTTCGACGATCCCGTCGAGCGTCGCCCGGACGCGGGGGAACTGCGCGAAATAGGAGTCGACGTAGCTCTTCGCCTCCGACGTCGAGACACCGAGCTCCTTGCCGAGCGTGAACGCCGCCATGCCGTACAGCAGCGCGAAGTTGATGCGCTTCGCGGCGTAGCGCATCTCGTGGCTGACCAGGTCCGGCGCGACGCCGAAGATCCGGGCGGCCGTCGCGCGGTGGATGTCCTGCTTCTCCTCGAACGCCTGGATGAGCGCCTCGTCGCCCGACATGTGGGCCAGGATGCGCAGCTCGATCTGCGAATAATCCGCCACGACGAGCGCGCTTCCCGGCGGTGCGACGAACGCCTTGCGGATCTCCCGCCCCGTCTCGGTGCGGATCGGAATGTTCTGGAGGTTCGGGTCCGACGAGGAGAGCCGTCCCGTCGCGGCGACCGCCTGCCCGAACGAAGTGTGCACCCGGCCCTCCTCGTCGGCGAGCAGCGGAAGCGCGTCGACGTAGGTGCCCTTGAGCTTCGAGATCTCGCGGAACTCCAGCACGAGCTTCGGCATCGGGAGACCGCGCTCCGCGAGCTCGTTGAGGACCTCGAACCCGGTGGACGAGGACCGCGTCTTCGCCGTCTTCTTGAGCACGGGGTAGCCGAGCTTCTCGAACAGGATCTGGCCCAGCTTGACCGGCGAGTTGATGTTGAACTCCTCGCCGGCCTCCGCCCAGATCTTCTGCTCGAGCTCGCGGAGGGTCTTCTCCATGCGCGCCGAGATCGTCCCGAGCAGCGGACGGTCGATCGCGACGCCGGCGATCTCCATGCGCGCGAGCACCGGCGTCAGCGGACGCTCGATGTCGCGATAGATCTTCTCGAGCGCCGGGCGCGCGGCGAGCTCGGCGGCGAGCGGGGCGGAGAGCGCGAGCGCGGACGACGCGCGTTCGGCGAGCCAGCGGTCGGCGTTGGCGATCTCGTAGGCGTCGGGCAGCGCGCAGCCGACGATGCCGGCCTCCTTGTCGGGGAGGAGCTGCTGGCCCAGGCGCTGGAACGCCATCGGCTCGAGCTCCGGGCTGCCGACGCCGGGGGACAGCACGTACTGGGCGAGGCAGACGTCGAAGAGGTCGCCGGCGATCGCGCCGCCCTGCCGGGCCAGGAGCGTCTCGATCGGCTTCGCGTCGGCCATCGCGAACGCGGCGCCGGCGCGGTCGAGCGCCTTCCAGCGGCCGAGGATTCCGGCGGCCGGCTCCTCGGCGATCTGGGTCTCGCGGGAATCCGCGATCGCGAGGAGGGCCTGGTCCCCGCGCGTCAGGAACGCGACGCCGACGCGGCCGGGCTCCGGGCGGAAGGCCTCTCCCGCGGTCACGCGGCGGGAGACCAGCTCGGGCGGCTTCGCCGACTCGCCCTGGATCTCCGCGGCGAGCGAGTGGAATTCCAGCCGCACGAAGAGCTCCTTGAGCCGCGCGTAGTCGGGCTCGGAGAGCCGCAGCGCGTTCGGGTCGAAGGGGACCGGCAGGTCCGTCGGGATCTCCACGAGGCGGCGCGAGAGCTGCGCCTTCTCCACGTTCTCGCGGAGGCTCTCGCCGACCTTCCCCTTGATCTCGCCGGCGCGCTCGAGGAGCTTCGGGAGGCTGCCGTACTGCGCGATCCACTTCTTGGCCGTGACCTGGCCGACGCCCGGGACGCCCGGCACGTTGTCGACGCTGTCGCCCATGAGCGCGAGCACGTCGGCGACCTGCCCGGGGGCGACGCCGAAGAACGCCTCCACGCCGGACTCGTCGAGAAAGATCTCCTTGCCGGTGTGGAACACCCGGATGTGGGGTCCGACCAGCTGGAGCATGTCCTTGTCGGCCGTCACGATGACGACGTCGGTGCCGGCGGCGGCCGCCTTCGCGGCGAGCGTGCCGATGACGTCGTCGGCCTCGAAGCCCGGAAGCTCGAGGATCGGAATCCGGTAGGCGTCGAGCGCCTCGCGGATGTCCCCGATCTGCGACGCCAGGTCGTCCGCCATCGGCTTGCGGTTCGCCTTGTACTCGGCATATGCGTCGTGGCGCTGCGTGCGCTGGGGGCCGTCCCACGCCGCGGCGACCAGGTCCGGACCGTGCTCGCGCAGCATCTTGCGCAGCATCGTGACGAAGCCGTAGATCGCGTTCGTGGGCTTGCCGGCCATCGTCGAGAGGCGCTGGATCGCGTGGTACGCCCGGTGGATGTTCGACATGGCGTCCACGAGGTAGAGGGTCGGGCGGCGGGACGGAGACGCTTCCGGCATGGAAGCCGGATTCTATGGCGCGGACTTCGCGAGTTCAGCGGCGGCCCGGAGGCGCGCGAAACGGGCCATTGGCGCGGTGATTCCGGCGGACGGCGGAGATCGCGGACGCCTCGGGCGCGCGCCACGTTTCCGGAAGTGAAAACGGCTCTGGGAGTTGGGTAAGGGGAGAGGGGCGCAGAAACAAAAACGCGCGACCCGTTGCCGGTGTCGCGCGATTCAATAGAGATAAGCCTAACAAACGGGCACGGGGCTGTCAAGGAAATTCTGCGACGAACGCCTCTCGTGCGTAAGCGAAACGGAATGAGTCGGATGCGGCGGCGCGGAGGCGCCTAGAAGTTCTTCCGGACGAGCGCGACGACCTGGGACCGCACCCGCTGGGACCCTTCCTGCAGATCCGCGGTCTCCTTCTGCATCTCGGCCACGAAGCGGGCGTCCTCGATGCCCGGAAGGTTGATGCCGACGTTCAGGAGGGCCGCCTCCACGCAGGCGTCGAGCAGGAGGGCCGCGGCGCCGGCGTCCGAGACCGCGTTCGGGTTCCCCTTGGCGGCGAGCTCCGGGAGCGCCGCGAGGAGCCGGACCGCCGCCTTCGCGGTGCGCATCGGGACGTCCGCGGCGTGCTTGTTCGCGGCCGCGATCTTCTCCGCGCGGACGGCCTTCTGCTCGTCCGTGTCCTTGGGAAGGCGGCGCGCGGCGACCACGGCGTCGTACGCCTCGGAGTCCTCGCGCGCGAGCCTCACGAACTCCTCCCGGGCGAGACGCGCCGCCTCTCCGATCGGGCGGACCGCGTCGTGCGAGGCGGCGTACTTCTCCTTCGAGAGGGTCAGCGCGGCGACCATCTCGGCCAGCGCGGAGCCCATGGCGCCGGCGACCGCGGCGGCGGTCCCGCCCCCCGGCGTCGGCGCGTTCGAGGCCAGCGCGTCGAGGAACTGCGCGAGCGAGAGCTTGGCGAAATCGGTCATCGGGTCATCGGCTCCACGCCAGGCGTCCGCGGGACACGACGGCGGCCGCCAGGTTGACGCCCCAATGATAGATGAGGTGGCGATCGTCGGGCGCGTCGAGGACGACGCAGTCGGCGGACTTCCCGACCTCGAGCGAGCCGACCTCCTGCGCGATCCCCAGGGACGCCGCGGCGTTGAGCGTCATGCCGGTCAGCGTCTCCTCGACGGTGAGCCCCGAGTCCAGGCACGCGTGGACCGCCACGGAGGCGAGCGACTCGGTGAAGCAGGTGCCGGGGTTGGAGTCCGACGCCACCGCCACCGGAACGCCGGCCTCGATGAGCGCGCGGGCGGGCGCGCCGCGGCGCGAGCGCGACTCCATCCACCACGCGGTGCCGGGCAGGATGACCGCCACGGTGCCCGACGCCGCGAGCGCGGCGATCTCGCCGGCCTCGATGAACAGGAGGTGGTCGGCGCTTGCCGCCGAAAGCTCGGCGGCGAGCCGCGCGCCGCCCGAAAGCGCGAGCTCGTCGGCATGGACGCGGAGGCCCAGGCCGGCGCGCCGCGCCGCCTCCAGGATGCGCCGCGATTCCTCGACCGTGAAGACGCCCTTCTCGCAGAAGACGTCG
>DASXAG010000032.1:0-95835 GCA_036406835.1 Thermoanaerobaculia bacterium
GGACCCCGAGCGAAGCGAGGGGGACGAGGGACCCCTTTCAAGGCAGCTCGGCTCCAGAGGGGTCTCTCACTCCGCTCGGGATGACGGACGCCTTCAGTCCGACGCCTTCTTCGGCTTCTTCTCCTTCTTCTCGCCCTTCTCGCTCTTCTCGACCTTCTCCGAAGCGCCGGCCTTCTCGGTCTTGTCGCTCTTCTCGGACGATTCGGACTTCTCGGAGCCCATCGCCTTGCCGGCGGGGCTCGCGTAGTCGGTCTTGTACCAGCCGCTTCCCTTGAGGTGGAACGCGGGCGCCGAGGCCGCCTTCTTCAGCTTGCCGCCGCAGTGCGGGCAGACGCGGGGCGGCGGATCGTTCATTCCCTGGATGACTTCGGTCCTGCGCGCGCAGCGCGCGCAGACGTATTCGTAGATGGGCATTCGCCGGGAATCCTAGCAGGTCGTCCTCTCCGCCCCCGTAGAATGGCCCGATGATCACGGTCGCCGAGGCGCTCGCCGCGATCCGGCGGGCGTGCGCGCCGCTGCCGGAGGAGACCGTTCCCGTGCGCGACGGCCTCGGACGCGTGCTCGCGCGGCCGGTCGTCTCCGACGTCGACTGGCCGCCGTTCGACACCTCGGCGATGGACGGCTACGCGGTACGGCTCGCCGACGCCGCGGCCGGCGCCGCGCTCGCGGAACGGCAGGGCCTCGTGGCCGCCGGCGACGCGCCGGGCGCGCCGCTCGCGCCGGGAGAGGCCGTGCGGGTCATGACCGGCGCGCCGATCCCTCCCGGCACCGAGGCGGTCGTCCCGGTCGAGAAGGTCCGCCGGGAGGACGGCCGCGTCGTGATCGGCGCCGCGCCGTCCGCCGGCGAGCACGTCCGCCGCCGGGGCGAGAGCGTCGCCGCGGGCCGGACGCTGGTGGCGCCGGGCCGGCGCCTCTCGGCGATGGAGGTCGCGCTCGCCGCCCTCGCCGGGGCCGAGCCGCTGCCCGTGCGCGCCCGGCCGCGGATCGCGATCGCCGTCACGGGCAACGAGCTCGTGCCGACCTCGGCCACGCCGGGGCCGGGCCAGCTGCGCGACTCCAACGGGCCGATGCTCGCGGCGCTCTGCGCGGCGCGCGGCTGGTCCGCGTCGCTCTCCCGCGCGGTCGCCGACGAGGACGCCGCGGTCCGGCGCCTCTTCCGCGAGGCCGGTGCGGATCGCCGCGAGGACGTCCTCCTCACGACCGGCGGCGTCTCAGCGGGCGACCTCGACCTCCTGCCGGAGCGGGCGGAGCGAGCTGGCTTCGAGATCCTGTTCCACGGCGTCGCGATGCGCCCGGGCAAGCCGGTGGCCTTCGGGAGACGCGACGGAACGTACTGGTTCGGCCTCCCGGGCAACCCCGTCTCGACGTCGGTCTGCTTCCACGTCTTCGTGCGCGCCGCGCTCGACGCGCTCGAGGGCGTCGCCGCCGAGCAGGCCGGGCCGGAGGTCGTGACCGCTCTCCTGGCGCGGGACGTCGTCGTGCGGGGGCACCGCGAGACCTACCGCGACGCGCGGCTCGAGCTCGTCGGCGGCGAGGCGCGCGTCGCGCCGCTCGAGAGCCGCGGCAGCCACGATCTCGCCGCCCATGCCCGCGCGAACGCCCTCATCCGGATCCCGGCGGACGCGGGTCCGGAGAGTCTGGCCGCGGGCAGCCGGGTCGACTGCCTGCGGCTGTGACGGGGAGCCGCGTGAGCCCGTCGCGGAAGAAGACGCACCGGAAGGACCCGGAGGTCCGGCACCGCCGCGCGCCCGCGTCCGACGGCGTCCCGATCGCCTACACGCTCTGGCGCCGGCCCGCGCGCGAGCTCCTGGTGCTGGCCCCGGGCTTCTGGAGGGTGCGCCTCAACCGCGAGAACCTCTTCCTCGGCGAACACTTCCTCCGGCGCGGCTACGACGTCGCCGCGCTGGACTTCCGGGGCCACGGCGACAGCGGCGGCGGCTACGCGTTCGGCGCGACCGAGCACCGCGACTTCCACGCGGTGATCGACGAGCTCGTCGGGCCGGGCAGACCCTATGACCGCTTCGCCGTGCTGGGACTGTCGCTCGGCGGCTCGATCGCGGCGCAGGCGCTGGCGCTGCGCCCCGAGCTGCCCTGCCGCGCGCTCGCGATGGTCTCGTCGCCGTCGGATGTCTCGCGCCTCCGGCCCAAGCCGTGGAAGGCCGGCGCCCTTCGCCAGGTGCGGCTGCGCCACGCGCTCAAAGTCCCCCGCATCGCGGCGGCCAAGCTGGCGGCGCGCAAGCCGCGCATCGCCGAGGCGGTCGCGGCCCTCACGATGCCGAAGCTGATCGTGACCGCCGAAGACGACTGGCTCGTCGACCCGGCCCAGGGCCGGGAGCTCGCGAAGCGCGCGGCCTCGCCGGTCGAGCTGGTCCACCTCGACCAGCCCGGCTCGCTGCACGCCGACGGGCTCGTCACGTTCGTGCCGGTCCGCCTCCTCCGCGTGCTGGACCGCTGGTTCGCGGAGAACGCGCCGCCGTAGCCGGCCCCGTCGGCCGAAGGCATCGGGTCATGGGCCGACCCGGACCCCGGGGCCCGTCTCGGGCGGAATTCGACCGCTCGACGAGCGCCGATGATCCGCCTGGCGGGCGGCCTGCGCGTGTCATCCGGAGGTCCAAGCATGGCAGCGAAGAACGGGCGATCGGTGATCCTCTTGTCCTCGGTCCTGCTGATCTCGTCCACGGCGCTCCTATCGGCAGGCTCTCTCCTGGTGACGACGACCGCCGATACCGGCGCCGGATCGCTGCGCCAGGCGATCCTCGACGCCAACAACAACGGCGGTACCGACACGATCGAGTTCAACATCCCCGGAGGCGGCCCTTACGTGATCACTCCGGTCCCGCCGGGGCTCCCCGCCCTCACCGGTCCGACGATCGTGGACGGGACCACCCAGCCCGGCTACGCCGGAAGTCCGATCATCGAAATCGCCAATTTCGCCGGGACCGGGCTCAAGCTCCAGGGAGGTGCGAGCACGGTTCGGGCCATCGTCTTCCGAGGCCTGAACGCGGGAATCTCCGTCGAGAGCAGCGGGAATCACGTCGAGGGGTGTTTCGTCGGCACCGACGTCACGGGCACGGTCGCCGCGGCGAATGGGACGGGCGTCGTCGTCCAGGCGGGAGCCGGTGGAAACACCATCGGGGGGTCCACGGCGGAGGCCCGGAACGTCATCAGCAGCAACGCGACGGGGATCCAGCTCGTCAACAACGCCGACAACGTGGTCATCGGCAACCTCGTGGGAACGACCGCCACCGGAGTCGCGGCGCTGGGCAACGGCGATGGGATCGTGGCCACGCTGACCACGGGACTCGTCATCGGCGGCTCCGGAGGGGGCGAAGGAAACATCATCGCGGCCAACTCGGGGTACGGCATCCACATCTCGATCGGCAGCGGAGCGAAGGTGCAAGGCAACCGGATCGGTACGGACGTCACCGGCACCATCGCGCTTCCCAACGGCACCGGCATCAACGCCTCCGGCCATCCCGGCCTCCTGATCGGCGGCGACTTCAACGCGGGCGAGGGCAACCTGATCTCCGGCAACACCGGGGACGGTCTCTTCCTCGCGAGCACCGGCTCGACCGTGACCGGAAACACGATCGGCCTCGATTTCGTCGGCGAGCAGGCGATCGGAAACGGAATCGGCATCGAGCTCGACGTCTCGGCGACGGACGCCCTGATCGGCGGCACCGCCGACGGACTCGGCAACGTGATCGCCTGGAACACCACCGGGGTCCTCAATCGGGGCGTGCGCAACGCGATTCGGGGCAATGCGATCTTCTTCAATGCCCGGCTCGGGATCGACAATTTTCCCGTTGGAGTCACCAAGAACGACGCCGGTGACGGCGACACGGGAGCCAACGAGCTGCAGAACTTTCCGCTCGTCTCGTCGGTCGACTACGCCACCGTGACGCTGACCGTCCACGGCGCGCTCCTGTCGGCGCCGAACACGACCTACGACCTCGACTTCTACGAGAGCCCGACGTGCACGCCGCGGCCGCGGGATCTGCTCCAGAGCGCCTATTACCTCGGCTCGACCCAGGTGACGACGGACGGGACGGGAGCCCATTCGTTCGACGTGCCGTTGAACGATCCCAACGCGTCGCTCATGCCGCCGATCTCGATCACGGCGACGGACCCCGACGGGAACACCTCGGAGTTTTCCCAGAACGTCATCTACGCCTCCTCGCCCCGGTCGGGGCCGCCGGCGGGCGGCGTGACCGTGTCTCTGACGGGCACGCACTTCGTGACGGGCGCCGCCGTGAGCTTCGGCGGGTTGCCCGGAACGAACGTCGTCGTGACGGACGAGACCGACGCCTCGGCCGTCGCGCCGGGCTTCCCCGCGGCGACGGTCAACGACATCGTCGTCGTCAACCCCGACGGGACCTCGGGGACCCTTGCGAAGGCATGGATCGTCGATTTTCTGGACGTGCCGGGGGGCCAGCAGTTCTACAGCTACGTGACGACGCTCGTCGCGAACGCCATCACCGCCGGCGTCGGAGGCGGAAACTACGGCGTCGACCAGCCGACGCTGCGCGAGCAGATGGCCGTCTTCCTGCTCAAGGGCCGTCACGGCATCTGTTACGCACCGCCGCCGTGCACGGGCGTCTTCAACGACGTGACGTGCCCGTCCCAATTCGCCGATTGGATCGAAGCGCTCTTCGCCGAAGAAATCACGGGTGGTTGCGACGTCGGGAAGTACTGCCCGGGCGATCCCGTGAGTCGGCAACAGATGGCGGTGTTCCTGCTCAAGGCCGAGCATGGACCGGCCTACCAGCCTCCCGACTGCACGGGGACGTTTCCCGATGTTCCCTGTCCGAGTCTCTACGCCAACTGGATCGAGCAGCTCTCGGCCGAGGGCATCACCGCCGGCTGCGGCGAGGGAAAATACTGTCCGGAAGACCCCAACACGCGGGGGCAGATGGCGGTGTTCCTGGTCAAGACGTTCGGCCTCCAGTAGCCGCGCTCGACGAAGAGAGTTTGTCACCCGATCGCGGGAAGGCGGGACGGCCGCCAACGGAATCGTTCCTCAGGAAAGGATTAGAACGCTCGCGGCCCTCCGGGCTCATGGCATCGGACCCGCATAGAATCCCGGCGTGTCCGAGCGGCGCGTTGCGATCACCGGGATCGGGTGCCTCTCGCCCAACGGAAACGGCCGCGAGGCGTACGCGCGGGCGCTCTCCGCGGGGGTGTCGGGAGTGGGCCGGATCTCGCTCTTCGACCCCGAGGGCCTCGTGGCCACGATCGCCGGCGAGGTCAAGGGGTTCGATCCCTCGGAGCACGTCACCGCCAAGGACCTGAAGCACGTCTCGCGCGCCGTGCCGCTGGCGATCGCCGCGTCCACGGAGGCCCTCGCCGACGCGGGCATCGACACCGAGTCGCTCTCGCTCGACGAGCGGCGCGAGATGGGCGTCGTGCTCGGCACCGGCGGCGGCGCCATCGAGTTCTCCGAGCGGATGTACCACCTCTACTACACGAACCAGGTCAAGAAGGCGTCGGTCTACGCGATCGCGTCGGGGACGATCGGGACGCTCTCCTCCGAGATCTCGATGCGCTTCGGGCTGCGCGGCCTCTCGCACGTCGTGTCGACCGGCTGCGCCTCCTCGACCGACGCGCTCGGCTACGCGTTCCGCTCGATCAAGTTCGGCACGGCCGACGTGGTCCTGACCGGCGGCGCCGACGCGACCGTCGTGCGCGGGATCATGGAGGGCTTCATCATGATGCGCGTCGTCTCGACCGCGCACGAGCGCGAGCCGCGCCTCGCCTCCCGCCCCTTCTCGCGCGACCGCGACGGCTTCGTGCTGGCCGAGGGCGCCTGGATGTTCGTCCTCGAGGAGCTGTCGCGGGCGCGGGCCCGAGGCGCGCGCGTCTACGCCGAGATCCGCGGCTACGGCGCGACGTGCGACGCGCACCACCGCGTGCGGCTGGACGAGACCGGCGAGGAGTCGGCGCGGGCGATGACGCTCGCCCTCGACGAGGCCGGGCTCGATCCCGCGGCGATCGAGTACGTCTCGTACCACGGGACGTCGACCGGCCTGAACGACAGGGTCGAGACGCGCGCGATGCGCAAGGCCTTCGGCGGCGCGGCGGAGACGACCCCGGGCTCCTCGATCAAGTCGATGATCGGCCATCCGCAGGGGGCGTGCGGCGCGGCGGGGCTCGCGGCGACCGTCCTCGGGATGCGCGACGGGTTCCTCCCGCCGACGATCAACCTCGAGGATCCGGACCCCGAGTGCGACCTCGACTACGTCCCGAACGAGGCCCGGCGCGCGTCGTTCGGGCACGCGCTCTGCAACTGCATCGGGTTCGGGTCCAAGAACTCGGCCCTGGTCGTGACCCGCGCGTAACCCATGAGCCTCCTCGTCCAGCCCCGCCGCCCCACACGGGAGTGGCTCGACGATCCGTCGCTGCCGCTTCGCGAGGTGCGGAACAACCTCGAGGACCTGAGCCTGCTCCACCGCCGCTGGGGCGCCGCGCGGACGCTCCGGCGCTGGGTCTGCGAACGGCTCGACGGGCTGGATCTCCGCGATCGGCCGGCCCGCGTCCTCGACGTCGGCGCCGGCTCGGGCGACGTGGCCTCGCGGCTCCAGAAGACGCTGCGCGCACGGGGCCTCCGCGCGGCGGTCGTGGCGCTCGACCTGCAGTGGCGGCACCTGCGGATGGGAAGGGCGATGCTCGGGGCGGCGCCCGGAGCGCTCGCGGTGACGTCCGACGCGTTCCGCCTCCCGTTCGAGGACGGCGCCTTCGATCTCGCCGTCTCGACGCTCTTCTTCCACCACTTCTCGCCGCCCGAGAACCGGGCCCTGCTGCGCGAGATGGCCCGCGTCGCGCGCCACGGCTTCGCCCTCCTCGATCTGCGCCGCCACCGCGCGCCCGCGCTCTTCGTCTCCCTCGCCGGGCCCGTTCTCTTCCGCTCTCGCGCGACGGTCCACGACGGGCTCGCGTCCGTCAATCAGGCCTACACCGTGGACGAGGCCCTCGCGATCGCGAAGGCCGCGGTCCCGCGGGCGCGGGCGCGACGCCTCTTCCCGTTCCGCTGGCTCCTGACCGGCGGCGTATGACCGGCGACCCCGTCGACTCTCTGATCATCGGCGCGGGACCGGCCGGATCGGCGGCCGCCGCGATCCTGGCGGAGCGCGGACGCCGCGTCCTCCTCCTCGAGAAGGACCGTCTCCCTCGCCCCAAGGTCTGCGGCGAGTTCCTGTCAGCCACGGCGCGGAGCAGCCTCGCGCGCCTCGGCGTCCTCGAGCGCGTCGCGGACGCCGCCGAGACGATCCGCGGCGGCACGGTCCATCTTCCGGACGCCGGCGCCATCGCCTTCGCGCTGCCCGAGCCGGGGCTCGGCGTCTCCCGCTATCTCCTCGACGACCTGCTCGCCGCGCGCGCGCGGGAGCTCGGCGCCGACGTCCGCTTCGGCGCGCGGGTGATTGCCGTCGACCGGAAGGACGGCGGATTCCGCATCCGCTTCGCCGCCGATGGTTCGGAGCACGAGGTCCGTGCGCGCGCCGTCGTCGGCGCGTGGGGGCGCTGGGACCCGCTCGACCGGGAGCTCGACCGCGATTTCTGCGGTTCCCGCCGCTCGCCTGCCGCTCGCGGTTTCGCTTCCGGCGGGAAGCGCTACCTCGGCTGGAGCCGCGACTACGCGCCGGAGTCCTCGCTCGCCGGGACCGTCCGCCTCTACGCCTTCCCCGGCGGGTACTGCGGGCTCTCGCGCGTCGAGGGCGGCGTCGTCAACCTCGCGGGCGTGGTCGAGGAGCGCGTGCGTCGTGGTTTGTCTCCGGGGTGGGACGCGGTCGTCGCGCACGCGCGGGGCGCCAACCGCGACCTCGATCGCGACCTCGCGGCGCTCTCGCCCGGCCCCGTCGGGTTCCTCGGGACGGGTCCGGTCTACTTCACGGCCAAGCCGCCCGTGGAGAACGGGATCCTCATGGCCGGCGACGCCGCGGGCGTGATCGACCCGTTCTCCGGCGAGGGGCAGGCCGCGGCGCTGGCGTCGGGGATCCTCGCGGCGGATTCGCTCGAGCAGGGCTTCCGCGGCGAGGTCGCGGCCGGAGAGGTCCCGCGGCTCTACGCCGCCGCGTGGAGAAGGCGGTTCGAGCGGCGCTTCTCGTGGAGCGCGGCGCTGCGGCGGCTCATGCTCCACCCTCGCAGCGGCGCGCTCGCCGCGCGAATCGCCGGCCGGAGTCTCGTCCGCTTCGCCATCGCCCGGCTGACGGCCGTCAGCTGAACGCCCTCGCGCCCTCGGGCGTGAAGATCTTGTCGTCGATCTCCGCGGGCTTGATCTCGAGGTACTCGATCTTCGTGACGGTCTTCGTCTGAGGCCCGACGAGGTCCTGGACCTCCATCTCCGAGACGCACGTCTTCCCGTCGACCTTCTTGAATTGCGTGAAGAGGACCTGGCGCGCGGGCTTCCCGGACGGGAGCACGAAGAGGAGCTTGCGCGGGAGGCGCGGGCCCTCCGCGTCGACCCAGAGCGTGACCTTCGGGAACGGGGCCTTCGGAGACTTCGCGGTCAGGTCCAGGACGCGGCACGCACGGCCGCCCACGTCCTCGGTTCCCGGGCGGAGCTCCGCCGTGAAGTCCTCGGCGAAGCGGATGCGCGCGACGTCGCCGAAGGACGCGCCTCCGAGGAGTCGCTGGTTCGGCGTGATCGGCACCGGGTTCTGGGCGCCCGGGACGAGCAGCCACATCTTCTCGCCCACCGTCAGCGCCTTGCGGCCGTCGTTCTTGCCGCCGCGGAAGACGATCAACGCCTTGTCGCGTCCCTTGACGTAGATGTCGAAGTCGGCGCTGCCCGCCGGCGCGCCCCCGTCGAGCTGCGTCGCGCGCGCCTTGAGGAACGCCTCGCCGAACGCGTTGCGCGCGTCGTCCACGGACTTCAGCCAGGACTGGACGTCGGCGGGAGCCGGCTCCGGCGGAACGGCCGGCGCGGTGCGGGCGGCCGCGAGGGCCGCTCCGACGACGACGAGCGCGATGCGCAGGCGCTCACACATGCGCGAGCGCCTCCACGATCGCGATGCGCGAGGCGCGCCGCGCCGGAAAGAACGAGGCGATCGCCATCGTCAGGATCATCGCGGCGAGGCCGGCCACGTAGGCCAGCGGATAGAAGTTGACGTGGATGGGCATGCCGTGGGTCGCGCCGGGCGGCGGCGGCAGGATGATCCCCGACGCGTTCAGGCCCGCCCGCACGAGCAACGCGAAGACCATCCCGGCGAGACAGCCCGCGACCGCGATCACGACGCCCTCCGAGAGGAACATCCTCAGGATCCCGCCGGGACGGGTCCCGAGCGCGCGCAGGGTGCCGATCTCGCGGGTGCGCTCGGTGACGGCCATGGTCATGACGATCGCGGCCGAGAGCACGACGATGACGACGAGCACCGCGCCGACGAAGCCGAAGATGCCGATGTACAGCAGCCTGACCTGCCCGTAGAACACCGCGAGCTCCTTCCAGTGCCGGACGGCGATCGGGAAACCGGCGGCCTCGAACTCCTTCGCAAGCCGCTGCGCCACCGGCTCCTCGCGGGCCTCGGCGTGCGGCTTCAGGAAGACGACCAGCTTCGACACGGTCTCCGTGCTCTGCAACAGCCGCGAGATGAGGCCGATTCCGCCGGCGAGGTAGCGGTCGTTGAGCTCCTTGATCTTGACGTCGACGAGACCCTCGACGACGCCGTCGACCGCGTTGAGCGAGCCGTCCTGCGTCGTGGCCATGAGCGTCACGCGGTCGCCGGGCTTGACCTCGAGCGCCGCCGCGAGCCCCGTGCCGAGCACGACGCCCTCGCCGCCGTCGCCCGCGAGGTACTTGCCCGAGACGACGAGCTCGGGCGCCAGCGTCGCCGCCGCCTCCGGTCCCGGGTCCACGCCGATGCCGAGGAACGGGACCGACTTCGTCCCGTTCGTGGCGAGGCCCACGAAGTCGATGCGCGGCAGCACCGCCTGCACGTCCGGGTCCTTCGCCGCGACGGCGCGGGCCCGCCGCGCGTCCGGGATCCCGTACTCGAGGGTCGCCTCCTCCGCCCTGCCCACGGCGCGGCGATCGATGATCTGGAGGTGGCCGACGCTGCGGATCGTCCCCTCCTTCAGCGCCTCGAAGGTCTGCGCGATGAAGCCTCCCGCCAGGGCGAACGACGCGAAGCCGAAGCCGACGACCGCGATCATCAGCAGGCTGCGGCGCCTCTGCCGGACGAGGTTGCGCCAGGCCAGGGCGAGCGCGCTCATGGGTGTCCCTTCCCGCGGGTCATGGCGCGCCGCTCGCCGCGACGTCCGACGCGACGGCGCCGTCGTGCAGCGTCACGACGCGGCGCGCCCGGGCGACCACGACGGGGTCGTGCGTCGCGAAGAGAAACGCCACACCGCGCGCGGCGTTGATCTCGCGCATGAGGTCCAGGATCTCCTCGGAGGTGTGGCTGTCGAGGTTCGCCGTCGGCTCGTCGGCGAACACGACCGCGGGCTCGTTCGCGAGGGCGCGCGCGATCGCGACGCGCTGCCGCTGCCCTCCCGAGAGGAGATCCGGCCGGACCTCCTCCTTGCCCGAGAGCCCGACCGACTGCAGCAGACCGCGCGCCCTCCGGCGCCGCTCGGCGGCGGCGACGCCGGCGAGCACCATCGGGTAGGAGACGTTCTCCTCCGACGTCAGCACCGGGATCAGGTTGAACGTCTGGAAGACGAAGCCGAAGCGGTCCCGGCGGAGATCGGAGCGGTCGTTCTCGGTGAGCGAGCGGGCGTCGCGCCCCTCGACGACGACGCGGCCCGCGCCGTCGTCCGGGCTGTCGAGGAGACCCATCAGGTTCAGGAGCGTGGTCTTCCCGGACCCGCTCGGCCCGCGCAGCGCGACGAACTCGCCGCGTGCGACCGAGAGCGTGACGCCGCGAACGGCGGGCACCGCCGACGCGCCCAGGTGATAGGTCCGCGACACGCCGTCGGCGACGATCAGCGGCGACGACGAAGACGACGAGGACGTCGGTGACGACGGCGATGCGACGGACGCCATGCGCGGGAGATCTTAGCGTGCGTTTTCCGGACGGCGCCCCCCCTGATAGGCTCCGCGCCAAAGACAGGAGCTCCCATGACCCGATCGGTGTTTCGCATCGCGTGTGTCGCGTCGGGCATCGGCGCGTGGCTCGCCGCCCCGCCGGCCCGTCCCCAGAACATCGTCCCTCCGCCGATCACGATCACGCTCCCCAACTACAACACGATCCCGATCGGCCAGATGGGCGCCCTCGAAGGCGGCGCCTTCGCGGCGCGCGTCGACGACGCCTCGGCCAACTGGTTCAATCCCGCCGGGCTCTCGAAGGCGACGTCCTCGCAGATCAGCAGCAGCTCGGGCACGTACCAGTTCCTCTCGCTCGTGCCGAAGGACCTCGAGGGGACCGACACCGGGACGTCGACGGAGCAGGTTCCCGCGCTCGTCGGCGTCGTCGTCAAGAAGATGTTCGGCAACCCCGAGCTCACGGCCGGCTTCGCGTTCACGCGCACGAACTCCTGGACCCAGTCGACCACCGCGCTGCGCGACCGGCTCGCCCAGACGCCGCCGACCCTCCTGACCTACTCCGCCGACTCGACGTTCCAGCGCGTCGAGGCGAGCGCCGGCCTCGGCTACGACCCGGGCTGCTGCTGGCGCGTGGGCGCGGTTCTGGCCGGCGACGTCACGACGCTCGACTCCCAGGCGACCTTCTCGACCCGCGACCCGCTCGTCAACGGCCTCGACGCCGTCCAGATCTCGGGCCGGGCGAGCGGGTCGATCACGCACCTGCGCGCGGCCGTCGGCGCCCAGTGGGAGCCGACGCCCGAGATCCGCGTGGGCGGCCTCCTGCGCAGCCCCGGCATCAAGCTCTTCCGCAGCGGGGACCTGAACGCGGACGGTCTCTTCACGGCGGGAGGCCAGAACGGCGCGCAGCTCTCCTACACCTTCTTCGACAAGGACCCGCGGTTCGACTACCAGCTCCCCTTCGAGGCCGTCCTGGGGGCGGCCTGGGTCCGGGACCGCTTCGAGCTCGAGGTGGACGGCCACTTCTACGCGGGCCACTCCCCCTACGACCTCTTCCGGAGCGAGCAGACCGCCACGCGCATCACCGACCCGGGCGGCGGCGCGCCCCCCGTCGTCGACCAGATCCCGTTCCAGAACATCCAGGCCGACAACAAGCCGATTTTCAACGTCGCCGTCGGCGGCCACTACGCGCTGACGGCCAACCGGGTCTGGCTCCTCCACTTCGGCTTCTCCACCGACTTCTCGCCGGTCGGCGACGCCGACCAGTTCTTCAGCCGCGTCAACCTCTATGGCGTGACGCTCGGCTTCACGGGCCAGACCGAGCACATCGTCGGCTCGCTCGGCGTCAACTACGTCTTCGGGAGCAGCGACAACTCGACGCTGGCGCAGCTCCTCGATTCCGACCTCAAGGTGCGGATGATCGGCGTGATCTACTCGCTGGCGTACAAGTTCTGACGCCGAAGGCTTAAGACTTCCTCAAGCCGGCCCTTCGCGGGGGCCTCGCGGTGCCGTTCTTGCAGGCGCCCTCCGAGCGAGGAGGTCGCGCATGCGAAAGTCCCTCGGGGTCTCTTTCCTCGTGGTCCTCACCGTCTCCGGCCTCGACCTCGTCTCGGGTCAGAGCGTCGGTTTCTCCCATCGGGTTCCGCGATACACGATCACGGACATCGGCGCGCTGCCGCCCGGCGGCTGGAGCACCGGCTATGGCGTGAACCAGTCCGGTACCGTCGCCGGGTCGGGGGGCGTGGGCGCGGGCTACCACGCCGTCCGTTTCGAAACGGGGGTCCTGACCGACCTCGGGACCTGGAACGGGCAGGAGTCGAGCATCGCGACGGCGATCAACAACGGCGGCACGATCGTCGGCAGCTCGTTGGGCGACTCCTTCGGCCAGCAGCACGCGGTGCGGTGGTCGGGCGGGTCCGTCCTGAACCTCGGCAGCCTGCCCGGCACGACGGCGAGCGAGGCGGAGGACGTGAACGACGCGGGTCAGATCGTCGGGAGCTCCATCGTCAGCTACTTCGAGACGCGCGCGTTCCTCTGGCAGGACGGCGCGATGACCGCGCTCGGCACCCTGGGCGGGACGAGCAGCGCGGCCTACGGCATCAACGCGTCGGGCCAGATCGTCGGCAGTGCGTACGTTCCTTCCGACGTCGACCACGCCTTTCTCTGGCAGAACGGCGAGATGACCGACCTCGGCATGCCGCCCGGCTGGCAGTCGAGCCTGGCGGTCGCGATCAGCGACAACGGCAAGGTCGCCGGCACGGGCGCCGACGCCACCGGGCATTTCCAGGCCTTCCTGCTGGTCGACGGAACCTGGTCGTTGATCGGCGCGATCGGATCCGACACGACCAGCGAGGCGACGGATGTGAACTCCGCCGGCTACGTCGTCGGGTTTTCCACCTCGGGTTACCTCCGCGATCCCGGCGGCCGCGCCGCCGGCCGTGCCGCGCTCACGCCGTCCCGGGAGAGCCTCGCCTCGAGAACCAATCATGCGTGGCTGTACGTCTCCGGGCACCAGTACGACCTGCAGACGCGGATCCCGGCGAACAGCGGCTGGACGCTCGTGCGCGCCGACGCGATCAACGAGAACGGCCAGATCGTCGGGACGGGCTGGGCGCCCGACGGCTTCCAGCACGGATTCCTGCTGACTCCGGCTCAGTAAGCGGCGAAGAGCCAGCGGCCGCCGGCGATGCCGAGCGCGCCGGCGAGGAGGCATCCGGCGAGGGTCGCGCCGACGTTCGCCGCGGCGAGCGCCCACGCGCCCTGGCGGGCGAACCCGAGCGTCTGCTCGTTGAACGCGGAGTACGTCGTGAAGCCGCCGAGGACGCCGGTCGTCAGGGCCAGCCGCGCGGTCGCCGAGAGGTGCGGGCTCCCGTGGCCGATCGGAACGAAGAGGCCCATGAAGAAGGACCCGAGCACGTTCACCGCCAGCGTTCCCCAGGGGAAGGACGGGTCGAGCACGGCGAGCGCCCACGTCGAGAGGAGATACCGCGCGCCGGTGCCGGCCGCGCCGCCCGCGCAGATCCAGAGGAATCGAGTCATCGTCTTCCTTTCCCGCGCGCCGTCCGGAGCCCAACAAAAAACTCCTGCGACGGCCGCGTGCCGCATCGCAGGAGTCATTGGCCGGAACGCTTTACCGCGCCGGCGGTTTCGGCGGACTCCACCGCCCTCGATCATTTTAGATTTTAGAGTTTAGATTTTAGATTGGGAAGACCCGCCACCGACAAAATCTAAAAACTAAAATCTAAAATCCCCTTCACGCGTCCGTCAGCACCTTGCGCAGCGCCGACAGCATCTCCTCCGAGCCGTAGGGCTTGCGGATCGAGACGTTCACGCCCTGCTTCCGCATGGCGTCGCGCTGCTCGGGGCCGATGTTGCCGCTCGCGACGACGCAGCGCAGCTGGGGATTCCTCTCGCGCATCTTCAGGAAGGCCTGCCAGCCGCCGAGGCGCGGCAGCGACAGGTCGAGGAGCACGGCCGCGATCCGCTCGGCGTTCTCGGCGTGCTTCTGGACCGCCTCCAGGCCGTCCGACGCCGTCAGCACGGAGTAGCCCTCCTCCTCGAGGATGGTCTGGATGGGCGAGAGGAGAGCCTCCTCGTCCTCGACCAGGAGCAGGGTCTGCGCGGCGGTGGAATCCATCCGGACGCGGTCGCTCGCGCGCTGGTCCTTCGGGACCGGGGCGCGCCGGGTCTCGCCCGACTCGGGATCCTTGCTTGCCCGACCCACTCCGTCCATCGCGGGGAAGTAGAGGCGAAAGGTCGTGCCCTTGCCGGGCTCGCTCTCCAGGTCGACGACGCCGCGGTGGCCGTTGACGATCCCGTACACGACCGCGAGGCCGAGCCCCTGGCCGCCCGAGCCCTTCGTCGAGAAGAACGGCTCGAAGATGCGCCGCCGCGTCTCCTCGTCCATGCCGGTCCCGGTGTCCGCGACGCAGATCTCGACGTATCGCTTCCCGTCGACCTCGGGGAACTTCCTCCGCACGACGTCGACCGCGACGTCGTCCGTGCCGATCGTCAGCGTGCCGCCGTCCGGCATCGCGTCGCGCGCGTTGACGGCCAGGTTCAAGACGGCCTGGTGGATCTGGTTGGGATCCGCATGGATTCGCGGGAGGCCCTCGTCGAGCTTGGTCGTGACGCGGGTCTGCTTGGGGAGCGTCTCGCGCAGCATCGAGGCGACCTCGCGCACGACCACGTTCGCGTCGGTCGACTCGAAGGCGGCGTCGCCCTTGCGGGCGAAGGTCAGGAGCTGCCGGACGACGGCGGTGCCGCGCTCGACGGCCTTCTGGATCGCGTCGGCGCTCTCGCCGCGCTTCTTCTCCGCGCCGTTCGGCCGCCGCAGCAGCGCGAGGTGCGCCGAGATGATGTTCAGGAGGTTGTTGAAGTCGTGCGCGATCCCCCCGGCGAGGCGGCCGATCGAGTCCAGCTTCTGCACCTGCCGGAGCTGGTCCTGCAGCCGCACCCGCTCGCTGACGTCCCGGAGGTTCGCCTGCATGACCGGGCGTCCCTCGACGTCGTACGCGTTGGTGATGCTCTCGACGACGATCCGGCGCCCGTCCTTCGCCCGGAGCGCGACGTCCGGCTCGAACGCGAACCCGTTGGCCTTCACGGCCCGGAACCGCTGCCGCGCGAGCGAGCGGTTCTCGAAGAGGCCGGCCTCCCAGGGCGTCTTCCCGACGATCTCCTCCCTCCGGTAGCCCAGGAGCTCGAGGAGGTACGGATTGGCGTCGACGACCTCCCCCGTCCCTGCATCCAGGATCCAGATGCCCTCGCGCGCGGTCTCGAAGATCCGCCGGTAGCGCGACTCCGAGGCGCGCAGCGCGCTCTCCGCCCTCTTGCGCTGGGTGATGTCGTCGACCGCCACCAGGATGAGCGGCTCGGAGCCTCCCGATTCGCTCGCGAGCCGCACCCGCCGCGCATTGACGAGGAGCGTCCGGCGGCCCGGCGGATCGAACTTCAGGTCGACCTCGTAATCGAGGAGCGGCGACTGGCGCGTGATCTTCGACAGACGCTCGCGCAGGTAGGGATCCTCGTCGTCCAGCTTCCAGAGCTCGAGGAAGTCCTTGCCCTCGGCGGCCACGGGCGTCGTCGCGAACGACCGGTAGAACGCCTGGTTGGCCCCGCGGATGCGCAGCGCGCCGTCGAGCACGATCAGCGACTCCCGTACGGTCTCGACGAGCGCCTCGGCGTAGTCGGACGCGCGATGGACCTGCTCGAGGCTGCGCTTCAGCGGGTCGATGTCGAAGAACGCGATGAGGGCGCCGTCGACGCGGTTGTCCAGGGTCCGGTACGGCTGGGCGCGCATCAGGTACCAGCCGCCCTTCGCGTCCTGGACCTCTCGCTCGCGGATGGCGACCTTCTCCATCACCGTCTCGACGATCTCCTCGAAGTCCGGGATCTCGAGGTTCGGCTTGATGTCGCCGATGCGGCGGCCGATGTCGGAGGGGATCAGGTTCATCAGCTTCTCGGCCGGGGACGTGAAGCGGCGCAGCCGGCCCCCGGGGCCCAGGATCACGATCGCGAGACCGGAGCCGACCAGCAGGTTCTGGAGGTCGTTGTTGACCTGGGACAGCTCGGCGTTGCGGTTCTGGAGCTCCTCGTTGACGGTCGTCAGCTCCTCGTTGGTGGACTGGAGCTCCTCCTTGGCCGTCTCGAGCTCCTCGTTGGTGGACTGGAGCTCCTCGTTCGAGGACAGGATCTCCTCGTTCGCCGACTTCAGCTCCTCGTTGGACGCCTCCTGCTCCTCGATGATCGACTGCAGGTATTCCTTGGTCGCGGTCAGCTCCTGCTCGAGCTTGACGATGGTCTCCTGCTCGTCCCGGCTGCCGGCCTTCGGCCTCTTCAAGACCGGCGCCGGGCGCGGGGCCCTCGCCTTGTGCTCGGGGTCCTCGAAGAGCACGAGGAAGTGGTGACCGCCCCGGTCGTCCGTCTTGATCGGGACGACCTCGAGGTTCACGTCCCGGAAGTGGCCGTCCTGGCGGACGTGGACGCCTTCCGTGCGCACCGCCTTGCCGGTCTTCCTGGCCTTGAGGACCGCGCTGCGGATCTCGACCAGCAGCCCCTCGCGGGCCATCTTCAGAATGTTGAAGCTCGCCGCTCCCGAGGCGGCCTCGAGGTAGGCGCTCGTGCGGCCCCGGAACTGGATGATGTCGAAGGCGTCGTTGATGAGGACTCCCGCGGGCCCGTAGCGGCCGACGACCACACGGTCCGCCTCCTTCTGGAGGTCGACGGGCATTGCGGCGGCATCGGCGCCGTGCGGAAGCGCGGCGCGGGCCTCCTCCCCCGGACGGCGGTACGTGAACTCCACCAGCGAGCGTGAGCTGCCCGGCCGCTTGGCGAAGATGCGGTGGTTGCGGTCCACGGGCACGAAGAGATCGCCGAAGCCCGAGATCGTCTCGGCGTTTCCGAGCAGGAGAAATCCCATCGGCCGCAGCGCGTAGTGGAACGTGGGGATGACGCGCTTCTGGAGAATGGGCTCGAGGTAAATGAGGAGGTTCCGGCAGCTGATCAGGTCGAGGTTCGAGAACGGCGGATCGGACGTGATGTTCTGGTGGGCGAACACGCACACGTCGCGGATGGACTTGGAGATCTGCCAGCCCGTTTCGGTCTTCGCGAAGAAGCGGCGCTGGCGTTCCGGCGAGACGTCCACCATCGAGTTCTCGAGGTAGATGCCCGCGCGGGCCTTGTCGATCGCGGACTCCGAGACGTCGGTCGCGAAGATCTGGATCGGGAGCCGGCTCTCCGCGTCCTGGAGCGACTCGAACAGGGAGATCGCGATCGAGTAGACCTCCTCGCCGGTCGAGCAGCCGGGGACCCAGATGCGGATCGGCAGGTTGGCCGGGCGCTCCTTGAGGAAGCTCGGGAAGACCGAGCCCTTCAGGCTCTTGAAGACGTCGGGGTCCCGGAAGAACGAGGTGACCGTGATCAGGATGTCCTCGTGCAGCGCGTGGACCTCCGCGGGCTCCTTGCGGAGGAGCTCGTAGTACTTTCGAAGCGTCTCGATCCGCCGCAGCGCCATCCGGCGCGCGATCCGCCGCTTGACGGTCGACTGCCGGTAGTGGGCGAAGTCGACGCCCGTCGTCGTGCGCACCAAAACCAGGAGGCGCTGGTGGTCCGTCCCCTCGATCCGCGGCTCAGGGGACTGGGGAGACTGGAGGGACGGGTGGGAGGGAGGGGGCCGGACGTACGGCTGCTTGCCGATCTCGACCAGCTCGGAGGCGATCTTCTCGGGCGGGTAGACGAAGTCGACCGAGCCGGCCGCGATCGACGCGCGGGGCATGTCCTTGAACTTGGCCGACTGCTCGTCCTGCGCGAAGGTCACCCCGCCCTCCGCCTTGATCGCGCGCAGGCCGAGGGCGCCGTCCGACAGGGTGCCCGAGAGGACGACGCCGATCGCGCGGCTCTTGTAATGCTCGGCGAGCGAGCGGAAGAAGTAGTCGATCGGCATGATCTGGCCGTGCTCGCGGGGGCGGCGCGCGGTGACGCGGAAGGAGCCGTCGGCGAGATCGATGGACGCGTTCGACGGGATGACGTAGACCTCGTTGACGCGCAGCGCCATCTGCTGGGTGACTTCCTGGACGGGCATCGAGGTCGAGCGCCGCAGGATCTCCGTGAGGAGGCTGTCCCGGCTCGGATCCAGGTGCTGGATGAGCACGAAGGCCATTCCCGGCTTTCGGGGCAGGCGCTTGAGGAGGGCCGTGAAGGCCTCGAGGCCGCCGGCCGAGGCGCCGATGCCGACGATCGGAAACATCCCCGCTCGCGCGTCCGGACCGGACCGGGACGCCTTCGCGCGGAGCGACCGGCCCTTGCGGGCGGTCTTCGTCTTCGTCCTCCCCTTCTGCGTTCCCCTCGCCAAGTTGAATCCTCGATCAATCGATTCGGGGCTGCCGCCCGATTACCCGGCGGCTTACTCCTGGCGGTCGATCGTCTGAAAGCGTATCGCAACCGGACCGGGAATTGGGCTAGTCCCCCACTTTCTGCTCGAGGAGACCCCGGAGGGTCTCGACGACGCCTTCCGTCTCCTTCGCCTGCTTCTCGAAATGCCCGGCCAGAGCGTCGAGCCGCCGCTCCTTCGCCTGCCGGATCAGCCGGCGCCGCAGCGCCAGTCGCTCCTCGATCGCCCGCAGGGCCTCCCAGAGGGCGGTCTCGATGCCCTCGCTCCCGGCCTGGAGCAGGGTCTCGGGAGAGTAGGCGTGGCCCGTCCGGCAGCGGAACCGCAGCAGGTCGCCCTCCTGGATCTCCCAGAGGACGCCGCGGCAGTCCGGACAGGCGACCGTGGACCGGACACCCGGCTTGTTCTCGTCGAGCGCGTCGCGGGCCGTCGGATCGAGCTTCGCCGCGCGCGCTTCCGCCTCCATCTCGGGGCTCGGCGGCGCGGCCTCGTCGGCGGCGACCCGCTCGAGGGCCAACCGCCCGAGGAGGCTCCCGAGGGCGGACGCCGGAACCACGTGGTCGACCTCGAGGTACCGCATCGCGCTCCGCGGCATGGAGTCGGCGAACGCCTCCGCCGGGTCCTGGACGATCGTGAGACCCCCGCGGATCTTGACCGCGATGAGACCCGCGGTGCCGTCGTCGAGGGAGCCCGAGAGAACCACGCCGATGACGCGAGGCCCGTACGCGCGGGCCGCGCTTCGGAAGAGCACGTCGACGGATGGGCGATGGCGGTTCTCCGTCGGTCCGCGGACCACCCGGACGCGGCCGTTCTCGACGACCAGGTGGTGGTCGGGGACCGCGACGTAGATCCGTCCCGGCTCGACCGGCTCCCCCTCCTCCGCGCTCGTGGCGCGAAGGGGTCCGGCACGGTCGAGGAGCCGGGCGAGGGTGCTCGGCCGATCCGGCGCGACGTGGAGGACCACGAACACCGAGGCCGAAAGATCCTGCGGCAGGCCGGCCGCCATGCAGCGCAGAGGCTCGACTCCACCCGCGGATGCGCCGACGACGATGACGTCGCGCGTCGCCATGGAGCCTCAGAGGAGCAATTTCCCCGCCAGAGAGCGGGGCGTGGGGAGGATCGCTACTTCTTCTTGCGGGAACCGCCCTTCGACTTTTTCCTGGGGACCTTCGCGCCGGACTTCCGCGCCTCGGACAGGCCGATCGCGATGGCCTGCTTGCGGCTGGTGACCTTCTTGCCCGAGCGGCCGGACTTGAGGGTGCCGTGCTTTCGCTCGTGCATGGCGCGTTTGACCTTGCTCTGAGCCTTCTTGCCGTACTTGCGAGCCACTTCTCCTCCTCGATTGTTGGGTGAGAAAAGAGGCCGGCGGCGGGTGCCGCCGGCCAACGGACAAACAGGGCGAGAGCTACTCTTCCTCGTCCTTCTGCGACCCGCTCGAGCCCTTACCGCCCTGGGAACCCTTCGAACCCTGCGAGCCTTGAGAACCCTGGGACCCTTGAGATCCCTGAGTGCTCTTGCCGCCGGTGAACTGCCCCTTGCTGTCCCGCTCCTCGTTCTCGCCGCGGCCGCCCTGCGAGCCCTGGCCGCTGCGCTCGCTGCCCTGATGCTGCTGACTGGACTTGTCTCGATCCCGATCCGCCATGGTTTCCTCCTTTGGAAGCTTGGCTTCCGCCATTCGGAGATTCAAAGAACGTGCCGGCCCTTCTCTTGCACGCGCGCGGGAACGAGAATTGCTCTCGGGCGCGACATGCCGGCAAAACCTGCGCGACGGTTCGACATCGCGATCGTGGGAGCGGGCGCCGCGGGGCTCGCCGCGGCGGGCGAGCTCTCGCGGGCGGGCTCGTCGGTCGCGCTCCTCGAGGCGCGCCGCCGGCTCGGCGGACGGATCTGGACGCGTCACCCGCCGGGCTGGCCGGTCCCGCTCGAGCTCGGGCCCGAGTTCATCCACGGCCGCGACGAGAAGTTCTTCGCGCTCCTGCGCGAGGCGGGGCTCTCGGCGGTGCGACTCCCCGACGCGCACGTCGAGCGCGCCGGCTCGCGCCTGCGGCCGCTCGCGGACGTGTGGGGAAAGTTCGATTCGATCACGCGCCGGCTCGGGCGAGGCGGCGCGGATCGCTCCGTGGCCGAGGAGATCCGGCGGCGGCCGGCCGCATTCACGCCGGCGGAGCGGCGGCTCCTCACGACGATGGTCGAGGGCTACGACGCGGCCCCGATCGCGCTCGCGAGCGCGAGGGCGCTCTCGACCTCGGGCGAGCCGCGAGTCGGCGACGGCGACCGGGCGCAGTTCCGCCCGATCGAGGGCTACGGAAGAGTCGTCGACTGGCTGCATGCACAGATCGACACCTCCCGCTGCCGCCTGTTTCGCGCGACGCCCGTGCGGCGCATCGCGTGGCGGCCGGGAGACGTGCGCGTCTCGACGGATCGGATGGAGCTCCGCGCGAAGCGCGTCCTCGTCACCGTCCCGATCGGCGTCCTCCGCGCGCCGGCCGGCAGCCGCGGCGCGATCGCGTTCGATCCCGATCCGCCGGCGGTGCGCCGGGCGCTCGCGGGTCTCGCGATGGGCGACGTCGCGCGGCTCGTGCTGCGCTTCCGCGAGCCGTTCTGGCGCGACGCGCCGCGCGTGAAGCGCTCGAAGACGGGAGACCCGAACTTCTTCCACTTCCCGGACGCGCCGTTCCCCACCTGGTGGACCTGCGCGCCGGTGGAGGGCGCGGTCCTGACGGCGTGGGCGGGAGGCCCGGCCGCGGCCACGCTCCTCCGGCTGCCGAAGGCGCGGATCGTGCGGACGGCGCTCGCGACGTTCGCGGACGCCGCCGGCGTGCCGGTCGCGAAGGCCGCACGGGAGCTCGCCGGCGGGGACCTCCACGACTGGAGCGCCGACCCGTTCTCGCGCGGCGCGTACAGCTACGCGCTCGTGGGCGGCGCGACGGCGGGCGAGCGGCTCGCGCGGCCGATCGAGGGCACCCTCTTCTTCGCGGGCGAGGCGGTCGGCGAGGGCGACAGCGGCACGGTCCCCGCCGCGATCGCGAGCGGTCTTCGCGCCGCGCGGCGCATGCTCGACTAGCCGCGCGGAACGGACGGCCGCGTCCCTAGGAGGCGCGCCGGCTCTTCTTCTCGATCTCCCCCTTGCGCTTCTGCTCCGCCTGCGCGGCGCCGGCGGCGCTCTTGACGTCCCGCTCCTCTTCCGGAGGGGGAAGCTGCGCCTCCAGTCCGAGCGCCTCGAGCCAGAGCTCGCGGCACCAGCCCTTCGTGTGGTACAGGTGCTCGTCTTCCTCGTCTTCGACTTCCTCGTACGCCTCGGTCAGCGCGGTCCTGGCGGCGCCGGTCGCGCTCCCGGCGAGGGCGCCGAGGAGCTGCCAGTTGAGGTGGTCCTTGGTCTCCGCGTCTACGACGCACTCGGCCGCGACGATCTGCGCGGCGAGCGGGGCGTCCTTGAGGGCCTTCTGCATCGCGGAGACGAGGCCCTTGCCCTTGTCCCGCACGATCAGCCGGCCCGGCGTCGTCGCCTCCGGATCGAGGCCGATCGCCTCGAAGATTCCGCGCACGATCTGAACGTGCCGCTCCGTCTGGGCGAGATACTTCGTCCATTCCTCCTTCAATTCCGCGTTGCGGGCGCAGAGGACCGCCATGCGGTAGACCTCGACGCCTCCCATCTCGGTCTCGAGCGCCTGATACAGCAGGTCCTCGACCTGCTTCGTCGTCGGAGACTTCGTCGTTTTCGCTTCCCGGGCCTTCATCGTGGTCGTCCCTCCGGCCGGGGCGATTGCAACTTCCGTACCCCGGGGTCCGCTTCTTGCATCGCGTGCGGCGTGCCGAACGTCCGAACCGGGAGAACACGATGAAATCGAACCGTGGAAGAAATGGAAACCGCCGCTCACAAAAGCCCTCGCCGCCGGAGAACGTGGCGCGCTATCGACGCACCCCATCCGCGGCGCCGCCCGGCCCCTCGAAGAATCCCGAGAGTCGCCCCGCGAATCCGGATCTGTCCGCCGGTCAGTCGTCGAGCCCGTCGCGGCCGGCGAATCCGAAGTCGGCCGATCTCGCCATGCATCGCGAGGACGGCGCGGGCAAGGTCCTGACCACCAACCAGGGCACGCGCGTCAACGACGACCAGAACACGCTCAAGGCCGGAGAGCGGGGACCGTCGCTCCTGGAGGACTTCCACTTCCGCGAGAAGATGACCCACTTCGACCACGAGCGGATTCCCGAGCGCATCGTGCACGCGAGAGGCAGCGCCGCGCACGGTCACTTCCGGGTCTACGAGAACATGTCGCGGTACACGCGGGCCGCCTTCCTCCAGGACCCGAGCGTCCGGACGCCGGTCTTCGTCCGTTTCTCGACCGTCGCGGGCTCGCGGGGATCCACCGACCTCGCCCGCGACGCGCGCGGGTTCGCGGTCAAGTTCTACACGGAGGAAGGCGTCTTCGATCTGGTGGGCAACAACATTCCGGTGTTCTTCATCCAGGACGCCCTCAAGTTCCCGGACCTGGTCCATGCGGTCAAGCCGGAGCCCGACAACGAGATGCCGCAGGCGGCCTCCGCGCACGACACCTTCTGGGACTTCATCTCCCTGATGCCCGAATCGATGCACATGATCCTGTGGGTGATGTCGGATCGCGCGATCCCCCGCAGCTTCCGCATGATGGAGGGATTCGGCATCCACACGTTCCGTTTCGTCGACGCGCAGGGCACGTCGCGCTTCGTGAAGTTCCACTGGAAGCCGCTCCTCGGCATGCACTCGGTGGCCTGGGACGAAGCGCAGAAGATCTCCGGGAAGGATCCGGACTTCCTGCGCCGCGACCTCTGGGAGGCGATCGAGCAGGGGAACTTTCCCGAATGGGAGCTCGGCGTCCAGGTCGTGGACGAGGCGCGCGAGCACGACTTCGAGTTCGATCTCCTGGACCCCACCAAGATCATTCCGGAGGAGATCGTCCCGGTCGAGCGGATCGGGCGGCTCACGCTCAATCGGAATCCGGACAATTTCTTCGCCGAGACCGAGCAGGTCGCGTTCCACCCCGGCCACATCGTTCCCGGGATCGACTTCACGAGCGATCCGCTCCTGCAGGGGAGGCTGTTCTCCTATACGGACACGCAGCTGAAGCGCCTGGGCGGGCCCAACTTCCACGAGATCCCGATCAACCGTTCGATCGCGCCCGTCCACAACCATCAGCGCGATGGCCACATGCGACAGACGATCAACCGCGGAAAGGTCTCCTACGAGCCGAACTCGATCGGCGGCGGCTGTCCCATGCAGGCGCGCTCGATCGCGGGCGGCTTCGTGACGGTCGCGGAGCGGCTCGAGGGCGCGAAGGTGCGGGCGCGATCGGAGAAGTTCTTCGATCACTTCAGCCAGGCTTCCCTGTTCTTCCGGAGCCAGTCGCCCGCGGAGCAGGACCACATCGTCGAGGCGCTGCGGTTCGAGCTCGGCAAGGTCGAGAGGCTGCCGATCCGCCGGCGGATGGCCTCGCTGCTGCAGTTCGTCGACGCCGGGCTCGCCGAGCGCGTCGCCCGCGGCCTGGGCTTCCCGGGAGTGCCGAAGCCCGAGCTCCCGATCAATCAGAGCGTCCCCGCGGACGGAGATCCGGCCGCATTCCAGCCGCGCGGCTCCCGCTCGTCCACGGCCAGGTCTCCCGCGCTCAGCATGGCGAACACGGTCAAGGACACGATCGCGACCCGCCGGGTGGCGATCCTGGCCGCCGACGGCGTCGACGGCGCGTCCGTCATCGCCGTCCGCGATGCGCTGCAGCGCGACGGAGCGGCCGCGAAGATCGTCGCTCCGACGCTAGGAGAGCTCGAGACCGACGGCGGCGAGGCCCTTCCCATCGACGAGAGTCTCCTGACCACCTCTTCCGTGCTCTTCGACGCGGTCTACGTGCCCGGCGGAACGCCGAGCGTGGCCAGCCTGATCCAGGATCGAGACGCTCTCGACTTCGTGACCGAGGCCTATCGGCACTGCAAGCCCATCGCGGCGACCTCCGAGGGACTCGACCTGCTTCGCGCGTGCACCGGAGTCCTCCCGGAGGCCCGTGGCCGCAGAGGAAACGGCGACGAGGCCTCGGCGGATGGCGTCATCGTCTCGAAGGACCCCGCCGATGCGAGCCTGATTCGGGAGTTCACGCGGGCGATCGCGCAGCACCGCTTCTGGAATCGCTCGCGCAAGAATCGCCTCGGGCCGCCTTCGGGTGACGAGACGCGCGGACTGCCGCCGCCCGGCCCGCGGCGCGGCGCCCGGGGACGCGTCGCGACGTAGTCCCGAAGCGGCGCCGAATCGGCTGGCATCCTTATCGCATCGCTTCGTCGGCGCGATGGCGTCGACCGGCGCGGACCGACTGATCGAAACGCTCCTCGACTGGGGCGTGAGCGTCGTCTTCGGCTTGCCCGGAGACGGGATCAACGGCGTCATGGAGGCGCTCCGCACGCGGCAGGATCGGATTCGGTTCATCCAGGTACGGCACGAGGAGGCGGCCGCTTTCATGGCGTGCGGGTACGCGAAGTACACCGGCCGGCTCGGCGTCTGCCTGGCGACGTCGGGGCCCGGCGGCGTCCACCTGCTGAACGGGCTCTACGACGCCAAGCTCGACGGGGCGCCCGTCCTCGCGATCACCGGCCACGCGTACCACGACCTGATCGACACGCACCAGCAGCAGGACGTGGACCTGGACCGCGTCTTCGCCGACGTCGCGGTCTACAGCGCGCGCATCATGGGCGCCGCGCACGTCGAGAATGCGGCGGCGCTCGCGTGTCGGACCGCGCTCGCGTACCGCGGCGTCGCGCACTTGAACTTCCCGGTGGATCTCCAGGAGGCTCCGGCCGACGAGCGCTCGAAGCGCAACGTCCCTCATCACGTCGGCGAGGAGCCGGGTCGCGGCGCGCGGGTGCCCACCGAGGACGAGTTCGACCTCGCCGCGAGGATCCTGCGCTCCGGCCGGCGGACGGTGATCCTCGCCGGCCGCGGCGCGCTCCATGCGACCGCCGAGCTCGAGGAGGCGGCGGAGCGGCTCGGCGCGCCGATCGTCAAGGCGCTGCTGGGCAAGGCGGCGGTCCCGGACGACTCGCCCTACACGACCGGCGGCATCGGGCTGCTCGGAACGCGGCCGTCGCAGGAGGCGATCGAGGCCTGCGACACGCTGCTCCTCGTCGGGACGTCGTTTCCCTACATCGAGTTCTACCCGAAGCCCGGCGCCGCCCGGGCGGTCCAGATCGACTCCGATCCCGCGCGGATCGGCCTTCGCTACCCCGTCGAGGCCGGTCTCGTCGGCGACAGCCGGCGGACGCTGCAGGGGCTGCTCGCGCGGCTCTCGCGCCGCGACGACCGGAGCTTCCTCGAGAAGGCGCAGAAGGGCATGGAGGATTGGCGCCGATTCCTGGCGCAGCAGGAGGAGCGGACCGACCGCCCGATGAAGCCGCAGCGGTTGGCGGCGGAGCTGGGGCGGCGCCTGCCGGAGAACGCCATCGTCTCCTGCGATTCCGGGACCAACACGAGCTGGTTCGCGCGGCACATCCCCGCGCGCGCCGGCCAGATGTTCTCCGTCTCCGGCAACCTCGCGTCGATGGCGTGCGGCCTCCCCTACGCCATCGCCGCGCAGATCGCGTACCCGGACCGTCCCTCGGTCGCCTTCGTCGGCGACGGCGGCTTCACGATGCTGATGGGCGAGTTCGCGACCGCGGTGAAGTACGGGCTTCCGATCAAGGTCATCGTCGTGAAGAACGATTCGCTCGGCCAGATCAAGTGGGAGCAGATGGTCTTCCTCGGCAATCCCGAATACGGCTGCGACCTGCACCCGATCGATTTCGCGGCGTTCGCCCGGGCGTGCGGCGGAGAGGGCCTTCGCATCGAGGACCCGGCGGAGTGCGGCCCTGTTCTCGGCCGCGCGCTCTCGCATCCGGGGCCGGTGCTCGTCGAGGCGGTCGTGGACCCGTTCGAGCCGCCGATGCCCCCCAAGGTCACGCTGGAACAGGCGCGGCACCTCGCCGAGTCCCTCGCGAGGGGCACTCCCGACCGCGGCCGGATCATCCGCACGATCCTCGCCGACAAGGTCCACGAGCTCGTCTAGCCCTCGCGGGAGGGCGTCAACGCCCGGGTAGGCGATGGCACGGGTGTTGCTCCTCTATGGCCTCGAAGCGCTACGTGTGCGCTCTCAGGAGGTGCCCATGAACTCTCGGATGTACCCAGGATTCGCGTTGATCGGCGTCGCCGCGATGGCCACGGCCGCGACGATCGCGATGGCTCAGCACTCGCCCGGCCAGACGGCCCCGGCGGACGACGTGTCCTTCGTCCAGAAGGCGGCGGTCGCCGGCATGACGGAGGTCGAGGCCAGCAAGGTCGCGCTGGAGAAGAGCACGGATGCGAACATTCGCGGCTTCGCGCAGCACATGATCGACGACCACACCAAGGCGGGCGACGCGCTGAAGGCCGCGGCGGCGCAGGAGGGACTGTCGGTCCCGAATGCTCTCGACGCGGAGCACAAGCAGCTGATCGACAGGCTGAGCGGCCTCTCGAGCGCGACCTTCGACCAGGCCTACAAGACCCAGATGCTCACCGACCACAAGGAGGCCGTTGCGCTCTTCTCGAACGAGTCGAGGAATACCGCGCAGACCGCGGTCGACAAGTTCGCGGCCGACACCCTCCCCACGCTCCAGTCGCACCTGAAGATGGCGCAGGATCTCGCCGCCAACAAGGGCCTGGCGAAGTAGCTCAGGCGACGAGAACCTGACGGCGCGTCGCCGGCGAGACGCGCTCGTCGGGCGTCAGGATCCCGCGGAAGTTGAGGGGATCCGCCGCGGACACCGACGCGGGCGGCTTCTCCTCGCCGCGGCTTTCCGCCCGCCTCTCCTCGCGGAGCATCGGGATCGCCTCCGCCAGCGCATACTGCTCCCCGTCGAAGGAGGCCACGAAGCGGCCGCCGCGGACCTCGCCCCTCAGCTCCATCGCCCGCAGCGCGCGGACGAGGTCCCGCCAGGGGATCGGCTGCCGCTCCCGGGCGAGCGTCCTGCGGAAGACGACGCCCGTGCGCGCGAGCAGCCGTCGCGCCACGAACTCCGCCGAGTCCGGCCGCGGCGTCCCCGGCTCGAGCAGGCTCCAGCGTCCCACGGCGAGGTTGCGCGGCTGCCTCTTCCACGCCGGCACGAGGAGCGCGCGCAGGCCGGAGTAGGCGTCGCAGGTCACGCGGCCCAGGCCGATCAGCTCCTCGAGGTCCGCCTGCACGACGGAGGCCGCGAGGCCGGTGGCCTTGAGCAGCTCGGGAAAGAACATCGCGCCGCGCCGCGCGAGCGTCTCGCACACGCGCGCCGCGGACGCCTGCGGCGCGGGCCGCGAGATTCCGGCGGCCACGCACTGCCACGTCTCGAGGTCTTCGCGCGGAAAGAGGCTGATGGGCGCCCGCCGGAGCGGCCCGATCCCGGCTCCCCACAGCCGTCCCCACACGACCTCGCCCGACAGCGCGAGCTGGTCCAGCCACTCCCGCTTGTACCCGCGCACCCGCGCCGGGAGGATCGTGCCCTCCCACGCCCACGCGGGCGCCTCGAAGCCGGCGAGCCGCGCGACCACCTCGGCGACGCCGCGCGGGCCGGTCAGCCGGTGCGCCTCCGCGACGTGCTGCCAGCGCGCCAGGAAGCGCAGGAACTGCGAGGCCGTCACGGGCGCGATCTCGCGCCGCAGCCGGTCGAGCGTGTAGCGGTGGATGCGCGCGAGCAGCCGGCGGTCGCACCAGGCGGGCCGCCCGTCGACCCGCGTCCGCATCACGACGCCCTCGGACTCGAGCGCGAGGAGGAGCGGATCGTCGCTCTCCACCGGGCCGAGAGCTTCCATCCGCCCGCGCAGGGCGTCCTTCGGGTCCCGCGACGACTCCGCCGCGTACCAGCGCTCGCCGTCGCGTGACACGCGTCCGGCGGCGGCGAGCTCCTCGAGCCACGGGCGCCACCCGGAGGCCTGGGCCTCGCCGTCGGTGACGTATCCCATCCAGAGGAGCGCCTCGTGGACCTCCTCCGCGTCCGACGGCTGCGGCCACGCCTCCTCCCGCACGCGCGCGATCGCGTCGGGATCCAGCGAGCCGAGGGAATCCGCCGCGTGCGGCTCGAGGACGCGCCGCGAGAAGACCGCGTAGGTGCGCCGCTCCTCGAGCGGGGCGTCGTCGAGGAAGGTGTAGGGCTGCGAGCTCAGGATCCCGCGCGCGAACGCCGAGGGCTCGACGGTGTCGATCGCGACCCGCTCGATGGAGCCGTCGCGCAGGCCCTCGAGGACCTCGAGGAAGCCGTCGACGTCCATGGCCTCGGTCAGGCAGTCGTCGACGGTCTGGGCCACGATCGGGTGGTCCATGGGAACCGGGATCGGCCCGCCGGGCAGCGTCTCCGGACACGCCAGGACCTGCGGGAACGCCGCCGCGAGCGCGTCGTTGGCGCGCATGCGGAGGATCGGCGGCGGCACGCGGCGTCCGCCCCGGTGGCGCTCGACGAGCAGCGCGCGCTGCGCGTTCCACCGCCAGCGCGTCTCGAAGAGCGGCGCCGCGAGCACGGCCTGCGTCAGCACCTCGCGGGCGCTCGCGGGATGCAGGTAGTCGAACACCTCCGCGAGCTCGAAGCTGTGCTGCGGGCCGAGCGAGAGCACGATGGCCTCCTCGTTGGCCGCCGCCTGCAGCTCGAACCCGAAGCCCACGCAGAACTTCTTGCGGAGCGCGAGGCCCCACGCCCTGTTGATGCGGGAGCCGAACGGCGCGTGCACGACGAGCTGCGTGCCGCCGCTCTCGTCGAAGAACCGCTCGAGCACGACGCGCCGCTGCGTCGGGACGCAGCCCAGCGCGCGCTTCCCCGCCGAGACGTAGTCGGCGATCTGGACGGCGCCCCCCGCCGGCAGCGCCTCGCCGCAGGCGCGGGAAAGGGAGTCGAGGTGCGCCGCCGGGTCGTCCCCGGCGGCCGCGCTCGACTCGCGCAGCTGCGCGATCGCGGCGGCGAGCTCGCGCGTGCGTCCCGGCGCCTCGCCCAGCCAGAACGGGATCGTGGGCGGCTGGCCCTTCGCGTCGGCGACGCGCACGATTCCGGGCTCGACGCGCAGGATGCGCCACGAGGTGTTGCCGAGCTGGAAGATGTCGCCGCCGTTGCTCTCGATCGCCCAGTCCTCGTTGACCGTGCCGACGAGGGTGCCGTCGGGCTCCATGCGGACCTGATAGTCCGCCGCGTCGGGGATCGCGCCGCCGGACTGCAGCGCGGTCAGCCGCGCGCGCTTCGTCGCCAGGAGCCGCCCCCCGACGCCGTCGCGGTGGAGCAACGCCGCGCGGCCGCGCGTGTGCAGGCGGACCGCCTCGTCGAAGTCGCCGCGCCCGAGCTCCCGGTACGGCCACGCGCGGGAGAACGCCGCGAAGAGCCGGCCCTCGGGCCACTCGTGCGGGACGCACGCCGCCACGATCTGCTGCGCGAGGATGTCGCGGGCCGCCGGCGCCGTCGGGACGCGGTCCAGCTCCCGCCGGCTCACGCACTCGACGAGCGCCGCGCCCTCGACGAGCTCGTCGAGCGTCAGCGGGAAGAGCCGTCCCTTGGGGACGCGGCCGAGCGCGTGGCCGGAGCGGCCGATCCGCTGCAGAAACGTCGCGATCGACCGCGTCGCGCCGATCTGGATCACGAGGTCCACGTCGCCGATGTCGATGCCCAGCTCGAGGGACGCCGTCGCGACGAGCGCGCGGAGCCTGCCCGCCTTGAGCCGCGACTCGGCGTCGAGGCGGCGCTCGCGGGAGAGGCTGCCGTGGTGGCTCGTCACCGCGCCCTCTCCCAGGCGCTCGGTCAGTTTGCCGGCGATCCGCTCGGCCATCTTGCGCGTGTTGACGAAAACGAGCGTCGTGCGGTGCTCCCCGACGAGCTCCTGGATGCGCGCGTAGATCTCGTCCCACTGCTCGTGGGAGCAGACGGTCGACAGCGGCGACGGCGGCACCTCGATCCCGACGTCGAGGCTCCGGAACATTCCGGTGTCCACGAGGCGGCACTCGCGGCCCACGCCGCAGAGGAAGCGGCCCACCTCCTCGAGCGGCTTCTGCGTGGCGGAGAGGCCGATGCGCTGGATCGGGGCGGATGCTGCGTCCGCGCCTGCCACCAGCTCCTCGAGCCGCTCGAGCGAGAGCGCGAGGTGGCTCCCCCGCTTGTCGCGCACGAGCGCGTGGATCTCGTCCACGATCACGGTGCGCACCGCGGAGAGTATCGACCGCCCCGAGTCGCTCGTCAGCAGGAGGTAGAGCGACTCGGGCGTCGTGACGAGGACGTGCGGCGGACGGCGCGCCATCGCGGCGCGCTCGCTCTGCGGCGTGTCGCCCGTCCGGACGAGGACCCGCAGCTCGGGCAGCTCGGGGTCGAGCTCCCGAAGCTCGCCGAGCGGCGTCTGGAGGTTCTTCTGGACGTCGTTCGAGAGCGCGCGCAGCGGCGAGACGTAGAGGACCTCGGTGCGGTCCGAGAGCGCCGCGCCCTTCCGCAGGAGCCCGTCGATCGCCCAGAGGAACGCCGCGAGCGTCTTGCCGGATCCCGTGGGCGCCGCGATCAGCGTGTGGCGGCCGTCCGCGATCGCGGGCCAGCCCTCGCGCTGGCACTCCGTGGGCTCGCCGAAGCGGGCCGAGAACCAGCGCGAGACGGCCGGGTGGAAGGACCGGAGCGCCGGGTGGAGAAAGGAGTCGGACTGCACCGTTTTGCCGGAGCGATCCTATCCGAACGCGCGCGTCCCGCCAACGGCGCGACGCCGGGCACGCTTCTTGAAATGACGCATCGCGTTCGGAGGTAAGCCATGGAAGCCGTCTCTCGACTCGAAGAGCCCCGCCTCGATCCCGCGGCCGAGAGCCGATCCTCGGGTGTCTCGTGGTCCGCGGTCGCCGCGGGAGCGTTCGTCACCGCCGCGATCTCGTTCCTGCTCATGATGCTGGGAGCCGGAATGGGCCTCTCGTCGATCTCGCCCTGGCCCGACACGGCGTCGGTCTCCCGGATCGCACCGGGCGCGATCGTCTGGATCATCCTCGTGCAGCTGCTCTCGTGCTGCCTGGGCGGGTACGTCGCGGGGCGGCTGCGCACGAAGTGGGTGGCGGTGCACGATCACGAGGTCTATTTCCGCGACACGGCCCACGGCCTCCTCGTGTGGGCCGTCAGCTTCGTGCTGGCCAGCGCCTTCCTGTCGTCGTTCGCGGCCTCCCTCGCCAGGGACGCCACCCGGACGGCGGACGACACGCGCGCCGGCGCCGGCAACTATTTCGTCGACACGCTCTTCCGGGCCGCCCCGCCCGCGGACGCGGCGGCCGATCTGCGTGCGCGGACCGAAGCGCGGACGATCCTGGCGAGGGCCGTGGCGCAGCCGGAGAGGGCGGCCGACGACAAGACGTATCTCGCGTCGCTCGTCTCCACCCGCACGGGCATCTCGAGCTCCGAGGCGGCGCGCCGGGTCGACGCCGCGGTCGCGCAGTCGCGCGAGGCGGCGGACGCCGCGCGCAAGGCGGTCGCCCATTCGCTCTACTGGCTCGTCGTGGCGCTTCTCGCGGGCGCCTTCGGCGGCAGCTACGCCGCCATCATCGGAGGCCGCCAGCGCGACCGCGTCCACCCGTAACCGAAACGCAACCGTTCGAACACGAACTCACGGGGAAAGAACAATGCGATCCATCCTGCTCTGGCTCATCGGCATCCCGATCCCGATCATCATCCTGATCGGGCTCTTCAGCCACTTCTAGCGCGGCGCGCCGGCAGCCCGGCGCCAGTCCGCTTCTCCTCGGCATCCTTCTGAGCCGTCGTCCCCCGAGCGGACTCGCGGCCCTCGGCGAGCTCCCGGAAGCGGCGCAGGTCTCCCCGGACCTGCGTCTCGGGGTCGTTCCGGAACACGCGCGCGAGCGCGGAGTGCCCGTGGTGCGCCGGTGACTCGAAGGTCATCCGGACGCACACGACCGTTCCGCGGTCTGCGGTGGCGTCGTAGAGCTCGACCCGACCGTCGTGGCGGACATCGGCCCGGCCGACCGTGCGCCAGGCCAGCGCGGTCCCCGGCTCGTCCTCGACGATCTCGGTCTCCCAGGTCATGGTCCGGCCGGCGGGGCCGGCGACCACCCAGCGTGAGCGATTCGCATCGATCGGCTCGACCGACGCGACGTGCTCCATGAAGCGGGGATAGCCCTCGATCCGCCGCCAGAAGGAATACGTCTCTTCCCGCGAGAGGCCCACGACGAAGGACTGTCGAATCCGGATCTCGTCGTGCATCGATTCACCTCCGCCGACGCGGCGCGCCGCCGGGAACGGGCGCTTGACCGCCTCTCGTCGTTGCAAGACGCATTCCGGCCGCGCATCGAGAAGCGCGCGCGGATCGCGTGGCACGCTCCTTGCCTCAGTGCGCTGCGGAGGTTGGTCATGAACGAACAAATCGAAGGGCTTCTCTACGAGGCGTTGGAAACCGAGCTCGGCGGCGTGCAGGTCTACACGAACGCCGTGCAGAGCGCCGTGAACGACGATCTGAAGGAAGAGTGGGAAAAATATCTCGAGCAGACGAAGCGCCACGTCGAGATCGTCACGAACGTGCTCGAGGCGGTCGGCCTGGACCCCGAGAAACAGACGCCCGGCCGGGAAGTCGTCCGTCACCTGGGAGAAGCGCTCGTCGAGGCGATCCGCATGGCGCGCGAGGCCGGAGATCCCGAGGCCGCCCAGATCGTCGCGGCCGAGTGCGTCGTGCTGGCGGAGACCAAGGATCACCAGAACTGGGAGCTGATCGGAGAAGCCGCCAAGACGCTCCAGGGCGCGGAGAAGAAGGCGCTCAGCGAGGCGCACGACGAAGTCGAGGACGAGGAGGACGAGCACCTGTACCACACGCAGGGCTGGGCGCGAGAGCTGTGGCTGGGTCATCTCGGACGGAAGGCGGTGCTGCCGCCGCCGGAGGAGAAGAAGGACGTCAAGACCGCGATCGGGGCCGCCCGCGCGAAGCAGTCGCGCACGAAGATGGCCGGTTCGCGCGGCCGCGGACGCCGCTCGCCGGCCGAGGCCTAGAGGGTCCGAAGCGCCGCACGCGCGGCGTGGTGGCCGCACATGCCGTGCACGCCGGGACCCGGCGGCGTCGAGGCGGAGCAGAGAAACAGATTTGCGACCGGCGTCCGGTACAGGCGCGTCGTCGGGCGGAGGAAGGCCTGCCCCAGGTCGAACAGGCCGCCGCTGATGTCGCCTCCGACGAGGTTCGGGTTGTGGCGCTCGAGGTCCTCGGGCGCCATCACCGAGCGCGCGACCACGGTCCTGCGAAACCCGGGCGCGAAGCGCTCGACCTGGGCCTCGACGATCCCGGCCATCGCCGAGGCGTCTCCCGCCCACGCGTTCGGCACATGGCAGTACGCCCACGCCGTATGCCGGCCGGCCGGCGCGCGCGTGGGGTCGAAGAGGCTCGGCTGGCTGAGCAGGACGAACGGCCGGCGCGAGGGCGCGCCGTTCGCGGCGGCGCGCTCGGACTCCACGATCTCCTCGACGCCGCCGCCGAGGTGGACGGTCGCCGCCTCCGCGCACCCGGGCGCCGTCCAGGGGATCGGCCGGTCCAGCTCCCAGTCGAGCTTGAACGCGGCCAGGCCGTAGCGGAAGCGCCGGAGCGACGCGACGAAGCCGTCGTCGAGGAGGCCGTCCGCCATCCGGACGAGCTGCCGCGGCGTGACGTCGCAGAGAACGACGCGGGCCGGCGGAAGCTGCGTGAGCGACGCGACGTCGACCGACGTCACGACCGAGCCTCCGAGCGAGCGGAGGTGAGCGGCGAGGGCGTCGGTGACGGCCTGCGCGCCTCCCCTCGGGATCGGCCAGCCGACGGCGTGGGCGGCGAGGGCGAGCAGGACGCCCGAGGCGGCGCTCATCGGCGCGTCCAGGCGGAGCATCGAGTGGGCCGCCAGGCCGGCGAACAGCGCCCGTCCGCCGTCGGAGGCGAAGAGAGCCTCGGCGGCGGCCCTTCCGGACCGCAGCGCCCAGCTTCCGAAGCGGGCCAGCGCGAGCGGACGGGTCGGGAGATGCGCCGGCGCGAGCACGTCCTCGAAGAGGTCGTCGCTCGCCGGGAGCAGGGCCTCGAAGAGCCGGCGATACCGATCGCCGCCGCCGACCGCGGCCTCGCGCACCGTGTCCGCGACGGACCGCCGCAGCACCGCCGCGGAGCCGTCGTCGAAGGGATGCGCGAGGCATGCGGGGCTCCCGATCCACTCGAGCCCGTGCGCGGCGAGGGGCAGCGTGCGGAAGAACGGGGACGCCGCCGCGAGCGGAAACACCGCGGCGCACACGTCGTGGATCGAATCCGGGCCCGTGAGCGGCGCCGAGCGGCAGCTGCCGCCGATCGTGGAGCTCCGCTCGAGGACCGCCACCGAGAGGCCCGACTGCGCCAGCGTGATCGCGGCCGAGAGCCCGTTGGGCCCCGAGCCGACGACGAACGCGTCCACCTCGGGCAGATCGAGCTTCTTCACCGCCGCGATGCAACGATACCCCGCCGCCTCGTCGTCGAAGCGGCGGGGCGCGGTTCAGAGCTTGCCGGTGAGGACGAGAACGAGAACGATCAGGAGAACCAGGCCGAGCCCACCGCTCGGTCCGTAGCCCCAGTTGCGGCTGTACGGCCACGCGGGGACCGCGCCGAGCGCCAGAACCACCAGGATGATCAGCAGGAGGAGTCCCATGGTCGTTTCCTTTCTGTGACGGCCGTTTTCGGGACGACCGCCGCCGCCACGGGCTCCCCTCTTTCAAGGACCGTGCCCGGAAACTCCCTCGGAGCGGTCGCGGGAATGCGTCTTGCAAACCCAATCCGTCTCGCCACAGGGGCGAGAACGCGCTCGGACGGATCGAGCACCCCTTTCTCGGTGACCCCAATGGAAAACGGAGTTCAGGTTCGGCAGGTGTTCCTCGTGAACCTGCCCAGAAACGAGGTCTACGCCCGGTGGCGCCGGCTTCGAGACTTTCCGCGGTTCATGAAATACGTGCGCCGCGTCGAGGAGATCGACGAGAAGCGCTCCCGCTGGACGATCGAGGGCCCGCGCGGGCGAAGCGTGACGTGGGAGGCGGAGATCGTCGAGGAGGAGCCGGACCGGATACTGGCCTGGAGGTCGGTCGGGGACGCGGACATCCGGCACGGCGGCCGTGTCGAGTTCTTCGACGGCACGGGCGGCCGAGGGACCGTCGTCGCGACGCGGATGAGCTACGAGTCTCCGATCGGCAAGATGACGCCGGCGGTGGCGAGGCTCTTCGGCGAGGACCCCGCGACGCAGGTGCGCGAGGACATGCGCCGCTTCAAGCGGCTGCTCGAGACGGGCGAGATCCCGACCGTCGACGGCCAGCCGACCGGCGCGGAGCCGACGGAGACGAGCGAGGAGTCCGCGGCGACCGCGAAGAGGTCCCGGCGGGGGCGGCGCACGGCCGAGTCCGGCGAGGCGACGCCATGAAGGCCGCCTGCTGGAACGGCAAGACAAACGTCGTGATCCGCGACGTGCCCGAGCCGAAGATCCTGAATCCCCGCGATGCGATCGTCCGGGTCACTACCTCCGCGATCTGCGGCTCCGATCTGCACCTGTACGGGGGCTTCGTCCCGTCGATGGAGAAGGGCGACATCCTGGGCCACGAGTTCATGGGAGAGGTGGTCGCGGTCGGGCCCGCCGTGTCGAACCTCTTCGAGGGCGATCGCGTGGTCGTCCCGTTCGCCATCGCCTGCGGCGCCTGCTACTTCTGCGAGAGGGAGCTCTGGTCTCTCTGCGACAACTCGAATCCGAGCGCCGGGAAGCTCGAGAAGCTCAACGGCTCCGCGACGTCGGGCCTGTTCGGCTACTCCCATCTCTACGGGGGTTACGCGGGCGGCCAGGCGGAGTTCGTCCGCGTCCCGTTCGCCGACGTCGGCCCGATGAAGGTGCCCGCCGCGCTCGAGGACGAGAAGGTGCTGTTCCTCAGCGACATCTTTCCGACGGGCTACATGGCGGCGGACAATTGCGACATCAGCCCGGGCGACACGATCGCGGTCTTCGGCGCGGGCCCGGTCGGCCAGTTCGCGATCCGCAGCGCGTTCCTGCTGGGCGCGGAACGCGTGATCGCGATCGAGAGCGTCCCCGAGCGGCTGGCGATGGCGGAGGCGGGAGGCGCCGAGCCGCTCGACGAGAACGCGGGCGACGTGATCGAGCGGCTCCGGGAGATGACCGGCGGGATGGGCCCGGACTCCTGCATCGACGCCGTCGGCATGGAGGCGCACGGGCACGGCATGGTCGACTGGTACGACAAGGTCAAACAGACGGTGAAGCTCGAACAGGATCGTCCGATCGTCCTGCGCACCGCGATCATGGCGTGCCGCCCCGGCGGAACGGTGTCGATCCCCGGCGTCTACGCGGGGTTCCTCGACAGGGTTCCCCTCGGCGCCGCGTTCGCGAAGGGCCTCACGTTCCGCATGGGGCAGACGCACGTCCACCGCTACCTGCGGCGGCTCCTCGAGCACATCCTCGACGAGGACATCGACCCGTCCTTCGTGATCACGCATCGGATCGGCATGGAGGGAATCCCGGACGCCTACGAGACCTTCCGCGACAAGAAGGACGGCTGCATCAAGGTGGTCATCAAGCCCCGGGGCGATCTCGCCTGAGCCCGGTCAGCGCGACGCGGCGAGGCGGAGGCCGCAGGTGCCGAGGATGATGAGCAGCGCGCAAGCCGCGCGGAAGACGTTCCACGGCTCCTTGAAGAACGCCACGTCGACGAGCAGCGCGCCGACGACCGACGCGCCCATCCAGACCGCGTACGCCGTTCCCATGGGGATCGTCCGCATCGCGATCGAGAGGCAGACGGCGCAGCCGAGCCCCGAGGCGAGGTAGAGCGCGAGCGGAGCGAGCCGGGCGAACCCGTCGAGCATCTTGAGGCTCACGATCCAGACGACCTCGAAGAGCGCGGAGGCCAGGAGGAAGAGCCACGGGCGGCCGTGCACTTCTCCGATGGTAGCAGCCGGGTCGCGCCGCGCAGCGGAGATCGCCGCATTCGTGCAGGTTTTACCGGCGCTCCCCTTCGCCTTAACTTGCGCCGAAAAATCTCTCCGATCTTCGCGCGCTCTTCACGCGACCGCCGCAGGATACGCGCGCGAACGCGCTCTCCGCTATTCGCTGCCGAAGGAGATACCGTGAGACTGCTCGAACCCCGTCCCGCTCGCGTCTCTTTTCTCTGCGACTGCCGCGCGAGCCTGAGCTTCTCGACCTTCGACCGGCTCGGAGACCGCCAGCGAGTCGCCTGCTCCGCGTGCGGCCGCGTCTGGGAGCAGGCGCTGCTCGTGGAAGACGGCGATCGCGGCTGGAAGCGCTCGCTCCTCTCCGGGCCCGCGGCTCCGGCGCGTGCGGCGGCGGGCGGCCGCTCCCGCGTTCCTTCTTGACGCGCGCTTCAGGCTCGCTTCAGGCGGGCGACGTAGCGTCGGGCGTGAAGGAGGCGGCGATGTCCAACGACACTCTCACGGCGTGGCTCCTCCGGTGTCCCGAGTGCGGTGAGCGAGTCGCCATCGAGATGGCCGACGACCTGGAGGCCGGCGGCACCGGCATCGAGCTCTGCCCCCGCGGGCACCAGCTCGTGTTCCAGTACGACGGCGACGCCATCGAGATGCTCGGCGTGGTCACCGGCTGACCGAGGGCGCGCGCGGCCTCAGTCCACCGGGTCGCCCTCGATCGAGTAGCGGCACGCCCCGCCCCTGACCCGGCGCGTCGCCGAGTCCTCGCCTCGTACCGCGAGCGTCTTGAAGTCCAGGGTCCCGGCTTCGACGAGCTGACCCGAGAGCTCGACGACGCGGCCATGCTTCTGGATGAGCCTGACGATGTCCCTGGCCGCCGGTGGATGGGGAGATTCGACGAGAAAGATCCATTGAGCGCCGTGCCTGTCCGCGGCGACGATCTGCCAGAGTCGCAACCTGGGGCCACCTCCTCAAGAAAAATGCGCGGCAGTATCGCAGGAACCGCGAGCTCGCGTGTTAAGAAACCCGCAGTCACCCGCTGCGGCGTGACCCGAGGTTCCCTTCGGCGATCGTCTGTCCCGCCGGCGGGATGTATGGTCGTCGCCGTGAACGATTCGAGCGCCTTGCCTCGCGTCCCTCCGACCCGATCGGCCGCCCCGTGAGCGACCGCCCCGAGATCTGGCTCGCCGCGGGACAGCGGACGCCGTTCGTCCGCGTGGACGGTCCGTTCGCGGCGCGCGACGCGCTCGCGCTCTCGGTTCCGGTGGCGCAGGCGATGGCGCGGCAGGCGAGCGGGCCCATCGACTTCATGGTGTGGGGATCGGTCGTCCTCAACCTCGCGTACAGCAACCTCGCGCGCGAGGTCTGGCTGGAGGCCGGCCTCGAGCGTCACGTCCCCTCCTACACGACGATCCTGCAGTGCAGCACGAGCATGGTCGCCGCGTTCCAGGCCGCGGGGTTGCTCTCTCTCGGCGCGCCGCACCTCGCGCTCGCGATGGTCGGCGGCGTCGAGAGCATGAGCCGCGTGCAGATCGGGCTCGGCCAGAACGTCTCCGACTGGATCCGGCGGGTGGGCCAGGGACGCGGTCTCCGCCGCAAGCTCGAGGCCGCGAGCGCGCTGCGCCTGCGTGACGTCCGCCTCGCGATCCCCGAGATCAGGAACCGCGCGACCGGGAAGAGCATGGGCGAGCACTGCGAGGAGATGGCCCACGAGTGGAAGATCGGCCGGCAGGAGCAGGACGCGCTCGCGCTGCAGAGCCACCAGAGAACGATCGCGGCGCAGAAGGCCGGCTTCTTCGACGACCTCATCACCCCGCTCGACGGCGTCTCCGCGGACGCCTTTCCGCGGACCGACACGTCGATGGAGAAGCTCGCCGCGCTGCGGCCGGCGTTCGACCGCGGGAGCGGGACGGGGACGCTGACGGCGGGCAACAGCTCCCCGCTGACCGACGGAGCGGCGGCGCTCTGGGTCGGAACGCGTGAGGGGCTCGCGCGGATCCCCGCCTCCGTGCCGCGCGCCCGGCTCGTCGACTTCGAGATGGCCGCGGTGGACCTCTTCCACGAGGGGCTGCTGATGGCTCCGGTCGCGGCGATCCCGCGCCTCCTCGCGCGCCGGGGCCTTCGCTACGCGGACGTCGCGCTCTGGGAGATCCACGAGGCCTTCGCGGCGCAGGTGCTCTGCAACATCGCGGGCCTCGAGGACGCGGAGTACGTCCGCGCGAAGGCCGGCGTCCCGCACACCTTCGGCCCCTTCCCGCGGGACCGCGTCAATCCCCACGGCGGGAGCGTCGCGATCGGCCACCCGTTCGGCGCGACGGGCGCGAGAGTCCTGAGCCAGGCGGTCAAGGAGCTCGCGAGCCCGTCGTACCCCGCCGGCAGCCGCGCGATCGTCAGTATCTGCGCCGACGGCGGCGAGGGAACCGTGGCCCTGCTCGAAAGCTAGGTTCGCGCCCGGAGGTGCCGCGCGCCGCGCGACTCTTCAGGTCCGCGCCGCGTGTCCCCGCGGGGACCGCACGACGATCGGGTCTCCCTCGATCGTGTGCCGGCGCCGCTTGTCGTCCTTGACGGGAGCGAGACGCGCGTCGTCGCCCACGACGCGCACCGTGAGGAGGTCGAGGCTCTTCACGTCGATGCTCTGCCCCGAGAGCTCGACGACGCGCGCGCGGCCCTGCATGGTCTTGACCACGTTCGCCTCGGTCGGCCGGCGGTCCGTCGGAACGAGAAAACCCCTGCGTGCGCCGCGCCGGTCGGAGGCCGCCACGAACCAATACCGCACGATTCCCTCCAGATGTGCCGGGACTATCTCACACTCTGGTTAAGAATCGTGCGCCTTCGCGCGAATCGCCCTCCGGACGCACAAACGCGGCCTGCCAGGCCGGGCCCCCCTCGAAAAAGAGGGGGGAGGCACGAAGCCTCCCCCCTGGCGGAAGGGAAGAGCGAGTCGCGATTCAGAAGCTGATGCGGGCCCCGAAGGTGAGCTTGCGGGGATCCCGGCGGGCGACGGCATGGTCGAAGCTGCCGTTGAACTCGTCGGGAGAGCCCGGGATGTCCTGCGTATAGATGTTGTCGACCTGGATCACGGTCTGGCGATTGATCAGATTGAAGGCCTGGAGGAAGAGCGTGACGTCGACGGGCGCGATCTTGATCGTGTAGCCCGCCGAGGCGCTGATCTCGTAGTCCGCCGGGAGGCGGCCGAAGGAGCCGCGCGGCAGCAGCAGGAGCTCCGCGCCGTAACCGCTGTTGAAGTAGCCGACCTGGTCCTTCGGGGCGCCGGAGCGGACGAACCCGGTGAGGCCCAGGGTGAGCCCGAAGGGGGCCGTGTACGCCGCGTCGAGGCGGAAGGAGTGCGGCCGGTCGAGGTAGAGCTTGCCGTCCGCGTTGTGGAGGAACGCGGCGTAGTCGTAGTCGGCGTTGATGCCCGGATCCGTCTGGCCCTGGTTGGCCTGGCGAGCGGCGCCGTCGTAGTTGCCCCGCAGCTGCGAATAGATGTACGAGACCTGCGTCCAGAAGCTGCGCCCGATCTGCTTCTTGGCGACGAGCTCCGCCGCCCAGTAGTTGCGCTTCGCCGCCGGAACCGCCGAGTTGTAGACGCCGCCCGCGGGCAGCGGCTGCGAGGTCGGGGTGAGCGCCTGGCTGCCGCAGCCCGAGGAGACCAGCTGGGTCGGGTCGTTGGGGTTGAAGACGTCGGGGACGTCGGGGTTGTTGAACGTGCCGAAATCGGGCCCCTCGCAGCCGTGGAAGTTACCCGTCGCATACGGGCTGTCCGAGCCCGGGTTGAAGATGACGCAGCTGTTCTGGTTCGCCTCGAAGAACGCGGGGTCCAGGTCGCAGCGGTCCTCGATCGTGCGGCCGAGGTGGCGGTAGGTTCCCTTCACGCCGACCGCGAAGGTGGGGTCGATGGCCTTGTCGAAGCCGAGCGTGTACTCGTCCTGGTAGATGCCCTTGAGGTCGGACTGGACGGGCTCGGTCACGACGCCGCCCTGGCGGTTGATGTTCTTCGGCGCGTTCGGGTCCTGGACCAGGTTCGCGGGGTCGGCATCGTAGTTGAAGGTCGTCGCGAGGATCTGTGCGCCGTACGCACGGACGTTCAAATCCGTGGGCATCGCGTAGTAGAAGCGGCCGAACGAGGCCGACAGCTTGCTCGAGCCGTCGCCGACGACGTCCCAGGCCACGCCGATGCGCGGCTGAAACTCGTTCTTGAGGTTGATGACGGTGGAACCCGTGTAGTCCTTGATGTCCTCCTGGTCCCATCGAACGCCGGCGGAGAGAGTCAGCGAGGGGATGATGGTCCACTTGTCTTGGACGAAGGCGCTGTAGCGGAGGCTCTTCGGGTTCGCCACGTTGCCGCCCGGCAGAAAGCCGGCCGCGGGGTCATCCACGTTGCTCGTGAAGAACTGGTGACCGTAGTACACCGGCCTGCCGTTGAAGAGCGGGGCGTCGGCCGTGCAGCGAGCGTCACCCGTGGTCGGACAGGACTGAATCTGGAGCTGCGAGCCGCCCGTGTAGTAGGAAGTCGTGAAGGTCTGGTTCCTTTCGTAGTCGCCGCCGACCTTGATCTCGTGGTTCGCGGCGTAGATCGTCGCGTTCGCCGAGTACGCGTCGCGCGTCGAGTTGTTGTTGTTGGTGGGCCCGAAGATCAGGCCGAAGCCGTTGGTGATGACGGCCGATCCCGAGGTGAAGTCGCGGATCTGGTACGCCGTGGGGTCGGTCGGGGAAAGCAGGAACCGGTCCTGGTGCCGGGCGTAGCGCGCCGTCACGAGAGCGGAGCTGCCGAAGAGCTGCGTGAGCGCACCGGCGTAGTCCGTCGCGCCGACGTCGCGGATGGCCTGGCGGACGACCGGGTTCGCGGAGGTCGGGTTCGCGATGTTGCCGGTCCGGGTCTCCGGGTCGCCGAAGACCGTGCCGACGAGGGTCGTGCCCTGGCCGAAGCGGAAGGTCAGCTTGCCCGAGTAGATGTTCGCGGTCGAGTCGAACGGGTGGTCGACGCCCGCCACCTCCGGCCCGTAGATGGGCTCGGCGCCCGCGCTCACGATCTGGCTGTTGTTGTAGGTGACGCGGTTGTACGCGCCGAAGAACCAGATGTGGTCCTTCATCATGTAGCCGCCGAGGTCCGCGCCGTAATCCTGCCGGTCCTGCTGGCTGCTGTCGACCACGTACTCCGTGTCCGTGCCGCTGTTGGTGAAGTTGGAGTGGTCGGCGTTGAACTGCACGTCCGAGAAGCCCTTGTAGTCCGCGGTCAGGCCCTTCGTGTCGAAGTAGCCGAACGCGTCGCCGTGGAAGTCGTTACCGCCCGACTTCGTCACGACGTTGATGACGCCGCCGAGAGATCGGCCGTACTCGGCCTCGTAGCCCGACGACTTGACCTGGACCTCCTCGATGAACTCCTGCGAGAGCGCCTTGCCCTGGAAGCCCTTGATGACGTTCGTCGTGTTGACGCCGTCGACCAGGTAGGAGTTCTCGACCGAGGTCGCGCCGTAGATCGTGTAGCCGCCGCCGGTCATCGTGGTGCCGTTGCCCGAGCGGCCCTGGTTCTCCGACTGGTCGTTGTTCACGCCCGGCTGGATCTCCACGACGCTCGAGTAGTTCCGCCCCATCGGCAGCTTCTGCGCGATCTCCTGGCGGATGTTGGTGCCCGACTCGGCCGACGTCGTGTCGACCACCGGCGCCTCACCCGTGACGACCAGCTCTTCCTTCGCGGAGACCTGGAGCTGCATCGCGACATTGATCGCCGCGTCGAGCTTCACCGTCGCGAGCTTCTCGACGGTGGTGAAGCCGGACAGGCTGCCCTTGATCTTGTAAGACCCGGGCGGGAGCGAGATGAACCGGAACGTGCCGTCGTTGCCGGTCACGCTCACGCGCGTGCCCTGCAGCGAGGGACTCGAGGCCTCGACGGTCACTCCGGGGAGCGGCCGCCCGTCGGTGCCGTTGACCGTCCCCGTGATCTCGCCGGTCGTCTGCGCGAACGCGCCGGACGAGATCAGGAGAAGGGCGGCGATGATCGCCAGACTGAATCGGAGACCCTTCATGTCTTTTCCTCCTTCGAAAAGGCGGTGAGTCGCTCTCACCACGGGCCTCCAGGAAGAGCAATGCTGCTGCCAGTGCCAGCTCACGCCCCTTTTCATCCCAACTGCCGTGTTTGCAGCGGACTGCGGCCTCGACAATCTGTATTGACGAGCCCCCGATGCACGGATCGTTGAAGTGCGCGCCCGCATGTTTGGATCGCCATGACGAAGTGGTTACAGAATTCTTGCCGCGAGTGGTCATTGCGAGACGACGCCGCGCGCCGGAGACTCCGCGCGCATGAGCGGCGCGGAGAGGGCGACAGCGGCGGCACCGGACGCCTCGGCCGCGCGGCCGTCGCTCATGCCTCCGGGTCGCACGCGAAAGGCGATCGTCTGGGGCGGCCTGCTCTGCGGTGTCCTCGACATCGCGGCGGCGTTCGTCCTCTCGTGGAAGCTCGCCCGCGTCGGCCCGATCCGGGTGCTCCAGGGAATCGCGGAGGCGCTGCTCGGTCCGGCGAGCTACCAGGGAGACGGGGCCGCCGCGGCGCTCGGTCTCCTGACGCACTTCGGCGTCGCGTTCTTCTGGGCCGCCGTGTTCGCGCTGCTCTGCCGGCGATTCCCACAGCTGCTGCGACCGAGCGTCCCGGCCGTTCTCGTCGCGCTCGTCTACGGCGCCGTCGTGTGGATCGTCATGTACCGGGTCGTGATCCCGCTCGTGCCGGTCGTCAACGCGCTGTACCTGAAAACCTTCGACCGCACGATTCCGAAGCTGCGGTTCCGGCAGGTGGTGGTGCACTTCCTCTGCGTGGGCCTGCCGATCGCCCTGGCCGCGCGGAAGGCCGCGTGCCCCACCGGGTCCGAGGCGCGCTGAGACTCTTCGGGCGCTAGTCCGAGGCGCGCGCGACGCTTCTCGCGTCGAGCTGCTCGCGAACGATCGGGACCAGGCGAGAGACGCCCTCTTCGATCTCGGGAACGCCGACGCCCCCGTAGCCGAGGACGATGCCGCGGCGCCGCGGACGGCCGAGGTAGAAGGTCGAGAGCGGCATGACCCTCAGGCCGACCTCGCCCGCGCGCAGTCCGACCGCGACGTCGTCGACGGAGTCCGGGAGCGCGGCGGTCAGGTACATGCCGGCGGCGTCGCCCAGCACGCGCACCGCGTCGCCGAGCTCGCGCTCGAGCGCCGCGACGAGCGTGGTCCGGCGTTCGCGGCACAGCGCGCGCGTCCGGCGGATGTGCCGGTCGAAGTGGCCCTCGCGGATGAAGTCCGCCAGGACCGCCTGGTGGAAGGTCGGCGAGAACATGTCCATCCCCTTGCGGACCGCGATGAACGGAGCGAGGAGATCGCGAGGCAGGACGAGGTAGCCCAGGCGGAGGGCCGGGAACATCATCTTCGTGAAGGTGCCGATGTAGATGACGCGCGAGTCGCGATCGAGACCCTGGAGGGCCGCGATCGGGAGGTTGCCGAACCGGTATTCGCTGTCGTAGTCGTCCTCGATGATCCACGCGCCCTCGTTGCGCGCCCAGTCGAGGAGCTTCAGACGGCGCGGCGCGCTCATCGTCATCCCCATCGGGCACTGGTGCGACGGCGTCACGAAAACCGCGCGCGCCTCGGGGCAACGATCGATCCCCGCGTCGACGTCCAGACCCTCGTCGTCGACGGGAACGGGGACGAGCCGGGCGCGCGCCATCTTGAGCGCCTTCTGCGCGCCGAAGTAGCCGGGGTCCTCGAGCCACACGGGACTTCCCTCGTCGAGCAGCACGCGCGCGGTCACGTCGACGGCCTGCTGGGAGCCGCTGACGATCATGATCTGTTCCGCGTCGCAGCGGACGCCGCGCGAGCTGCGCAGGTACTCGGCCAGACTCTCGCGCAGCTCCGGCAGCCCCATCGCGTGCCCGTAGTAGAGCAGGCTCGGATCGGTCCGCCGCGAATGGCGCGCCGCGAGCCGCGCCCACACCCGGAACGGAAAGAGGTCGACGGGAGGCTGCCCGACGCCGAACGCGCCGCGTCCGCGGAACCAGGGCTGCGAGACCGGACGCGCGAGCGCCGCGGGGACGCGCGCGATGATCCGCCGACCGGGACGGCCCATCGGATTTCCGTCGGCCGCGCGCAGCGCCGCGCGCGACAGCTCCTCGGGCAGCGTTCGCGCGACGTAGGTCCCCGAGCCGACACGGCTCTCGAAGTAACCCTCGGCGAGCAGCTGCTCGAACGCATTCAGGACCGGGATGCGCGAGATGCGAAGCTCGGCGGCGATGGTCCGCGTCGAGGGCATGCGCTGCCCGGCGCGCAGACGCCGCTCGACGATCGCGTCGCGGTAGCTCTCGTAGAGCTGCCGGTAGAGCGGCGTGCGCGACTTCGTGTCGATCGCCGCGACCGGAAGCACACCGGGAGGGACGCTCTTCTTCACGCCTCAAAGATAACGGATCGGCGCGTGAAAATGGCTACACGAGATTCAACTCTTCGCAGCCCGGCCAGACACCGCTTTCCCAACGAGTTCCGGGCGGAAATACAAAAATGTGTTCGGCCGATTCATCTCGCCGTTCTTAATGGCTATAAAAAATAGATCCGTATTGGATATTGAGCCATACCGCGCCGGCGCACACACTCGCGAGCATGAGTGCGGGAGTCGGACGCGAGCTCCACTCCGAGCGGCCCAGGCCGGCCGCGCCCTCCCCCTCCGCGCTCCGCGCGGTCGACGCTCCGTACGGACCCGCTCCCGGCCGCGAGGTGCGCGCCGAGCTCCTCCGCCGCGCCGAGTCCCTCGGCATTCCGTGGGAGCAGATCGTGTTCGAGGAGATCCGCGCCGAGGAGGGGCTGCGCCGCTACCTCGAGGACGTCGACGGAGACTGGCCGCTCGCCGCCGCGCTCGGCATCCTTCCCTCGACGTTTCTGCGTTCGTGGCGGGTCCGCAACCGCCTCCAGAGCATCTCGGCGCAGGCGCGCGCCGCGCGCACGCGCGAGGCCCTCCGCGATCTGCGGCGCGCCTTCGAGCAGCTCGGCGGAAGGAACGAGGCCGACCGGACGACGCTCGCCGAGCACCTCTGGTTCGGGTATCAGCGGATCCTTCTCCTCCAGCGCGTCAGCCGCGCCGCGGCCGCGAGCCGCGGCGGCACGATGGCGGAGCGCCTGGCGTTCATCTGCACCCGGTCCCGCTGCTGCTACGACGACGCCGTGTGGGCCGCCAACGCGGAGGACTCGCCGCGGCCCGGCCACCGGCTGGACGCGGCCATCCGCAAGGTCCGCGACGAGGGATTCCAGATTCCGAGGGCCGCGACCGAGGCGCGCGCCTTCGCGACCCTGCGCCGGATCGTCCGCACCTCGCCCGGCCTGTCCCGGCGCCGCCGTTCCCCGAAGACCGTGCCCCATCGCGAGGGAGTTCCGCACCGCCTCCCGCTCTCCGACGACGTCGGCTAGGAGCGGCCGGCCGGCCGCGCGCGTCGCGGCGGCGAAGACGCTCGGCTAAGATCAGCCCCATGGCGCGATGGGGCCTCCACTCGACACACTGAACGGGAACGCGCGCAACGCGCGTCTCATCCGGCTCGCGATGGGGGTGGTCCTCCTCGGGGGCCTGGCCGTGCGTCTCTGGGAGTACTTCGGCAACGCGTCGCTCTGGGTCGACGAGCTCGCGCTTTCCGAGAACATCCTCCACCGATCCCTGCCCGAGCTCCTCGTCCGGGGACTCACGCTCGGACAGTCCGCTCCGCCCGGCTTCCTGGCCGCCGTCAAGATCTCGACGTTCCTCTTCGGCACCTCGGAGCTCGCGCTCCGGCTGCCCTCGCTCTTCTTCACGCTGGCCGCGCTCGCCCTCTTCGCGGGCGTCGCGCGCCGCTACCTGTCGGGGTGGACCGCCGTCTTCGCGACCGGGCTCTTCGCCTTCGGTTTCCCGTTCGTCCACTACGGCTCCGAGCTCAAGCAGTACGCGGGCGACGTCGCCGTCGCGCTGCTCCTGCTGTGGCTCGGCTTCGACCTCAGCCGGAAGGCGCCCCCGAGACGGGCGTACGTGCGAGCCGCCGTCGCGGGCGCCATCGGCGCGTGGTTCTCGATGCCTTCCGCGTTCATGCTCGCCGGGGTCGGCGCGGCGCTCCTCGTCCATTCGTTGTGGGTTCCTCCGCGGCGGCCGAGCCGCGCGTTGCTCGTGACCGTGGCCCTCTGGGCCGTCTCCGCGGCGGCCTCGGGCCTCTGGAACATCACGCGGCCGGATCCGGCGACGCGCGCCTTCCTCTACGCGTACTGGGGCGAGTCCTTCCCGCCCATCCCGTTCCGCCGTCGCGGCGACGTGCTGTGGCCCGTGAATCAGCTTTTCCTGTTCTACCGGTGGACGATGGGATACCGGCTCCCGCTGCTCTGCGCCCTGCTGACCCTCTTCGGATTCGTCATGCTCTGGCGGAGGCGCTGGATCTCCGCCCTGCTCCTCGCCGCGCCGATCGTCTTCACGGTCGCCTGCTCCGCGGCCCGCCTCTATCCCTTCAAGAGCCGCCTCATCCTGTTCCTCGCCCCCGCGCTCATGATCGCGGCGGCGGAAGGCGCGCGATGGATCGTGCGCGGCCTCGCGAGGCTTCGGATTCCGAAGCCGCTCGCCGCCGCGTTCCTCGCCCTGCCTGCGTTCTTCGCCTTCGTGGACAACCATCCGGTCTTCCGCCGGCAGGAGAACCGGCCGCTCTTCCAGTACCTCGCGAAGCGCCGCCGTCCGGACGACGCGATCTTCATTCCGTACGACACGATCCGCGCCCTGCGCTACTACGGCCCGAGGACCGGCCTCGACCCCGCCTCGGTCACGCCCGGACAGTGCCACCGCGGCGATCTCTCCGCTTATCTCCGCGAGATCGACCGCTACCGGGGAAGGCCGCGCGTCTGGGTGGTGTTCGCGCAGACGGTGCCCGACACGATGGAGCAGCCGGCGATGCGCGGCTATCTGCAGACCATCGGACGGCGCCGCGAGGGCCTGACCGTTCCGACCCTGGATTCCACCGCGTTCGACATGCGGACGGAGCTCTACGACCTGAGCGATCCCGCGCGCCTCGCCGCGAGCACGGCCGACTCCTATCCGCTGCCCGCGGTGAACGCGGAGACCGTTCGCCGGCTCTCCTGCTGGCCCGAACCGCGCTGAGAGAAGCGCCTCAGACCGCCGGCGCGGGGCGGCCGCAGAAGCGGTCCAGGCAGTCGCGCAGCTTCTCGAAGTTGACGGGCTTGCAGAGGAAGTCGGCGACCCCCGGGGCATCGTTGATGAACGAGAGGCCGGAGAGCAGGACGACCGGCATCGGGTACGCGCGCCGAGCGCGCTCCGCGAGGAACTGCCAGCCGTCCATGACCGGCATCCTCAGGTCCAGCAGGATCAGCCGCGGCGCCTCTCCCCCCTCGAGGAGATCGAGGGCGCGGCGTCCGTTCTCGGCGCCGAGCGCCTCGTAGCCCTCGTCCCTCAGGAACTCGAGGAGTCCCTCGCGCACGGCCGCGTCGTCGTCGACGACGAGCACGGAGCCCCGGCCGTTAACCATCGCTCCTCCGCACGGGAACCGTCGTCGCGGCCGGCGCGATGGGCGCGACGGGCTCAGTGGGCTCCGACAAACCCGCGACCTCGAGCAGGAGCCGCTCGCCCGAGGTCTCCTCGTCCATCCGGCGGCGCCGGGCGAGCTCGAGCTGCGCCATGACCTGGCGCGCGAGGACCCGCAATCCGGCCTTCTGCTCGTCCGACAGCTGCCGCGGCCGGCGGTCCAGGACGCACAGCGTGCCGATCGCGAAACCGTCGGGGGTCACGATCGGCGCGCCGGCGTAATAGCGAATGTGCGGTTCGTCGGTGACCAGCGGGTTCGCGGCGAACCGCGCATCCGCGGCGGCGTCCGCGATCTCCATGACGTCGCTCCCCAGGATGGCGTGCGCGCAGAACGCGACCTCCCGCGGAATGTCCGTCAGCGCCGTCCCGACGCGCGCATGGAGGCTCTGCCGATCCCGCTCGACCGAGGTGACGAGGGCGAGCGGCGCGCCGCAGAGCCGCGAGGCCAGGAGCGCGAGGTCGCCGAGCTCCTGCCGCGAGGCGGCGCTCTCGGCGGCGTACCGATGGACCGCGGCGAGCCGCTGCGTCTCGGAGTCGGGCAGCGCCGCCGCCACGGCGCCCGTCGGCACCGCGGCCGTGTCGCCGTGATGCGCGGCCGCGAGCGCGACGCGCAGCTCCCGCATCGACTCGAACCGCTCGTCCGGGCTCTTGTGCATCGCGCGGCGGATCAGCGCCGAGATCGCCTCCGGGATGTCCGGGACACGCTTCTCGATCGGCTCCGGATCCTCTTTCACGATCATCTCGAGCAGCCGGAAGAGGTTCTCGTTCTCGAACGGCTTTCGGTAGCCGAAGAGCTCGTAGGCCAGCACGCCGAACGAGTAGATGTCGGTGCGCACGTCGACCGGGTCGCCGCACACCTGCTCGGGAGACATGTAGGCGGAGGAGCCGACCGCGACGCCGGTGCCGGTCAGGACGCTCGGCGCGCCGATGACCTTGGCGACTCCGAAGTCCATGATCTTGACCGTCCTGTTCTCGAGGATCCGGACGTTTGCCGGCTTGATGTCGCGGTGCATGACGCCGGAGCGGTGCGCGTACTCCAGGCCGAGCGCGATGCCGAGGAGGATCTTGATCCGCGAGAGCACGTCGAGCGGCTCCCGGCGCGCGATGAGCTGGGAGAGGTCCTCGCCGCTCAGGAACTCCTGGACGATGTACGGCGTCTCGCCCTCCATGCCGAACTCGTAGACCGTCGTGATGTTGGGATGCTGGAGCCGTCCGGCGAGCTCGGCCTCCTGGAAGAAACGCGCCTGGAATTCCTTGCCGAGGAGGCAGCTCTTGATGGCGACCGGACGCTTGATGTCCGGATCCCAGGCCTTGAAGACGGTGCCGAACCCCCCCGAGCCGATCCGCTCGACGATCTGGTACTTGCCGATCGTCCCGGAGGACGGGCCCGCCGAACCGCCCGCGCCTCCGCTTCCGCTTCCGGACGCCCCGCGATCGCCGGTCGCCTTGGCCTTGCCGAGCAGGTCCATCCAGAGCCTCAACGGAGTCTCATCCCGGTCGGCCGCATCGCTCCCGATCTTACTGCGCCGAGAGCGTCTCGATCAGCGTCCGCAGGTCGTCCGCGTGCTCCTCTTCCTTGGCCAGGATCTCCTCCATCAGGCGCCTCGACGTCGGGTCGTCCTCGCCGAGGTAGCGCACGATCTCCGAGTAGGACTCGATGGCGACGCGCTCGGCGACGAGGTCCTCGCGGATCATGTCGAGCAGGCTCGTGCCCTCGACGTATTCCGAGTGGCTTCGCGTCTGAAGCCCCTCCGGATTCAGGTCGGGCTCGCCGCCCAGCTGCACGATGCGGTGCGCGATCTGGTCCGCATGGCCCTGCTCCTCGTTGGCGTGCTCGAGGAACTCCTGGGCGACGGCCTGCGCGTGGATCCCGGAGGCCATGAAGTAGTGGCGCTTGTAGCGCAGCACGCACACGATCTCCGTCGCGAGCGCCTCGTTGAGGATCTTGATCACGGCCTGACGGTCGGCGCGGTAGTTCTCGGTGACGGCGCCCTTCTCGATGTGGCGGCGCGCCCGCGCGCGCAGCTCCTGGATGTCCGAGAGGAACGGGTGCGCGGTGGGCTTGGCGACTCTGAGGGTCTTCTTGACGTTCTTCATGGAGCTCCTTCCATTCTGGGCGGAAAAGGCGCCCGGCCTCGGCGGCCCTGCTGTTTCACTCAATGCGGAATCGGCTCGGATTGCGGATCCGGTTGCGGATCGCGAACCGGCTCGGGCGCATCGCGGCGGCGCGGGTCGACCGCCGGCACTTCCCGGGACGGATCGTCGATCACGGGCGCGCCGTCGGGAAGCGGATCGTCGACGGGGGGACGCCGGTCGACCGCGGGATCCGGCGGCATGAAGAACTCGCTAAGCCAGATCATCGGCCGTGATCTCCTGCACCTCGCCCATCTCGGCGGGCTCGCCCGTGACCTTCGCCCTGACGTACTCGAAGAGGAGGACCGGAGCGGACTTCTCGACCGTCATGAAGTGCGCGGCCCGAGCCTCGACGCCGATCAGGACCATGCGCGGGTCGTCGGGTCCGCCGTCCTCGTTGCCGCCGCGGTTTCCGAACCAGATCTTCCAGGACGGCTCGTAGAGCTCGCGGATCTTGGCGCGGTCCCGCGAGAGCAGCGCGGTCCCCGAAACGGAGACCCACTCGCGGGTCCGGTCCTTGTAGTAGGCCAGATTGACGTTCGGATCCAAGGCGATCTCGCGCACCTTGGGAGACTCGGCCGCCGACACGAACCAGAAATGGGCTCCGTCGGCGCGGCGCTGCGTCGCCATCGGGCGCGACACGAGGCTGCCGTCCGGCCGCCGCGTCGTCAGCATGGCGACCTCGATGTCCTCGATCAGCTCGTAGAGACGGTTGAGCTTGTCGAAGGCCGGAGCGGGATGCGGCGGGCGCGTCCCTCCGGAATCGTTCGTCGCCTCTCCTCGAAGCCGTGGCACCGGACCCTCCTCCATCGATGGATCTCCTCTCTCCTCCGTCGGAAATGCACGCGTTGTGCCACGGATCGCGTCGTCGGTTTCCGGTCTGTTTCTCGGCTCTCACGCGCCACGAGAAGAACGGACGACCGTGAGCTGAGGCCTTCATCGGCATTCGCGGACACGGGACCGCCGCCCCCGAAGGGGCGGGTCCGACTTGGCAGGGAGTCTTGGTGGGATCGGTTCGAGTCTTCCACAGAACCTTGCCCGTGGGAGAAGCAAGAAGAGTGCCAGCCGGCGAGGGGCGAAACCGGGTCCCGTGAGCCGACCTCGGGAAACCGAGGCCGAAGAGGTCGGCCGGGACCCCTTGCGCACCGCCTCCGCGACCCTTCCTTCGGTGCTCGCCGCGAATTCGGCGACCACGATCCTCCGAACGCGACCGACGGTCCGTGGCACCTCGGTTGCATTTCCGGAACGCATGCGCAGTCGAGCCGCCATCGGCAATCACCCCGTTCATCCCGCCCTCGTGCCGATCCCGATCGGCGCGTTCTTCATGGCCCTGGTCGGAGACATCGCGTACAGCGCCGACTCGGGAACGGGTTTCTGGTACGACCTGTCCTTCGTCTGCATCGGCGTCGGCCTCGTGGCCGCGCTGCTCGCGGCGACGGCCGGAGCGGTCGATTACTTCTCCGTCAAGATGAGCGGGCAGGCCTTCCGCACGGCGACGTGGCACGGACTGCTCAACCTGCTCCTCGTCGGCCTCTACGCCGCCAGCTTCTTCCTCCGCCGCCACGGCGCGGCCGCGTCCGGCTCCCGCTGGGTGATCGCCGCGGCCCTCGCGTTCGCCGGATTCGCGCTCCTCGCGGTCACGGGATGGCTGGGCGGAAAACTCGCCTTCGAGCATCGGGTCGGCGTCATCGAGAGACTCAACATCGTGCAGTCGCCGCCGCGCAAGAGCGAGCGCGCCGCCTCCTGAGGACCGTGTCTCCGAAGAAGCGAAGGGTGCGAGCCGACGAGCCGGCGCACGGGTCCCGATTCGGAGCCTGGCTCGCGCAGCTCTCGCTCGCCGCGACCGAGTGGGCCGGCAGCTCCTGGGCCTTCGGCATCGCGGTCGCGGTCATCGTCGTCTGGGGGCTGACCGGCCCGATCTTCCACTACTCCGACACGTGGCAGCTCGTCATCAACACCGGCACCACGATCGTGACGTTCCTCATGGTGTTCCTGATCCAGCGCGCGCAGAACAAGGAGTCCAAGGCGGTGCAGCTCAAGCTCAACGAGATCGTCGCCGCGATCCAGGGCGCGAGCAACCGGCTGATCGACGTGGAGAGCCTCTCGGAAGACGAGATCGAGGTCCTGCGCAAGCACTACTCCGAGATGTCGCGCCTCGCCGAGGAGGAGGGGTCGATCCTGGAGTCCCACTCGATCGACGAGGCGCGCGAGAGGAGCGCCGCGAAGAAACGCACCCGCAACCACAAGTAGCGGCGCGTTGGCACGCCGCATGCTCCGGGATGAGCGGGCGCGCGCGCCGCGGATTCGCCGGGCGCATCGCGACCCACGGGGCGACGGACCGACCGTCCGTCTGAGGAGGCAAACATGAGACGTCTTTCCGGAATCCTGTCGGTGGCCGTTGTGCTGTCGTTCGTCCTCGCCGTCGGGGCGTGCTCGACCACGCAGAGCGCGGGCAAGCAGGTCGACGACGCGGCCATTCACACCGCGGTGAAGGCCAAGCTGACGGCGGATCGCTTCTCGAACATCGTCAACGTCGACATCAACGTGACGAACGGCGTCGTGACGCTCGCGGGCGAGGTGCCCAATCCCCAGGTCAAGATGGAGGCGGAGAAGGAGGCCCGCTCGGTCGACGGCGTCGTGCGGGTGATCAACAACCTGCAGGTCAAGCATCCCGCCTAGGCCCACGGCAAGCTACAAAAGGAAAGGAGCCGGGGCGACCCGGCTCCTTTTTCGTTGCGGACGGCGAGACGCATCCCGCCGTCCGTTTCGAATCGATCTCAGCTCCGAATCGAGTTGGCGACCTTGTTCGCGCCCGCCAGGCCCAGGATGAGGAAAATCAGGAAGAGGACCGCGAAAATGGCCGCAAACACCTTCGCGACCGCGAACGAGGCGCCCGCGACGCCCGTGAACCCGAGAAGCGCCGCGATCAGGCCGATCACGAAGAACGTCAGCGCCAGCTTCAGCATGCTCATTCACCTCCTCGGATAGGCCGGGGCTGCAAGAGGAGTGCCGCATCCGGACGCGGCGGCGGCCCGGCCGGGCAGGCACGAATCTCGCTTTCAGAAGGGCGAGAGGAGACTTATGCCCATTTATACCCTTCCCGACCTCCAGTACGACTACGGCGCGCTCGAGCCGCACATCTCCGGCAAGATCATGGAGCTCCATCACGACAAGCACCACGCCGGCTACGTGAAGGGCGCCAACGACACCCTCGCGAAGCTCGACGAGGCGCGGACGAAGGAGGACTTCACGCGGGTCGGCTCCCTCGAGAAGGCGCTCGCCTTCAACCTCTCCGGCCACGTCCTGCATTCGCTCTTCTGGCAGAACCTCTCGCCGAAGGGGGGCGACCGGCCGCACGGGCCGCTGGCCGAGCAGATCCAGAACGACTTCGGCAGCTACGAGAAGTTCAAGCGCCAGCTGACCGAGGTCGCCGGCACGATCATGGGCTCCGGCTGGGCGGCGCTCGTCTGGGAGCCGCTCGGCGGACGGCTGCTGACGACGCAGATCTACGACCACCAGTCGAACCTCGCGCAGGCCGGCGTCCCGATCCTGGTCCTCGACGCGTGGGAGCACGCGTTCTACCTGCAGTACCAGAATCGCAAGACCGAGTTCTTCCAGGCGGTCTGGAACCTCTGGAACTGGGAGGACGTCGCGGAGCGCTACGAGGCCGTGAGAAAGCTCGACGTGGCGCTCGCGGGCGCGACGGCCTCCTAGTCGTCGGTGGCACGCCCTCTGCACTCTGAGAACCTCGATTCGGCCTCGAAAATCCTTTAGGGAGGAACCATGGAATCTCGGATGCAGAGAGACGCGGAGACGGATTCGAAAACGCGAGAGCCCGAGCGCCGCGAGGGACCGGTCGCACGCGCGCTCGAATCCCAGACGGCCAGGCTGCCGTCGGACGTCTGGCTCTGGAGCTCGCTCGGGTCGATCGCGATTTCGCTCGTGCTTCAGCTTTCGGGCAACAAGAAGAAGAAGGCGGTCAGCAATTTCATCGGTCAGTGGGCGCCGACGCTCTTGATTCTGGGCGTCTACAACAAGCTCGTGAAGGTCGGAGGACACGACCAGGCGAGCGCCTGAGGACACGCGCACGGCTGCCGCGGCTTCGACGGTTTCGAAGGGACGGGGGGCGTCGGTGTCGTACGACGCCTCCCCGTTCGTTCCTCGCTCGCGCGACTTGCGACGCCTGGAGCGAGCGTCCAGGAGCTGCCGCGGTTGCCCGCTCTACGCGCCCGCGACGCAGACCGTGTTCGGCCGCGGACCCGCCCGCGCCGCGATCCTCCTGATCGGCGAGCAGCCCGGCGACCGCGAGGACGTCGAGGGACTCCCGTTCGTCGGGCCGGCCGGCCGCGTGCTCGACGAGGCGCTGGCCGCGGCGGGCCTGTCGCGCGGGGAGGTCTTCCTGACGAACGCCGTCAAGCACTTCAAGTTCGAGCCGCGCGGCAAGAAGAGGATCCACCAGAAGCCCAACGCCGCGGAGCTCGAGGCCTGCCGTCCGTGGCTCTTCGCGGAGCTCGGGGCGGTTCGGCCGCGCGTGATCGTGAGCCTGGGCGCGAGCGCCGAGCGCTCGGTCGCGAAGATTCCCGCCGAGGCCGCGGGCGCGGCGGTTCGGATCGCCACCATTCACCCCTCGGCGGCCCTGCGCGCCCCGGAGCGCGCCCAGCGGCACCGCCTGCGGGCGCGGCTCGCCCGCGACCTGCGGCGCGCGCGCCGCGCGAGCGAGAAGTAACGCCTCAGAGAAGACTGCCCAGCCGGAATCGTCCTTCTGCATTCGCGAGCGGCGCCCAGAGGTCTCCCCGCTTTTCCACGCGGTCCGGAACGGTGTCGATGCGGAAGTCTTCGATCGCGACCCCGCGCTCGACTTCCTTCCACGTCACGGGGGTCGAGACGCACGCCCTGGGATGCGGCCGCACCGAATAGACCGACGCGAGCGTCTGGCCCCAGGCGTTCTGGTTGTAGTCGACGAGGACGCGTCCCTCGGGCCGCCGCGCGCGTTCGTAGATGGCGGTGACGAGCTTCGGGTTGTGCGATTCCAGGGCGCGCGCGAAGTGCTTGGCGAAGGTCCAGACCTCCTTCTGCGTGGGACCGCGCTCGATGGGCACGTAGACGTGGATGCCCTTCGAGCCGGTGGTCTTCGCGAAGGAGGGAATCTTCAAGAGCTCCAGCGCCTCGCGCACGAGCAGCGCCGTCTCGCGCACGCGGCCGAAGTCCGCGCCGGGGACCGGGTCGAGGTCGAAGTGCAGGAAGTCGGGACGGTCGGTGTCGTCGCAGCGCGAGTACCAGGGATTCAGGTCGATGCAGCCGAGGTTGATCACCCAGAGGAGCGCGGCGAGGTCCTGGATCATCGGGAAGTCCACGACCTTCTCCTCGCCGTGCTCGATCGCGCAGATCGCGATCCAGTCGGGCCGCGGCGAGGGCGCGCGCTTCATGAAGAAGAACTCCCCCGCCGCGCCGTTGGGGTAGCGCTTCATGACCATGGCGCGGTCGCGCAGATGCGGCAGGAGCGCGGGCGCCACGGCGGCGTAGTAGCGGAGGAGGTCGCCCTTCGTCACGCCCAGCTCGGGCCAGAAGAGCTTGCGGAGGTTCGTGAGGCGCACGAGGCGGGATCCGACCGCGGCCTCGACGGTGTCGGCGTCGCGCGGAAACAGCTCCGCGACGGCCCCCGGTCGCGCCGCGCGCTTCGCCGTCAAGGGGCCGCTCTCGGCGGCGCCGCCCTCTGCCGCGGCACGCGTCGCAGCCGCGGCGGCCGCCGTCCGTGCCGCTCCGTGCCCAGCACCGGCGCGTAGTCGAGCTCGCGTCCGGCGCGGGCGTGGCGCAGGAGCAGTCCTCCGCGGCTCATGTCGCCCCGGCCAACGAAGTCGCGCGGAAAGAGGAGGCGCGCGCCGAAGACGTCGAGCAGGACGTCGACGTACTTTCCGGTGGCGATGCTGCCGAGGAGCACCACCTCCGCGTCCGGTCCCAACCGCGCCGCGAGCGCGCGGGCGTCGCGGAGGAAGGGCCGCCGGAAGCGCAGGTCGCGCGCGTCGATGTCGACTTCGGCGAACCGGCGAAGGTCCCGGATCCGGACCGCCTCCTCGGGAGGCCGCAGGCCGCTCCGCGCCGTGATGACGAACGTTCCCGCGGAATCGGCCGCCTGCTCCGCGAACCGCCGCGCGTAGGTCAGCTTGCCGCGGAAGTAGAGACCGGAGAGGAACGCGAACACCTCGCCGAGCGGCGCGCCGGTGGCGTTTCGGATCCGGAGCGCGAGGTCGAAGCGCGCGGCGTCGCGCAGGAGAATCCGCGCGCGCTCCCCGGAGCAGCTCGCCGGCGAGATGAGGAAGACGCGTCGGGGCACCGGGGGAAGTTATCAGTTCTCAGTAATCGGTTCTCAGTTTTCAGTCTTGAACTGTGAACTGTGAACTGTGAACTGTGAACTGTGAACTGTGAACTGAAGACCGTGAACTACTTCAAGTCCTCCGGCATGTCCTGGAGCCAGGAGTCGTCGCCCTCGTTCTCGTCGATGTCCGGCGGCGCGCCCAGCTTGTCGGCGAACGCGTTCCCGCCCGGCGAGGCCCGCCGCGCCTCGTCGCGCATCGAGGACTCCTCCTCCTCGACGCGGTCGACGCCGGCTCCGGTGGCCGATCCCGAGGCGACCTCCCGGAACGAGCCGTCCGCGTCTCCGGTCGAGGCGAGCGACTCCGCCCGGTCGACCTCCGCCGCCTCCGAGCTCATGCCCTCCGCGACGAGATCCTCCGGATCGTGGTCCATCCGGAACGCGGGGTCGTTCGCGTCCTTCTTCTTCTTCTTCACATTGGCTCCGTCAAAGAAAAAGAGCCGGGTCCGCCGCGCTTGTGCGAGGCGGCCCGGCGCCACTCGTTTCCGTGTTCCGTCCGCTCCTCAGGGATGCGGGCTGGGCGTCATGCTCATGCCGGGGGTCGTCTCGACCGTCGAGGTGGTCGTGGTCTGGGTCATTCCAGACTCCGGCGTGCCGGACGCCGCTGGCGCCTGAGACGTCGTCTCGGTGGTGGTCGTGGTTGTCTCCTTCTTCTGGCAGCCGAGCGACACTGCCGTCGCCAGCACCAGGAGACCGCCCAGGGAAAGGAACTTCTTCATGACGTATGCCTCCTCAAAAAAACAGCCCTTCCGGGCCGTGTTCAACCGACTCGCAGCAAAAGTGCAAGATCCGTTCCCATCTCAGAGCCACCTCTGAGGGGTCCCCGGAACCGGCGGACCGGATCCGAGCTCCGACGCCACCCCGCGGCGCGCGCCCATGAGCTTTCCGTCCAGGGCGCGGTTGATGTTGAAGGCCGCGGAAATCAGGCCCAGGTGCGTGAACGCCTGTGGAAAATTGCCGAGGGCCTCGCCGGTCGAGCTGATCTCCTCCGCGTAGAGGCCGACGTGATTCGCGTACCCCAGCATCTTCTCGAAGGTGAGCCGCGCCTCCTCGAGCCGGCCCGCGCGCGCGAGCGCCTCCGCGAGCCAGAAGGTGCAGATCGAGAAGGTCCCCTCGTCCCCCTCGAGCCCGTCCGGCGAGACGCGGGGGTCGTAGCGGCGCACGAGATGGTCGCTCTCGAGGCCGCGCTGGATCGCGTCGAGGGTCCCGAGCATGCGCGGATCCGACGGGGAGACGAACTTGACGAGCGGCGCGAGCAGGAGCGAGGCGTCCAGCACCTCCGAGTCGAGCTTCTGCACGAAGGCGTTGAGCTTCCGCGAGAACCCGCGGCGCATCACCGTGTCGTAGATCGCATCACGCGTCTGCAGCCAGTGCTCGTTGTCGGCCGGGAGGCTGCGCTGCGTCGCCAGCCGGAGCGCGCGGTCGACGGCCACCCAGCACATGAGCTTCGAGAACGTGAACTGCGCGCGCCCGCCCCGGACCTCCCAGATCCCCTCGTCGGGTTCCTGCCACTGCGCGCAGACCCAGTCCCCGAGGCGGCGCATCGTGGTCCAGAGGTCGTGTGAGATCGGCTCGCAGTACTTGTTGTAGAGGTAGACCGCGTCCATGAGGTCGCCGACGACGTCCAGCTGGAACTGCTTCGCGGCGTCGTTGCCGGCGCGCACTGGCGAGGAGCCGCGGTAGCCCTCGAGGTTCGCGAGGATCTCCTCGGGCATCTCCGAGCCTCCGTCGATGCGGTAGAGCACCTGGATCGGCGCGCCCTTCTCGAGGTCGCGGCAGCGGTCCGCGAGGAAGTGGATGAAGCGCCTCGCCTCGTCGGTGAACCCGACGCGCAGGAGCGCGTAGACGGTGAACGCCGCGTCGCGGACCCAGGTGTAGCGGTAGTCCCAGTTGCGCGGGCCGCCGACGCGCTCGGGCAGGCTCATCGTCGGCGCGGCGATGATCGCGCCCGTCGGGGCGAACGTCAGCAGCTTGAGAGTCAGGCAGGAGCGCTTGACCATCTCGCGCCAGCGTCCCTGGTAGTGGCTGCCCTCGATCCAGCCCTGCCAGAAGTGCAGCGTGTTGTGGAACTCCCTCTTGCAGCGCGCGAGGAGAGACTCAGCCGGCGGCGGTTCGCCGTTCGCCTGGCCGAACATCACGGGGATCTCGTCCCCCTCCTGCAGCATGAACTCCGCCGAGACCTCGCCGGACTCTCCGACGGAGAGCGGCAGCGTCGTCGCGAGGTCGAGGACCAGGTCGCCGGAGACGAACCGGTAGCCCGAGGCGGTCTTCTCCGGCTTGACGGCGGGCGCGCGCGCGTAGTCGAAGGCGGGACGGCAGACGAGCTCGAAGGGAATCGACCCGCGGACTCCGCGCACGAGCCGGATGATCTGGTGGTCCTCCTTCTTCTTGCGGCTGGTTCCCTCCCCGTGGATCGGCATGAGGTCGACGATCTCGCCGACGCCGTCCGGCGTCAAAAACCGCGTCATGAGGACGTTCGAGTCGGGCAGATACATCTGGCGGCGGCGCGCGTCCGAGCCCGCGGCCGAGATCCGGAAGAGACCGCCCTTCTCGCGGTCGAGGATCGCCGCGAACACGCTGGGCGAGTCGAAGTGCGGCAGGCACAGCCAGTCGATCGTGCCGTCGAGGGCCACGAGCGCCACGGTGTGGAGGTCGCCGATGACCCCGTGGTGCTCGATCGGAGGGTACTCGTACTGCCGGTTCATTGGCCCGCCGCGACGGGAAGGTAGTCCTGGACGAGCGGGAAGTCGGCGAGCTCGAGCGAGATCGCCGCCTCCAGGAACGTGTTGAGCCAGTGGTAGATGTCGTGGTCGCGCAGGACCCGGCGCAGCTTGCGCATCCGGAAGCGCCGCTCGGCGGGCTCGAGGTGCAGCGCGGCGTGGAGCGTGTTGGCCACGCCCTCGACGTCGAACGGGTTGACCAGGAACGCGCCGTTCTGGAGCTGCGCCGCCGCGCCGGCGAACTCCGACAGGATGAGGACGCCGTCGCCGTCCACGCGTGTCGCGCAGTACTCCTTGCACACCAGGTTCATGCCGTCCTTGAGGGGCGTCACGAGCGCGACGTCGGCGGCGCGGTAGTGCCCGGGAAGGCTCACGCCCTCGAGGCTGCGGTGGATGTACTGGATCGGGACCCAGCCGCCGCGCGTGAACTCGCCGTTGATCTCCCCGACGAGCCGTTCGACCGCGACCTTGTGGTCGCGATAGCCGGCGATGTCCTCGCGGCTCGGCACCACGACCTGGATCAGCGTGACGGTGCCGCGCTCCTCGGGATAGCGCCGGAGCAGGTTGCGGAACGCCTCGAGCTTCTGGGGGATTCCCTTCGTGTAGTCGAGCCGGTCGATCCCGAGGATGATCCGCCGGGACGGGTCCGACCCGCGGATCTTCTGCGCCTTCTCCTCGACCGCGGCCTCGGCGCCGCGCCTCTCGAAGTCGGCCACGTCGATCGAGATCGGGAACGAGCCCATCCGCACCTCGCGCTCGCCGACTCTCAGCGTCCACACGGCGCCCCGGCCCGAGAGCTGGACCTGCGGGAGGAGCAGGCGGATGCACTGCACGAAGTTGCGCCGGTCCCGCACCGTCTGGAAGCCGACGAGGTCGAAGGCGAGCAGGGAGTGCAGGACCTCGAAGCGCCACGGCAGCTTCAGGAAGATGTCGAGCGGAGGGAACGGGATGTGCAGGAAGAACGCGATCCGCGAGGTCACGCCCATGGCGCGGAGCTCGGTCGCGACCCGCATCAGGTGATAGTCGTGCACCCAGAGGAAGTCGTCCGGCCGCGCCGACTGCGCCGCGCTCTCCGCGAACTTGCGGTTCACCGCCTCGTAGGCCGACCAGTACGTCGGGTCGAAGTTGCACATCGAGACGAGGTCGTGGAAGAGCGGCCAGATGATCTCGTTCGAGAAGCCGGAGTAGAAGCCGTCGCGCTCCTTCGCGGTCAGCGAGACCGGGATCAGGTCGTACCCGAATCGGCGGCGGGCGTCGGCGAACAGCGGCGCGGCGTCGGGCAGGTCCTCTTCGGTCGCTCCCGACCAGCCGATCCAGCGGCCGCCTCGGTTGCGCAGCACCGGGCGCAGCGCGGTCACGAGCCCGCCGCTGCCGGGCTCGACCTTCCACTCCCCTCCCTCCTCGCGCGTGACCGCGAAGGGGAGGCGGTTCGAGACGACGACGAGATTCATGCCGCGCGCCCCTCGACGGCCGCGCTCCATGCGGCGAGGAACGCGAAGAGCTCCGCCGGCGGCCGGATCCACGCGTGCGCCTTCGTCGTGTGCGGCACGTCGCGCACGAGCACCGGGAGGCCGCGGCCGTCCAGAGCCGCGAAGGCGTCCTCATCGGTGAGGTCGTCGCCCAGGTACGCCACGGCGGCGTCCTCGCCGAGCTCGTCGAGCATGGCGCGGACGGCGATGCCCTTGTCGGAGCCGGCGAGCCGCAGCTCCACGCCGCCGTCGAAGGCGAGCCGCTGGAGACCCGCCTCCGCGGCGGGCCCGGCGAACCGTTCGAGGAGCTCGCGCCGCGCGCGGTCGAAGGCGTCGGGCGGCGTCCCGCGGCGGTGGATGGCGACCCCGTAGGGTTTTCGCTCGAGGACGCCCGAGAGCCCGGAGGCGGCGAAGGACGCCGCGATCTGCTCGAGGAGGCGCCGGACCTCCTCGGGCGCCGGCTGCGCCTCGCGCCGGCCGTCGAGGGTGAGGCGTTCCAGTCCGTGCGAGCCCCAGAGCTCGACGGGAGCCTCCATCGCGGCCAGCCGCCGCAGGTCGGCGAGCGCCCGGCCGCTCACGATCGCCACGCGCGTCGCGCGGGACGAAAGCATCAGGGCGCGGAGCTGCGAGCGCACTCCGGGGTACGGCGCCGCGCGGTTGCGATCCGCCGCGAAGGGCGCCAGGGTCCCGTCGAAGTCGAGGAGCAGTCCTCGATGCCCGGCCGCGCCGACTCGCCGAAAGAACGGCCCGAGGTCGTCCGGGCGCAGCAGCGGCTGCTGTTCCGTCATGCTGTCGATCTCCGCGTGCCAAAGAAAAAGAAGAAAGGAAAACGAGGCTCCGGCGGACGCTGCCGCCCGCCGGAGCGATTCGAGACGAAAACTACGCGGACTCCTCGTCCTTCTCGGAGCCCGGGCGGCCGCTGGGGGACGTCCCCGGACGCTGCGAGCCCGGGTTCTGGCCCTGACCCTCGCGCGGCTCGTTCTCACGGCCCGGCTCGTTCTGCGAGCCCGGCTTGTTGCCCTGCTGTCCCTGCTGCCCCTGCTGCCCGCTCTTGTTGTCGCGATTCTTATCCTCGAAATCGGCCATGACAGTCTCCTTGTTACCTGGGACGGGCCGAATTGCCCGACACTTCCCGCCGATGCAGAAACCGTGCCGGGAAAAAATGGGCGCGGCCGCTGGCAGGACGATTGCTTCGATTCACCTTGGAGGTGCCCCATGCACTGTGAGCACGCCGGGTGTCATTGCTCCGAGGCGACAGTCGAGCTCGAGGGCAAGAAGTACTGCAGCGAGAAATGTGCCGAGTCGGGCAGCGAGAGCGCATCGAGCTCCCGGTGCGGATGCGGACATCCGGACTGCGCCGCCCTCTAGCCATCTGACACGATCTTCGAGGAGAACTCCATGCGCCCCATCTGGAGCGGACACATCTCGTTCGGCCTGATCTCGATCCCCGTCTCGATCTTCTCGGCGGTAGAGGCCTCCGAGCACGTCTCGTTCCGCCTCCTGCACCGCAAGGACCGCTCGCCCATCAAGTACAAGAAGTTCTGCAGCAAGGAGGACAAGGAAGTCCCGAACGACGAGATCGTGCGCGGATTCGAGGTCTCCAAGGGCAGGTACTCGCTCGTCGAGAAGGAAGAGCTCAAGAAGGTCGAGGAAGAGGCGGTGGGCGACGATCACGACATCGAGGTCCTGCAATTCGTCGAGTTCGGCGCGCTCAATCCCCTCTCCTTCGAGACGCCCTACTACGCCGCGCCCCGCAAGGGCGGCGAGAAGGCCTACGGCGTCCTGCGGGACGCCCTCCTGGAGTCGGAGCGGGTCGGCATCATCCGCTTCGCGCTGCGCACGAAGCCGACCCTGGGAGCGCTCATTCCCGGACCGCAGGCCATCTCCCTCGAGACGCTTCGGCCATTCGAAGAGCTGCGCAACCCGAAGGAGCTGCACATCACGGCTCCGGCGAAGAAGTCCGCCGAGGTCAAGATGGCGAAGATGCTGATCGACCAGATGTCGTCGGAGGCCTGGGACCCGACCGCGCATCCCAACACGTACAAGAAGGCGCTCGAGAAGCTGCTCGCGTCCAAGAGCCGGTTCGCCGTCGAGGCCGCCGAGGCGCCCGAGGGCAAGCGCGCCGAGAACGTCGTCGACCTCATGGACGCCCTCAAGAAGAGCCTCGGCCAGGCGAAGCCGCGGGCCGGAGCGCGCAAGGCGCCCGCGCGTGCGCGCAAGGCCGGCGCCGCGTAGCGAAAGGGCGCCCCCTCTCTCTCCGCCTCAGTGCACGACGGTCACCGTGACGTGGCCCGAGCTGCGCGCCACGTCCACGGAGACCTCCGGCCCGCGCCTCGAGAGCGACAGGTCCACGCTGCCGGAGCCCACGCGGAGATCGTCGATCCGCAGCGTCTCGAGGAACGGCGGAAGCGTCGGCCGCTCGAGCAGGATCTGGCCTTCATGGCCGCGGATCGAGAGGCCCAGGCAGGCCTGCAGCATGAGGAAGACCGCGCCGGCCGCCCACGCCTGCGGGGCGCAGGCCAGCGGATACAGGGTCGGCCCCGCTCCCGCTCCCCGGTCGAATCCGCAGATCAACTCGGGCAGGCGCCGCATGTCGACGGCGCGGGAGAGCTCGAAGAAGGCGAAGAAGAGTCGCGCCGCCTCCTGCGTGAGACCGTACCGCCCGAAGCCCGACGCGATGAGCGCGTTGTCGTGCGGCCAGACCGAGCCGTTGTGGTACGACATCGGGTTGTACCGGCGCTCGACCGCGGCGAGCGTGCGCACCCCCCAGCCGCTGAAGGAGTCTCGATCGAGGAGCGTCGCGGCGAGCCTCCCGGCGCGCCCCTCGAGCGCGATGCCCGCGAAGAGGGCGTGCCCCGCGTTCGACGCCCGGACCCGGCATGCGCGCTTCTCGCCGTCGAGCGCCAGCGCGTAGGTGCCGAGCGCGTCGTCCCAGAAGATCTCGTCGAACCGCGCGCGGAGCCGCTCCGCCTCCGCGGAGAGCCGGCGGGCGCGCGCCTTGTGCTGGAGCGCCTCCGCGACGGCGGCCGCCGCGCGCTTCGCGGCCCACACGTAGCCCTGCACCTCGCAGAGCGCGATGGGCCCGTCCACCCCGGAGCCGTCCTCGTGGAAGACGGCGTCGACCGAGTCCTTCCAGCCCTGGTTGATCAGGCCGCGCTCGGAGCGGCCGGAGTATTCGACGAAGCCGTCGCCGTCGGCGTCGCCGTAGCGGTCGATCCACTGGAGCGCACGCTCGAGGTTGGGCCACAGCCTCTGGAGGAGCGCCCGGTCGCCGGTCCGCTCGAGGTAGGCGCCCGCGAGCACGACGAAGAGCGGCGTCGCGTCGACGCTCCCGTAGTACCGCGCGAAGGGAATCTCGTCGAGGTTCGCCATCTCACCCGTCCGGAACTCGTGGAGGATCTTGCCCGGCTGCGCGTCGCGCGTCGGATCGGTCTCGGCCGCCTGCGTGGAAGCCAGGAACCGCAGGACCCCGCGCGCGAGCGAGGGCTCGAGCCAGAGCAGCTCGAGCGCCGTCAGGATTCCGTCGCGCCCGAACGGCGCGCTGAACCACGGCACGCCGGCATAGGGGTACGGTCCGCACGAGGTCCGCGTCGTCATCATCGAAAGATCGGCGGCGGAGCGTCGGATCCAGGCGTCGAAGTCCTCGTTGGAGCTCCGCAGCCCGAACGCGGAGGGCGCTCTCTCCCCGCGCACGCGCGTGCGCGACCCTCGGGGCTCCCGCACGCCCTGGACGCGGCAGTCGACCTCGAAGCGGAGCACGCGCTCCTCGCCGGGCTCGAGCGCGAGGCCGAACTCGAGCAGCGAGCCCCGGACTCGCGACGCGGAAGGCTCGACGCGGACCCGGGTCACACGCAGGACGTCGTCGAGCCCGCGGTAGGACAGGGTCACGCCGTCCGGACGCACGCGGGGGTCGAGCCGCCGTCCCCGGTTCGCGCGCACGGTGCCGCGCACCTCGAAGATGTCGGCGAAGTCCGCGTCCAGGGTCAACCCGAGCCGAAGGGCGATGCCCACGGAGGCGTAGTTGCGAAACGTCATCGACTCGACCAGCCCGCGCGGGTTGACCCTGCACTCCCGCACGAAGTGCACGCTCCCGCGCGGGCAAATGATCTCCTCGCCGGCGCCTCGCACGAGGTCGGGGTTGGTCAGGTCGGCGACGAAGACGGCGCTGTCCTCGCGCACGCCGGACGACAGGAGGAACGGGCGCCCGCCCTCGATCGTCAGGGAGAAGCAGGAGAGGAAGCGGGTGCCCCGGTGATACAAGCCGAGCTCCCCCGACCCTCCGGGGGCGACGTCGCCGAGGCGATCGATCACGACGAACGTCTCGTCCGCCTTGAGGACGCGCGTGCGCGGATCCCTCCGGCCCGACGTCGCCCGTATCGAAAAGGGGCTCTCGATCTCGGGATTGCCGTTCGCGCTCAATGACTCTTCGCTCCATCCGTCCGCGGACGCGGAAGCTCGGGCGGCGCCGTCCCGCGGGTCCGCGGAGACTTCCGCCCCGCCGCGCCGCGGCCGATCACCTCGCGGTAGATCCGGAGGTAGTCCTTCGCCATGCGGGTCGCCGTGAACCGCTTCTCGAAGGCTCTCCGGCACGCGGCGCGATCGAGCCGGCCCAGGGCCTGGACGGCCTCGACGGCCTCGGGCACGCTCGCGACGACGTATCCGCTGACGCCGTCCTCGACGATCTCTTCGACCGAGCCGGCGCGGAACGCGATCACCGGCGTCGCGCAGGCGAGCGCCTCGATCATGACGAGCCCGAACGGCTCGGGCCAGTCGATCGGAAACAGGAGGCCGGCGGCGTCGCCGAGGAACTCGCTCTTCTCGGCCTCGGAGATCTCGCCGAGGAACTCGACATGCGGCTCGGAGAGGCGAGGGCGGATCTCGTTCTCGAAGTACTCCGCGTCGGCGCGGTCGACCTTGGCCGCGATCCGCAGCCGCCACCCCGCTCGCCGCGCGATGTCGATGGCGCGGTCGACGCGCTTCTCGGGCGAGATGCGCCCGAGGAACGCGAGGTACTCGCCGGCGCCGGGTCCCGGACGGTGCATGCCGAGCGGGAGGCCGTGGGGCACGGTCGCGAGCCAGTCGATGTCGGGAAGCGGGCGCCGCTGCGCGTTCGAGATCGAGACGACCGGGATGTCCGAGTACTCGCGGTAGAGCGGCGCGAGGTCCGGCAGGTCGAGGCGGCCGTGCAGCGTGGTCAGGTGCGGGAAGCCGCCCCGCCGCGACACCGGGTAATGGAGGTAGTCGACGTGGAAGTGGATGACGTCGAACTCCCGCGCGCGCTGGAAGACCTTCTCGATCAGCACCAGGTGATGGGCGAGGGGATCGACGCACGAGGGATCGAGGCGGAGCGCGCGCGGCGACCCGGGAATCAGCCGGGCGCGCGTGACGGAATCGCCGCTCGCGAAGAGCGTCACGGAGTGCCCGAGCCGCGTGAGCTCTTCCGTCAGGTAGGACACGACGCGCTCGGTCCCGCCGTAGAGCTTCGGCGGAACGCTCTCGTACAGCGGAGCCACCTGCGCGATCCGCAGCCGCGGCGCGGACTCGCTCGTCACGACGCGCCTCTCCCGGCGAGGCTCCTTCGCGGAGGCGCAACTCGACTCACGCCGTTCGGAGGGAGCAGGAACCGTGCCGGCACTTTCCTTGCACAACGTAAAGACGGTCCGGCACGGGGTCGGCCTAACGCAAAGAAGGAGTGTCCATGTTCACGAAAGGTTCCAAACTCGCAATGGCGGCTCTCGCCTTCGCCGCCGTCGCCGCCCTGGCCTTCGGCCAGACCAGCGACAAGACCACGACGGTCGGGAAGTACAAGATCGCCCTCGTCTCACCCAACGAAGGCGCGTCCGTTCCCTCCGACCAGGTTCGCGTCGTCCTGACGCCGAACACCAACGCCATGGGTGATGAGAAGACGCAGGTCGACGTGTTCCTCGACGGCCAGCAGAAGGGCGTCATCAAGAGCACGGAGACCGACTTTCGTGTCGATGGCGTCAAGCCCGGTCCGCACAAGCTGGTCCTGATCGCCCGCAATCCCGTCACGGATCAGCAGTTCGACCGGCGCGAGATCAACTTCGTGGCGACCGGAGACGGCACGGCGGTGACCAAGTCCACCCACGACGTCGCCGACAGCGCCGTCGGCGCGCACGTTCCCCCGGCCGTGAACTCCGCGGAGCGGAAGCAGAGCTACACGGCGAACGACGGATCGCCGTCGACGCAGGTCGCCGAGAGCGGCGCGGCGTCGAGCACCGCGAGCTCCAGCGCGAGCACGTCCTCGAGCAACGTGCCCTCGAGCTCGAGCAACATGCCGTCGAGCAACCCGCCGGGCTCCAGCACGTACAACGCGCCGCCGCCCTCCAGCAGCTCGTCGACCTCCAGTGCCTACGAGAACAAGACCTACAGCAACGCTCCGAGCAGCCCGAGCGCCTCGTACTCCGCTCCGCAGTCGAGCGCGTCCACCTCTTCCATGAACCGCAACACGACCTCGGGCGGCGCGAACGACCGCAACGAGCTGCCGAAGACCGCGAGCAACGACGCGCTCCTGGCTCTCGCCGGGGCCGCGCTCCTCGCGACCGGACTCGTCCTTCGCCGCAACGGCTAGATTTTCATGACGCTTTTCTGGCGCCGCGCGAGCGGCGCCCTCATTTTTTCAGGGCTCCTCGTCCTGGCGATTCCCGCGAGCCATCGCGCCGCGGGCGTCATCGCGCAATCGCGTGCACTTTCCGTGGCCCCGTCGCACTCGCTCTCCGCGCCACGCGGGCTCCTCGCCGGTGAGCCCGTCGGCCGGATCCGGATCGCCCGCCTCGCGATCGACTACGCGGTCTTCGAGGGGACGACGGACGCCGTGCTGCGGAAGGGCCCGGGCCATCTCCTCGGGACGGCGTGGCCGGGCCTGACGGCGGCGCCCGGCAACTGCGTGATTGCGGGCCACCGCGACTCCTTCTTCCGGTCGCTGGCGCGCGCGCGCGTGGGCGACGTGGTCACGCTGACCGGACCCGAGGGACGCCGCGACTATCGCCTGACCGGCTCGCGGATCGTGACGCCCGACGACCTCGACGCCGCGAGACCGCTCGAGCACGAGCGGCTCACGCTCGTGTCCTGCTATCCGTTCCGGTGGGCCGGTCCCGCGCCGTATCGCATCGTCTGGACCGGAGTGCCGATCGGGACGGCGCTCCGAAAGACCCTCACCGCCTCATAAAGAATCGGGCCCCGACTCGCGGGGCCCGATACTTCCGCCGGCCGACCTACGGTCAGACGACGCGCCGGCCCTGTATCAGATTGATGATCAGGACGACGACCGCGATCACGAGCAGGATGTGGATGAAGCCGCCGATCGTGTAACCCGAAACCAGGCCGAGCACCCAGAGGATGAGGAGTATGACGAAGATGGTCCAAAGCATGATTGGCCTCGCAGTCCTTTCCGGGGTGCCCCGAGCGGCCCCCGGGGACTGCATGAGCGAAACGCGTGCCAGCTCCGTCGGTCGCCGCGCGCTTCCGCGCGCGGACACGCTCCACGCTCGGACTACCGCTTGCGCGCGCCGGAGGGCTTCTTCTCGGCCTTCGTGGACGCCGGCGTCTTCCCGCTCGGCCGCGGCGGCTTGTCGCGGCGTGCGGGGAGCAGGCTCTCGACGACATCCGGCTGGATGGTCTCGCCCTCGGTCATGACGTAGGCGCGGTGGACGACGTTGCGCAGCTCGCGCACGTTGCCCGGCCAGTCGTGGGAGTGGAGCATCGCGAGCGCGTCGGGCGACCACGCCGCGACGCCCGCCTTCTCCTGATCCTCGATCTGGCGGCGGAAGTGCTCCGCGAGGAGAGGGATGTCCTCGCGCCGTTCCGCCAGGAGCGGCAGCGCGATCGGGAAGACGTTCAGGCGGTAGTAGAGGTCCTCGCGGAGCTTGCCCTCCTTGATGGCCTCCTGCGGATCGCGGTTCGTGGCCGAGATCAGCCGCACGTCCACGCGCAGGTCCTGCGATCCGCCCACGCGGCGCAGCGTCCGCGCCTCGAGCACCCGCAGGAGCTTGACCTGCAGCTCGGAGCCCATCTCGGTGATCTCGTCAAGGAAGAGCGTGCCGCCGTTGGCCTCCTCGAAGTACCCGACCCGCCGCTTGTCGGCGCCCGTGAACGATCCGCGCTCATGGCCGAACAGCTCGCTCTCGATGAGGGTGGGTGAGATCGCGCCGCAGTTGAACGCCACGAACGGGGCGCCGGAGCGGCGAGAGAGCCGATGCAGCGTGCGGGCGACGACCTCCTTGCCGGTGCCGCTCGCGCCCGTGATCAGGATCGGCGCGTTCGAACGCGCCACCCGGCGGATCACGTCGAAGATCTTCATCATCGGCTCGGAGCGCCCGATGAGCTCCCCGAGCTTGCCGGTCTCCTGCAGCTCGGCCCGCAGCGTCTCGACCTCGGACTCGAGCCGCCGCTTCGCGTTGAGGCGCTGGAAGACCACCTCGAGCTGCGCCGGGCGCAGGGGCTTGAGCAGGTAGTCCGAGATCCCGGCGCGCAGGGCCTCCACCGCGGAGTCGAGCGACGCCTGGCCCGTGATGACGATGCCGTCCCGGTCGGGATTCGCCTCGCTCGCCGCGCGAAAGACCTCGATGCCGTCGCCGTCGGGCAGGTGTACGTCGACGACCAGGACCTCGGGCTGGAAATCCTCGATCGCGCGGGTGGCCTCGCCGGCCGTGCCGACGCACTTGGTGACCCCCCCGAGGTCGCGGATCGCGACGTCGAGCCCCTTGCGCACCGCGACGTCGTCCTCGACGATCAGCACCTTCACGCCGGGCCGCTGTATGGTGGCCGAGCCGGCCGGTTCCTCCGACTTGCGGGCGCGGCTCTCGCCGTTCTTGGCGGGGGCGGCCGTCACCGGATCTCCTCCGGCGTCGCGAGGAGGGCATCCCGTCCGCGCTCGAAGAGCTCGAAGGCCCGCTCGAGCTCGCGCCGCGCCGTGGCCAGCGCCTCCGTCGGGTCGGCTCCCCGCGCGCTCAGCCGCGCGGCCCGTTCCATGTGGAGCGACACCGCCGAGAGAGGCGTTGCGACGTCGTGGAAAAACTTACGCAGAGCGACCTGTCCCTGTCGCTCCGATCCGGGCAGAGCTTTCTCGGTCACCTGGGCACCACTCCTGTAGTCGTTGCGACACTCCCGGTGGATCCTATGACAGATCCTCGCGCCGCGACGACCCCCGGCGCCCTCCCGGGGAAGCGGCAGAGGCGCACCCGCGCGCGAGGGAGCGGGGCGCTCACAGAAGCGAACGAGGCCTGGGAGCCTCAGGTCGCGAGATTATCGACGGTCGCCAGACCGAGAAGCAGGAACACGACGAAGAGAAACGCGAAGACGAAGCCCACGATCTTGGCCGCCGCCACGGGGACGAGCAGAAGCGCTACGGCCGAGAGGACCAGAAACGTGAGGGCCATCTTGAGCATCATCATGGACCCCCCTCCTTCATGGAAAAGGGTGGGGGCCTTGAGCCCCCACCAACAGAGAGACGGAAAGCGTTCGATTCTTCGCGTTCACACCGAGAGGCGTCGCCCGATCAGGCTCCGCCCTTGGCCGGCATCACCGAGGTGATCTTGTCGCCACCGTCGGTCTTCGTGTAGGTCACCTTGACGCGCTGCCCGACGGCGACGTCGCCCTTGAAGGCCACGTTCTCGTCGAGGTCGAAGCTGTAGTCCTTGTCCTTCGGTCCCGTCACGGTGATCTTCTTGCCGGGCTCGTACTTCTTGACGGTACCCACGACGGTCTCGGACTTCACCTTCGTGTCCGGGCCGGGGCCGGTGTGCTTGGTGGTCATCTCGGAGTGAATGCGCGGAGCGGCCTCGGACGCCATGGCCTTGCTGCCGGCCGGCGCCTCGGAGATCACGTTCACGACCTCGGAGCCGTCGTCGGCCTTGTGGTACTCGACCTTCGCCATCTGCCCGACGGCGATCGACCCGTCGACGCGGGCCGCCTGGTCCTTCTTGTCGAGGTCGAACGAATAGGTCTTGTCGGCGGGCCCGGAGATCTTGATCTTCTTGCCGGCCTCGTACTCCTTGACGGTGCCGACCACGGTCTCGGTCTTCATCTTGGTATCGGGTCCCGGGCCGGTGTGCTTGGTGACGGACTCGGTGTGAGACTTCTCCTGGGGTTGGGTGCTCTGGGCGCCCGCGGTGCCTCCGATCAGGAAGCCGATCGCGATCGCCGCGCCTGCGATGCGTTTCATAATCATGTCCTCCCACTTTGGCCCCGGATTGGGCCGCCCTCTGTGTTTCAAGAAGCGTGCCGTCGCAGGGCCTCGGCCGGCGCCGACGCCGCCACCCCGCTCAAGGGTCTCGGATTTCGAGAGTTATCCGATCTCTCGGAATGCCGGTAAAGGAAGCGAACCGCTCGCCGCACGACCTCGGGACTACGCAGGATCCTGTGGTGGCCGAGACCGCTCGTCACGAGCAGGCGCGCCTGCGGCCAGCTCCGGCAGATCGCGATGCCGTCGCGCAGCGGGACCCGCTTGTCGCGGCGGTCGTGCACCACCAGGGCCGGGATCCGCGGCGCCTCCGCGGAGAGCCGCAGCTCGGGAAAGCGGACGCCGTAGCGCCGCTGGAGAAGCTCCTTCATCGAGTTCGCGGCCGGCGCCTTGAGCCGCAGGTAGCGCGCGTAGCGCGACGTGTAGGCCTCCGGGTCCGCGGGGGGCGCGAGGAGCACGACCGCGCGCGCCGGAATCCCGCGGCGGACCGCCAGCGCGCAGGCAGCCGCTCCCATCGAGTGGCCCACGAGGGCGACCGGCGCGACGATCCCCGCGACGAGCTCGACGCTGCGGATGAAGTCCGGCAGGGTCGCGAAGCGCCCCTCGGAGATCCCGTGGGCCGGCGCGTCGAAGGCGACGGCGCAGAAGCCGGCCTCGAGGAGCGGCGCGACGAACGCGCTCATCCTCCCCGCGTGCCCTCCCCATCCGTGGACGAGCAGGACTCGGGGCCCGGAGCCCCAGTGCCAGACCGCGATGTCGCCGGCCGCGCCGCGGATCCACGAGAGCCGTCCGCCGTTCAGCCGCCGCTGCTCCGAGCGCCTGGGGTGGTTGCGCCGGGGCCGGCGGAACGCGAGCTCGGCGCACGCCGCGCTCGCGTAATGCGAGACGAGGCTCAGGCCGGCCAGGAAGGAGCGAAGCATGCGCACGCGGCGGAGGGAGCGTCCGACTCGCTTCCGAAGCTTCTTCGCGGGCACCGCCGCGGATCGCAATTGGCCAGACGCTCGACGCACACCCTTCGGCAGTGCGATTTTCGGGCCAACGCCCGCGCGTTGGCTTGCGCATTGCAACGCCGGGTCGACGGGTCTTCGCACGCTCAAACCGGCCGGAGGAAACCATGTCCAGAGCCCGGAAATCCGCCTCGACTTCCCGTTCCCGCACCCGTTCTCGCACTCGCACCGCCCCTCGCCGCCGGATCCGCTACGCGGTGGTCGGCCTCGGCTACATCTCGCAGGCCGCGGTCCTGCCGGCGTTTCGCCACGCGCGCGCGAACTCCGAGCTCGCCGCGCTGGTCTCCGACGATCCGACCAAGCTGCGGGCCCTCGCGAAGCGCCACGGGGTCAGCGGCCTCTACGACTACGCCGGCTTCGAGGAATGCCTGGCGAAGGAGAGGATCGACGCCGTCTACATCGCGCTCCCCAACGCGATGCACCGCGAGTACACGATCCGATCGGCGCGCGCCGGCAAACACGTCCTCTGCGAGAAGCCGCTCGCGGTCACCGAGGCGGACTGCGAGGCGATGCTCGACGCGGCCGCGGAGAACGGCGTGCGCCTGATGACGGCATACCGGCTGCACTTCGAGAAGGCCAACCTCCGGGCGATCGAGATCGTCCGTTCGGGACGCCTCGGCGAGCCGCGGATCTTCCAGTCGGGCTTCACGATGCAGGTCCAGGACGAGGACAACATCCGGCTGAGCCCGACCGAGCAGGGCGGCGGCCCGATCTACGACATCGGCGTCTACTGCATCAACGCCGCGCGCTACCTGTTCCGCGCGGAGCCTGAGGAGGTCTTCGCCTGGAGCGCCGACATCGGCGACCCGCGCTTCCGCGGCTCCCCCGAGATGATGACCTGCGTCCTGCGCTTTCCGGTCCAGCGGCTGGCGAGCTTCACCTGCAGCTTCGGCGCGGCGGAGACCGGCTGGTACCAGATCGTCGGCACGAAGGGCGACCTGCGGATGGACCCGGCCTACGAGCTGGCCGAGCCGCTCGTGCAGCGCGTCACCGTCGGCGGACGGACCTCGGAGAGCACCTTCGGGAAGCGCGACCAGTTCGCTCCCGAGCTGCTCTACTTCTCCGACTGCATCCTGAACGACCGCGACCCGGAGCCCTCCGGGAGGGAGGGCCTCGCGGACGTGCGCATCATCCGCGCGCTCCTCGAGTCCGCGCGGACGAACCGGCCGATCGTGCTGGACGAGTTCGAGAGGCGTCGCCGGCCGACGATGGCGATGGAGAAGCGGCGCCCGCCCGTCTCCCGCGTGCCGCTGATCCACGCCGAGGCTCCGTCGGGGCACTGACACGGAGCGGGCGAGGAGTCGCGGGTCGGATACACTTCGGCTCGGCCGAACAATGGGCTCGCATCCAGGACTGGGTCTCAAGATCGTCGTCGGCGCGGTGCTCGTGGCCCTCGCGCTGATCGGCCTCGGCTGGATCCACGACGTGAACGCGCGGCGCCTGCTCGAGGCGAACCGCTGGGTCGTGCACTCGTACCAGGTGCTCGGATCGACCGACGACGTCCTCGGGATGCTCCGCGATGCCGAGACCGGCCAGCGCGGCTATCTCCTGACGGGCAACGAGTCCTATCTGGCCCCGTACGACGCCGCGGCGCGGGAGGCGGCGAGCGGCCTCGCGTCGCTGGCTTCGCTGACTGCCGACAATCCCCCGCAGCACCAGCGGGCCGAGGCGCTCCGGAGGCAGGCCGACGCGAAGCTGAAGGAGCTGGCGGAGACGATCCGTGTGCGCCGGGAGGGAGACGCGGCCGGGGCGCAGGCGAGAGTCGAGACCGGCGTCGGCCGGCGCATGATGGAGGAGATCCGGAAGACGGCCGACGGCATCCACTCCGAGGAGGAGTCGCTGCTGGCTCGGCGGATCGCCGAGGCGGAGCTGGCGGCCCGGGTCCTCCGCGCCGCCACGCTCGGGGCCGCGGCTCTCGTGCTGGCGCTTCTCGCCGCGCTCGTCTGGGTGATCCGTCGCGACCTGGTCGGGCGCGCGCAGGCCGAGGCGCGCCTCCGGACCACGCTGCACAGCATCGGCGACGCGGTGCTCGCCACCGACACCGCGGGCCGCATCACGTTCCTGAACCCGGTCGCCGAGGAGCTGACCGGCTGGCCCTCCGCGGAGGCGCACGACCGGGGCGCCGAGGAGGTCTTCCGGATCGTCAACGAGAGCACGCGCGAGAAGGTCGAGAGTCCCGTGAGCCGCGTCCTGCGCGAGGGCGCGGTCGTGGGACTGGCCAACCACACGATCCTCCTGTCGCGATCCGGCCGGGAGATCCCGATCGCCGACAGCGGCGCGCCCATTCGTGACGACCGCGGCCGGCTCGCGGGCGTGGTGCTCGTCTTCCGCGACATCACCGCCCAGCGCGCCGCCGAGCTGGCGATCCGCCGGCTCGCGGACGTCGTCAACTCCGCGGGAGTCGCGATCGTCGCCGAGGGCATGGACGGGTCGATCACGGACTGGAATCCGGGTGCCGAGACGCTCTACGGATACCGCGCCGAGGAGATGCTCGGGCACCGGATGCACGAGCTCGCGCCGCCCGGCTTCCTCGAGCCCCGAGTCTCCGCCGAGGAGCTGGCGGCCGGGAAGACTTCCGAGGTCGACGTCCGCCGGGTGGCGAAGGACGGCCGGACGATGGACGTCGCGGTCCACGCCTCGGCCATCCTCGATTCGACCGGGCGGATGATCGGGGTCTCGCGGATCCAGCGGGACGTCACCGAACGCCGCCGCCAGCAGGAGGAGATCCGGCAGGCGCGGCGCCGGGCCGAGGAGGCCAACGCAACCAAGGACCGGTTCCTCGCGAACCTCTCCCACGAGCTCCGCACCCCGCTCACCCCGATCGTCGCGTCGGTGCACCGGCTCCAGCACCGCACCGACCTCCCCGCCGGCGTCCCCGACTCCCTCGCCATGATCCGCCGCAACACGGAGCTCGAGGCGCGTCTCATCGACGACCTCCTGGACCTCACGCGCATCGCGCGCGGGAAGCTCGAGCTGCACCGCGAGGCGCTCGACTTCCACGAGCTCCTCGCGAGCGTCGTCCAGAGCTCCCGGAGCGAGCTGCTGGCAAAGGGCCTCTCGATGGAAACCCACCTCGACGCGCCCCAGCACTTCGGCAGCGCCGACGGAGGCCGCCTCCAGCAGGTCTTCTGGAACCTCATCCGCAACGCGATCAAGTTCACGCCCGCGGGCGGGCACGTGACGGTGTCCTCGGACAACCCGGAGCCCGGCGCATTCCGCGTGAGCATCCGGGACACCGGCAAGGGCATTCCCCCGGAGCTGCTCGACCGGATGTTCGAGCCGTTCGTGCAGGGCGACTCGACCGCGGCGCGCGCGGGCGCGGGCCTGGGCCTGGGCCTCTCGATCGCGAAGACGCTCGTCGAACAGCACGGCGGCACCATCGCGGCGAAGAGCGACGGCCAGGGCCGCGGCGCGTGCTTCGAGGTGCGCCTGGCGACCACGGCGGACCGGCCGGCGCCGCGCCTCTCCCGGGCAGCCGGCGTCGGCGCGACGAGCGGGGCCCGCAGTCCGGTGTCGGTGCTCCTCGTCGAGGACGACGCCGACACCGCCGAGGCCATGCGCACCCTGCTCGCGGAGTCCGGCTTCGACGTGCACGTCGCCGGGGGCGTCAAGGCGGCCGACGAGACGTTCCGCCTCCATCCCGTGGACGTGCTCGTGTCGGACGTCGGGCTCCCCGACGGCAGCGGGCTCGAGGTGCTGCGCCGGCTGCGCGCGCTGCGCCCGGACCTTCCCGGGATCGTGCTGAGCGGCTACGGGATGGAGCAGGACGTGGCGGCCAGCCGCGCGAACGGCTTCGCCGAGCACTTCATCAAGCCGGTCAACCTCGATCGGCTCATCGCGGCGATCGACCGGCTGGCGTCGACCCCGGCCTGACGCGCGGCGCGTCGGCCAAATGAAAGAGCCGGCGCGTGGCGCCGGCTCTTTCGAAGCGTCGCAGAAACGAAGACTACGTCGTGGACGACGAGGAGGTCGAGCGCGACGAGTACGAGGACTTGCCCGACTTCGTCGAGCCGCTCTCCTTGCCGGACTCCGAGCCGCTCTGATCGACGCGCAGGCGGTTGTGGACCTGCTTCACGCCGGGAAGATCCTCGATCAGGTCCTCGGCGAGACGCTTGGAGCGGCGGTCGTTCACCGTTCCCTCCAGGGTCACCTCGCCGCTCTGGACGTTCACCTCGATCTCGGACGCGTCGAGCTCGTCGTTGCGTTCCAACAGATCGCTCACGTCCTCCTTGACCCGATCATCCGACCGCTGGTAGCCCTTGGGGCCCTTGCCGGCGAACCGGCCGCGAGGACGCCCGAACTCGGAGGGACTGGAGGATCCGTAGGTCGAGCCGTACGAGCCCTCGAGCGAGCCCATGCCGCGGGAGCCGTATCCGCCGGTCTGACCGCGTCCGAACGCGCCCGAGGAGGAGGAGGAGGAGTCGTATCCGCGAGACCAGCCCTGTCCCTCCGACTCCCGCTCGTAGCCGTCGTACGAACGCGACCCCGATGCGTACCGTCCGCGCTCCTGCTCATACCCGCGATTGCGGAATCCGCTCTGCTCTTCGCGCCCGGACGAGCCGTAGCGCTGCCCGTATCCCTGCCCCTGCCCCGATCCCTGCGATCCGCCGCGGAATTCCTGGCCGTAGCCGCCCTCTCGGCCGTAGTTCCCCTGGCTTCCGTAGCTCTGGCCGTATCTCTGGCCGCCGTACTCGCCGCGTCCCGTCGGGCCCTGCTCCTCCTGGTTGTATCCGTAGGAGCGGCCCTCGCCGGACGACTCGGATCCGTAGCCGGAGCTCATGCGGCCCTGGCGGCCGCGTCCCTGGCCCTGACCCGGACTCCACTGCTGCTCCTCGTACGGCTCGCCGTCGCCCTGCCCCTCCGCGTTACCGCGGCTCGAGCCCAGGGACCGCCGTTCCGAGCCCTGTCCCTCGAATCTCTCGCGACGCCAATCTTCTCCCCCCTCGTTACGAAAACGACGCTCGGAATCCATTACCGAATCTCCTTGACTGAAGAGTTCGAGACACCATGTCCCGATGCCTTTTTCGGTGCAAGCATCGTGCCCTGGCCTCTCGATCCCTCCGCGAGACTCAGCGGCCTTCGAAGAACTGCGTGAACAGCTTCCCGAAGAGATGCTGACCGCGCGTGGCCGGCTCCGAGCTCGACGACGCCGGCGCGCTCGCGGGCTTCGCCGAGGCCGCGGCTTGCGCGCTCTGCGTAGAGCCGGCCGACGGGCGATTCACGACTCGCGTGTCGCGGCTGACGCTCGGCGCGTTGGCCTCGGGCCAGCAGGGAACGCCGCGGCTTCCCGGCGTCAGATCGGACGGGTACGCATCCGGACAGAAGAGCGCCGAAATCTTGCACAACTCCGACATCTGATCCATGCAGGGGTTCTGCGGGGCGGCGGCGCTCGTCGCGGTCGCCGCGTGAACCGAAAAAACCAGTGCCAGCAACATCGCTTCCTCCTCCTCTCTCCGGCGACGCCCATTCGTCGCCGCCACTGCGATACTTGAGAAAAGCAAGAGGCGGGCCATTTCGAGGGTTCATCGCGCCCGAGGTGACGTGGATCACCCTCGCGCAAAGCGCTCATTTTCCGGAAGTTTGTCCGTCCTCGCGGGAGGTCTGCGCGACGGCGGCGCTCTCCCGCGCGAACCAGTCGCGCGAGGCGAGAAGCCGGACGCTCGCGTGCCCGCCGTCCGAGTGGACGCCGACATTCAGGAGCCCCGATTCGAGGAGGAAGACGGCGTGCTCTTCGTCCGCGCGGCGATCGTACTCGCCGAGGATCTCGAACTTTCCGCCGCGCGCCTCGAGCGCATGGATGCGCGTCCGCGACGGCGCGAGCACGACATCGGCGTTTGCGGTCAGCCCCTCGAGCGTGAGCAGGCCCCGCGTCCATCCCGGCAGCCCGGCGCCGAGCGCCGCGAGAAGGGGCCGCGCGTCGCGGCACTCGAGCGCGACTCGGGCCTCGAGACCGCTCCGCACGCTCGCCGGCGCGAGATCGAACCGGCCCCACCATCCCCGCGTGTCGCCGGCTCCCTCGGCCGCGACGTCGGAGAGCTGCAGCGAGGTGCCGGAGAGATCGATCGCGGAGGACGTCAGTTCCCAGCGCGGCACCCGGACCTCCGCGCGGAGGTTTCCGGAGAGAGCGACTCCCGGCCGCGACGCCCGCGCGCCGCGTGCGGACAGACGCACGCGTCCCGAGGCGACGCCCGTCTCGATCGTCCCCGCCAGCGAGAGCTCACCCGCTCCCCCCGAGAAGCGGGGCTCGCGGGCGCGGCGGAGGTAATAGTTCAGGAATTCCATGCCGGGAGTGGGCCCGTGCAGGTCGATCTGCGCGTCCACGCCCTTCCACACCGCGGCGCCCTGCACGCGCCGCGGGTCCCACTCCGCGATCGCGGCGCGGAGGCGGCCCGCCAGGGCCGAGACGAGCGGCCGGCCGCCGACGCGAAGGTTGCCCCCGACGAAGTCGATCGTGGCCGGACCGACGCGGGCGCGCTGCCCCGGCCGCAGAAGGAACCGGCCGCGCAGCCCCGCCGAGCCCTCGAAGCGGTAGGCGTCGACCCAGATCTCGTCGAAACGGTCGATCGCGATGCCGTCGATCGCGACCGTCCACGGCCGCCCCTCGCCGGCCGCCGGCGGCGGGTCCTCGGCGCGCCGCAGCGGAGGATCGGAGAAGCCCTCGATCGGCGGCAGCACGTCGAGCGGGGGATGCGTCGGGTCCTTCGCGTCGAATTTCTGGCGCAGGCGGAAGCTCAGGCCGGTGCCCGAGACCCGGTTCACGCGAAAAGTACGCGTGAGCAGAGCGAGAACCGAGTAATCGGCGCGGGCCTCCGAGAGCCGAAGGATCCACTCGACGTTCGAATCGCTGCCCCGAATGCGCAGGTTCCTGAGGCGCACGACGCCGGGCCAGCGCGACTCGGCCGCGTCCCAGTCGAGGAGCGTCGTCTCCGGCGAGGTGTTGATCCAGGAGCGGAGACGGGGTCCCGAGAGGAGCCAGCGCGCGGCGGCGGCGTATCCGCCAAAGGCGGCCGCGACGAGGACGACGAGCCCCGCGAGGAGGACGAGCGCGCGGCGTGAGGGCCGCCGGCGGCGTGCGCGGCTCACGAACGGCGCCGCGGAGACAGGAGGGACTGCGCGACCCTCTGGGCGAGGTCGATGACGGACTTCGCGGCCGACGCGACCGCGGTCTCGCGCGTCAGTCCGCGCGCCCGGCGCGCCAGGCGCCGCGAGCGGTGGCGCGCGCGCGGGTCCCGCTGGAAGCGCGCCGCCCCGGTCTCCGCGATCGGATCCTCGAGGCCCTCGACGAGGAGACCGAGCTGGAGACACTCGCGATAGACGGTCTCCCAGTCCTCGAAGGGACAACTCAGCCGCGACAGCGCTCGGGCCACCTCGCCGTAGAGCCGGTCCGAGGCCGAGCGCTCGCGGCGGTGCTCCGCCTTCGACCACAGCTCCTTGATCCGCTTCTCGAGCTTCTGCGCCTCGGCGTCCGTCGTCTGGAGCGCGGCCGTCCGCGTGGCGGTCGCCGCGAGCACGGCGTGCGCACGGGCCGTCGCGCGCGGCAGACCGCGGATCGTCGCGCCGTGGGGATAGAGCGTCATCTCCAGATCGGGCCCCTGGTAGTGGCGCGGCCGGCTCGTGGTCTTGCCCACGACGGCGGCCGTCGCGCTCAACACCGCCGCGATCGCACGCGCGAGCCGCGGCGCGCGCCGAGGCGCGACCGCGAGGCCGTCCTCGTCGAGCGCCTTCCGCAGCGTCCGCGAGACCTCCTCGAGCTCCGCCTCCTCGACGATCAGCGTGACGTGCTCCTCGCTCTCGCCGTGCAGCGCCGCCGCCAGCTTCTGGAGCGGCAGGGCCACGAAGGCGAGGAAGAACGCCGCCGACAGGCCCGCGGTCAGGGGAAAGCCGGCCACGATCTCGCGGCTCCGCCACTTCCACGAGCCCTCGCGGCGCTGGAGGATGTAGCCCACCGTCACGGGCACGAGGAGCGCGAGAAACGCCCACACGATCCGCAGGAGGAGGGCGGGCGTGTGCTTCGGGAGCGGCACGAGCGCGACGACGAACGCCGCGATCTTCGGCAGCGCGATGCCGGCGAGGAGGATCGGCCACACGGCGACTCCGGCGACCGCCGCCGAGAGGAGCGTCTTCTCGTCCTTGCGGACCTCGCCGAACAGGGCCGCGACCGCCCAGCCGAAGATGGACTCGACGACCTTGCCCGCCGAGCGCCGGAGGAGCGCGATCAGCGTCTGGAGGAGGAGCACGCGGCCTCTTCCCTCAGCTTCGCCGGCTGCGGGTGAGCTCCTCGTCGAAGCCGGGGAGGATCGCCCGGAAAAACGCGTTCTCGATCAGGCGCCCGATCACCTGCCAGGTGCTCGAGTTCGGGTTGCCGACCGGCCCGGAGATGTCCGCCTGCGTCGCGACCTCCTTGCGCTGGTGGTTCTCGAGGAGGTTGGCGACGCCGCCCACGAGCTTCTCGTAGAGCTTCCGGAAGAGACTCTTCTCCGCGTCCTGCCGCTTGTCGTAGACCTTCATGTCCTGGAAGAGCGGCTTCACGTAGCCGTCGATCCGGCCGCGCGCGACCTTCAGTTCGGTGTAGAACGAGAACCTTCCCGCGGCGACGTCGAACTTGCCGTAGGAGCGGAAGAGGTCGTTCATCGTCTCCATCGGCGTGTTCTCGATCTGGCCCTTGAGGTCGAAGTCCGGCCCGTTCGCGTCGGCGCGGAAGGTGGCCGCGGCGGACGCGTCGCCGGCGCCCATGAACTTGCCCTTCAGCGTCACCGCAGCCGGCCCCGCCGCGAACCCGTTCGAGTAGTGCTCGATCCGGAGCGTCACCGGGGCGAGGAAGACCCGGTATCCGGGAGTCTTCGCCTTGTTGACCAGGCCGATGTTGCAGTTCTCGAGCGCGAGGTGATCCACCCGCAGATCGGTCTCGGGGTCTCGCGTCACCTCGCGTGCGGCCTCGCCGGCCGCCGCGCGCTGCACCTGCTCGGCGGCCGCCGTCGGGGCCGTGTGGACGTAATCGAGCCGCATGTCCCGGATCGTCAGATCCTGCAGGTGCGCGAGCCGGACCTTCGGCGCGTACTCGATCTCCCCGGAGAGGTGAAGGACGCCCTTCGCGATCGAGAGGTTGGAGCGCGCGATGATCGGATGGAAATACTCGAGCGGGATTCCCTCCAGGTTCGCCAGAACGTGAATGCCCGGGAAAGGCTCGGCCAGGAAATCGGCGTGGCCGTCGATCTTCGCGTGGCCGGCGCCGAAGACCACGGCCTCCGCGTGGACCGGGGAGGGATAGGCGCGGTCCTTCGAGTGGATGTTGCGGATGTTGCTCGCGGTCATCTCGAGGTGCGTGATGTGGAGCGGCCGGTCCGGGTCCTCGTCCACGTAGGTGACTTCGCCGTCGCGGACGCGGAACACGTTGATCTTGAGCGGATAGATCGCCTCGACCGCCTGCTGCCAGCCCTTCTGCTTGACGGGCGTCGGGTCCGCGGCCTCCTCCCGCAGCTGCGTGAGGTTGACGTAGAGGACGGGGCGGTCCAGCAGAAAGTCGGCCACGAGCCTGAGCGCGAGGAGCTCCCTCCACTGTACGGACGCGCGCAGCCGCGGAAAGACCGCGACCGGCGGATCGGGGTTCGCGTTCTGGCGCAGGCTCAGGTTGAACAGCGTCACGCCGAGCCCGAACGGCCGTACGCGGAGCTTGCCGATGTGGACGTTGTAGCCCTTCAGGCTCGCGTTCATGCGCCGCTCCATCGAGCGCCGCACGGGCTCCGACGCGAGCGGAGGGACGACGAGGAAGAGCACGAACAGCGTCGCGAGGATTCCGGCGGTCCAGACCGCGGCCCGCCGCCATCCGTGGAGGCGGCGTGCGCGCCGCGGCCGTGCGTGGGGTGCGGGCCCGGCGGGGCGGGGTCTCGGATTCGCGGACACGCGGACACGTCTCGCAATCGACGTGCCAGTGGAGAGGAGCCGGGGTCAGTGTCCGGCGGAGGAGACGGTCCGGCGCCCGGCCCGCGACTCGTGCGGGAGCAGCCGCTCGATCGAGCGTTCGAGCTCGCGGTATTCGAACGGTTTCGCCAGGAAGTCGTCGGCGCCGAGCAGGCGCGTCCGCCCGAGACGGTCCGCGTGCGCGGACATCACGATGATCCCGCCGCGGAACCCGCTCTCGCGAAGCCGGACGAGCGCATTCTCACCGTCGCAAAGCGGCATCAAGAGATCCAGGATGACGAGGTCCACGTTCTCGTTCTCGAGCCGCTCGAGCGCCTCCTCGCCGTTTCGGGCGGTCACGACGTCGTACCGGAGCGACAGGAGCGTGCGCATGGCGTCGAGGATCCCGGGATCGTCGTCGGCGATCAGGATGCGGCTCACGGGCGCTCCTCCGGGCTCCGCGGCAACGTGACCGTGACCTCGGTGCCTCGATCCTCTTCGCTCGCGACGGCGAGGCCGCCGCCGTGGCGTTCGAAGACGTCGCGCGCCGCGGCGAGCCCGAGCCCGAGCCCCGGGAAGTGGCGCCGCGGGACGTTTCTCGCGCGGAAGAACCGGCGGCCCACGAGCGGAAGATCCCCCTCCGGAATGCCGACGCCGTGATCACGGATCGTGACCCGATGGTGGCCGTCCTCGGAACGGAGCTCGACCTCCACGTCTCCGCCGCGGGGGGAGAACTTGAGCGAGTTGTCGAGCAACCCGTGGAAGGCCTGCTCGAGGCTCTCTCCCTCGCCCTGCACGTCCGCGCGATCCGGCCCGCGGTACGTCAGGCGATGGCGGCTGCGTGCCGGCGAGTCCCGCTGCTCGTCGGAGCGCAGGGCGATCACGCGGCGGAGCAGCGCCGCGAGGTTCAGCCGGACCTTCCGGAGCGAGACGGCGTCGAGGTCCCCCGGGTGCAGCAGGTCCGTGACGAGGCGGCCGAGGCGGTCGAACTGCGCCTCGAGCCGGTCGAACATCTCGGGAGCGCAGACCTCGCCCGCCGCGGCTGTCCGCCGCAGCACTTCCAGGTGCATCTTCATCGCCTGGAGCGGCGTGCGAAGCTCGTGCGCCATCATCCGGAGCGCGGCCTCGCGGGATTCCTCGCCGTGGCGCCGTTCGTGGATGTCGAGGCACGCGCCCACGAAGCCGAGCACGCGATCCCGCGCGTGGATCGGGACGCCGCGCTCGAGCAGCCATCGGAACTCGCCGTCGTGGCGGCGAAGCCGGTACTCGACTTCGAACGGGCCGGGCCGCCGCAGGGCGCCGCCGGCGGTCTCCGCGAAACGCAGCCGATCGTTCCGATGGACTCCCTCCATCCATCCCTGGCCGAGCTCCTCTTCGCGGCGGCGACCGGTGAAGCGGAGCCACGTGTCGTTGAAGTAATCGCGCCGCCCGTCGGGCCCGGATCTCCAGACGAGGAGGGGGACATATTCGAGAAGCGCGGCGGAATCGGCGGCCGAGAGCGCGTCGGGAAGCATCGCGTCACGCTCCTCGCGCGCTTTCTCGAGGCGCCTTGGGGACCGGCTCGTCGACCACGGTGCCGGCGAACGCCCGGCGCCTCAGCGCCGCGAGCGTCACGTGAAGCCGCTCCCGCGCCCACGCCGGGAAGTGCCGCTCGACGAGGAGGAGGCCGGCCCAGACCCTCGGATCCACGCGGGCGCCTCGGGCCTTCTGCTCGCGGAGCCACCCGGCCGCGCGGGCGATCGCGATCTCGTGGAGGGCGAGACCCGGCACGGAGGCGGCTTCGATCCCCCGGCGCGTGAGGACCGGCGCCATCAGGAGACTGGACCGGCCGCCCGATCCGTTCGGAATTCCGTATCGCGACATCGCGACGAGCTCCCGTGCCTCGTATCCGAGCTTCGCGAGGAGACGGTTGACCGACTGCAGTTCCCGTCCGTCCCCGAGCTGGGAGACGGTGATGCCCGGCAACACGATCGTCTCGTGGCCGGTGAGGGTTCTCAGGAGAGCCACTTCGCCCTCGCCCGTCAATCCGACGACATGCAGCGTGTCGAGGCGATCCACAGAGACACGACCTCCGAACGAACTCGGGAGCAAACCGCTTGCCAGCGGACCGCGGAAGGGACCGCGCGCTCAGCCGTTCTTTCGGATCGCGGCGCGCTCCGAGGGATGCTCCTCGCCCTGCAGAACCGCGTCGATGGCCCGGTCCTCGCCGGTGGCCGCGGCCTCGGCGAGCTCGGCGTGGTCGGCGACCACCTCGTCGCTCAGATAGTCGGAAAGCCAGATCTTCTCGATGATCGGGTAGGCCGCGAAGACGGGCAGGATGAGCACCGCGCCGAGGACTCCGTAGAGGCTGCCCCCCACGATCAGCGCGATGATCACGACGAGCGGCGACAGCCGGAGCCGCCGGCCGTACACGCGCGGCATGATCACGTAGTTCTCGAGCGCGTGGTAGAGGAGATACAGGACGACCACCGCCGCCGCGGCGAACGGCGAGACCGTCAGCGCGAAGAAGGCGGCGGGAATCGTCGAGAGAAAGACGCCGAGGATCGGCAACACGTCGCAGACCGCCGCGAGCACGGCCAGAGGCAGGGCCGAGGGAACGCGAAGGAACGTCAGGGCGCCGAACGCGTAGACTCCGGCGAGCAGAGACGTCAGCAGCTGGCCCTGGACGTACGCCATGACCACGTCCGAGACGGCCGGAACGGTCTCCGCCATCTTCGCCCGGTGGCGTCGCGGCACGTACGCCAGGAGCCACGCGTACGTGCGCTTGCCGTCCAGCAGGAAATAGAGCGAGAGCACCAGCACCATGACCGCCGCGAGCGACGATTCGAGGACCAACTGGCCCCACGCCAGCGGCCGCTTCAGCGAGTCCGCGACCTCGGGCGAGGACGGGATGTCGAAGATCTCCGACATCAGCCGCGCGAGAATCGGATGGTCGGGGCTCAGGTGAGCCTGCACCTTGCGGCGGTAGGCGCCGAGGTTCGCGGCGAGCTCGATGGTCTGGGTCGCGAGCGGCGGCAGGATCAGATACACGAACAGCGCGACGACCGCCAGCATCGCGCAGCCAATCAGCCCGACCGACAGCGAACGCGAGACCCCGCGGCGCTCGAGCCGGTCGACCAGCGGCCACAGCGTCACGGCGAGGACGAGCGCGACGAACAGGACGACGAGGCTCGGGACGAGGCGCAGGAGCGCCCACACGCAGCCCGCCGCGATCAGGAGCTTGAGGATCGTCGAGACCGGAACGCGGAGGCGCACGTCCGAGACCCGCGCGTCGGCCTCGCCGGTGCCGCGCAATCCGGTCCGATCCCGCTCGAACATCGGCATGCGGCTGCAATGGGCAAGAAGCATGCCGGGCGACGCAGACCCCCGCGAATCTGGCATGTGAGTTGCGTTCTTCTCTCTTCGGGAGATGAATATGAGAAAGCGCACAGGAATTTTTTCCGTTCTCCTCGCCACACTGGCGCTCTGGATGGCGAGCGCGGCCTCCGCTTCGGCAAGCGTGGCCGTCAGCGTGTCCTTCTTCCACGACCAGCTCGCGCCGCACGGGCGATGGGTGGTCGCAGGCTCCTACGGCAACTGCTGGGTTCCGTCCGGAGTCGCCGCGGGCTGGGAGCCGTACGTCGACGGACAGTGGGTCTACTCGGACTACGGCTGGACCTGGGTCTCGAGCGATCCGTGGGGCGACATCCCGTATCACTACGGGACGTGGGCCTACGCCGATCCGTACGGCTGGGTCTGGGTGCCCGGAACGGTGTGGGCGCCCGCGTGGGTCACGTGGGCCTATACGGACGACTACGTCGGCTGGGCGCCGGTGCCGCCGTCGTTCGCGCTCGGTGCGACCGGCTACTTCGGCTCGCCCGTGGTCGTGACGGCGGCGCACTACGTGTTCGTGCCCACGCGGCAGTTCGTGGGGATTCCCGTCGCGACCGTGCGCGTCCCGGCCCCGCAGGCGGTCGCGATCGTCCCGCGCGCCGTGAAGACCACCCGCTTCGACGTCTCGCAGGGAGTCGTCCGCGTCGCGGGCCCGCCCCAGCGCAGCGTCGAGCGCGCGATCGGCCATCCCGTCCAGCGCGTCGCCGTGAGCAGCCTGCGGGCTCAGCCGACGACTCTCGCCGCCGGCGGCGTGGCGAAGGCGAAGAGCGTCCGCGTCGTCGCTCCGGCAAAGGAGCGCGAACGAATCGTCCCGGAGGCGGGCAACGCGAAGGTCGCGCCGGCAGCCGCGCGTTCCAAGGTCGCGAGCGTACCCGCCGAGAAGGCGAAGGCCGAGCCTCGACAGGCTCAGGCTCGCCCGGTGGAGAAGGCGCCGAAGGCCGAGAAGGCGCAGCCGAAGACCAAGGCGCGGCCCGAGACCGAGACGCGGCAGGCGAACGTCGAGCACACGCAGCCGGCTCCCAAGCCGAAGGCCAAGCCGAAGTCGGAGCACCCCAAGGCGAACGAGCCGAAGGCCGAGCCGCGGCACGAGGAGCCGGGCAAGCCTCAGGCGCAGGCACAGCGCGAGAAGCCCGCGAAGCCGAAACCCGAGACGCGTCCGCAGCCGAGCGAGGTTCGCCAGGCGAACGCCGAGCACGCGCAGCCGGTGCCCCGGCCGAAGCCGAGACCGCAGGCGCAGCACCCGCAACCGAAGGAGAAGGAGAAGCCGCAGAAGGATTCCGGCTCGAGCCAGAACTGAGAGCTCCGCCTCGTCGCATCGGAATCGAAACGCATCGCCGGACGAGTAACCGGCGGTGCGTTCGGCTACTTCTTACCTGCTAGGCTCTCCGCGTGGCCCGCACCAAGATCGTCTGCACCATCGGACCGGCCTCGCGGTCGCCCGAGACGTTGAAGAGGCTGTCCGAGGCGGGGATGGACGTGGCCCGATTGAACTTTTCCCACGGCACGCACTCCGAGCACGCGGAGGTCATCGCCTCCCTGCGCGCGGTCTCCGCCGCGACCGGCCGCAACATCGCGATCCTGCAGGATCTCTCCGGCGTGAAGATCCGCATCGGCGAGCTTCCCGGCGACGGCGTCCGGCTCGAGCCGGGCGCCGCCTTCACGCTCACGAGCCGCCCCGTCCCGGGCGACGCCGGGATGGTCTCCGTCAGCGTCCCCGACCTGCCGCGCAGCGTCGCGCCCGGCGACGCCGTGCTGCTCTCCGACGGCGAGCTGCAGCTGCGGGTGGAGGACACGACGGCGACCGACGTCCGCTGCCGCGTCGTCGCCGGCGGCTGGCTCTCGTCGCACAAGGGCGTGAGCCTCCCCCGCTCGCGCACCGCGCCGGGTCTGACGCCCAAGGACCGCGAGGACCTCCGGTTCGGCGCGGCCCACGGAGTCGACTACGTCGCGCTCTCCTTCGTGAGGTCCGCGGAGGACGTCCGCCTCGCCCGCCGCGAGCTCGCGGGCCTGTCGGCGCCGGCCCCGCTGATCGCCAAGATCGAGAACCCCGACGCGATCGCGCACATCGACGCGATCCTCGCCGAGTCGGACGGCATCATGGTGGCCCGTGGCGATCTCGGCGTCGAGACGCCGCTCGAGCACGTGCCGCTCCTGCAGAAGATGCTGATCGAGAAGTCCAACCGCGCCGGCAAGCCCGTCATCACCGCGACGCAGATGCTGCTGTCGATGGTCGAGAACCCGCGGCCGACGCGCGCCGAGGTCGGCGACGTCGCGAACGCGATCCTCGACGGCACCGACGCCGTCATGCTCTCGGAGGAGACGGCCGCCGGCCGCTACCCGGCGGAGGCGGTCGCGACCATGCAGCGCATCGCCCGCGACACCGAGTCCGCCTTTCCGTTCGAGCAGTGGATCCGCCGATTCGAGGACCGCGGGCTGCAGTCGCTTCCCGAGGCGGTCGCCGGCGCCGCGTGCGAGCTGGCCGAGCACGTGGGCGCGTCGGTGATCGTGGCCTGGACCGAGGAGGGCGCGACGGCCCGGCTGGTCGCGAAGCACCGGCCCCGCAGCCCGGTGCTCGCTCTCTGCACCTCCGCCGCGACGGCGCGGCGCCTCGCGCTGGTCTGGGGCGTCATCCCGTTCGTCGTCGAGACGGCGGACGACACCGACGCCATGCTGGAGAAGGCGCCGTCGATCGCCGTGGCGCAGGGGCTGATGCGGCCCGGCGAGAAGGCCGTCATCACGGCGGGGGTGCCGCGCGGCGTCTCGGGAAGCACGAACCTGATCAAGGCCGCCGTCGCGCCGTAAAGGCGCGCTACAGGGTCGTCACGTGAAGGAGAAGAAGAACAAATCGAAGGGCGCGCTCGCGAGCCAGCGGCGCCGCATCTGGAACATCGCCCTCGGCATCTTCTTCTTCATCCTGGGCGTGATCGGGATCCTGATCCCCGTCATGCCGCAGCTCGCCTTCTTCTTCCTGTCGGCGATCTTCTTCTCGCGGGCCTCGAAGCGGTTCCGGACCGCGCTGCGGCGGTGGCGGAAGCGCCATCCGAAGGTCGAGAGGGCGTATCAAAGCTGGCGCCGGAAGGCCCGCGAGAAACGCCGCGCGTTGATCCGAAGGCTGAGAGACGAGAGGGACACCCTGATCGTGGGCGAGTGAGGCGTGACCCGGACCGGCGGCGTCCGGCCTCCTAGTCCATCTGACGGCGCAAGACCGTCGGAATGTCGAAGTCGTCCCGCGAGGACGCGTTGGGCCCGAACCCGCCGGAGTCGTCGCCGCGCAGGAAGGGCGGGCGGAGGGGCTTGGAGCCCACGGTCAGCGGCTTGGTCTCCTCGACCTCCACCTCGTCGACGCCGCGCTCGAGCCGGTCGAAGCCGGTCGCGATCACCGTCACCTTCACGTTGCCCGACATCTTCTCGTCGTGGACGCAGCCGAAGAGGATCTCGGCCTCGGGGTCCGCCGCCTGCTGGATGATCTGGGCCGCCTCGGTCACCTCGAAGAGCGTGAGGTCGGCGCCGCCCGTGATGTTCATCAGGACGCCGCGCGCGCCCTCGATCGACGCGTCCTCGAGGAGCGGTGAGCTGATCGCGGCCTGCGCCGCGTGGATCGCGCGGTTTTCGCCCTCGGCCGTGGCGGTGCCCATGAGGGCCCGGCCCATGTCCGACATGATCTTGCGCACGTCGGCGAAGTCGAGGTTGATCTCGCCCGGGCAGTTGATGAGGTCCGAGATGCCCTGGATCGCCTGCCGCAGGATGTCGTCGGCGATCTTGAAGGACTCCTGCAGCGGCGTGTTCCGCTCGACGAACGCGAGCAACCGCTGGTTGGGGATCGTGATCAGCGTGTCGACGTGATCGCGCAGCTCGCGCGAGGCCCGCTCGGCCTGGCGCATGCGCTTCTTGCCCTCGAACTCGAACGGCTTGGTCACGACGGCGACGGCCAGCGCCCCGGCCTCGGCGGCGAGCTTGGCGAGGATCGGGCCGGCGCCGGAACCGGTGCCGCCCCCCAGGCCCATCGCGAGGAACACCATGTCGGCGCCCGCCACGGCGTGGGCGAGCCGGTCCTGGTCCTCGAGCGCCGCGTTCCGGCCGACGTCGGGATCCGCGCCCGCGCCCAGTCCCTTGGTCAGCCGCGCGCCGATCTGCAGCTTGTTCGGCGCCGCGCACTTCCGCAGCGCCTGCAGGTCGGTGTTGCACGCGAAGTACTCGACGCCCTTGACGCCCGCGGTGATCATCCGGTTGATGGCGTTGGACCCGCCGCCACCCACACCGATCACGCGAATCGTGGCCGGCGACGCGTCGCCTCCGTCCAGCTCGATCGAGAGCTTGCGGCTGTCGTCGTCGTCCATGAACTCGATCATGGGTCCATCCCTCCGTCGCCTTTTGGAGTTTCCCCGCATCAAAAGAAGTCCCGAATGAATCGCGAGACCGAGTTCGCCGCGTGGAAGAACGCCTGGGCCCGGCGCCGCGCCGGCTTGTACCGGTGACCATACAGGAGGAGGCCGGTCGCGGTCGCCCACTCGGGCCGCGAGACCACGTCCACGAGGCCGCCGACCCCCGCGGGAACGCCGCGACGCACCGGACCGTCGAAGATGCCCTCGGCGATCTCGACGATGCCTTCGAGCTCGGACCCTCCGCCCGTGAGGACGAGGCCCGAGCGGATCTCCTTGTCGAGCCCGAGCCGCTGGATGTCCTCGTGGATCAGCCCGAGGAGCTCCTCCGCGCGCGGCTGCAGGATGTCGGAGAGCGTCGTCCGCGGGCAGAGCTTGGGCGCCCGCCCGCCGACCATCGGAACCTCGACCATCTCGTCCTCGGAGACGGCGGTCCGCAGCGCGCAGCCGAACTTCTTCTTGAGGCGCTCGGCGTCGGTGATCGGCGCCCGCAGCACGACCGCGAGGTCGTTGGTGAAGTGATCGCCTCCGATCGGGATCACCGCCGTGTGCGCGATCGTGCCTCTCTGGTAGACGGCGACCTCCGTGGTCCCGCCGCCGATGTCGACGAGGCAGATCCCGAGCTCCTTCTCGTCGGGCGTCAGCACCGCCTCCGCGGCCGCGAACTGCTCGAGGACCATCTGGACGACCTCGATGCCCGCCTTGTTCATGCAGGTCACGATGTTCTGAGTCACCGCGACCGGGGCGGTCACCACGTGGACGTCGACCTCGAGCCGGCTGCCGACCATCCCGAGCGGGTCGGCCACCCCGTCCTGCCCGTCCACGGCGAAGTCCCGGGGCAGGACGTGCACAACCTCATGATCCTGAGGGATTTGCACCCCTCGGGCGGCGTCGATGACCCGCCCGACGTCCTCCTTGGTGATCTCCCGGTCCTTGCCGGCCACCGCGACGACCCCGCGACTGTTGAAGGAGCGGACATGGGAGCCCGAGATTCCCACCCAGGCGCGGGAAATCTGTACACCCGCCATGATCTCCGCCTCCTCCGCGGCCCGCTTGATGGCCTCGATGGTGGCGTCGACGTTGATGATGTTGCCCTTGCGCGTGCCGCGGTTGGCGCTCGCCCCCTTGCCGATGACGTCGAGCGTTCCGGAGGCGTTCTGTTCGCCGATGAGGACGCAGATCTTCGAGGTTCCGATGTCGCAGGCGACGAGGAATCCTTCGGGCTTGGACATCGCTACGGCATCCTCCTCAGAGACGATTCCCTGCGCCGTAGGCGCCGACGAGAATGACGCGATCCGCAAAGCGGAGATCGATGGCCCGTGCCTCCCACCCGCGATTCTCAACAAAACCGCGCGCTTCGAGCAACGCGCGAATCTTCCTCGAAGCATCCACCCGAAGAACCCGCACGGGTCTCCGGAAGAGTGCATCCATCATACCGAAACCCCCGTCCGGGAGCGAGGCGATTTCCGAGAGCCCTTTGAAATACTCGGGCGCTCCCGCGCGCAGGTCTTCGAGCAGGCCCACGGCCTCGGGCAGGGCCCGGCGGTCGCCCGTCAGGATGACGTACTCGGTGCGGTCGCGCCGCGAGTCGTAAGGGGCGATGAGGTTGCCGTCGATGCCGACCCACCAGAAGGCGTCGTCCTGCCGGTAGAGCGCGACCGCGCGCCGCTCGACGACGCGCACCGAGAGCTCGTCGGGGAAGCGCTTGGTCAGCGTCACGCGATCGATCCACGGCTGCGTCGCGAGTCGTTCGGCGAGCGGCGCGAGCGGCAGCGACACGAGATTCCTTCCGTTCCACTCGGAGAGCGCGGCGAGGATCTCCTCCGTCCGCGCGCGCACGTTGCCCGTGATCGCGAAGCGGCGGAGCGCGAAGTGCGGGCTCGCGAGGAAGCGGAAGAGCCCGAAGGCGGCCACGAGCAGCGCCACTCCCGCGACCGCGAAGCGCAAGGCGGGCGGACGGCGGCGCTTGCGCACCGCCACCGCGCCGCGACGGAGAAAGGGAGCTTCCCTATCCGCTGCCGCCACGCCTCAGATACTCCTCTCCGAAGCGGACCACGTCGCCCGCCCCGAGGGTCAGGAGAACGTCTCCGGGGCAGAGAGTCCGCTCGAGCGCATCGACAACCGCTTTCTTATCAGGCACATACGTCACCTGCCGTGAGCCCGCGCCCCTCGCCGCGCTCGCGACCAGCTCCCCCGTGACCCCGGGCAGGGGCGCCTCGCGCGAGGGGTAGACGTCCATCACGAGCGCGAGGTCCGCCGCGGCGAGGGATCGGCCGAACTCCGGCGCGAAGTCGCGCGTGCGGGAGAAGAGATGCGGCTGAAAGAGCGCCACGAGCCGGCGCTCCGGGTAGACCTGGCGCGCCGCCGCCAGCGTCGCGGCGATCTCGGTGGGATGGTGCGCGTAGTCGTCGACCACGAGGACGCCGCCCCGCTCTCCCTTGTTCTCGAAGCGGCGGACGACGCCGGTGAAGGCCTCGAGAGCGCGCGCGATCGTGTCGAACGGGATGAGGAGCTCGCGGCCGACGGCGATGGCCGCGAGCGCGTTCGCGACGTTGTGCCTCCCGGGCAGGCGCAGCCGCACCTCGCCGAGCTCGCCCTGCTGCGAGTCGCGCACGACGAAGCTCGTCGCCGACGTCGCGCCCGGGCGGAGCGCGACGCGCTCGGCCGTGAGATCGGCGCCCGAGCCGGAAGCCGTCCCGTAGGTCACGACGCGCTTCTGGATCCGCGGGAGGAGGCTGCGGGCGCCCGCGTCGTCCGCGCAGAGCACGATCGAGCCGAAGAACGGAACCTGGTTGGCGAAGGTGGCGAACGCATCGCGGATGTCGTCGAGATCGCGGTACGTGTCGAGGTGATCCGCCTCGACGTTCGTGATCACGGCCACGACCGGCGTCAGGGCCAGGAACGAGCGGTCGTACTCGTCGGCCTCCGCCACGAGGTAGTCGCCCTTGCCCAGGCGCGCGTTGGTCCCCAGGATGTGGACGCGCCCCCCGACCACGATCGTGGGGTCGAAGCCGGCCTCGGTCAGGACCATTCCGGTGAGCGACGTGGTCGTGGTCTTGCCGTGCGTGCCCGCGACCGCGATTCCCTGCTTCAGGCGCATGATCTCGCCGAGCATCTCCGCCCGCCGGATCACCGGGACCCCCCGCGCGCGGGCCGCGGCGACCTCCGCGTTGGACTCGGCCACCGCCGAGGAGATGACCAGCAGGTCCGCGTCCTCGACGTGCGCGGGATCGTGGCCGATGCGGATCTTCGCACCGAGCTTCTCGAGGTGGTCGGTGATCTCGGAGCGGGCCTGGTCGCACCCCGAGATCTGGAGCGGCGTCGCGAGCAGCAGGATCTCGGCGAGCCCGCTCATCCCGACGCCCCCCGCCCCCACGAAGTGGATCCGCCGAAGCCGGAGGAACCTCATCGCATGGTCTCGGCCCCGAACACCAGCGTCGCCAGCTCCTTGGCGGCGCCCGGCTTGGCGAGCGCCCGGGCCTTCGCGCCCATCTCGGCGAGCTTCGCGCGGTCGGCGAGGAGCTCGGTGATCGTCCCGGCGAGGGTCTCCCCGGAGAGGTTCCCCTCCTCGATGACGACCGCCGTGCCCGCGCGGGCCAGCGCCTTCGCGTTGGCCAGCTGGTGGCCGCCGGCGGACGCCGCGAACGGGATCAGGATCGCCGGCCGCCCCGCGGCGATGAGCTCGGAGACCGTCATCGCGCCGGCGCGGCAGATCACGAGATCGGCCCAGGTCATCTCCCGGTGAAGGTGGGGCAGGAACGCCTCGAGCTTCCACTTCTGCGGGAGCCGTGCGTAGCGCTGACGCGTTCCCGTCAGGTCCTTCTCGCCCGTCTGGTGGATGACCTCGAAGTCTTTCTTCTCGAGCATGACGGCGGCGCGCGCGACCGCGCGGTTGATGACGCGCGAGCCCTGGCTCCCGCCGAAGACGAGGACGCGCTTGGTCGACGCCTCGGGATCGACCGGCGGGATCTCGAAGAACTCCGGCCGGACCGGCGTGCCGGTGACCACGCCCGGCTTCTTGAAGTGCTTGTTGGCCGCCGCGATCCCGACCGCGGTCTTGCTCGCGAAGCGGTTCAGGAACTTGTTGGCGACGCCGGGCAGCGCGTTCGACTCGTGGATGACGGTCGGGATCCCGAGCGAGCGAGCGGCCATCACGACCGGGATGCTGACGTAGCCTCCCACGCCGATCACGACGCGCGCCTTGTGCCGGCGCAGGAGCGCCCGGGCGGCGGTGAATCCTCCCGGCAGCTGCGCGAGCGCGCGGAGGCGCTTGCCGAGCGTCTTGCCGACGAACCCGGAGGCCTCGATGAGCTCGAGCGGGAACCCCGCCTCGGGCACGAGGCGCGACTCGAGGCCGTACGCGGTTCCGACGAAGAGAACCGCCGCGGTCGGGCGGCGGGAGCGGATCTCGTTGGCGAGCGCGATCCCGGGCACGATGTGGCCGCCGGTGCCGCCGGCCGCGATCACGTAGGTCCCCAGTTCGCCCGTCATTCCTTCAGCCCCTGGCCGTCAGCGGTGCGCTGGCGGCGGTCAGCTTCCCTCCCCCACCTCGTGCTGCGACACGTTCAGGATCAATCCTCCGGCGATCCACGAGGCAATGAGCGACGAGCCTCCGTACGACACGAACGGGAGCGGGATGCCCTTGGTCGGCACGAGCGCGAGGACGACCGACAGGTTGATCGCGGCCTGGACCACGATCATCGCCGTTGCGCCGGCGGCGAGAAACGCCGAGAAGGCGTCCGGCGCGCGGCGCGCGGCGCGCAGCCCGCGCCACGCGACGACCGCGAAGCACGCGACCATCGCGGCGCTGCCGATGAAGCCGAGCTCCTCGCCGACGATCGCGAAAATGAAGTCGGTGTGGGGATAGGGCAGGAAGAAGAGCTTCTGACGGCTGCCCCCGAGGCCGTTGCCGAACCAGCCGCCCGCGCCGACCGCGATCAGCGACTGGATCGCCTGGAAGCCGGCGCCGAGCGGGTCGGCCTCCGGC
>DASXAG010000033.1:0-2205 GCA_036406835.1 Thermoanaerobaculia bacterium
GCCCGCGAGTCGCAGGAGGCGCTCCAGGCGGCCGAGGCGATGTGGCGGATCGGCGAGAGCTTCGCGTCGCGGCCCGAGCTCATCGCCCACCTGATCGTGGCGGCGAAGCTCAAGTTGATCGTGGGCCTGCTCCGCAAGATCGACGATCCCGCGTTCGGATGGGAGTCGCGGCTCCGGGAGCGCGGCTTCTTCCGCGCCTTCCTCGTGGCGATCCAGAACGATCCCTGGCCGGCCGCGTCGGATCCGGAGATGCAGCCGTCGATCGAGGTCATGACGCGAATCTACCGGCGCTTCGCGGACAGCCTCGTCGAGGTCGAGGCCTGCGAATGGACGACCGACTCGCTGCAGCACTCCTTCGACGTGGCGAAGAGCGGGGAGAACGGGCCGGAGCAGGTCCTGATGGAGATCGCGACGCCGAACTTCGTGTCGATGGTGCTGCGGTGGAGAAAGGTGCTGCTCGACTCGGAGCTCACGGCTCTCGTCCTGCAGGCCCGGGGCGAGAAGGCCGCCTCGCGAGAGGGCGCGTGGCCGCCGAAGCTGCTGGATCTCGAGTCGGAGGTCTGTCCCCGGAGCTTTTACACGTACAAGCGAAACGGCGGCGTCGTCATCGCCTTCGAGGGGAAAGCGCCCGGTGAGGAACAGGGCAGTCTCAAGCTGCCGATGACCTTCCGCGGCGCGCCCCCGCCGACTCCCACGCCGACAACGACGCCGACTCCCGCCGTGACACCGACTCCGACGCGAATTCCGCGATGAGGAGTCTCGCGGCCGCCTTCCTGATCCTCGCGGGCGGGGCGGGCGAAGAGTGGGAGCCTCCCCGCGTGGCTCTGACCCAGAAGGAATTCGAGCTCGTCTACCCCGCGACGGAAGCGAGCGTGACGGCGCTCGACCTCGAGAGTATGGCGGCGTCGATCGGCCTGGACCTCGCGCCGAAGGATGCCGCGGACCGTGTCCATCCCGAGCCCGACGTCGCGAAGCGCTACGAGTCGGTCTGGCCGGCCGTCCGCGACTACGTCGACCACGAGCTGACCAGCCCCGAAGACCGGATCGGCGCGCCGGGCGCCGCGCTCGCGCGCTTCTTCGCGGAGCACGAGACGGAGGTGGAGCGGATCGCGGGACGCCTGGCGGGTCGCGGGGAGGCGGTCTGGGAGATGGACGTCCGCGAGGGAAGAGACGCGCCCCTTCCCAACCTGCTGGGCCACGTCCGGCTGATGGGGCTTCTCGGCGCCCGCGTTCTCCTTCTCGAGCGCCGCGGAGAGCACGACGCGGCCCTCCAGGGCCTCGAGGGAATGTGGAAGCTCGACGAGGGCCTCGCGTCGAGGGCGGACATCATCTCCCACGTCATCCTGCTCAACCAGACGAAGTCCGTCGTCGGCATCCTGCGCAAGGTCGACGCTCCGGCCCTGGAGTGGGTCGAGCGCATGCGGGGCCGGGGATTCTTCGAGGCGTGCCTCGCCGCCTGCCAGAACGAGGCCTGGCACCGCGGCCGGGACCGTCCCGAGCAGGCGGCCGCCATCGCGCGCGTCGCGCGCCGGTTCGCCGACGGCCTCCTCGAGCAGGGACCATGCGTGTGGTCGCGCGGCGAGCTCGACCACCGACTGGAGGTCGCCGCCAGCGCCGAGGAACCCGAATACGAGGCGATGGCCGCGGACGCGCTCGGCAGCTTCGTCGACGTCCTGTCGCGCTGGTACCGCCTGCTGCTCGACGAGGAGCTGACGGCCCTGGTCCTCGAGGCGCGCGGCGAGCGCGCCGCGTCGCGCGACCGAGCCTGGCCGGCGCAGCTGCAGCGGCTCGACTCCGAGGTCTGTTCCGGCGAGAGGTGGTCGTACAAGCGCTCGGCCAATGGAGGCGGATCCGCCTCGCTGTCCTACGAGGGCCGCGCGCCCGACAGCGACTCCCGCGGGATCGTCCTGCCGCTCTCGTTCCGGGCGCTGCCGCCGCCCACGCCGACGCGGACCCCGACGCCTCCCGCCTTGACTCCAACCCCCGCCGCGCATAGTCTGGCGAGCCGATGAGACGTCCGCAGTCGGTTCGCAGCTGGTGGTGGCGGGAGGCAACCCGGTAGGGCGGCGTCCGCCCTGCCGATCCGTTCGGCCGGGGCGAATCCAGACGATGTACAAAGACCCCCGGCTCCGGGGGTTTTTCATTTGATCGATCCGGCACTTCCGATTCCGGCCCACGTGGCCTCGCTCGCGCCGAAGGACGCGG
>DASXAG010000034.1:0-6793 GCA_036406835.1 Thermoanaerobaculia bacterium
GGGTGTCCGGAGGTTGCTTGCCCACGATCGGCGCGACGGCTCCCGCGACACCGCCGATCTCGATGTGCACGACGAAGTGGACGGACTGGCGCCGCGAGGTTCCCACCTTGAAGCTCGTCTCGCCCGCCGGAGAGATCGCGAGGTTGACCAGCCGCGGCTTGGGCGAGGCCGCGATCATCGACACCGTCGTGAGCGGCGTCTTGGAGTCGAGGTTCTTGATCAGCGTGAGGACGAGGCCGTTGGCGAGATCGGGCGGCAGGTCCATCTTCTCCTCGACGCTCTTGGGCTTGCCGTCGTCGGTGTAGCGCGCGGCCACCATCCCGGTCGTCGCGTCGATCGAAAGATCGACCGGATTCGGGAACGAGGGCCCCTTCTGGATCAGCCTGTCGCTGACGAGGCGAAACACCTTGTCCTGGGTGAAAACGACCGTCTCGTCGTTGACCGACCCGTCACGGAACTTGAGAAGCAGCCGGCTCGTGACCCGTCCCTCATGCAGAAACTGGATCTGGTCGCCCTCGGCGAGGATCGCGCCGTCGAGCGAGCGCAGGGTCAGGAACCCGTGAACGAGGCCCTCCGGATACCGCACCCGCACGGTCTCGGCGCGCAGCGCGCCGGCCGACAGCATGGCGGCAAACAGACCGACACCCCTGGAGAGACGCAGCCCCATCGAAGAGGCGTCTTTGCAACCCCGATGCCGCGCCGGGGGGCGGCGCCGGATGCCGCCTGGGGTCTGGCGCCTAGGCCGAGAGGGCCTCGGGCTCCGCCGAGGAGCTCGAGTCGGGTTCCGCGGTCGCGCAGGTCGCGTGGAGGTTGACCATCTCCACGAACAGGGTCAGGCGATCCAGGAACGACTCGACCTGGGCGGGGCCGTCGCTCGCGCGACAGGTGAAAGAGATCATTCCCTTGCTGGGCTCCAGGCGATAGCGCTGAAAGGTCTCCGAGTCCTTCACGACTTCGTTGTAGGACGCGAGCCAGCGGTCGTCGACGGTGCCGGTCAGCGTGACGACGTGCCTCTGAAAGAGCGGTCCGAGGACCTCTTCCCTCATGGCGGCGCGATCGACCGTGACGTTGTACATGCTGCGATTCCGCCCGACACCGCGGGCGCCTCTCTCGAAGTGAGATTGAGCAAAGCCGGAGCCAAGGCCGCAACTCTCTGTCGGGAAGGTGGTTACCTCCGATCGGCGGCGCTCGGGTGACGCAAATCGTCGCTTTGGCGGCCACGGACTGTCACTCCACCCGCAGGCCCGCGATGCCGCGCGGTTCGGCTCCTCTGACGCATCGTAACGATCGCCTCGTTCGGGCCGTTGCTCACGGCGCCGAAGAAAAACGATTGAACGGTCGCGACGATTCTCGAACACTGAGGGCGCCCATGGCGACGAACGCGAACTCGGGATCCCACTTCGATTCTCCTCCGACGCGTTTCGCCTATTTCTCGGACCTGCTGGGACGGCGCGTCGTGGACGCGAAGGGTGTCTTCATCGGACGCCTCTGGGATCTGTCGATCCGGCTTCCCGAGCCCTACCCGCTCGTCCGCCAGCTCTGGATCCGCCCGCGCGGCCCGACGGAGCTGATCCTCATGGCGCAGGGGGAGCAGGTCGAGTCCTGGGTCGCCGATCCGATCCGGCTTTCGGCGCGGCTGTCGGAGCTGCGGCCGAGCCGCCGCAAGGACGAGACGGAGATCCTGCTCAAGGAGACCCTGATCGACAAGCAGGTCGTGGACGTCTCCGGGGCGAAGGTCGAGCGCGTCAACGACCTGCACTTCCTCGTGGTGCGCGAGCGCGAGCTCGTGCTGGCGCACATCGACGTGGGCCTCCGCTCGCTCGTACGCCGCCTCGGCTGGCAGCCGGCGGTCGACCGCGTGGTCCGCTCCGTCCATCCGCACTCCCGCTACTTCGCGGAGGAGGGCCTGATCGGCTGGAAGTACGTGCTGCCGACGCTCGCCGATCCGGCCGGGCTGCGGCTCGCGCTCTCGCAGAAGTCGATCGGCAGGCTCCACCCGGCGGACCTCGCCGAGATTCTCGAAGACCTCCCGGCCGACTCGCGGCGAAGCGTGTTCGAGTCTCTCGAGCTGCAGGCGGCGGCCCGCGTGCTCCATGAGGTCGATCCCGTCGTGCAGCAGGATCTCCTGACGCACGAGAGCGACCCCGAGCGCTCCGCGGACCTTCTCGAGACGATGCCGCCCGACGCGGCGGCGGACGTGCTCGCCGAGCTGCCCGAGGACGACGCGCAGGCGCTGATCGGGCGGATGCAGCCCGAGGAGGCGCGGGCGGTGACGAACCTCATGCACCACGACGAGGACACGGCCGGCGGCCTCATGACGTCGGACCTCGTCACCTTCACGGGCGACATGACGGTCGCCGACGCGTTCGCCCGGCTGCGCGAGATCGCGCCGGACGTCGAGTTCCTCTACCAGTTCTACGTGGTGGACCAGCAGCGCCGGCTGCTGGGCATCATCAACATGCGCCGCCTCTTCCTCGGCAAGGAGACCGACCGCCTCGAGGACGTCATGGCGCCGTGGACGATCCGCGTCCACCCGGACGACTCCGCGTCGCACGTCGCGGCGGTGATCGAGAAGTACAACCAGGCCGCCGTGCCGGTGGTCGACGACGGCGGCGTGCTCGTCGGCATGATCACCGTCGACGACGTCCTCACCGAGGTCCTGCCGCTGGCATGGAAGAAAAAGCTGCGCGTCTGACCGGGACCGCGGTCTCCGCGCGCCGCGTCTCCCGCTGGAGGCAGCTCGCGCTCCTGCTCGCCGTGATCGGTCCCGGCATCATCACCGCCAACGTCGACAACGACGCCGGCGGGATCACGACGTACTCGCTGGCCGGGGCCCAGTTCGGGACGCGCCTGCTCTGGACGCTCATCCCGATCACGATCGCGCTGATCGTGGTGCAGGAGATGGCCGCGCGCATGGGCGCGACGACCGGGAAGGGCCTCGCGGACCTGATCCGCGAGAACTTCGGGGTCAAGCTGACCTTCTACCTGATGCTGGCGCTCCTCGCGTCCAACTTCGGGAACACGGTCTCGGAGTTCGCGGGCGTCGCCGCGAGCATGGAGCTCTTCGGCGTGCCCAAGTGGGCCTCGGTGCCGGTCGCGGCCGTCGGCATCTGGTTCCTCATCGTGCGGGGGACGTACCGGTCCGTCGAACGGATCTTCCTCGTGGCGTGCGTGTTCTACTTCGTCTACCCGATCTCGGCGTTCCTCGCGCATCCCGACTGGAAGAGCGTCCTGCACGACACCGTGATCCCCTCGCGGATCTCCTTCGACTCCGGTTACGTCGGGATGCTCGTGGGCCTCGTCGGGACGACGATCGCGCCGTGGATGCAGTTCTACCTGCAGTCGAGCGTGGTGGAGAAGGGCATCCGCGAGGACCGCTACTGGATCTCGCGCTGGGACGTCGTCGTCGGCTGCATCGTCACCGACGTCGTGGCGTTCTTCATCATCGTCGCGTGCGCCGCGACGCTCTTCGCGCACGGCATCGCGGTCGAGGACGCGGCCAGCGCGGCCCGGTCGCTCGAGCCGCTGGCCGGCCGGTACGCCAGCGCGCTCTTCGCGATCGGGCTTCTCAACGCGTCGGTGTTCTCCGCCGCGATCCTCCCGCTCTCGACGGTGTACTACGTCTGCGAGGCCTTCGGCTGGGAGGCCGGCGTCGACAAGCGCTTCGGCGAGGCGCGCGCGTTCTACGGGCTCTACACGGCGATGATCGTGATCGGCTCGGCCGTCGTCCTGTGGCCGGGATTCCCGCTCATCCGCGTCATGTTCCTGTCCCAGGTCGCGAACGGCATCGCGCTGCCGCTGGTGCTGGTCTTCATGCTCGTCCTCGTCAACCGCGAGGAGCTCATGGGCGATCGGGTCAACGGACCCTTCTTCAACGCCGTCGCGTGGTTCACGACCGTGGTGATGATCCTGCTGACGTTCCTCCTCGTCGCCAACGGGTTCGGGCTGAAGATCGGGACGTAGCCCGGGCAGGGCTCACTTCATGATGATGATGCGGCCGTCCTTCGTGAGCGTGTCCACCTTCTGGTCGAACGTGTAGTCGAGCTCGGTGACGCCGGGATTGGCGGCGAACACGTCCTTCAGCTTGTGGTTGATCGCCGGGGAGTACACGGTCCCGCTCGTGTCCGAGAGAACCTGGTCCGCTCCGTTCGCGCCGCCTTCGAAGGGCGGCTCGCCCTTCGCGATCGCGGGATACAGCTTGGAGTTGAAGGTGATCGTCAGCGTGTGCTTCGCCTCGTAGGCCACCCAGACCGCCTTGTCCTGGTTCGCGATATGCAGCGTCCTCTCGAGCGGGCTCGCCTGGCTGAAACGGTCGACGGTGAACGGGTAGAGCGTGGGGCCGGTCGACGTGCTGGCGCCGCGACGGTTGCAGGATGCGAAACCCAGGAGGGAAACGGCGGCGAGGAGCCCGGCGGTGTACCTCTTCATGGTGCCTCCTCCATTCGAACCGGGGAGCGGGCCTCTCACTTCATGATGATGATCCGGCCATCCTGCGAGACGCCCCCGATCTGCTGGTCGTAGGGATAGATCAGCTGAAGGGAGGGGTCCTTGTCGAAGAGGGCCTTGAGCGCCGGGTTGATCGCCGGCGAGTAGAGCGTCCCGCTGCCGCTCTGGAACACCTGGTCCTGTCCGTTCGTCCCGCCGGCGAACGGCGGCTCGTTGTTGGCGCCGCCCGGGAACTTCAGCTTGCTGAACGTGATCGTCAGCGCGTGGGTCGAGGCGTACGGGACCCAGGCGACGGTGTCGCCGGTCGAGTAATAGAGATACGTGTCCGCGGGGCTCGCCTGGCTGTTCTTGTTGATGGTGACGGCCTTGAGCGTGTCGGTGATGACCGGGCAGGGTCGGCTGGCGCAGCGCGCGAGGGCGACGACGGCGAGCAGCGTCAGGGATCCGGCGGCGATTCGGGACGGGCGAGGGACCATGGTCTCCTCCTCTCTCAACTGGCCGCCGCCTTGCGCGGCGGCGCGACGATGGCCTGGAACTCGGGAGTCTCGCGCAGCGGCGCGAGCTCCGGCATGCGCCCGATGATCTCGCGGCAGTACCCGGCGTCGACCGCCTTGCGGAGCCAGCCGAGCGCGACGTCCTTGCGGCCGGCGAGCGCAGCGACGACGCCGGCGTCGGCGTAGACGAACGACTCCTTCTGGTCCGCCGCGAGCGCCTTCGTCATGGGCTCGTCGGCCTCGGCGAACCGTCCGACGTGAGCGAGACCGGTCGCGGCGAAGGCCAGGGCGTCTCCGTTGACGGGGTTCACGCGAAGGGCCTGGTGCGCCAGCTCGACCGACTTCTCGTACGCGAGGCGGGCGCGATCCGCCAGGCCGTTCTCGGCGAGGGCGTCGGCGTAGTTGCCCCAGATCTGAAAGTCGTCGGGGGCGTCGTGCGCGGCGGCCTCGAGCGTGGCGAGGGCCTCCTTCGGGTGACCGGTCCAGAGCTGCGTCAACCCGAGGTTCGAGGCGATGAAAACGTCCTTCGGCGCGAGCTTCTGGGCCTTCGCGAAAGCGTCGAGCGCCTCCTTGAACCGGCAATCGAGAACGAGCGTTCCCCCCAGGTTGGAGAAGGCCCGGTAGCTGTCGGGAGCCGTCTGCGCGGCGCGCTGGAACATCGCGACGGCGTCCGCCCAGCGGCCCCGGTCGGCGTAGAACCCTCCCAGGTGATTGAAGACCGCGAACGACGGCTGGAGCACGATCGCGCGCTGCAACGCGGCCTCCGCCCCCGCCGCGTCCCCCGTGGCCTCGAGCGCCTTTCCGAGGCCGAGCTGCGCATCCACGCTGCCCGGCCGCTGCGCGAGCGCCCGTCGAAACGCGGTGATCGCGTCGGCGGCGCGGCCGGTCTCGAGGAGCGTCTCGCCGCGGACGACCTCGACCTCCGGCGACTCGCGATCGAGCCCCGAGGCCGCGTCCGCCGACGCGAGGGCCCGGTCGGCCCAGACGCGGTCCTTCGTGAAGTCGTACATCGCGAGCGCGGCGCGCCCGAGCGCGGCGTGCACGAGGGGAGACCCGGGACGCTCGGCCACCAGCCCCTGCAGGATCCGGTTGGCCTGCTCGACGCTCTCGAGCTTGTCGTACCGCGAGAGCAGCCCGATCGCCTGCAGGTAGCGCTCCTGTTGCGACGCGGACTCGAGCCCGGACGGCGTCGGCGTGGAACGCTTCGACGGCGTGACCGACAGCTCCTTCATGACGCCGTCGGCGACGCGATCCTGGAGGGCGAAGATCTCGGAGCCGTCGATCGTCGACGCGACGATCTGGTTCCCGGTCGCGTCGAGGAGGCGGTAGGTGATGCGGAAGGTCGTGTTCTCCTTCTGCAGCGTCCCCGCGAGCAGCGTGTTGGCCCCGAGGCGGCGCGCGACGCTGGCGAGGTTGGCGTTGGCCTGCGTGGCCTCGACCGCCGCCCGAGGCGTCACGACCTGGAGACCGGGGACGTTCGAGAGGCGCGCGCTGACGGTGTCCGCGAGACCGATGCCCATCAGCGCGCCCTCCGAGGAACCGGTCAGGTCCTGAAACGGCAGGACCGCGACCTGTCGCACGCCGGCCGGGCCGCGGATCGAGCCGTCGCGGCGGAGGGCGAGGAAGATCGCGACGACGAGCGCGGCCGCCACGAGGAGGGCCAGGGCGAGCCGGCGGCCGGCGGGACTCGCGATGCGCGGTCCGGGGCCGGCGCCCGACATCTCCGCCAGCGCGGACTCGATCTCGATCCGCGCGTCTCCCGCGTCCCGCAGCCGGCGCCCCGCGTCCTTCTCGAGGCACTTGCGCAGGAGCTCGCGCACGCGCTCGGGCACCCGCGCCGGAAGCGCCGACCA
>DASXAG010000035.1:0-22969 GCA_036406835.1 Thermoanaerobaculia bacterium
AGCGCCACGAAGATCTCCTCGAGCGACAGCGGCTCGGCGGCGGCGTCCTCGACGCCGTCCATCGCCCGGAAGCGCTCGAAGGCCGGCTCCTCGAAGTTGCTGACGAGGGCGTCGATGCCCCAGCCGCGGACCTGGACGCGCACGGCTTCGAACGCGTCGAGCTCGTTGCCGAACTCGGTGCGCGTTTCGGTCATGCGATTCCTGTAGCGGATCCGGCGGAAGCGGGCCTTGAGCGCCTCGAGGTCCTCGTCCACGACGAGGCGCCCGTCCTTCAGGATTCCGACGCGCGTCGCGATGCCCTCGAAGCCGGCGAGGTCGTGCGTCGTCAGGAAGACGGTCGTGCCGCGGTCCGCGAGCTCGCCCACGATCTCCTCGGAGAGCGCGCGCCGCGCGACGACGTCGAGGCCCAGCGTGGGATCGTCGAGCACGAGCACGGCGGGGGAGTGGCCGAGCGCGAGCGACAGCATCACCTCGCCCTTCTGGCCCTTCGACAGCTTCCCGAACGGAGTGGCGGGCGGAACGCCGAAGCGGTCGAGGCGGGTGGTGACCGCGCCGGAATCCCAGCGCGGGTAGACCCGCCGGCAGAACGCCGAGAGCTCCCGCGCGCTCATGGCCGCGGGCGCGTCCGGCTCCTCGGGGACGACGCCCACGTTCTCCATGGCGCGTCGCCGCGTCGTCCAGGAGTCGCCGCCGAAGAGGTAGGCGCGTCCCGCCGTCGGCTTCTGCTGGCCGAGCAGGCAGCGGATCAGGGAGGACTTGCCCGCGCCGTTCCGGCCGAGGAGCGCGTAGACCGCGCCGGGCGCGACGGAGAAGGAGACATCCCGGCAGGCGAGCGTCCTTCCGTAGCGCACCGTCAGGGATTCGACGCGGATCGGAGGCGAATCGCTCATGACGGAATCCCCTTCTTCCATACGGTGGCCAGCGCCTGCGCCGCTTCCTCTTCGCCCACGCCGAGTGTCGCGGCGACGCTGGCGTACCGCGTCGCGGCCTCGCGGAGGATCCGCACGCGCTCCGCCTTGCCCATCGCGGGAGGCGCGTCGGCGACGTAGGTGCCGTCGCCGCGCCGGGTCGTCAGGATCCCGTCGTCCACGAGCCGCTGGTAGCCCTTGGCGACGGTCGCCGGATTGATCCGCAGCTCGCTCGCGAGGTCGCGAACCGACGGAACCGGCGCGCCCGGCTTCAGCGAGCCGGAGGCGACGAGGCGGCGGATCCCTTCCTCGATCTGGCTCCAGATCGGGGTCGCGTCGGAGGCGTCGATGTGCAGCAGCGGCATCTTGACGAGTGTATTAGTGTACTACTACACTGATACGGAGCATAAGGGAGGCTCGTCATGAAAAGCAAGGCGTTTCTTTGCGTTCTCCTGTTCGCGAGTCTCGCGGCCGTCCTTTCCGCCGCGTCCGTCCGTGGCCGGCAGCGCCCGCCGGTGGATCAGCTCTGGAAGTGCGTCGACACCTGGAAGGACATGCTGGCGCTGCAGACGGTCGTCGAGGCTTACTTCGTGGACCACAACGCGTATCCGAAGGCGCAGACGATGGAGGAGCTGCGCCCCCTCGTCGAGCCGGTGTACATCGCCCACACCCCGCTCGCCGACGCGTGGGGAACTCCCTTCCGCTACGTCGTGTCGCCCGACGGGCAGAAGTACTGGCTGGTGAGCGCCGGCTCCGACAAGACGTTCGAGGAGCGAACGTGGACGACGCCGGCATTCCTGTCGGACTCCGCGCGTGACGCGGTGAGGACGAGCGGGGGCTGGGAGAGCTACCGGGAGTGGGTCATCCAGCCGTAGGAGCGGCTCCGCCGACCTCCGTCCCGCCGAAGTCGTAGCGGCGGAGGAAGGGCGCGGCGGCGGCGATGGCGGCGGTGATCGCGACGGTCAGCACGCCGCCCGACACGACCGAGACGGTGACGCCGACGACCGTCGAGGCGAAGAGCGACGCGACGAGGCCCGCCTCGAGCTCGCCGAGCTGGGGCCCTCCCATGAAGAAGATCATGTTGATCGAGGTCATCCGCCCGCGCAGGCGGTCCGGCGTGATGAACTGCCGGATGGTCTGCCGGATCACCGTCGAGATCGCGTCCGCGAGTCCCGTGGCGGCGAGCGCGATCAAGGTCAGCAAGAAGCTGCGCGACAGCCCGAAAACGATCGTCGACGCGCCGTAGGCCACCACGGCCCACAGGAAGATCCGCCCCTGCCGCGCGGGGAGGGGCCGGACCGAGAGGTACAACGCCCCGGCGAGCGCGCCGACCGCCGGCGCCGCGGCGAGGATGCCGTAGCCCTTCGCGCCGACCTTGAGGACCTGGTCCGCGAAGATCGGCAGCAGCGACGTCGCGCCCGAGAAGAACGTCGCGAGGAAGTCGAGCCCCATGGTCCAGACCATGAGAGGCGTCGTGAAGACGAAGCGGAGCCCCTCGGCGAGCGCGGCGCTCATCTGCACCTTCCCCTCGGTGGGCTCGGGCGCGCCCGAGGTGTGCATCGTCACGAGCGCCCAGATCACCGCGAGGAACGAGATCGCGTTGAAGAGGTAGATCAGCGAGAGGCCGGCGGTCTGGGACGTGCCGGGATGGTGCGCGATCACGATGCCGCCGAGCGCCGGCCCGCCGATGAGCGAGGCCTGGAAGACCGAGAGGTTGAGCGACAACGCGCCGGGGAGGTCCTCGCGCGGCACGAGCCGCGGGATCAGCGCCTGCCGCGACGGCCCGTCGAAGGCGACCGCCGAGGCGGAGAGCGCGTTCAGCGCGTAGAGCATCCAGAGCTGCTCGCGGCCGAGAGCGGTGACGCCCCACAGCGCGAGCGCGACGACCGTCATCGCGATCTGCGTCATGATCATGACGCGGCGGCGGTCGAAGCGGTCGGCGACGACGCCCCCCCACAGCGAGAACGCCACGATCGGCACGACGCGCGTCAGCCCGACGAAGCCGAGCGCGAGCGGCGACTTCGTCAGCACGTACACGTGCCAGTTGATCGCCACGACCTGCATCTGTGAGCCGGTCAGCGACAGGAGCTGCGCCGCGATCAGGCGCCGGTAGTCGCGGTGGACGAGCGCCTGGTAGGGCTTGCGGGGAGATGCGGCCACGGACACGGGATTCTAGCGGCGTCTCTTCCGTGGCGGATTCAGCGTCGTGACGTCCGTTACGACCGCGGCGAGCGCTCGCGCCAATTCTCTCGGCCGCGGACCGGCGTCGGCGTCGCCGTCGGCGTCTCGGTCTCGGCCGGGCCGGCGCCGATCGGCGTCCGCGCGAACTCGATTCCCTCGAACGGGAAGCGGAGGATCGCGAACGTGCGCACGGGGCGGCCGTCCTTGCGGGCGGGCTGGAAGCGCCACTGCTCGACCGCGTCGATCGCGGCACGCGTCAGGTCCTCGCGTGCGGCCTTGTCGACGCTGACCCGCACGGGCATTCCGTCTTCCGCGACCAGCACCCGCAGGATCACGAGCCCGCGGACGCGGTCCTTGAGCGCCTTCTCCGGATAGATCGGGTTGATCTGAGTGATCGGCACCGGCGGCGAGTCCACCTGTTCGGGCGGAATGAAGCGCACGGGCAAGGGCGAGGCAGTCGGCGAAGCCGACGGGCGAGTTGGTGTCGGCGAAGCCGGCACGCGAGTTGGTGTCGGCGTCGGCGGACGCGGCGTCGGGGTGAGCGTCGAGGTCGGCGTCGGCGAGGGGCGCGTCGGCGTCGCCGTCCGCGTCGGCGTATCGGTGAGCGTCGGGGTGGCCGTAGGCGGCAGCGGGGTGAGTGTCCGCGTCGGAGGCGCGGATGTCGGCGTGTGCGTCGCGGTCGCCGTGGGAGGAACGCGGGTCGGGGAGTGCGTCGGCGTGTGGGTGAGCGTCGTCGTGGGCGGAACGGCGGTCCTCGTCGGGGTGGACGTGGAGGTGAGGATCCGCGTCGGGGTCCGCGAGGCGGTCGAGGTCGGCGGTTGCGGCGTGAGAGTTCGCGTCGGCGGGAGGGACGTCGGCGTAGGCGTCGGAGTCGGCGAAGGCGGCGTGGCCGTACGCGTGGGCGTCGGGGGCGGCGGCGTGGCCGTGCGGGTCGGCGCAGGAGTGTGGGTCGCCGTCGGCGGGAGAGCCGTGTGGGTCCGAGTCGGTGGAGGCGGCGTGTGCGTCGCCGTCGGAGGAACGAGAGTCGCCGTCGGGGGCACGGGAGTCGCCGTCCGCGGAATCGAAGTCGGCGGCGGAGGAATCGACGTCGCGGTCGCCGGAACGAGCGTGGCGGTCGGCGGTATCGGAGCCGCCGTGCGCGTCGGAGGAGGCGGAGCGGGAGCCGCCGTCTCGCGCGCCGGCGGAGGAGCGGGTGCCTGGGGAGCGGCCGCCTGTGGAGCAGCTGCCTGAGGAGCGGGTGCGGCCGTCGGCGCTCGCGCCGGGCGCGAAGCGATCAACCCGAGCTCGGCCGCGAGCGTGGGGACCTCCATCAGCTGCGGACGCGTGTAGCGGCGCTGCACGAGGTTGGAGAAGCCCTGCCGCACGTCCGGCTCGAGCGACGCGGCGTCGAAGGCCCCGAATCGGCTCTCGACCTCGTAGAAGCGGTCGAGGGTCCGGTCGCGAGCGTCGCTCGCCTTCGCCGCGTCCTCCGCGAGCGCGAGCCGCGCCATGACCTCCTCGTAGAGCTTCGGGTCGTCGAGGCTCAGGAACCGGGCGAGGCGAAAGTACTTTGCAGCCTCGGGGTACTGCTTGTCGCGGTAGGCGTCGCGGCCCGCGTCCCGGTAGAAGAGGCCCTGATTCTGCTGCGCGAGCGCCCCGGAACAGAACATCGCGGCGAGCCCCGCGCCTGCGAGCGTCCTGCGCCAGGTGTTCATCCTCAAGGCGGATAGCCACTTACGTGTGTCGCGAGGCATTCCGTGGCTCGGACCACGAGTTGAGCAATTCACGGACCAATTCCCTGGACGCGAGCCTATCCCGTCGAGCGAGCGGGCCCGTGGGAGTCCGCAGAATCCGCCCGCTCGGGCAGCCGACTTACGCCGTTTTGGCGGCCGTCTTCCGCCGCGCGCGCTCGCTCCAGTAGCGCTGCGCGTCGCGCTCGTCCCACGGCGTCACGTCGTCGCACGCCTTCAGCGCCTCGGCGAGGGCGCGTGCGCTCTCGGGGCGGCGGTCCGGGTCCTTCTCGAGGCACGACAGGATGACCGCCTCGAGCTTGGGCGGAAGGGCGCGGCCCAGGCGCTTCGACGGCGGCTCCGGCTCGGTCTGCAGGTGGTGGTGGATGTGCTCGAGCGCGCTCTTCCCGGTGAAGACGGGAGTCCCGGTCAGCAGGAAGTAGCCGACGGCGCCCAGCGCGTAGAGGTCGCTTCGCGCGTCGATCGAGTCGGCCTTTCGAATCGTCTCCGGCGCGAGGTACTGCGGCGTGCCCTGGATGACGTCTTCGGCGGTCAGGCGCGGGTCGGAGGACGAGGCGATCTCGCGCACGAGCCCGAAGTCGAGCACCTTCGCGATGTCGGGGATGCCTCCGCGCTCGCAGAGGAAGATGTTCGCGGGCTTGATGTCGCGGTGGATGAGCCCGATGCCGTGGGCCTCCGCGAGCGCGGCGCACGCCTGCCGCAAAATCCGCACCGCGCGGCCCGGGGCGAGGGGACCCGTCTCCTTGACGAGGTCCTCGAGGTCGACCCCGTCGAGGTACTCCATCACGTAGTAGAAGAGGCCGTCGGGCGTCCGTCCGAAGTCGTAGATCGAGACCGTGTGCGGGTTCGTGAGGCGCGCCGTCAGCTGCACCTCGCGCTCGAAACGCTTGAGGCTCTCCTCGCCCGCGCGGCCCGGCGGCAGGAGCTTGATCGCGGTCGGCCGGCGGAGCATCTCGTGCTCGGCGCGGTACACGATGCCCATCCCGCCCTCGCCGAGCTTCTCGCCCAGCGTGTACTGGCCCAGGCGCCGCGCGCGGGCGACGCTCCGGCGCAGGCGGAACGTCACGAGCGAGACGAGCGTCGCGAGCAGCGCCGTGAGCGATCCCCAGAGAAACGCGTAGGCGACCGCCTGCCCGCGCGACACCTCGGGAATCGTCCGCGAGTAGATCCGCGCGGCCAGGATCACGGCGGGCGCGGCGGAGAGGACCGAGACCCAGGCCGTGCGCCACGGGTGGCTCGGGACGATCGCGGCGCGGAACAGGAGGATCGTGATCGCGATCAGGAGATACAGCATCTCCGGACGACCGGAGGCCGGCAGGCTGGCGGCCATGCAGGCGAAGAGGGTGAACGTCGCGATCGTTCCGACCGCGTCGGTCGCGTGGAGCGCCCCCGAGGAGATCCCGCGCTGCCGGGCGAGGATCCACATCAGGAGCAGCACGGCGCAGGTCGCGAGGTGGAAGAGGACGTCGGGACGCCCGAAGGTCCGCGGCATGGCGATCTGCGCCGGCCAGAGGACCTCGATCGCGAAGCCCGCGAAGAAGAACGACGCGGAGGCGAGGAGAGTCGAGAGGGCGTAGAGACCGACGCGCTCCTGCAGGAAGTCCCGCTCCCCGTACGAGTCGATCGGGGCCGTCGCGGAGCCCTTCTCGGCCCCGCGACACTGGAGCTTCTTCTGAACCGTCTCTGCAGCGCCTGCGCTCACGGCGTCCTCCTCTTCATTCCGGGCTCCGCGCTCCTCATGGATTGTCGATGCGAATCTCCACGCGCTGGCCGAGCTTCAAGGGAGTCTCCTCGAGCAGCGCGATCTTGACGAGCAACACCCGCGTGTCCTCGGGCTTGCCGGGATCCTGCGGTTTCAGCCGTCGGCCGACGACCGCGTCCGGAATCTCCTCGACCCTGCCCCTCCACGCCTTCCCATCGTAGCCCTCGGCGGAGATCCGGACCGCGTCGTCGAGGCGCACCCGGCCGGCGTCGAACTCGTCGAGCTCCGCCTCGACGCGGGTCCGCGTGAGATCCGCGACGGTCAGGATGGGTTTGCCGGCCTCGAGCGTCTCTCCCGCCTGGGCCTGGCGGGACAGGACGACGCCGTCGATCGGCGAAAGGATGCGGGTCTTCGCGAGGACCGCCTCGAGGCGATCGGCCGTCGCCGCGGCGGTCGCCCGTCGGGCGCGGGCGGCGTCCACGTCGCGCTCGGCCTTGTCGAGGGCCTGCCGGGAACCCACGGCCTTCTCCCAGAGGGTCCGCGCGCGCTCCACCTCGGCCGCGGCCAGGCGGATGTCGGCGTCGGCCTCGACGACCCGGGCCTTCGCCTCGGCGAGCGACGCCCGGTAGTCGTCCGAGCGGAGCTCCGCCAGCAGCTGGCCCCTGCGGACGCGGTCCTTCTCCTGCACCTTGAGTACTACGATCGTTCCGGCCAGATCGGTTCCGACCACGACCTGGGCGCCGGGATAGGTCACGACCCGCCCCTCGGCCGCGACCCGGGTCCGGCTCGCGGATGGGGCCGGCGCCGCGGACGCGGAGGTCTTCTTCCCCCCGGTCTTCAGGCGTCCGATGCCGGCCGCCTGCGCCTGCAGGACGACGACGCCGAGGAGCCCGAGCCCGAGCATTGGCCAGAGGGCGAGATTCCAGAAGTTCTTCTTCATGACGAGCCTCCCTTACGCCGCGAGTCCGTCGCTGGCGATCGCGCCGTCGTGGATCTGCAGGATGCGGTCCGAAACGGTTCGGACCCGGGGATCGTGGGTGACGATCAGGAGCGCGCGGTTCTCCTTCTTCGCGAGCGCGCGGAACGTCTCGAGGATCTGGCCGCCGATCTGCGAGTCGAGGTTCGCCGTGGGCTCGTCGGCGAGAAGGATCGGCGAGCTCCCGGCGAGCGCGCGGGCGATCGCGATGCGCTGCTTCTGGCCGCCGGAGAGGTCCCGCGGGAGGAAGTCCCTCCGGTCCGAGAGGCCCACGGCGTCGATGACGCGCTCGGCCTCCCGGCGCGCCGCGGCGCCGCGATGGCCCTTGACGTTCAGGGCGTACTCGACGTTCTCGACCGCCGACAGCGACGGAAACAGGTTGAACTGCTGGAAAACGAACCCGATCGACTTCCTGCGGATCTCGGGCAGGCGGGAGGCGCGGCTCTCGTCCGCGAGCTCGCCGTCCACGACGACGCGGCCCGACGTCGGCGTGAGGATGCAGCCCAGGATCGAGAGCAGCGTCGTCTTGCCCGAGCCCGAGGGGCCCTCGAGCGAGACGATCTCGCCGCGCGCGAGCGACAGCGAGACTCCCTTGAGGACGGGGACCGTCTCCGCGCGTCCCTCGCGGAACTCCTTGGTGACGCCGATGGCCTGCAGGACGGGTTGCATTGTGCGGGACCTCCTCGACTCCTATCCGCGGAACACGAGCGCCGGATCGATCGCGGCGACCTTCCTGAAGGAAATGATCGCGGCCGCCAGGCACATCGCGAGCGATCCGACGAAGACGATGGCCACGAACGCCGGCGGGATGATGAGCTTGAGGTCGATCCTGTGGATCGCCGGGCGCAGCGCGTAGGCCATGAACGCGCCGAGCACGAATCCGGCCACGGCCGCGATCGACGCCTGCTTGCCGAGGATCCGGTAGATGTCGAGGTTCCCGCCGCCGATCGCCTTGACCGTTCCGAACTCCTTGATGTGCTCCATCGTCGACGTGTAGAGCGTCTGGGCGACGACCACGATCCCCACGAGGCAGCCGAGGAACACGGTCAGGTACATGTTCAGGCCGAGGCCGGTGGAGCGGACCCAGTAGCTCCGCGAGCGGGCGGCCCAGTCCTTCTTCGTGTAGACGTCGTTGTAGGGCAGCCGCCGCGCGATCTCCGCCTTCACGGCCGCCGCGTCCGCGCCGGGCTCGAGCTTGACGAGGACGTAGGTCGTCTTTCCCTGCAGCGACTGCGGGTTCAGCGTCTGGGCGCGGTCGAAGTCGACGAAGGAGATCGGCGTCGTCGAGAACGACAGCGCGTCCTTGCTGCGCCCGATGATCTTCATCCGCTGTCCCATCACCTCGCGGTACTCGCCGACCGCGAAGGGGCCGTAGCGCTTGGTCGCCGAGTCGTCCAGGAAGAGGTACTGGCCGCGCCGCAGGTCCGACAGCTCGCCCTGCTCGACCCTCCAGGGGATGTTCCAGCGCGAGAAGTCCTCGAGCGCGTAGAGCAGCGAGCCCTCCTGCGCGCCCGAGGGCAGGTTGACGGTGACGAACCAGACGATGAGGTTGTCCGCGTGCGCGACGCCGGGGACCGAGCGCACGCGCTTGACCGCCGTGTCGGGGAAGGTGTGCGCGAAGTCCACGTTCGGCGTGTTGCGCGAGGTGACCCAGAGGTCCGCGTCGATGTGGTCGATCGTGACGGACGCGTTGTCGAGCAGGCCCAGGAAGAGGCCGACCTGGACGAAGACGAGCGTCACCGCGAACGCCACGCCGGAGACGGTGATCAGGAAGCGCAGCTTGTCGTGGAGCAGGCTCCGGGTGGCGAGGTCAACGGCCATGCGCGGCCTCCTCGCGGACGAGGCCGCGGATCAGGGCGTCGATGACGACCGACGCCGTCTTCTTCGTGGGGCGCCAGTCGAGCCATTCGTCGTTGTGCTTGGCGATCGGAAGCGAGATCGCGCCGTGCGTCGCGGCCCACACCGTCTGGGAGATCAAGTCCGCGTCGGTCAGCTCGGGCCGGAAACGGCCGGCGGCCAGGCCCTCCTCGACGGTTGCCTTGAGAAACGCGTACGCGTCCTCCTCGGGGTTGCCGCGCTTCGCCTCGTCGGACTCGGACATCGCCATCGGCGGGTGCGGCGTCATGAAGAGGAGCCTGTAGTGGTTTGGAAACTCGAGCCCGAAGGCGACGTAGGCCAGGCCGATCTTCCGCAGGCGCTCGATCGGATCTTTTTCCTTCGCGATCTTTTGAAACTGGTGGGCGAGTGAGGCGAAGTCGAGCTCGCAGAGCTCGCGCATGAGCGCGTCCTTGTCCTTGAAGTGGAAGTAGATGGCCGTCGGCGAATACTCGATGCGTTCGGCGATCTTGCGCATGGTGACCGCCTCGTAGCCGAGCTCGGCGAAGAGCTCGCGGGCGGCGTCCAGAATCCGCGTCCTCAGCTCCTGCCGTTCCCGCTCGCGACGTTCCGTGGTTCCCAAAACGCACCTCCAAAACTTAACTACGTTAACTAAACTACCAAGGTTCTATTCCGGGATGCAATTTCTTTTTCCGGGAAACCCCGAAGGCGGATCGGCCGTATGTGATATGGAACTGACCGGTCAGTATCGGTATCAGTTTCAAACCCTCGTCATGCCGCGCGCCAAGACCGCCATCAAAGAAGCCGCCATCCTCGAGGCCGCCTCGCGCGTCTTCGCGCTGCGCCCCTTCCACGAGGTCCTGATCGACGACATCGCCTCGAACGCCGGCATCGGGAAGGGCACGATCTACCGCTACTTCGAGACGAAGGACGACCTCTACTTCGCGACGAGCCTCTACGCGTTGGACCACCTCGCCGCGGTTCTCGAGAAGGCGCGCGCCCCCGGCGATCCCGCCCTGCGCCAGCTCGAGCGCGTCGCGCGCGAGATCCTGGGATTCTTCTGGGACCGGCGGCACCTCCTGACGATGCTGACCAGCTACGAGCGCTCGGACCGCGAGGCGGAGATCCTGAAGCGGCGCGAGTCGATCCTGAAGCTCGTGCAGGAGGCGATCCTTTCCGGCATCGAGCGGCGCGAGCTGCGCGGAATCAACCCGCGCCTCGGCGCCGAGGTCTTCCTGGGAATGACGCGGTCGGCGAATCTCTTCCGGCACCCGGAGGACACCCTGGACGAGCTCGTCGCGCACATCATGAGCGTGTTCTCCGAGGGCGTGGTGCGGCGGTGAGACGAACTCTCCTCGGCCTGCTCGGAGCCTCGGCGACTCTCGCCGCCGGGTGCGCGACGGTGCCGCCGCCGTCCTTTCCGCCGCGGGCCGGATCGGTCTCCGACTCGCCGAGCGTCCCCTGGACGCCGCCCGAGGCCGGACGCATGCCGGAGCACCAGGCCGCGCCGGCTCCCGAGATCCCGGCGGAGTACCTGAAGCCGGGCACGACGCTCTCGCTCGGGCAGCTCATCGATGTCGCGCTGCGCAACAACCCGATCACGCGCGAGGCGTGGCACACGGCGCTCTCCGCCGCGGCCGAGGTGGGCTCGAAGCGATCGCTCTACTACCCCTACGTCGAAGTCGACGGCTCGATCCTGCGCGAGAAGCAGCCGCTCTCCGTCGGCGGGCAGCTCTCCTACATCCAGACGACCTACGGTCCGTCGATCGCCGCGACGTGGCTCCTCTTCAACTTCGGCGGCCGGGAGGCGGACGTCCAGGAGGCGACGCGCGCGCTGTACGCGGCGGACTGGTCGCACAACGCGGCGATCCAGGACGTCGTCCTCGGAGTCGCCTCGGCGTATTACCAGTACCTGAACGCGAAGGCCCAGGTCGTCGCGCGACAGGCGAGCCTCGAGGAGGCGAAGAACAATCTCGAGGCGGCCGAGGAGCGCCACCGCGCCGGGGTCGCGACCATCGCGGACGTGCTCCAGGCCCGCACCGCCGCGTCGCAGGTCGAACTGGACCTGCAGGACGCGCAGGGCCAGGTTCAGATCATCCGCGGCGTGCTGGCAACGGCGGTCGGCGTCTCGGCGAACGTGCCGGTCGACGTCGGCGAGCTGCCGGAGGATCTTCCGCTCGACGCGGTCAAGAAGACCGTCGACGAGCTGATCGCCTCGGCGCTCGCGCGCCGTCCCGACCTGGCCTCCGAGCGCTTCCGCGTGCTGGCCGCCGAGAGCCACATCCGCGCGTCGGCGATCGACGGCCTGCCCTCGCTGACGCTCGACGCGACCGGCAACCGGACCTTCTACTGGCGTTCCAACGCGGCGGATCCCTTCTCCACGAACTGGGCGGGCGCGCTCACGTTCCGGATCCCGGTCTTCCGCGGCTTCGACACCGCGTACCAGGTCCGCAAGGCGCAGGAGGAGGCCGAGACGGCGAAGGCGACGGCCGAGCGGACGGAGGACCAGGTCATCCTCGACGTCTGGTCGAGCTACTACGCCGTCCAGACCGCGGTGCAGCGCGTGCGCACCACGCGGGACCTCCTCGCGAGCGCGAGCCAGACGACCGAGGTGACGCAGGGCCGCTACAAATCCGGCGTGGGCTCGATCCTGGACCTTCTGACCGCGCAGGCCGCTCTCGCGGAGGCACGCTCGCAGGAGGCGCAGGCCCGCTCGCTGTGGTTCCTGTCCATCGCACAGCTCGCCCACGCGACGGGCATGCTGGACCCGACCTCGCCCGAGGTGCGCTCGCTGCCCGCGCTCAATCCGCCTCCGGCCACGCCGGACGCCAACGTCACGTCACCGGCGAACGCAAAGGGAAGCCCATGAACCGCAGAGTCTCGATTCCGATCCTCGCCTCGCTCGTCGCAGTCTCCGCCGCCTGCGCGCGGCAGAAGGCCGCGCCGCCGCCGGAAGCCGTCCCGGTGCGCGTCGGCACCGTCGTCCAGAAGGACGTCCCGCTCCAGATCCGCAACGTCGGGACCGTGGTGCCGATCAACGCGATCGCCGTCCGGGCGCTGATCGGCGGCGAGATCCTGCAGGTGCATTTCCGCGAGGGCCAGGACGTGAAGAAGGGCGACCTGCTCTTCACGATCGACCCCCGTCCCTACGAGGCCGCGCTCGCCCAGGCGGAGGCGGCGCTCGCGCGCGACCGGGCGATGTCGGCCAACGCGGATACCGACGTCAAGCGCTACGAGGACCTCGTCAAGAAGGACTACGTCACGCGCCAGCAGTACGACAGCGTCAAGGCCCAGTCCGAGGCGACGCAGGCCACCGTCCGCGCCGACCAGGCCGCGGTGGAGCGCGCCCGGCTCGACCTGGCCTACTGCTCGATCCGCGCCCCGATCGACGGCCGCACCGGCAGCGTGATGGTCCAGGTGGGCAACGTCGTGAAGGCCAACGACGCCACGCTCGTGACGATCAACCAGGTGGCGCCGATCTACCTCTCGTTCGCGGTGCCGGAGCGCGACCTCGACGCCATCCGCCATCACCAGGGGGCCGGCCATCTCCCGGTCGACGCGGTCGACGCGGTCAGCGGCAAGTCGCTCGCGCGCGGCGAGCTCACGTTCCTGGACAACGCGGTCGACCGTACGACCGGCACGATCACGCTCAAGGGGACCTTCGCGAACGCGGACCGAGCGCTCTGGCCCGGCGAGTTCGTCAACGCGGAGCTGACGCTCTCGACGGAGAAGAACGCGGTCGTCGCCCCGCCCGGGGCGGTGCAGAACGGGCAGCAGGGCTCGTACGCGTTCGTCGTGAAATCCGACGACACGGTCGAATCGCGCCCGGTCCAGATCGCGCGCACGGCCGCCGAGGGAACCGTCATCGCGAAGGGTCTGTCGCCCGGCGACCGCGTGGTCACCGACGGCCAGCTGCGACTCGCCCCGGGAACCAAGGTCGAGATCCTGACGGAGCAGGGTCAGGCTTCGACGGAGGCGAAGAAGTCATGAACCTCTCCGAGCTCTTCATCCGCCGCCCCGTCATGACGACGCTCGTGATGCTGGGGATCCTGATCTTCGGCGTCATGGCGTACCGCCTCCTGCCCGTGTCCGACCTGCCCAACGTGGACTTCCCGACGATCCAGGTCTCGGCGGCCCTGCCGGGCGCGTCGCCCGAGACCATGGCCTCCTCCGTCGCGACGCCGCTCGAGAAGCAGTTCTCGACGATCGCCGGCCTCGACAACATGAGCTCGACCTCCACGCAGGGCGCGACGCAGATCACGCTGCAGTTCGGCCTGTCGCGAAACCTGGACGGCGCCGCGCTCGACGTGCAGTCGGCCATCTCGGCCGCGGCGCGCCAGCTCCCGCCCAACATGCCGAGCCCGCCGACCTACGGCAAGGTCAACCCGGCCGATCAGCCCGTCATCTATCTCACGCTGACCTCGGCGACGCTGCCGCTCTCGGAGCTCGACGAGTACGGCGAGGTCATGATGGCGCAGCGCATCTCGACGGTCGCGGGCGTCGCGCAGGTCCAGGTCTACGGCCCGCAGAAGTTCGCGGTCCGGGTGCAGCTCGACCCGCGCCAGCTCGCGTCGCGCGGCATCGGGATCGACGAGGTCGCGGACGCGGTCCGCAACGCCAACGTCAACCTGCCGACCGGCATCCTCTACGGCCCGCTGACGTCCTTCACGGTCCAGGCGAACGGCCAGCTCTACGACGCGGCGGCGTACCGGCCCGTGATCGTGGCGTACCGCAACGGGTCGCCGGTCCGCATCTCCGACCTGGGCACGGCGGTCGACGGCGTCGAGAACGACAAGACGGCGGCCTGGTACGACACCGAGCGCTCGATCTCGCTCGCGATCTTCAAGCAGCCCGGCATGAACACGGTCGAGGTCGCGACGGCGGTCCGCCGTCTTCTGCCGACCTTCCAGAAGCAGCTTCCGGCGTCGGCCTCGCTGCACGTGCTCTACGACCGCTCGACCTCGATCCGCGACTCGGTCAACGACGTGCGGTTCACGCTGCTGCTGACGCTCGGGCTGGTCGTCCTCGTGATCTTCCTCTTCCTGCGCAAGCTCTCCGCGACCGTGATCCCGAGTCTCGCGCTCCCGTTCTCGATCGTCGGGACGTTCGCCGTCATGTACGTCCTGGGCTACAGCCTGGACAACCTGTCGCTGATGGCGCTCACGCTGTCGGTCGGCTTCGTCGTCGACGACGCGATCGTCATGCTCGAGAACATCGTCCGGCACATCGAGAGGGGCGAGGGCGTCTTCGAGGCCGCCCTCAGGGGGTCGAAGGAGATCGGCTTCACGATCCTGTCGATGACGATCTCGCTCGCGGCGGTGTTCATCCCGATCCTCTTCATGGGAGGCGTCGTCGGGCGCCTCTTCCGCGAGTTCGCGGTCGTGATCGGGGTGGCGATCCTGGTCTCGGGCTTCGTCTCGCTGTCTCTCACGCCGATGCTCTGCAGCCGGTTCCTGAAGCCGCACGCGGCCGAGGAGGACAAGAAGCGGGGGCGCCTGTATGCCTGGAGCGAAAAGGGATTCGACGCGATGCTCGGGCTCTACACCCGGACGCTCGGCCCCGCGCTGCGGCACCCGAAGCGGATCCTCGTGATGTCGGCCCTGGTTCTGGTCGCGACCGGGTGGCTGTTCGTGAAGATCCCCAAGGGGTTCCTGCCGACCGAGGACCAGGGTCTCATCTTCGGCTTCACGGAGGGCGCGCAGGGCATCGGGTTCCCCGCGATGAAGGAGAAGCAGCAGGAGGTCGCGGCGATCGTCCGCTCACACCCCGACGTCGCGCATCTCCTCTCGAGCTGCGGGCCGAGGGGCAGCGTGTCGGTCGGCAACTCCGGGATCGTGTTCGCCCAGCTCAAGCCGCGGAGCGAGCGCAAGAAGACGGCCGAGGAGATCCTGGCCGACCTGCGCCCGAAGATCGCGAAGGTGACCGGCATCCGCGCCTACATGCAGATTCCGCCGCCCATCCGTCTCGGCGGCAGCCTGTCGAAGAGCCAGTATCAGTACACGCTCCAGGACTCGGACACCGCCGAGCTCTACAAGTACGCGCCGATGCTCGAGGCGAAGATGCGCGGGCTCCGGGAGCTGCAGGACGTGACGAGCGACATCCAGCTCGCCAACCCGCAGCTTTCCATCGCGATCAACCGCGACCGCGCGAGCGCGCTCGGCGTCACGAGTCAGCAGATCGAGGACGCGCTCTACACGGCCTACGGCACGCGGCAGATCTCGACGATCTACGCGCCCAACAACCAGTACCAGGTCATCATGGAGCTCGCGCCCGAGTTCCAGGCGAGTCCCGCCGGCGTCGCGATGCTCTACGTCCGGTCGAAGGCGGGCGACCTCGTCCCGTTCTCCTCGCTCGCGACGGTCACGCAGAACACGGGGCCTCTTTCCGTCGCGCACCAGGGACAGCTTCCGGCCGTCACGATCTCGTTCAACCTGAAGGACGGCGTCTCCCTGGGCGACGCGGTCACCGCCGTCAACCGGGAGGCGCGCAGGATCCTGCCGGCGACGGTCCAGACCAGCTTCCAGGGGACGGCCCAGGCGTTCCAGAGCTCGGTCGAGGGCCTCGGGCTGCTCCTGATCGTCGCGATCCTCGTGATCTACATGGTCCTCGGGATTCTCTACGAGAGCTTCATTCACCCGCTGACGATCCTGACGGCGCTCCCGTTCGCGGGCTTCGGCGCGCTCGTGACGCTGATGCTGTTTCACACGGAGCTCTCGATCTACGCGTTCGTGGGCATCATCATGCTCGTCGGTCTGGTCAAGAAGAACGGAATCATGATGGTCGACTTCGCGGTCGAGGCGCAGCGCGAAGAGGGCGTGACGGCGTCCAAGGCGATCTACGAGGCCTGCATCGTCCGCTTCCGCCCGATCATGATGACGACGATGGCGGCGCTCATGGGCACGCTCCCGATCGCGATGGGTTTCGGCGCGGGCGCCGAGTCCCGCCGGCCGCTCGGCCTCGCGGTCGTGGGCGGCCTGCTGTTCTCGCAGATGCTGACGCTCTACGTGACGCCGGTCTTCTACATCGTGATGGACAACTTCCAGCGCCGCTCGCGCCGCCGTCGGAAGCCGCACGCGGTCGACTTCGAGAAGGCCTCTCCCGCCGCCGCCGCGCGCTGAGCGCCGCCGGCCGGGCCCGGTCAGTGCGCCCGGGAGCTGACCTGGAACGCCGGCTTCCCGAGCAGGAAGCCCTGTCCGAACGCGACGTCCAGGTCGACGAGCGTCTTGCGCTCCGCCTCCACCTCGACGCCCTCCGCGATGAGCTCCGCGCCGATCCGGTGGCCGATCGACGCGAGGCTCGTGATGATCTCGCGCTTGATCGGATCGTTGTGGAGGTTGCGCACGAGCGAGTCGGCGACCTTGATGTAGTCGGGCTTCAGCTGGAGGATCGTCTCGAGGCCCGAGTAGCCGGACCCCGCGTCGTCGATCGCGATCTTCATCTTCGCGCGGCGCACGCGCTGAAGGACGTCCTGGAACGCCTCGTAGTCGCGGACCATCTCCTTCTCGGAGATCTCGACGACGACGTCGCCGTGGCTGCGGTTGATCCCGGCGAGGTTGCGCTCGTCCAGGAAGATCGGGTGGCGCAGCAGCATGGCCGAGGCGTTGACGAAGAGCCGGCGCTCGCCGACCGCCCTCGGCAGGTTCGCGAAGATCGTCTCGAGGCACAGCGTCTCGAGCTCGACCCCCATCTCGTTCTCGTGCGCGATCGCGAAGAGCATCGTGGGCGGCTCGAGGTTCGTCCCCTGCGGCCCTCGGATCAGCGCCTCGTAGCCCATGATGGCGCCGTCCGGAAGGTGCCGCACCGGCTGGAAGACGGGGCGGAGCTGCCGCTTGCCGATGACGCCCTTCAGTCCCGCGAAGAGCTCGGCCTTCTCGCTGGTTTGCCGCTGCGCCACGATCTTGACCGCGTCCTGCAGCGTGCGGACGATGTGGCGCGAGGGCCGGACGCGCGCGTTGTCCGTGGCGGTCAGGCTCGAGCCCAGGATGGTGATGAAGTCGGCCGTCTGTCCCTCGAACTTCTGGCGCAGCCGCCGCCCGATGCTCGTGCGCAGCCGCGACGTCTCCTCCTCGAGGCTCGTCGGCAGGCGGCTCTTCCCCGACGGCGGGAGCGGCAGATCGTAGAGGATGAAGAATCCATCGGCGCCCGAGAAGCGGACCGAGTGGACGAACGAGGACAGGCGCGACGCGCGCACGTCGTCCTGCAGGACCTCGGAGACGGCCGCGAGGACGCGGTCGTAGTGCTCCCAGCCGAAGAGCTCCTCGAACCCGAAGAACTTTCCGACCTGCAGGTAGATCACGCCGAGATGCTCGATGCGCTCGTCGACGCGCTCGGGAGTCTCGAAGGGATGGATCGGCAGGCCGGTCACGCCGTCGTAGAAGATTCGGTCACGGCGGAGCTGTTCGAGCGGGTCGGCGCCCGCCTCCGGCTCGGCGAGCAGGGCGGGCGGAGTCTCCGGATCCGGCTGGCGTTTGGACCTCATTCTTCCTCCGTGGCGGGTTCGGGTTCGGGTTCGGAATGCCGCAGGAGCGACCGCACCTTGTTGCGCAGTTCCTGGGCGCCGAAGGGCTTCGCCAGGAAATCGGAGCCGCCGAGCTGCATCGCGGTGATGCGGTCCTTGACCTCGGAGCGCCCGGTCAGGAACAGCACGGGAATCTCCCGCGTCACCGACTGGCGGCGCATGATCGCGCAGAACTCCCAGCCGGTCATGCCCGGCATGTTGACGTCGAGGATCACGAGATCCGGCGCCTCGCGGATCGTGTCGACGAGCGCCGTCTTCGGATCGGTGGGACAGTCGACGGCGAAGCCGTCCGGCGTCAGCAGCTCGCGCACCGCGGTCGAGATCGTGCGGTCGTCGTCGACGACCACGATCCGCTTCGTTCCCGCCTCCTTCAGCGCGCTCACCGCGTCATCTCCCTACCGCTGCCCTCTGCGCGACGGCAGCAGGATGGTGACCTCGGAGCCGTAGCCCGCTTCGCTCGAGAGGCTGATCTTTCCGCCGTTGGCCTCGAGGATCTCCTTCGTCACGGCGAGGCCCAGCCCCTTGCCGCGCAGGCCGGACGCGAGCGCGCCGGCGCCCCGGAACGCGTAGTCGAATGCGCGCGCTCTCTCCTCCGGACTCATCCCCATTCCGGTGTCCTTGACGACGACGAATGCTTGAGGCCCGGCGGCGCCGGCGCGGATCCGCACCTCGCCGCCTTCCGGAGTGTACTTGATGGCGTTGTCGAGAACGTTGCGGAAGGCGCGCTGGAGCGCGACGGGATCCGCGGCGACCGGAAGCTGCGGCCGCTCCGCGATGAACTCGATCCGGATGCGCGTGCCGTGCGCGAGGCGATACGCGGTCGCGAGCGATCCGAGGATCTCGACGAGGTCGGCGTTCTGCGGCGCCTGGAGATGCTCCGCGGGATCGGGAGGAGCCGGCGCGCCGACGAGGCTCTCGGCGAGCTCGATCTCGCGCGCGAGGTTCGCGAGGTACTCGGCGTTGGGAAGCTCGCCGCGCCGCGCGGCTTCCTGGATCAGATCTGTGTAGACGCGGATGACCGAGAGCGGAGAGCGCAGGTCGTGGAGCAGCTCGGCCTGCGGGTCCCGCGGGGGGCCTGCCGGGTCCCGCTGGGGGCCTGGATAGTTGTCGCGGATCGGGCTGCCGTGCGCGGCGGCGCGCCCGGGAAGCGCGCGTTCGGAGCGCGCGGAGGCCGGCGGGAGCGACGGCGACAGGGAGTCGGGCTCGTCGGCCGCGGAGAGCGCCGCCGGCGCCGCGGCGAGGTCGCCTGCGGGCGCCGCGCCGGAGATCTCGAGCGCGACGAGCAGGGCGGGCGCCGCCAGCGCGACGCCCAGGAGAGGAAAGAGGTTGGCCGCGCCCGAGATCGGGAGATGGCCGAGCGTCACGAGCGCGGCGACGCCGAGCAGCGAGCCCACGGCGAAGAACCGCGCGGCCGCCCGCCCCTCGCAGTGCCAGGAGAGGGCCGCGCCCGCCGGCAGGAGGAGCGCGTAGGGGGAGAGCGGCCCGCCCGTCAGCGACATCGCGCAGAAGAGAAGCGCGAGATCCACCAGGATCGCGAGCGGCGCCGCGAACGGGCCGAGCGAGTCCCGCACCCCGGGCCGGGTCAGCACGAAGAGCGAGGCGAGCGCTCCGCCCATCGCGAGGGCGAGCGGACGCGCGTCGCCCAGACCGAGGACGATGGCGAGAAGGGTGAAGAGGGAGAAGAGGCCGGAGGCGGCGGTACGGTGGGCGGCGAAGGCGCCGTCCCTCAAGCCGCGGCCTCCCGTCCTCTAGACATAGGCGCAGCCGACGCGGACGCCGCCGCCCGGCAGGGGAGCGGTGTTCATCGCGCGCAGGCGGATCGCGTGGCGCTCGGGGTCGTTCTTCTGCACGATCTCGGCCTTCCAGCGCTTGGGCCAGCGTTCCTTCTTCCGCGCGCGGAACGCGATGCCGCCGAAGCTGATGTCCATGACCGGCGCCGTGAAGGAGCGGCTCGACCCGTCCCAGTCCATCCGCAGGCTCATGTCCTCGGGCGCGAAGCGGGGATGGAGGCGGTGGGCGTCCGCGGCGAAGCTCGACTGCGAGCGGCACTGGTAGAGGCGCAGGTCCGCGATCTTGAGGAGGAAGTCCGGGCTCCGGCCGTCGTGCGGGTACGAGGCGACCCCGTAGTGGAGGTCGAGCGCCGTGAGGGCCGCTCCGTTGCGGCTCCCGAGGGGCAGCGTCCCGATGCGGCTGCGGACGCGCTCCACGACGGCGAAGGCGGAGACCATGTCGGTGTTGGGCAGAACGAGCACGAACTCGTCGCCGCCCCAGCGGCCGCCGGCGTCGATCGCGCGCAGCGATTCGCGGATCACGCGCGCGGTCCGGACGAGCACGCTGTCGCCGACCGGATGCCCCAGCCGGTCGTTGATCGACTTGAAGCCGCGGAGGTCCATCATCACCGTCGAGACGATTCCCTCGGAGCGCTCGGCGCGCGCGATCTCCCGCCAGATGTGGTCGATCAGGAAACGCCGGTTGTAGAGGCCGGTCAGGGGATCCGTGATCGCGTTGACGCGGAGCACCGCGAGATCGGATTCGGACACGAGGCGCGGCTCCTTGAGGAGGCCCTCGCGGCTGTGGAGGTGGTGCAGCAGCACCGTCTGCAGCCCGAGCGGGGGTCCGAGGCTCTCGCGCAGCTTCGGGATCAGTTGCTCGATCTCGCTCCAGCGCCGTGCGGCGTCGTCGGTCTCGAACGGCAGCCCGGTCCAGTCCGTGAGCAGCTGCCGCAGAATCTCGGCGCGATCGCCGTTCGCCACCGTCGAGAGCGCCTTGTCGAAGCGCATGAGCGAGAAGTCCCGCTGGCGTCCGAGACGCGCGAGCCGTCCGATATGAGTCGTCACGTTGTGCGCTGTCAGCTCCATCCTCCCCTCGCCCCGCCCTCACCCGGCCCGACGCGCGCGCCGCGAAACCCGCGTCAGAGACCCGGAGGCCTCCCGCCGCGACGCTTCGTACCCGCGCCCGCGCCGTTCGAATGAGGGTCCGTTCGCTCCGTGTCGCGCGCCGCGAAGAGCCTTGCGACGGCCCCGGCGGCGTCCTCGACGGCGTCACCGAGTGAACAGACCAGGACGAGCTGTCCATCCTTGAGCAGATCGACCACTTCGCGATCCGACCGCGCCCAGAGAACCGTGCTGCCCACCACCAGCAGGCGCGCCTTTCCCAGGTCGGCCGACGGGTCCAGGCGCTCGAGCGCCTCCGCGCACCGTCGGATCCGCGAGAGACCGACCCCGTGCGCGCGCAGGCGCGCGGCCACGCGGAGACGCACGACGTCGGCGAAGGAGTAGCGGCGCGTGGAGCCGTAGCCCGCCGCCTGCTGGAGCGAGGGACGCAGGAATCCCTGGCGGTCCCAGTGGTCCAGCTGGCGGGCGGAGAGTCCCGTGAGCCTCGCCACCTCCGCGGTGGAGAAGCTGCGCGTAACGACATTGCTGAATTTCATTGGTGTAATCCTCAACAGGTTAGCACAGAGAGGGGCGGAAGTCCTGTGGATTCAGGCCGATATGGGGTCAAATAGGGAGAGCGGAAGGAGACTCTCATGCTCTTCGCGGCCTTGCTCTCGTTTCATCTGCTGACCCCGCCGGTCGCGGGGACGACTCTGTACCGCGCGACGCTTCTCCAGGCCGCGCCGGGGAAGCTCCTCGAGGTCGTCGAGCTGTACAAGGCCGGCTGGCCCGGGATCCAGGATTCCGGCGACGAGCCTCCCATCGCGATGCGGCACAGCCAGGGCGACCGCTGGGATCTGCTGCTGCTCTTCCCGATGGGGAGCTTCGAACAGTTCTACTCGCCGGAGCGTGTCGCGCGCCGTGCGAAGGCCGCAGCGGCGGCGCGGGCGGGTCTCGAGCGACTCGCGGCGGACACGGCCCGTCGGGAGGACGTCTTCGTGCTCGGACCGTCCCTCGAGGAGGTTCGCGGCAAGCTCGGCAACGCGGGCTTCTTCCACATCGAGATGTTCGAGGCGCTGCCGGGCATGCTGGCCGGACTCTACCGGGAGCGCGAGATGGAGAACGCGTACGCGAAGGCGCTCGGAGAGCCCGAGAACCTGATCTTCGTGAGAGACAGCGGCGCCGCGTGGGACCTCTTCACGGTCGGACCGTTCCGCGACCTGAAGCACTACGCCGAGAGCGCCGACGTGCCGGCCGCGAAGCAGGAGGAGGCCGCGAAGGCGGCCGGATTCGAGGGGGCGAAGTTCGTGGGCCCCTACCTGCGGACGTTCATCGCGCTCCACCACGACACGCTGGCGGTCGCGGTGAGGTGATCCCGATGTCATCCCGAGCGCAGCGAGGGACCCCTTTCGAGTCACCGTTCGGCATGGAAAGAGGCCCCTCGTACTCCGAGCTTCGCTCGGTGTACCCGGGATGACAGCAGAGCCGGGATAGCATCCTTTCAATTCTTCGTGGAGGAAAGATGACAATCGATCGGCGATCCCTGATCGTCTCGGGCGGCGCGGCGCTGGCTTCCGCCTCGGTCGCCGCGGGGCAGTCGCAGCCCGCCGCCGGCGTCGACGGCTCGAAATCCGCCGCGCTCTTCCTGAAGGACGACGACGGGCTCGCCCCGGCCACGTTCGACCGCCTCTCGCTCGAGTGGCACCAGGCCCGGGCCAAGGCCCTCCAGGCGCACCTCGCCGAGAACGGCTTCGCGGGCGTCTGGCTCTCGGACCCGATGAACATCATCTACTTCACCGGCCTCTTCTTCACGACGACCGAGCGGCCGTTCTCGGTGTTCCTGCCGGCCGACAGGCTCGCGACGGTCTGGTTCCACCCCGGCCTCGATCGCGACCTGGTCCGCAGCTGGTGGTCCACGGACGCCGACTACTACTTCGACTTCCAGCACGCCGACGGCGCGTATCCGAACGAGGGGAAGGTCCAGCAGGGCGCGAAGGTCGACCTCTTCGAGTGGGTGATGAAGGGCCTGAAGAAGCGGGGCTACGACGGCAAGCGGCTCGCGACCGACAAGGACCTCTCGCCGCGCCAGCTCGCGAAGGCCGGGAACGTCTTCCTCAAGGACACGAAGTTCGAGTCGATCGACGAGCACTGCGAGAAGCTGCGGATGGTCAAGTCGCCCGAGGAGCTCGCGCTCTGGCGCCGCGCGTACCGGGTCTTCGACGAGACGCACGCGTTCGCGCGGGAC
>DASXAG010000036.1:0-29439 GCA_036406835.1 Thermoanaerobaculia bacterium
GTTCGGCAGCCGCGAGGAGATCGCGACGTACGCGCTGTCGCCCGCGATCCGCGTCCACTACCTCGAGGGCGGCGACCATTCGTTCAAGCCGCCGGCGAGCTCCGGACGCACGGAGGCGCAGAACCTCCAGGAGGCGATCGCTCAGATCGGGGACTTCGTCCGGGCGCGCTGAGGAGGGCCGGCTGCAACCTCCCGGGCGCCGGGCGTGTTGAAGACCCGGAGACAGCCCTGAGCGGAAAGAGCCAGCCCTGAGCGGAAAGAGGCAGCCCTGAGCGGAAAGGAGCAGCCCTGAGCGGAAAGAGGCAGCCTTGAGCGGAAAGAGGCAGCCTTGAGCGGAAAGAGGGAGCCCTGAGCGGAAAGAGGCAATCCTGATCGCACCGTTCCGCGCCGAGGCGCCGGAGGCGGCGCTCGCGGATCTCCGCGAGCGGCTCGCGCGGACGCGCTGGCCGGACGAGCCGGAAGACGGTGAGCCGTGGCGCCTGGGCGTCCCCGCGGCGCTCCTGCGCGAGCTCGCGGAGCGATGGCGGACGCAGTTCGACTGGCGACGCGTCGAGGAGCGCATCAACGCCGTCCCGGGCTTCCTCGCCGACGCCGGTGGCGCGCGCATCCACTTCCAGCACGTCCGCGGACGGGGGCCCCGCCCGTTTCCGCTGATGCTCATCCACGGCTGGCCCGGCTCGTTCCTGGAGATGGAGCGCGTCCTGCCGCTCCTCGCGGACCCGGCGGCCCATGGCGCGGACCCGGCCGACGCCTTCGACGTCGTCGTGCCGTCGCTTCCCGGGTACGGCTACTCGGAGCCCCCGCGGCGGCGCGGCATGCATCCGATCCGCATCGCGCATCTCTTTCTCGACCTCCTCGCGGAGCTCGGCTATGCGCGGTTCGGCGCGCAGGGCGGCGACTGGGGCGCGACCGTGGCGACGCGGATGGCGATGCAGGATCCCCGGAGGGTCGCGGGGATCCACCTCAACTACGTCCCGGGCTCGTACGCGCCGTCCCTCGACGCCGCGTCGCGTCCGATCTCGGCGGCCGAGCGCGCGTTCCTCGCCGACCGCGACCGCTGGCGCGAGGAGGAGGGCGCGTACGGCCACATCCAGGCGACGCGGCCCCACACGCTCGCCTTCGGGCTCGCCGATTCGCCCATCGGGCTGCTCGCGTGGATCGTCGAGAAGCTCCGCGCCTGGAGCGACTGCGGCGGCGATCTCTTCACGCGCTTCTCGGCGGACGAGGTCCTCGCGCACGCGACGCTGTACTGGGTGACGAACTCGATGCCCGCCGCGATGCGCCTCTACGCGGAGGCGCGGGAGGTCCCGGTGCGCTTCGGGCCGGGCGAGCGCGTGCCCGTTCCGTGCGGCGTCGCGCGCTTCGCGAAGGAGGAGCCGATGCCGCCGCGGGAGTGGGCCGAGCGCGCCTACGACGTCGTGCGGTGGACGGAATTCGCGCGCGGCGGACACTTCGCCGCGATGGAGGAACCCGAGCTCCTCGCCGAGGACGTCCGCGCGTTCTTCCGGCCGCTGCGCGACGGCGCCTGATAAGATCCGCACAACAGAACTCGCTTCCAAAGACGGAGGGAGACCATGCCGGTTCTCGCTCTGCGTCGACGGCTGCCCGCGGTTCTCGCCGCGGCGATCCTGGTGTGTGCGGACGCCGCAGGATGTGGCCGAAAACCGGCCGAGCCTGCGAAGGCCGCGGCGGCGGCCGCGCCGCCGGTGGTCAACGACGTCGAGGAGCTCGGCTGGATGCGGCTCGACCTCGGCCCGCGGCCCCCCGACTCGCTGCTCGCCTTCGTGCCCGTGGAGTTGCCGGAGCGGGTCCGAGGCTTCTATCGCCTCAAGCCGGATCGGCGGATGCTGTACGCGTTCGCCGAGGTCGACCGCCTGCTCTCCGGACGTCGCACCGTGTCGACTCTCGCGATCCGCTTCGAGGACGGACTGTGGCGGCTGACCCTGGACGGAAACCCGATCGGCGTTCTGCCCGAGATGCCGTCATCCTCGGACTTCCACGAATTGCTCTCCGCCTGGACGGCGGCGAGTCTCGAGCGCCATCCGATCACGCCGAGCGCCGACCCGGTGCCGGAGCTCGCCTCGCTCGAGACCGATCTCGCGCAGGGATCGAGCGACAGGGTCCTGGCCGCGCTCCAGGCTCTGAATTCCCTGGCCGCGAAGCACCCCTTCCACCCGCGTCTGCTCGCCGCCGCGGCCCGCGGAACCGCCTGGCTCATGCTCCAGATCCACGACGAGCTCGATCTCGCCGACCCTCTCGCGGGTCACGCCGTCGCTCTCATGGCGATGGCGCAGTCGCTCGAGCCGGGATCCCTCGCCGCCGACGAGGCCCTCCTCGACCGCGCGCTGGGGTACGAGGCCGCCTCCGTGAAGGCGGCCCGATCGCTGCCCGCGGATGACCCGGTGCGGCTCTGGACCGAGTTCGACGGGAAGGGACTCCTCAAGGCGGCCGCCCCGCGGAGCGCATCGCCGCGGACGCAATACCTGAACCTCCTCGAGCTGGCGCGCCGCGGGGGACGCGAGGCCTGGTTCGACGCGCTCGGCAGGTCCGCCTGGGCCGGAGATCCGAACGTCCCCGCCCTTCACGCCCTCCTCCTGCTTCGCGATTTCGGGTCCGACCGCTCCGCTCCCGCCGAGCTCTCCCGGACGGTGCTCGGCATGGTGCCGGGGCTCGAGACTCAGCCTCGGGGGAAGGCCGAGGCCCAGACCCGGTCTTTCGAGACCGCCGTCGATCATGCGGCGGCGGCGAGCGACGGGGCGCTCCTCGATCGGGAGTCGGTGAGGGCCTTCTACCGCGCGAACTTCTACTCCGGCTTCGCCGCGGCCGCCCGGTTTCTCTTCGACGAGCTCGGATCGACGGATGCGGCGGGGAGCTACGCGAAGGCGTTCGTGGACCCCGCCCCGGGCACGGCGGCCGAGCTCCGGGAATGGATGACCCAGCGCGCCGCGGCGCTCCGGAGGAGCCTGACTCCCGCGCAGCAGCTCGAGGCGCTCGAGAAGTTCCGCCACATCGGCGCCGCGCCCGTCGTCGCCGTGGCGCTTCCCCTGAGCCGCGGGGCGTCGTCGGGCAACGATCCGTTCCGGCGCAAGGCGATGAAGATCGTCTTCCGGCGCCTCGACTCTCGACCCTTCAGTCTCCCGATGGGCTGGGACGGCGGGTGGGAAGTCCAGGACCTGGGCCTGATGGAGGCGTGCGACCGCGGGGTCCTCGACGAGGCGCCGGTGCTCGGAGGACTCCCGGCGATCCGGGCCGTCTACTGGAAGCGCGACGCCGAGCGCCTCAAGAGCATCGCCTCGGACCGCCGCGGCGAGGTCTCGATCCGGATCACGGCGCTCGCGTATCTCGGCGACATGCAGGATCCGGACACGGCGTTTCGCAAGGCGCGCTATCTCGAGATGACGAGGGAGCAGCCGGACGATCCGTATCCCCTCGACAAGTGCGTCCAGCTCCTGCGCAATGCGAAGGACCTCGCCGGCGCGCAGCAGGCGATTCGCGAATGGCTCGTCCTCCGGCCCACGAAGGCGCACGATCTCCCCTGGGCCCACGTGGTGACGCTCCAGGCGGATCTGCTGGCGTCCGAGAAGAAGTGGAAGGAGGCCTGGAGCGTGATCCAGCCCGCTCTGGTCACCTGGAAGGGCGAGGTTCTCGCCGAGGCCGCCTGGATTCTGGAGGAGCTGCGGCGCTGGGACGAGGCGCTCACGATGGCTCGCGCCGCGCACGATCGATATCCCGAGAGCGTCGAGTTTCAGGAGATCATCGCGCGCGTCCTCTGGCGCCAGCACGAGCACGCCGCGGCCGCGGAGGGGCTCGCGAAGTCTCGGACTCTCTCGCAGTGGAACTGGGAGAACAGCGTCAGCAAGTCCTTCGCGCGCGTGTTCGCGACGGAGGATCCGCACCAGGCGCAGAACGCGATGCAGGCGCTCCAGGAGCGGAACGTCAATCAGCGGTCGCTCTCCGCGTTCGCGAGGGCCGTCGGCGACGCCGGCAACCACCGGCTGGCCTTCGCGTTGCTGAACGGGATCCCGGCCACCGAGCCGGAGGCCTCGCTCAACCAGATCGCGGCGCACGACGAGCTCGAGAAGACGGACGGCAAGGACGCCGCCGACGACTGGCTCCGCAAGAACATGCGGGTCCCGCACCAGGTGGCGTCTCTCGCCTACGGTCTCCAGCGCTACGACCTTCTCTGGGAGACGCTCGACGACCCCGCACGGACCGTCAAGGCCGACGAGACCCAGGTGGTCCGAGCGGCCTCTCTCCTCCATGCGCCGAACCCCGAGCGCCGGGACGCCCTCGTCGCCTACTTCGAGGCCAAACCGCGAAAGGGGTGGGCGCCGATGGGACTCTTCCTCGTGGACCGCGCCGGCCCGGAGGAGATCTTCGCGCAGGCGACGAACGCCGTCGGCATCGCGAATCTCGGATGGATGATGGGACTCCGCGCGGCCCGCGATGGGCGGTACGCCGATGCGGCCTCCTGGTTCGACGTGGCCCTCGAGACCTGCAGCCCGAACGCTCCGCCGGTCGGCTGGTCCGATCGGATCCTCGAGCGGTGGAAGCACGGGAAGCGATACCTCTCGGACCTGCCCCGCGGCGCACCGTTCTAGACTTCCCCGTCTCCCCGGTCCCGTGCAGCGCGGCCTCGTTGGGTGTAGGTTTAGAACGTGGCACGAGGATGGGGAAAGAGCGAAGAAGACCTCGGAGCGGACAAGGAGCATGCCCGGGAGGCCGCGGAGAAGTCCGCGGCCCGGCCGTCGCGGCGTCATGCCGCGGAGACCGCGCGCCGCAGGTCGCTGGAGCTCTCGCTCGCGCGGATCGACGACCTGCTGCGCAAGACCGAGAGTGAGCCCCGGAGGCACGCGCTCGAGACCGCGCGCGCGGAGCTCCTGGAGCGTCTCGAGCAGGCTCAGCCCGCTCACTGATCGCCGATGAAGGTCGCGACGTGGAACGTCAACGGGATTCGTGCGCGCGAGGCCCAGGTGCGCGAGTGGATCGCCCGCGAGAGGCCCGACGCCGTGTGCCTGCAGGAGATCAAGGCGAAACCCGAGCAGATCCCCGCGATGCTCTTCGAGTCGGAGGGCTACTGGTGCTACTGGCACGGCGGCGGAGGCTACTCCGGGGTCGCGCTGCACGTGCGGTGCGACCTCGCCGCCGAGCGGCCGGCGTTCGCGCACCCCGCGTTCGACCTCGAGAACCGCATCGTGACCGCGCAGGTCAAAGACGTCACCCTCGCCTCGGTCTACGTCCCCAACGGCGGCAAGGACTACCCGGCCAAGATCCGCTTCCTCGAAGCGCTGGCGCGCTACGCGGGCGAGGTCGAGGCGCGAGGCGAGCGGCTGCTCCTGTGCGGGGACCTGAACGTCGCGCGCGCCGACATCGACGTCCATCCCAAGGAGCGCAAGGAGGGAGCGATCGGACAACGCCCCGACGAGCGCGCGCTCTTCGAGCAGATCCTCTCCCACAGGATGGTGGACCTGGGCCGCCGGTTCGACCCGGACAACGAGGGGCTCTTCACCTGGTGGGCGCCGTGGCGCAACCTGCGCCAGCGCAACATCGGCTGGCGGATCGACTACCTCCTGGCGAGCGAGGCCCTCGCGGCCCGCGCCACCGAGTGCGCCGTGCGCGCCGACGTCGGCACGAGCGACCACGCGCCGGTCGTGGCGGTGTTCGGAGACTAGGCTACTTCCCGCCGGCCCTCACGACCTCGTAGTGCGCGACCCCCGGCTCGACCTCGATGAGGAACTCCTTGTCGCGCGGCGAGACCACGGCCTTGTCGTAGTTCGGGCCGGCGAACTTCTTCACGGCGTCCAGCGATTCCCAGTACGAGATCACGATGAAGTCGGTCTTGGGACCGTCGGCCCTCCGCAGAACCTCGACGCCGTGGTTGCCGTCGGTCGCCAGGATCTGCTTGACGCCGGACGCCTGCAGGTACTTCTCGTACTCGTCCGCCTTCGCCGTCAGCGTGCGGCCGTGCCAGAGGCGCGCGATCAGGCGCTTGCCCTTCGCCCTTGAAGCCGTCTCGGGGCTGCTACTCGCCGAGGGCTTCGCGAGCAGCGTCGCCTTTCCCATCCCGCCGCACTGCGCCCGCGCGCCGGCCGAGAGCAGAAGGGCCGCGGCGATACTCGCCAGAGCGATGCGTCTCTGCATGAGCGTCTCCTTTCGAACGAGGCGGTAAGGATAACCCGCCTCGCGGGCTAAGATCCGACACGTGATTCCGCTCGGAGAGATCCGCGACGCCGCCCGTCGCATCGGCGAGCGCGTGCACCGCACGCCCCTCTTTCCCACCGCGCAGCTCTCGGAGCGCTGCGGCGCGCGCCTCGCGCTCAAGTGCGAGAGCCTGCAGAAGACCGGCTCCTTCAAGTCGCGCGGCGCGCTCAACAAGGTCCTGTCGCTCTCCGACGCCGAGAGGGCGCGCGGCCTCGTCACCGTCTCGGCGGGCAACCACGCGGCCGCGGTCGCGTGGGCCGCGTCGGTCGCGGGGTGCGCGGCGGTCGTCGTGATGCCGACGGACGCGCCGCGCTCCAAGCTCGACGCCGTGCGCGGCTACGGCGCCGAGATCGTGCTCCACGGCGACCGCCCGACGCTGTTCGACAAACTGAACGAGGTCCGCGAGGCGCGCGGCCTGACGTTCGTCCATCCCTTCGACGACCCGGTCGTCCTGGCCGGAGCGGGCACCGCCGGGCTCGAGATTGCGGAGGACGTTCCCGACGCAGAGCTCGTCGTCGTCCCGGTGGGGGGCGGCGGCCTGCTCTCGGGCGTCGCCTCCGCGATCAAGCAGGCGAGGCCGTCCGCCCGGGTCGTGGCGGTCGAGCTCGCCGACGGCCCCGGCCTCGCGCCCGCGATCGCCGCCGGCAAGCCCGTCCCGGTCCGCCGGCCCGCGACCATCGCCGACGGCATGACGCCGCCCTTCGTCGGAGCGCTGCCGCTCGCCATCGCGCAGGAGGCCGTCGACGCGATCGTGACCGTCACCGAGGACGAGATCCTCGAGGGCATGCGCCTCCTGATGACCCGCTGCAAGCTCTACGTCGAGGGCTCGGGCGCCGCGGCGACGGCCGCGCTCGTCGCGGGCAAGGTCCCCGACGCGCGGGGCCGCCGCGTCGTCGCGCTCGTCTCGGGAGGCAACCTGGACGTGGCGCAGCTCGGCGCGCTGATGCCGAGGGCCTAGGCGGTCGAGAGGCTCTTGCCCCGCCAGACCTGAGTCGCGTAGCCGACGATCGCGCCGACGATCGCGCCGGGAAGCATGATCTCGAAGTAGTAGTGCTTGCCGCCCGGCTGCGGCATCGCGGCGACGAGGAACGCCAGAAGCAGCCCGACGCCCAGCCCGAAGAGGATCCCGAGCGGCAGCGAGTGGACCCTCTTCGAGAAGAACCCGATCGCGAGGCCCGCGACCACGCCCTTGATGGTCGAGCCGATGACGATGCCGAGCAGCATGGTGCGCGCCTCGGGAGTGAAGTACGCCGTGAGGCCGTCGAAGATCCCCAGGATTCCGCCGAGGACCAGACCCAGAACCGGTTTGCTCATGACTCCTCCTGACCCTCTCTTCAACGCCGGAGCGAAATCCTTTAGGACTTACGGATGGCCGGCGAAAAGGATCAGGAGGGTCCGGACCAGGAGGTAGCCGAGGATCAGGAGGATCGCGGCGCGGTAGCGCGTGAAGACGCGGCCGGCGCGCTCGAGCGGCCCCTCCGCGTGCGCCAGCACGCGCTGGCCCTCGAGGTAGCGGGTGACGTCGGCCGCGAGCTCTCCGGCGCTCGCGTAGCGGTCCTCGGGGAGCGTCGCGCGCGCCTTCCGCACGGCGGCCGAGAGGGGCCGGGGAGCGGCGCCCTCCGGGCGAAGGAGGAAGGCGAGGACGCCGCCGAGCGCGAAGATGTCGGCGGGCGGGCCCGTCCGCTCGACGGCGCCCTCGGCCTGCTCGGGCGCCATGTAGTCGGCGGTGCCGACGACGGTTCCCTCGGCGGTCGCCACTCCGCCGCCCGGGCGCGCCGCCGCCCCGCCGCCGGACGCCGCGGCGCCCTCGCCCGTCGCCGGAGGCGGCTCCGAGAGGATCTTCGCCACGCCCCAGTCCATCACGAGGACCTCGCCGAAGGGGCCGACCATGACGTTCTCGGGTTTGAGATCGCGGTGGATCACGCCGCGCGCGTGCGCGAAGGCGACGGCCTCGCAGATCCGGCGGAAGATCCGGAGACGCTCCGGGAGCGGAAGCGTCGGCGCGAGAGCGTCGAGCCGCTGCCCGTCGACGCGCTTCATCGCGTAGAAGACGCGTCCGTCCGGGAGCGCTCCGGCGTCATGGACCGGGACGATGCCCGGATGCTCGAGCCCGGCCAGGATGCGCGCCTCGCGCAGCATGCGCGCGGCCGCCTCCGGCGCCGGCGCCGAGGTCGCGACGACCTTCAGCGCGACGCGGCGCTCCAGCATGACGTCCTCGGCGAGGTACACGGTCCCCATGCCGCCGCGCCCGAGCTCGCCGAGGAGGCGGTACTTCGTCGCGCCGAGGTCGGGCCACTCGGCCACGCGGCGCAGGTGCGCGACGGTCGCGTTCGAGAGCCACCTCATGAGGAGACTCCCAGAAGGCTCCGCGCCTCCTCGCGGAACTCGCGGTCGTTCGCGGTGATCTCGCGGAGCTTCTCGAGGACGATCCGTCGGAACTCGCGGCGCGCGAACGCCAGGAAGTTGGTCACCTGGGTGACCGGAATCTGAAATTCTTCCGCGAGCCGGTCGTAGCTGATCGTCTGATCGCCGTCGCGGTCGAGCTCGTAGCGCTCGAAGAGCCGGTAGGGAAGGTCCTTGCCGCGCAAAAGGCACTCCTCGCGCAGCTTCTCGATCGAGAGCGCGAGGAGGCTGCGCACGAACTCGTCGTGGAAGTAGTCCTCCGCGCCGCGTTCGGCCGACGCGGGCTCGCGCCGCAGCTCCGTCTCGGCGCCGTCGAAGTCGAGGGAGAGCAGCGCCGCGCCGGGCGAGCGCTTCTGCCGGTTCGCGGCCTTCCGCTCGTTGGCGGCGAAGCGGTCGAGGCAGGTGCGCAGGTACGTGCGGAAGCTGCCGCGTGCGGGATCGTAGCCGTCGAAGAAATCCTTCTCGATCGCGCGCGCGAAGAATCCCTGCGTCAGATCCTTGGCGTCCTCGTTGGAGGCGCCGAAGCGGAGGCGGAGATACTTGTACGCCGGCTTCCAGTACGTCTCGACGAGAATCGCGAGCCCGCGCTCGCGCTCGAGCAGATCGGGGCTCTGCGCCGCCAGCACGGCGGAGGATCGCGTTTCGGGGAAGCGGTCCGCGCTCCCGCCGATCCCGGTGTCGTCCCTCATTGGTCTTGCGGTATATGGTACGAGCGTGACCGCCGATGCGACAGCCGTCGCCGCCGCCAACCTCGCCTTTTACCGGGCGCTGGAGGCGCGCGACCTGGCCACCATGGGCACCGTCTGGCTGCAGGACGACTCGGCCAGCTGCGTCCATCCCGGCTGGCACCGGCTGGACGGCTGGGAGGAGATCCAGCGGTCCTGGGAGAACATCTTCGCGAACTCCCGTCCCTGGACGGTCTCCTGCGAGGACGTGCGGATCGCGGTCGCCGGAGACCTCGCGTGGGTGACCTGCGTCGAGATCATCGTGCCTTTCGGCGCGGACGATGGCGGCGACGCCGCCCGCATGCAGGCGACCAACCTCTTCGGCCGGGTCGACGGCGAGTGGCGCCTGCTGCACCACCACGCGTCCCCCTCTCCCACCGAAAGCGTGATGCCGGAGGAACCCGTCAACTGACCCTCGCCGTGGTAAAAAGCCTCGCTTGATCCCCGGACACCCCGAGATACATCAGGAGGATCGAATGCGCGTCGTTCTCTGGATCCTGCTCGGCGTCGTCGTGGTGGTCGGAGCGCTGATCGGCTGGCTGGCGTTGCGGTCGCCGGACATGCGGCCGGCCTCTGCCGAAAAGGTCGAGGCGACCCCCGAGCGGCTGGCCCGCGGCCGGTACCTCACCCAGCACGTCGTGGACTGCGTCGGGTGCCACTCGGATTTCCATTACGACCGCTTCGCGATTCCGGTGAAGAGCGGCACGGAGGGGCAGGGCGGCTATCCGTTCGACAAGCGGCTGGGCGTGCCCGGCGTGGTCCAGGCGCAGAACATCACGCCGGACCCGGAGTTCGGCCTGGGCCGCTGGACCGACGGCGAGGTGATCCGCGCCGTGCGCGAGGGCGTCGACCGCAACGGCGTGGCGCTGTTTCCGATGATGCCCTACGAGAACTTCCGGGAGATGAGCGACGAGGACGTCCGCTCCGTCGTGGCGTACATCCGGGCGTTCAAGCCGATCCACAAGGAAGTCGCGAAGCGGCAGCTCGACTTCCCGGTCAACCTCCTCATCAAGTTCGTGCCGAAGCCGGTCGACGGGCCGGTCGCGACGCCGGATCCCAAGGACAACCTGGCCTACGGCAAGTACCTCGTGACGATCGCGGGCTGCGGCGTCTGCCACACGCCGCACGATCCGAAGGGCAAGCCGATGCTGGACCAGCAGTTCACGGGCGGGTGGGAGCTGGTCGGACCGTGGGGGCGCGTCGTCAGCGCGAACCTCACCCCGGACGCCGGCAACTACATGGGAACGGCGAGCCGGGACGAGTTCATCGGACGCTTCAAGTCCTTCGAGGCGTACGAGGGGGAGAACACGCCCGTCGCGACGAAGGGACGCAACACCGTCATGCGCTGGCCGGCGTACGCGGGCATGACGCGCGAGGACCTCGGCGCGATCTACGACTACCTGAAGTCGGTCAAGCCGGTCAAAAAGAAGATCAACTCGTTCCCGGACGCGCCGCTCGCGAACTGAGCTCCGCTCGAGGGATGCCATGAAGGTCATCCGAGTCCACGCCGCCGGCGGTCCCGAGGCGCTCCGCTTCGAGGACGTGCCCGAGCCTCAGCCGAAGGCGGGCGAGGCGCTGGTCCGCATCGAGGCGGCCGGCGTCAACTTCATCGACGTCTACCACCGCACGGGCCTCTACAAGGCGAGCTTTCCCGTGACGATCGGCCAGGAGGGCGCGGGCGTGGTCGAGGCGGTCGGCCCCGGCGTGACCGACGTTCGCGCGGGCGACCGCGTGACCTGGGCCGGATCGGGCCTGTTCGGCTCGTACGCCGAGAAGGCGGCCTTTCCGGCGGATCGCCTCGTGCGCATTCCCGAGGGCGTGACCGCGCGCCAGGCCGCGGCGGCCATGCTCCAGGGGATGACCGCGCACTACCTCGCGTGCTCGACCTATCCGCTGAAGCCGGGCGACGTCGCGCTCGTGCACGCCGCGGCCGGAGGCGTCGGGCTGCTGCTCTGCCAGATCGCGAAGGGGCGCGGCGCGCGCGTTCTCGGCACCGTTTCGACCGCGGAGAAGGCGGCGCTCGCGCGCGAGGCCGGCGCGGACCGGACGATCGACTACACGACGCAGGACTTCCAGGCGGAGGCGCGGGCCGCCACCGGCGGGCGCGGCGTCGACGTCGTCTACGACTCGGTCGGGAAGACGACCTGGGAGAAGAGCATCGACAGCCTCGCGCCCCGCGGAATGCTCGTGCTCTTCGGGAACTCGAGCGGCCCGGTGCCGCCGCTCGACCCGCTCCTGCTCTCGCAGAAGGGCTCGCTCTACCTGACCCGGCCGACGCTCGGCCACTACACGGCGAGCCGGGAGGACCTGCAGGCGCGCGCCGGAGAGGTCCTGGACTGGGTCCGGAGCGGAAAACTGCGCCTGCGGATCGCACACGAGTACCCGCTCTCCGAGGCGGCGGAGGCGCACCGCGCGCTCGAGGGGCGGAAGACCTCGGGCAAGATCCTTCTCGTGCCCTAGGACACCGACCCCCGCACCGAGCGGTGTGAAATGATTCCGTCCACGCTCACGGAGGAACCGTGATTCTCGTGACGGGAGCCACCGGAAAGGTCGGGCAGGAGGTCGTCCGGCAGCTCGCGGCCGCCAACGTCCCGGTGCGCGCGCTCGTCCGCGACCCGCTGCGTGCCTCGCACATCCGCCTCCCGGGCGTCGAGATCGGCCTGGGCGATCTCGCGAAGCCGGAGACGCTCGACGCCGCCATGGACGGGGTCGAGCGCGTGTTCCTGCTGTCGTCGCCCGATCCCGACCAGGTCAACCTCCAGAGCAACGTGATCGACGCGGCGCGGCGGATGGGGGTTCGCCACGTCGTCAAGGCGTCCGTCGCCGGCGGCCCCGACTCCGGCACGCAGATCGGGCGGTGGCACTGGACGACCGAGACGCAGCTCAAGGAGTCCGGCCTCGCGTTCACGATCCTTCGGCCGAGCTTCTACATGCAGCAGCTCCTCCTGTTCGCGCCGACCATCGCGGCGACGGGGGCGTTCCAGCTCCCGATGGGCGCGGGCGCCGTGGCGGTGGTGGACACGCGCGACGTGGCGGCGGTCGCCGTCTGTGCGCTGACCCAGGCGGGCCACGAGAGCCGGATCTACGACCTCACCGGGCCCGAGGCGCTGACCTTCGACGAGATGGCCGACGAGCTCTCGCGCGCGACGGGAAAGAAGATCGCGTACGTCCACGTGCCCCCGGACTACGCGCGCAAGCACCTGCTCCAGCTCGGCCTGCCGCGCTGGCTCGTCGACGACATGATCGTGCTGTGCGCGTCCTTCCGCGACGGATACGGCGCCGCGGTGTCCACGGCGGTCCGCGACGTGACCCACCGGGCTCCCCGCACGTTCGCCGAGTTCGCGCACGACTATGCCTCTCTGTTTCGCGAGGGGCGCTGAGGAGAGCCGATGCAGGTCGTCACGCGAGAGGCCGACGTCAAGGTCGACGGCCGGCCCATGCGCATCGTCGTCGTCGCGCCCCGCGGCAAGGGACGCCACCCCGGGATCCTCCTCTACTCCGAGATCTTCCAGCTGACGGGCCCGATCCGCCGCTCGATGGAGCGGCTCGCGGGCTACGGGTTCGTGGTCGCGGCGCCCGAGATCTACCACCGCCTCGAGCCGCCAGGGCTCGTCATTCCCTACGACGACGCGGGGCGCATGCGCGGCCAGGACGACGCGGCGCGCACGCGGGTCGACGAGTTCGACGCGTCCCGGAAGGCGGCGCTCGACTGGCTCGACGGGCAGCCCGACGTCGAGGCGGGGAAGCTCGGCGCGATCGGCTTCTGCATCGGCGGCCACCTGGCGTTCCGCGCCGCGCTCGACCCGCGCGTCCGCGCCGCGGTCTGCTGCTACCCGACCGGCCTCCACGACGGGCGTCTCGGCAAGGACGCCGACGCGGGCTCGCTCGCGCGCGCCGACGAGATCGCCGGCCGAATCCTCGTCGTCTTCGGCGAGGCCGACCCGCACGTTCCCGAGGAGGGCCGCTGGAAGGTCGCCGAGGCGCTCCACGCCAGCACTCGCGGAGAGCGCCACCGCGTCGCCCTCTATCCCGGAGAGCACGCGTTCATGCGCGACGAGGGCGGGCGCTTCGATCCCGAAGCGTGCGACGCGGCGTGGCGCGAGGCGATCGACCTGTTTCGCAACGAGCTGGCGTGAAGACCGCGGCGGTCTTGGGCGTGACCCTCGCCGCCGCATTGTGGGCGCCTTCCGACCGCCGCGCGCCGTTTCGCGAGCCGATCCATCTCGATCTGGGAGCGAGCCGCCGGCCGTCCGCGATCGCCGCGGCCGAGCTCGACGGAGACGGCGCGCTCGATCTCGTCGTGGGAAGCGACGGGACCAACGACGTGACCGTCCTGCTCAACGACCGAAGGGGCGGATTTCGGATCGCCGGACGCTTTTCCGCCGGCGAGCACCCGACCGAGATCCTCGCGCGGGATCTCGATCGGGATGGGCGCGTCGATCTGGCGATCGCGAACCACGACACCCGATACGTCACGATCCTGATGGGCGACGGCCGCGGGGGCTTCCGGCCCGCGCGTGGCTCGCCGCTGACCGTGCACAGCAAGCCGCACCCCCACACGATCGATGCGTGCGACGCCAACGGCGACGGCTGGCTGGATTTGATCGTGGACGACTGGGAAGAGAATCGCTTGACGCTCCTGCTTTCGGACGGGCACGGCGGGTTCCGCGGGCCCGGCGCACCGATCGAGGTCGGCCGTCGTCCGTATCGCAATCTCCGCACCGGCGACTTCGACTCCGACGGGCGCTGCGACATCGTCGCGGCAAGCTACGGCGAGGGCGCGGTGACCCTCCTGGTCGGGGACGGGCACGGCAACTTTCGCGGCGGTCCGGCGGTTCCCGCGGGGCCAGCGCCCTTCGCGGTCGCGCCGGGCGATCTCAACCGGGATGGGCGCATCGACCTCGCGGTCGAGAACTATTCGGGGCAGATCACGGATCCACGCGACGATGCGCTGACGTTCCTTCTCGGGGACGGCCACGGCGGATTCCGTCTCGGCCCGCGCATACCGACCGGGGGCGCTCCGTTCGACGTGGCCGTCGGAGACGTCGACGGGGACGGCTACCCCGACGCCGCGACGGCGGATTTCGGAGGGTCGGACCTGACGATCGCCTTCGGAGGTCCGGACGGGTTGTCTTCCGCGCGCGTCGCGCGCGTCCCGCTTTCGCGCAAGCCGGACCGGGTCGTTCTCGTCGACCTCGACGGGGACGGCCGGGCCGATGCGGCGACCGCGGACTCCGAGGACCACGACGTGACGCTCCTGCGGACGAGGAGACCATGAAGACCCTTCCCATCGAGCCGATCGGATCCGTCCGGGGCGGCCGCAACGCGATGACCGACGACGGCTGGGGATCGATCCGCGCGGCGATCGAGCTCGACACCGAGCGCTTCACGCCGGATGCGCTCGTCGGGCTCGAGGACTTCTCGCACGTCGTGGTGGTCTTCCTCTTCCACCGCGTGACCGACCGTCAGATCCAGCAGGGCGCGCGGCGGCCGCGGGAGAACCCGAACTGGCCGAGGGTGGGCATCTTCGCCCAGCGCGGCTCGCCGCGCCCCAACCGCATCGGCGTCTCCGTGTGCCGGATCCTCCGCGTCGACGGCACGCGCATCGAGGTCGAGGGGCTGGACGCGGTCAACGGCTCGCCCGTCCTGGACCTCAAGCCGTTCATGCGCGGCTTCGAGCCGCGCGGCGACGTCCACGAGCCCGACTGGGCCCGCGAGATCTTCAAGAAGTACTGGTAGGGGATCCGGCGTCAGGCGGCGCCGGTCGCCTCGACGAGGACTCCCCAGATCCGATCGACCCACTCCCGGTGCTCGGGCTTCATCAGGACCGAGCGGAGGCAGGTGATCCGCTCCGCGTCGCGCGCGATCCCCGCCGAATCGAGCGCGAAGAAGTCGGCCGGCAGCTCCGCGAGCGCCAGGTGCAGTCCGCGCCGCGCGGCCTCCGCGAAGACCGCACGCGCCCGCGCGGAGCACCCCGAAGCCGAAGCGGAGACGCGGCGTTCGCTTCCCCGCACCGCCCAGACGACGATGTCGAGCTCCGGCTCGAAGGCGGTCACGAACCGCGCGTCCCCACGCAGGCGGGCGAACAGGTCCAGGGCCGCGGCGCGGCAGCTCTCCAGGCCGGCCGCGAACGCGCCGCCGCGCACGAGCGGCAGCAGCCGCTGCGTGGCCCACAGCGCGACGGCGGCGGCGCCCGGGCGCGAGCACTCGAGGCTGATCTCGCCCAGGTGCAGCTCGCCCGAGGTGAAGTAGGTGTAGGGCGAGTCGTGCTTGTAGAAGCGGCCCACGGACGCGTCGCGGAAGAGCACGCATCCGCAGCCATACGGCTGCAGACCGTGCTTGTGCGGGTCGACGACGATCGAATCCGCTTCGCCGATCCGATCGTACGCGGCGCGGGCGCCGGCGGCCAGGTTCCCCGCGAGGCCGAAGTAGCCGCCGTAGGCGGCGTCCGCGTGGACGCGAACGCCGTGACGCCTCGCGAGCTCGAGGATTCGCGGCAGCGGGTCCACGGAGCCGGTCGCCGTCGTGCCGAGCGTCGCGACGATCGTGCCCACGCGGCTGGGCTCGTCGCGCGCGAGGCGCTCCGCGAGCGCGTCGGCGTCGAGCCGGCCGAACCGGTCCGCGGGAATCGTTTCGAACGGCAGCCCGAGGACCGCGCCGATGCGCCCGTGCGTGTAGTGGGCCTGCGAGGAGGCGACGACCGCCTTCCCGGGGTGGAGCTGGCCCGCGACCCAGAGCGCCTCGAGGTTCGCCATGGTGCCGCCGCCGCAGAGGTGGGCCAGGGGCGCGGGCTCTCGCCAGCCGTAGACCCGCGCGATCTCCGCGACGGCCTCCTTCTCCATGGCGGAGCTCGCGCGGCCGCCGTCGAGGGCGTGGTTGTTGGGGTTGATCCACTGGGCGAGGGCGTACGCGGCGCGCGCCACGGGGTGCGGCGGCTTGAGCATCTGTCCGGCGTAGAGCGGGTGGAAGTACGGGTAGTTGTCGGTCAGCCGGTCGGCGACCTCGCCGAGGATCGCGCCGATCCCCTCCGCGCCGGGGGCTCCTGCGGCGCCCGCGATCTCGGGAAGGTCCCGGAACCCCGCGTCGAGACGCTCGAGGGCGGCGCGCAGGGCGTCGAGCGAGTCCTTCTCGAGCATGGCGGCTGGATCATACGCGGGCCCTCGCGTCCGTCAGCCATTTGTGAAACGCGGGCGTCTCGCGAAGCCGCGCGAAGTCCGGGTCCGCCTCGAGCGCGTCGAAGCGCCGGAACCCCCGGTCGACGGCGCGCTGGAGGTCCGCCAGCGCGGGACCGGGCTCGCCGGCCCGGGCGTGCGCCGCGGCGCGGTCGTAGTAGACCGACGGCGCGTCCGGGTCGATCTCCGCGGCGAGCGAGAGCATGAGCACGGCGCGCCGGAAGTCGCCGGCGTCCATGAAGCGCTGCGGCAGGTAGAAGCCGGTCTGCACGCGCAGGTTCGCGAGGAGGCGCTCGGCGGAGAGACGCTCCTCCGGCGGACCCTGGGCGGCGCGGTGACGGAGCGCGGGGATCTGGAGCTCGGCCGAGACGCGGGCGACCGGCGGGATCGGATCTTCCGAGGCCGCCCGATTGACCTTCCCGGCGAGCGTCTCGAGGGTGTCCCGGTCGCGCGCGTCGCGGCGGCGGTCGTCGCGCAGGGCCTTCTGCAGCGAGGCGTCGTTCCGGTCGGCCGCCGCGCGGGATTCGGCCGCCGAGACGTCGAGGAGACCGCGGTAGTCGGCGGCGATCTCGGCCCGGCGCCGGGCGGCGTCCAGACGCCGGCCCGCGCTCTCCAGGCCCTCGGCGCCCTCGACGTCGGCGCGGTAGAGCGACGCGAGCGCCTCCCGATCGTCGGCGCGTGCTCGCGTGCGGAATGCCTGGAGCTCCATCCACGCGAGGGACTCGGCCGCGAGCTCCGCCGGCGGCCAGTCGTGCCGGCCGGTGAACGTGGCGATGCGGTGCGGCGACCCGGCGGCCGCGAGCCGCTCGTCGAGCGCGCGCATCTCGTAGTAGTTGAAATCGCGGTCGCCCACGGTGCCGAAGTAGGGGAAGGCGAGGGCCGATCGCGAAGGGTTGGAGTCCGGGACTCCCGCGCCGCACCCGATCACGCCGGCGACGCGCCCCTCGAGCCGCTGTGCGAGGGACACGGCGGCGCGGCCGCCGCCGGAGAATCCGCCCAGGTAGGTGCGCCGCTCGTCGATCGCGAGCCGGGTGTGCGAATCGTTCCACATGGCCGTGAGCGCGGGCGTGTTGGGATCGTCGGAGGTGTCGCTGCGCGAGTTGTACGAGGAGATCAGGATCCAGCCGAAGCGCTCGGACGCATCGCGGAACCTCTCGATCGGGAGGATCGCGCGGCCACGGGCGTCGAGCAGGTAGATCGCCGGCGAAGGCGCCGGCGGCGCGTACGACGCCGGCAGGTAGACCGCGTAAGACTGGTCCGCATGTCCCTCGCAGGCGATGCGCTCGATGAGGCCGTGAGGCGTCTCCGGGGCGCCGGCGAGCGCGCCGGCCGCGAGAAGGAGGAGACCCGACGCGCGCAGAGGGGCCCCTAGCTCCCGAGCGCGGCCAGCCGCTCGATGAGGTCCACGACGCGCTGCGAGTAACCCCACTCGTTGTCGTACCAGGCCAGCACCCGCGCGTACTCGTCGCCCGGCGCGTCGGTCGAGAGCGCGTCGAAGATCGCCGAGTGCGGGTTGCCGACGATGTCGGAGGAGACCAGCGGGACCTCGCTGTACTGCACGTAGCGCGCGAGCGCGCCCTCGGAGGCCGCGCGCACCGCGGCGTTGACCTCCGCCGCCGTCACGCGCCGCGCGAGGCGGCAGGCGAGGTCGACGATGGATCCGTCGGGGACCGGGACGCGCACGGCCATGCCGTCGAGCCGCCCCTTCAGCGCGGGGAGGACCTTCGTGACCGCGCGGGCCGCTCCCGTCGTCGTCGGGATGATGTTGGCCGCCGCCGCGCGGCTGCGGCGGAGGTCCTTGTGCGGCACGTCGGCGAGGCGCTGGTCGTTGGTGTAGGCGTGCACGGTCGTCATGAAGCCTTCTTCGATGCCGAAGGCTTCGTGAAGGATCTTCGCGACCGGGGCGAGGCAGTTCGTGGTGCAGGACGCGTTCGAGACCAGCCGGTGCTCGGGCCGCAGCGTGTCGTCGTTGACGCCCATGACGATCATCGCGTCGATCGCGTCCTTGGCGGGAACGGTCAGGACGACCCGCCCGGCGCCGGCCGCGAGGTGCGGCTCGAGCGACTCACGCGTGCGGAAGACGCCGGTCGACTCGACGACGACGTCGACCCCGAGGTCCTTCCACGGGATCTTGCCGGGCGACCTCTCCTTGGTCGTGACGATCTTGCGGCCGTTGACGCTCAGGGAGCGGTCGTCGCTCTCGATCGCGCCCTCGAAGATCCCCATCACCGTGTCGTACTGGAAGAGATACGCCAGGGCGCGGTTGGGGTAGAGGTCGTTGATCGCCACGACCTCGAGGTCCGGGCGCCGGGTCACGACGCGCAGGATCGCGCGGCCGATCCGGCCGAAGCCGTTGATCCCGATGCGCGTCGTCATGGCGTCTCCGCGAGACGCTCGGCCAGCTCGAGGGCGCGGCGCGCGAACGAGAAGCCGGCGTCGAACCAGAAGAGCGTCTTCGAGACGCGGCCGGGAAGCGCCATCGCCGCGAGCGCGTCGAAGACGCTGGAGGCGTTCGCACGGATGACGTCCGAGGAGACGATCGGGTCCTCGGCGACCTCGAGCGTCCGGGACCAGCGGGGGCCGGACGCGGCCGAGCGGAGCGCGGCGCGGATCTGCTCGACCGGGGCGTCGCGATCGTGCCAGCACACGAGGTCCACCGCCGACGCGTTGTAGGCGGGCACGTTGAGGGCGGACGCCGAGATCCGGCCGCGAAGGTCGGGCAGCAGGGCCGCGAGCATTCCGGCGGACCGCGACGCCTGCGGCACGATGTTCGCGGCGGCGGCGCGGCCGCGGCGGAGATCCTCGGCGGGCGCGTCCGCGAGGTGGTGCGCCCCGGTGTAGGAGTGGATCGCGGTGAGCGACGCCCGCCGGATCCCGAACGCTTCGTGCAGGACGCGGAGCGCGGGCGCGGCGCACTGCGCGGTCGGAGTTCCGAGGGAGAGGATCCTTCGCTCGGCGGGGATCCGCTCCTCCGACAGCCCCTCCACGAACGGCGGATCCGCGGGCTCGGGCGCGGGCCCGCAGACGATGACGCGCCGCGCGCCGCGGTCGAGATGACCCTGGAGCCGCTCCGCCGAGGGGACGTGCTCCGACGCGTCGAGGACGGTGCTCACGCCGAAGTCCTTCCACCGCACGTCGTCGCCGTCCTTTCCGGCGAGGAGAGGAATCCGGTCGCTCCCGATCCGCACGTGCCCGTTCTCGAGCGACAGCGGCTCCGGGAATCGGCCGAGGATCGTGTCGTACTTGAGGAGGTACTCGAGCTGCACGGCCTCGGCGGGGTCCCGCAGCGCGCCGATGCGCAGGCGCGGATGCCCCCGAAGGACCCGGACCAGGCTGCGGCCCGTGCGGCCCAACCCCACGATGCCAACGACTCCGGTGGCCGCGCTCACACGTTGTTACCTACCACAGCCGAGGCGTACTTCGATGGAAGTCGGGACGGATAGACTTCCCGTCATGAAGACGCGCTTTGGGATCGTTCTCGGTGTGTGCGGAGGGCTCGCCGTCGCCGCGATCGCAGCGAATCCCGGCGCGAAGGCACGCGCGCGGGATCTCGGAATTCCGTTCGAAGGCACGCCCGGGCCGCTGAACGCGATCACGGACGTCGCGGGCGTCACCGTCGGGCAGACGACGCTCATCCGCGGCGAGGGAAAGCTCGTGGTCGGCGAGGGACCGGTGCGCACCGGCGTCACGGCGGTCGTCCCGCGCGGGAAGGACACGAATTCCAACCCGGTGTTCGCGGGCGTCTTCGACCTGAACGGCGCGGGGGAGCTGACGGGCGCGCACTGGATCGAGGAGTCGGGGTTCCTCGAGGGACCGGTGATGATGACCAACACGCACAGCGTCGGCGCCGTGCACGAGGCGACCATCGCGTGGCGCGTGAAGCAGGGCGCCGCGGACGCGACCGGCTACTGGTGGTCCAACCCGACGGTGGGTGAGACGTGGGACGGTGAGCTCAACGACATCAACGGATTCCACGTGAAGCAGCCCGACGTCTTCGAGGCGCTCGACTCGGCGAAGGGCGGCCCCGTGGCCGAGGGCAACGTCGGCGGCGGGACGGGGATGGTCTGTTACGGCTTCAAGGGGGGCATCGGGACCTCGTCGCGGAAGCTCGCGGACGCTGCGGGCGGCTACACGGTGGGAGTCCTCGTGCAGTGCAACTGCGGGCGCAAGGCGAACCTGCTGATCGGCGGGCTTCCGGTGGGCGCCGAGATCGAGGGCAAGGGATCGGGCAAGGGAGCGCGTGACGAGGACTCCGGCTCGATCCTCATCGTCGTCGCGACCGACGCGCCACTGGTCGGCCACCAGCTGAAGCGCCTCGCGCGGCGCGCCTCGCTCGGCCTCGCCCGCACCGGTTCGCGTTCGGGCAACGGATCGGGCGACCTGTTCCTCGCGTTCTCGACCGCGAACTCGGGAGCGGCGACGCCGAAGGGCCTCGTCACGATCACGATGCTGCCGAACGACCGGATGGATCGGCTCTTCGCCGCCACCGTCGAGGCCACCGAGGAGGCGATCGTCAACGCGATGGTCGCCGCCGAGACGATGACCGGCGTCAACGGGGTCACTGTCGAGGCGCTGCCGCACGACGAGCTGCGGCGGATCCTCAAGAAGTACAACCGGCTGATCGAGCCGCCCTCGGGGAAGTAACGCGCCGCGCGTCCTAGCGAAGACTCCCCAGGAACTGCGCCCACGCCTTCCAGTACGGCTCGCCTCCCGTCACGTACGTGTCGTTGTGACCGGAGCCCGGGATGACGAACAGCGTCTTCGGCGCCGCGGCGAGCTCGAAGAGCCGGTGTCCCTGCTCCGGCGGCGCGATCTCGTCGTTCTCCGCGACGAGGAACAGCTTGGGCGCCGCGACCGACGCGATCTTCCCCTCGTTGTCGTAACGGCTGCGGATCAGGAACGCCGGCACGAACGGGTAGTGCTTGCGCGCCATCGCCGGGACCGACAGGAACGGCGTCTCGAGCACCACGCCCGCCGACGGCTGCTCGGTCGCGAGCTGGATCGCCACGGCGGAGCCGAGCGACTCGCCGAACAGCACGACCTGGGTGGTGTGGAAGTGCTCGAGCGCCCTCGCGTACACGGCGCGCGCGTCGCGATAGAGACCGTCCTCCGAGGGCGCGCCCTCCGAGCGCCCGTAGCCCCGGTAGTCCACGAGGAAGACGTCGAGGCCCAGCCGCTCGTTCAGGATCCTCGCGCGGTCCAGCCGGTCGGCGGCGTTGCCGGCGTTGCCGTGGAAGAAGAGCAGCGCGCGGCCGCCGACGCCCTTGATCCACCAGCCGTGGAGGCGCACGCCGTCCTCGGTGAGCAACGAGAGCTCGTCGGCGCGAAGGCCGAAGGACGACGGCTCCGCGGCGAGCGTGCGCGTCGGGAAGTAGAGGAAGCGTCCCTCCATGAGGAGGAAGCTTGCCAGAACGAGGATGAAGATCCCAAGCAGGACGGCGAGTGTCAGGAGACCGGCGGTCATCCAGGAACGCCCGGTCCCTGCGATAGACTCTTGCGCCGTTTCGCGTTTCATTTCGAAAGGAGCTCCATGCGACTCCGTGGCCTCGGCCGGGCGACCCCTGTTCTCCTGGGCCTCGCGCTGCCGCTCGCGGGCCTTCTCGGCGCGGTCCCGCCTCCCCAGAAGACGCCGGCCCCGGCGCCGGCCGCCGACGCCAGGGACAAGGATAAGGAAAAGCCGAAGACCCTGTCGGACCAGCTCGAGGGGCTGACCTTTCGGACGATCGGGCCCTATCGCGGCGGCCGCTCGATCGCGGTCGCCGGCGTGCGGCACCAGCCCAACGTCTACTACTTCGGCGGCACGGGCGGAGGCGTCTGGAAGACCACCGACGGCGGCTCGAACTGGGAGGTCGTCTCCGACAAGGACTTCAAGACCGGATCCGTCGGTGCGATCGCGGTCGCCGAGTCGGACCCCAACGTGGTGTACGTCGGGATGGGCGAGTCGCACATCCGCGGCAACCTCTCCCACGGCGACGGCGTCTACAAGTCGACCGACGGCGGCAAGAGCTGGAAGAACGTGGGCCTGAAGGACTCGCAGCAGATTTCGCGGGTCCGCGTCCACCCGAGGAACCCGGACATCGTCTACGTGGCCGCGCTGGGTCACGCGTGGGGACCCAACGCCGAGCGCGGGATCTTCCGCTCCGAGGACGGCGGCAAGAGCTGGAAGAAGATCCTCTTCGTCGACGACAGGACCGGCGCCTCGGACCTCGCGATGGACCCGAACAACCCCCGCACGCTGTACGCGGGCTTCTGGCAGGTCGTGCGCAGACCCTGGACCCTCGACTCGGGCGGGCCGGGGAGCAGCCTCTGGAAGTCGACCGACGGCGGCGACACGTGGAAGAAGCTGACCGAGGGGCTGCCCGAGGGCATGTGGGGCAAGGTCGGCGTGGCGGCCTCCGCCGCGAAACCCGGGCTCGTGTTCGCGTTCGTCGAGGCGAAGCACGGCGGCCTCTTCCGCAGCGAGGACGACGGCGGCAAGTTCACGCACGTCAACGACGAGCACAAGATCCGCGAGCGGGCCTGGTACTACTCGTGGGTGTATCCGGATCCGGAGAACGCCGACACGGTCTACCTGCCCAACGTGCGGATGCACAAGTCGACCGACGGCGGGAAGAGCTTCGCGAACCTCTCCGTCCCCCACGGCGACAACCACGACCTGTGGATCGACCCCGACGACTCGAACCGCATGATCCTGGGCAACGACGGGGGCGCCACGATCACGTTCAACGGCGGCAAGTCGTGGTCGACGCAGGACAACCAGCCGACCGCGCAGTTCTACCGCGTCACGACCGACAACCAGTTTCCGTACTGGGTCTACGGCTCGCAGCAGGACAATTCCAACGTCTGCATCCCGAGCGCGGTGCCCGGCGATTCGATCGACGCCAGGGAATGGCATCCCGCCGGCGGCGGCGAGAGCGGCTGGATGGCGGTCGACCCGAAGGACCCGAACATCGTCTACGCCGGCGAGTACGGCGGCCAGATCACGCGTTACGACCACCGCACGAAGCAGGTCCGCAACATCATGGCCTGGCCGCAGCTCGCGGACGGCCACGCGACCTCGGACCTCAAGTACCGGTTCCAGTGGAACGCGCCCATCATGATCTCGCCCAACGACCCGAAGGCGCTCTACCACGCCTCGCAGATCCTCCTGCGCAGCCGCGACGGCGGCGAAACGTGGGAGGAGATCTCGCCGGACCTGACGCGCAACGCGAAGGACAAGCAGGGCAAGTCGGGCGGGCCGATCACGATCGACGTCACCGGCGTCGAGGTCTACGGCACGATCTTCGCGCTCGGCGAGTCCACCGCGGAGCCGGGCGTGATCTGGGCGGGCTCCGACGACGGGCTCGTCCACGTGACGCGCGACAACGGCAAGACCTGGCAGAACGTGACGCCGAAGGGAATGCCGGAGTGGATCCAGATCAATGCGATCGAGGCGTCGCCGCGGGACAAGGGCGCGGCATACGTCGCGGCCACGATGTACAAGTCCGACGACTTCCGGCCGTACCTCTACAAGACCAAGGACTACGGGAAGACGTGGACCCGGATCGTCAACGGGATCCCGGACAACGCGTTCACCCGCGTGGTGCGCGAGGACCCCGCGCGCGAGGGCCTGCTCTACGCCGGCACGGAGCTCGGGCTCTACGTCTCCTTCGACGACGGCGCGAGCTGGCAGCCGTTCCAGCGGAACCTGCCCTACACGCCGGTCACCGACCTCGCCGTCAAGAACGACGATCTCGTCGTCGCGACGCAGGGCCGCTCGTTCTGGATCCTCGACGACCTGACCGCTCTGCGAAGGTGGAGCGGAGACGTCGCGAACTCGGCGGCGGTCCTGTTCCCGCCGCGGCCGACGGTGCGCATGGACATCGAGAAGCAGGACGAGGACGAGCCGCCGCAGGCCGCCGGGGCGAACCCGCCCGCGGGCGTGATCGTCGACTACTGGCTGAAGGAAAAGCCGAAGGAAGGGGAGAAGGTCACGCTCGAGTTCCTGGACGGGGACACGGTGATCCGCACCTTCTCGAGCGAGAAGCCGTCGAAGGCCGAGGACCTGCAGGAGCAGGCGAAGCGCGAGGAGGAGCAGAAGGACAGGGACAAGCCGCTCGAGCCCAAGGCCGGGCTGAACCGGTTCGTCTGGGACATGCGGATCCTGAAGCCCACGCTCGCGCCGAAGACCGTGTTCAACGAGGGCACCAAGGCGTCGCCCAAGGTCGCGCCCGGGACGTACGCGGTACGGCTGACCGCGAACGGCCAGGCGCAGACGGAGAAGCTCGAGGTCCGGCCGCATCCGGCCGGCTTCGCGACCGCTCAGGACCTCAAGGCGCAGTACGACCTCCTGAAGGCGATCCGCGACCGGCTCTCCGAGACGCACACGTCCGTTCTCAAGGCGCGCGACGTGCGCCAGCAGGTCAACGACGTGGCGGAGCGCGCCGAGCGGATGGGGAAGGGCGACGGGCTCAAGAAGCAGGCGGCGGCGATCGCCGACAAGCTGACCGCCGTCGAGGAGAAGCTGACGAATCCCAAGATCGTGGCCGACGAGGACGACCTCAACTACGAGCCGAAGCTCGACCACGACTGGACGTACCTCGCCGCGATCGTGGCGAGCGCCGACGCGAAACCGACGCCGTCGTCCCAGCAGTATTACGGCGTGCTCAAGCAGCGGCTCGACGCGATCCAGGGCGAGCTGCAGACGGTCCTCGATCAGGACCTGAAGGGTTTCAACGCCGCGGTGGCGGAGGCGAAGATCCCGCCGGTCGCGGCGGCGCCGAAGATCGGGATGTAGGAGGACACGATGCGCGCACGAATCGTCTCTCTCGGAATCCTGTTCGTCGGCCTGGCCGCGTCGCTCGCCGCCCAGGCGCCCACGACGACCAGCACGCAGGTGACCACGATGCGGGCGGCGGCGCCCGCGCCGGCCAGCGGCTTCCGCTCCGAGTACCTCGCGGAGGTGGACGACGTCGGAAAGAAGATCGTCGACCTCGCGGAGAAGATGCCGGCGGACAAGTACTCCTGGCGCCCGGCGCCCGGAGTCCGCTCGGTCGGAGAGGTGTACGTCCACGTCGTGGCGGGCAACTCCACCCTGCCGAGCTTCCTCGGCGCGGCGCGCATGGAAGGCGTCACGCGCGAGAGCGAGAAGACCGTGACCGACAAGGCGAAGATCGTCGAGCTGCTCCGGAAGTCGATCGACAACGTCAAGGCCGCGGCCGGCAACGTCGCCGAGAGGGACCTCGACAAGAAGGTCAAGACCTTCGGCGACCGAGAGATGACCGAGCGGCAGGTGCTCTTCCGCATCCTCAACCACATGCACGAGCACCTCGGCCAGTCGATCGCCTACGCACGCAGCAACGGCGTGACGCCTCCCTGGTCCGAGTAGTCAGGACCGCGACTCTGTAACCCCCGACTCCACAAGGAGTTGGGGGACTCTTGACGTGATTAGCAGAACGCTATATATCTATAGCGATCAGTTATGAAGCTCGGCGAAAAGCTCCGCTACCTCCGGCTCGTGGAAGGGACGCTGCGCGGCCTCGACCGCGCGATGAACCAGGCCGAGGTGTCGCGACAGATCCGCAAGGAGCTGGGGGAGTCGATCAGCCAGGCCTACCTCTCGCAGATCGAGAGCGGCCGGCGTCCCCATCTCACCAACACGAGCCGCCTGTTGCTCGCGCGCTTCTTCAAAGTCCACCCCGGATACCTCGTGGACGATCCCGAGGGCTTCCACACGGAGCTGACCTCGCACGTGCGCGGGCGCGAGGGGCGGCTGGACCTCTGGCTCGCGGAGGGATCGGAGCGCTTCCGCAGCGACTCCGAGCTCAGCCACGCGCTGCAGGAGGTGGCGCGCCATCCGGATTCGCGTGAATGCCTCCTGCTCCTCGCGGAGATCCTCCAGACTCCCGACCTGGCGGATCGCCTGATGCGCGTGTTTCGCGGTGAATCGTCCGGAGCGGAGACCTCCCGACGCCTCGAGGCGGAGGGGCAGAGGGCTGCGGGCCGGCGGCGCCCGAGGAGGAGCTCATGACCTGGGAAGGGTTCTACATGGGTTGCTTCGCGTTCGGCTTCGTCTTCGCCGTGCTGGGATTCCTGGGCGGCGTCCTCGAGTGGCCGGTCGGTCACTTCCTGCAGGCGTTCCACCTGCACGTGCCGCACGCGCCCATCCAGGGCGCGGCGCCGCACGCGCCGGGCTCTTCGACGCCGTCGCCGGCGCACGGACACTCGGCGTTCAACTTCGCGACGGTGATGGCGTTCCTCGCCTGGTTCGGCGGCGCCGGCTACCTGCTGTCGGGCGGAGGCCACCTTCCGGCGCTCCTCGTCTTCGTCGCCGCGTTCGTCTCCGGCCTGGGCGGCGGCGCGATCGTCTTCGTGTTCCTGACCCGCGTGCTGCTCCGCCACGAGCGCGCCCTGGAGGCGATCGACTTCGACATGGTGGGCGTGCTCGGCCGGGTGACCGTTCCGATCCGCGAGGGCGGCACGGGGGAGATCGTCTACTCGCAGGCCGGAACCCGGAGGAGCTCCGGCGCCCGGAGCGACCTCCCGGGCGGGATCCCGCGCGGCGTCGAGGTGGTCGTCACCCGCTTCGAGCGCGGCATCGCCTTCGTCCGTCCCTGGAGCGAGCTGGCTGAGGAGGAGGCCCTGGCCCCGTCTCCGCCGGACGCTCCGTCACCGTCACCGAAACCGCAGATCCACTGACCGGATAAGGAGGACGACATGTTCGGAATCCCGCAAAGTACCTGGGTCATCGTGGGCTTGATGGTCCTGGCGGTGCTCCTGCTCCTCACCACCATGGCCAAGATGTTTCGCAAGGCGGGGCCCAACGAGGCCCTCGTCGTCTTCGGGTTCCGCGGCACCCGGGTCGTGAAGGGGCACGGCACGCTGATCTTTCCGATGATCGAGAGCTGCCGCGAGCTGTCGCTCGAGCTGATGTCCTTCGACGTCGCCCCGCAGCAGGACCTCTACACCAAGCAGGGCGTGGCCGTGACGGTCGAGGCCGTGGCGCAGATCAAGGTCAAGTCCGACCGGGAATCGATCGAGACCGCCGCGGAGCAGCTGCTGACGAAGACCCCGCCGCAGCGCGAGGGCCTGATCCGGCTGGTCATGGAGGGCCACCTCCGCGGCATCATCGGGCAGCTGACGGTCGAGGAGATCGTCAAGCAGCCCGAGATGGTGGCCGACCGCATGCGGTCGACCTGCGCGGACGACATGAACAAGATGGGCCTCGAGGTCGTCTCGTTCACGATCAAGGAAGTCCGCGACAAGAACGAGTACATCGTGAACATGGGGCGTCCGGACATCGCACGCATCAAGCGCGACGCGGACGTCGCCGCCGCGGAGGCGGAGCGCGACACGGCGATCAAGCGCGCCGCGGCGACGCGCGAGGCGGCGATCGCGAAGGCCCAGGCCGACCAGGAGCGCGTGGCCGCGGAGGCCATCTCGATGGCCAAGCAGGCGGAGGCCCAGAAGGACATGGAGGTCAAGAAGGCCGCGTTCCTCGAGGCCATCAAGAAGCAGCAGGCGCAGGCGGACAAGGCCTACGAGATCCAGTCCAACGTGATGCAGCAGCAGGTGGTGATCGAGGCGGTCAAGGTCCAGCAGGTCGAGAAGCAGGAGCAGGTCAAGGTGCAGGAGGCCGAGATCGCGCGCCGCGAGAAGGAGCTCGTGGCGACCGTCCTCAAGGCGGCCGAGGTCGAGCGGCAGCGCATCGAGACGCTGGCCAACGCCGAGCGCCAGCGGCTGGCGCTCGAGGCCGAGGGCCGCGCGTCGTCGATCCGCGCCCAGGGCGAGGCCGAGGCGGAGATCATCTTCAAGAAGGGCGAAGCCGAGGCGAAGGCGATGAACGTCAAGGCCGAGGCGTACCAGGAGTGGAACCAGGCCGCCGTCGTCGACAAGCTGCTCACGGGCATGCCCGACGTCGTGCGGGCGATGGCCGAGCCGCTCTCCAAGGTCGACCGCATCACGGTCGTCTCGACCGGCAACGGGGACTCCGCGGGCGTCCACAAGATCACGGGCGACATGACGAAGATGGCGGCCCAGGTCCCCGCGCTCTTCGAGGCGCTGTCGGGGATGCAGATGGGCGATCTGCTCAAGAAGGTCAAGGGCATCGGCGACGGCAAGGACAAGGAGACGCCGAAGTCGTAACGGATCGATCCGAAAAAGGAGACGGACATGGCGCTACTGGAACGAGTCGCCGCGCTGGTGCGGGCGAATCTCAACGACCTGATCGACAAGGCCGAGGATCCCGAGAAGATGATCAAGCAGGTCATCCTCGACATGCAGAACCAGCTCCTGCAGGTGAAGACACAGGTCGCGATCGCGATCGCGGACCAGCACCTGCTGGCGAAGAAGGCCACGGAGAACACGGAGAAGCAGGCCGAGTGGATGCGCAAGGCCGAGCTGGCCGTCGACAAGAAGGACGACGCGCTGGCGCGGGCCGCGCTGGAGAGGGCGATGGGCTTCAAGGAGCTGTCGGACAACTTCCAGCAGCAGGTGACGGACCAGAAGGCGGAGGTCGAGGTGCTCAAGGGCAGCCTCCACAAGCTCGAGGGCAAGCTCGCCGAGGCCCAGGCCAAGAGCGATCTCCTGATCGCCCGGCACCGCCGCGCGCGAGCGTCCAAGAAGGCGGCCGACGCGGCGCTCGGGATCCGCGCCGGCGCGGACTCCGCGACGTTCGACCGGATGAAGGAGCGGGTCTCGCGCGCCGAGGCGGTGAGCCAGGCCTGGACCGAGGTCGCCGGGGACACGCTGGACGACCGGTTCGCGGCGATCGAGAAGGAGCAGGAGATCGACCGGCTGCTGGAAGAGTTGAAGTCGCGCAAGCTCCTGCGCGCGTGAGTGGTCGCCAGCGCCGCGGCGCCGTCGCGGTCGGCACGCGCCGGCAGGCCTCCGAGTCACGATCGGCCGGCGCTGAGTCCTCGGGCCCAGCGGCGGACCGGGAGTCGGAATCGTTCGCGCGG
>DASXAG010000037.1:0-28878 GCA_036406835.1 Thermoanaerobaculia bacterium
CTGGACGCCGGTGTTCGCGGCGCTTGCCGCGCCGACCGTGTCGGCCAGAGAGGCCGCGCCGTCGAACGGCAGCACGATCTGCGCCGAGGCGTATCCCGGCGTCACCGCGTCGACGGTGATCGTGTAGGAGATCCCGGTCACCAGCGAGGCGTAGTAGTAGCCCGTGACGGGATCCGTGAAGAGCGTCGCCCCCGGGAATCCCGGCGCGGCGATCCGGACCCTCGCGTAGAGCGGCCAGTTGCCGCCGGAGCCGTCGCGGACGACGCCGTTCAGGACCGCTGTCGGCGCCGCCGGGAGCACGAAATCCTGCGTCGTGGTCGCGTCCTCGTTGACGACGACGCCATCGACGATTTGCGTCGTGTAACCGAACTTGGAGGCGGTCATGTCGTAGGTGCCGGCCGGCAGGTCGAGAAACTGGTAATGGCCGAAATCGTCGGTCAGGGTCTCCGAGGCGCCGGCGGTCACTCGCGCGCCCGCGATCGATCCGGAGGTCGCATCCACGACGGCGCCCTGCAGCGTTCCCGACGGTCCGCTCGTGCAGCTCGGGAACTTGAACGAGCCGATCCGCGAGTACTCGAAGAAGGGCGCCGGTGCGCCGATGTACTCCGAGGTGAACCAGAACGTGCAGTCGTCGGAAGGGTCGACGGCCATCGCGCCGTAGTGGCCCCAGAAGCCGACGACCGGGGGCAGGCTCTCGGGCCCCTCGAAGAACGCGTTCTCCTCGCCGAGCGTGCCGGGCGGATCGCCGACGAGCCGCCCGGTCACCGCGAGCGACGGATGGATCGTGTCGTCGGACTTGCTGTAGCCGAGCGCGATGTTGCCGGAGCGGTCCATCGCGATCGACCCGAGGAAGCGGTAGCTCGCGTCGGGCGCGTAGGTCCCCTGCTGGTAGATCGTCGGCGATCCGTTCGGGTCGCGCAGCTCGAGCCAGCGGACCGCGGCGCGGTTGGCCGGCGCGGCGCCATCGACGGTGAAGGTCGTGACGAGCGACTCGTGATCGCCGAAGTTGCGGTACGCGAGACGGTAGGTCAGGAGGCTCGGCTCCGCCTGGATCAGCTGGCTCGAGCCGGCCTGCGGGACGCAGCCCTTTCCGAGGTTCGGGTTGCCGCAATCGAGCGGATCGAAGTCGGCGATCGGCACGTCGACCGGGCCCGAGAACGTGGCGTTTCCGGGATTCGCGAAGTCGGCGTGGAACTTCCAGACGTGCACGACGTCGCCGGGGCTGCCGTCGATGAAGCTCGCGCCGAGCGCCAGCGCGAAGTTGGGCGATCCGTCCGGCGGCGGCGTCGCGCCGTCGAGGTCGGACGGGATCCCCCACGCCGTCTGCGGGTGGTCGGCGCCGGGGTTCACGTACTCGAACGAGGCCGGCGCGCCCGCGAGCATGGCCGCGCGGTCGAACGCGTAGATCCCGAAGCCCGCGTTTCCCGAGTCGCCGAACTGGTTGACCGTCATGTAGTACGCCTCGGGCCAGACGCCGAAGCGCGAGGCGTTGGCGATCGGGTGCGGCGGCGATCCGCTCGCGACGTCGATCACGAAGTCGTACTGCGCGTACGTCCCCGTCGGGTCGCCCGAGGTCGAGATCGCGATGCACTGGTGGACCGAGGCGTCGTCGACGTCGAAGGTGACCTGACCGACGAACCAGCGGTTCGCGAGCGTGTCGTACTTGACGAACGGCGTGTTGGGATCGAAGGTCTCGCAGACGCCGCCGAGACCCGTCCACAGCGACGCGTTGGGAAGCGGACCCAGCACGAGGTTGCCCGCCTTGTCGAAGACGCGGAAGACGGTGTTGATGGCCTGAACGTAGTGATCCGGGCCGGCGGCGCCGTTGGCGTCGGGCGGGATCACCTCGTTGCCGGAGAACGGCAGGTTGTCGTTCATCGCCGCGCCGTCGAAGTTGAGGAAGGGATCGAGCGCGGACGGGCCGGGATGGTGCTGGACGCGTGCGTCTCGCGGACTCGCACTCGAGCCCGGACGCGGCACGGCCGGAGCGTCGAGGATCCGGCGCGCACCGGGAGCCGCTGAGGCGCGCGGCGGGAGCTTCAGGTCGCGAATCGGCTTCGCCGAGACGCCGTGACGCGCGGCGTGTCCGATCCGCGGGGGCAACGAGGCCGCGAAGGCGGCCGCCGTTCCGAGGAGAAGCGCGATCCCGACCGAGACGCCTCTGGGTCTGGCCATGGCGGTGGTCCTTCCTCGAATTCGCGAAGAGCGGGGGTCTTTGAGGCTTTTAGATCACCCGCCGGCGAGGCGTGTCAAGCCGAGGCGGGCCGGGCGCGCCTGCGCCGCCCTTGAGGAAGGGAGATCAGCGAGCCGGAAGCGTCTGCGTCCTGCCGAGTGGACGGCGAAAGACTCCCTGGACGGTCCCGAGGTAGAGGACGCGGTCGGACGGACCGATCGCGATCGGTCCGGTCGGCGGCTCGGGAACCGGCACCCGGGTCCATCGCTCTCCGCCGTCGCCGCTCCGCAGGAGCAGACCGCCGTTGGGATCATCGGAGAAGACGACCGCCAGAAAAATGGACGCCGGGTCGAGGGGGTCCACGGCGATTCCGGCGACGCGCCCCTTCGATCCCAGGATCCCCGCCAGTTCGCCGACTTCGACCGGCTTCCAGAGCGCGCCGCCGTCGGTGCTCTTCACGAGCGGCAGGCAAATGGCCGCCGTCCCGTACGCGACCGACGGGTCGCTCGGTGCGTAGACGATCGAGTCGGGGTCGAGACACGTGCCGGTTCCGAGAGGATCGAAGGTGCGACCCTGCGTCCGGCTCACGAAGACCTTGTCCCCATAGCAGAGGAAGATCAAGCCGCATGGCGTCTGAATCGCTTCCGCCAGAAACAGGGCTCCTTCCGGCGAAACCCAGGCGCTGTACCCGCCGCCGATCTCTTCCCAGGCGCCGCCGGCCTCGCTTCTCTTCAACTCACCGCCTCCGAAGAGATACGCCGTGTCCGCCGCGACGGGATCGAAGAAGACGGTCGCCCTCTGATCCGACACGAAGAGCCTCGTCTGGACCCAGCTCGCGCCTCCGTCTTCGCTCCGATAGACGTATTCGCGTCCTCCGCTCGTCGTGAGCGCCAGCATGCGCTGGGTTCCCGTCGGGTCGATCGCCAGCCGGCGCACGCTCGCCTGGAAGGGCGCCTGCGCCAGCAGCGTCCACGAGAGCCCGCCGTCGTCGCTCCGGAAGAGGCCGCTCGTCGACGACTCGGTGTCCCGCGCGGCCGCGTAGACGACCGTCTCCTGGCCGGGCACCAGCGCGATCGCCTCCACGAGCGGGTACGCGGGGCCATTCGTCCGCCAGGCCCCCGGGGCCGGAGCGCGTCCCGGAGCGGCCGCGAGCCAGAGAGCCGCGACGGCGTGCAGCATTCGTCGTCAGTATACGGAGGGCCGCCCCTTCACGTCGCCTGAACGTTGACCTCGCACTTTCCCGGTCATACGCTCCTCGCCCTGGAGGTTTCGAACATGCCCGCTAAGAAGAAGACCTCGAAGACGGCTCGAGCGAAGAAGAGCGCACCCAAGAGGAAGACGGCGGCCGCGAAGCCGCGCGCCGCGGCGGAGGGGCTGGCGATGAGCTCGGCGTCCCCGAGCCTCACCGTGAACGATCTCGACCGGAGCCTCTCCTGGTATCGGGACGTTCTCGGATTCGGCGTCGAGGAGACCTGGAAGGACGACGGCAAGGTGGTCGGCGTCTCTCTCCGCGCCGGCGACGTCTCCTTCATGATCGGACAGGACGATTGGAAGAAGGGACGCGACCGCAAGAAGGGCGAGGGCTTCCGGATCTTCTGCACGACGCGCAAGAACGTCGACGACATCGCGAAGCGCATCAAGTCGAAGGGCGGCCAGCTCGACCACGAGCCGCAGAATCAGCCCTGGGGTATGCGCGACTTCTCGGTGACCGACCCCGACGGTTTCAAGATCACGATCGCGCAGAACCTGCGCTGATCCCGGCCGCTCCCCGAACGGACGCTCGCGGGCGCTCCATCGCGCCCGCGACGCGTTTTCGGGGTTCGCCCCCCGAATCGCGCCGGCGCGGACGTAGAATCCAGATCCAAGCCGTCGAGGACTTCCGTACAGATCCCGAGAGGAGCCGAGCCCCTGGCCTTTCAGAGCCGAGAGGAATACGAGGCCTGGAAGCGGCGCAGCGCGTCGGAGGGCGCGCCCGGCGAGCCCGCGCGGACGGCGACCGAGCGGCCCGCGGCCGAGTCCACCGGGGCGAACGAGATCGCGCTGCGTCTCTCGCCGCTCTACGGCGGCCTCGTCCTGCTCGCGGGCGCGATCTTCACGGCGATCGGCTTCCTCCCGTTCGGAAAGGCCGGCCCGACGTTCCACACGATGTGCGTGATGGGAGGGCTCGTGGCCCTCGCGGGCGGCGTGCTGCTCCTCCGCCGGCGGCCGATCATCGTGCGGCTCACCTCCTCGGCGCTCCACCTCCGCGGGGTCGTGATCCCGTGGACCGCGATCCGAGGCCTCGAGCGCATCCGGTCGAGGCGCAACTACTGGATCGGGATTCACCTCAAGGAGAAGCGCACCGATCTCGACTCCGTCGCGCTCAAGGCGCGCGCCGCGCTCCGCGCGCTGGGAAGCCGCGGCGCCGAATTCGACTACGCCATCCTCGAGACCGACCTCCCCCGCTCGGGTCTCTGGTTCGTCGAGGAGTGCGAGCGCCGGATGGCGGCCGCCGCCGGCGCCGCGGCCTCCTAGGCCGGGCGTTCTACTCGCCGCAGACCGTCCGGTATCCGTCGCCGTCGTACGTGCAGGTCGCGGACGCGGCCGTCGGAGAGGTGATCAGGACCTCGTAGCGGTCCCGCGGCTCGGCGTCGGGGATGTAGTTGTACCAGTTGCCGCGCGCGTCGGGCACCGGCGCGTAGGCCTCCGTCGTCCACGCCGATCGCCGCGTGACGTTGCGCCAGTGCAGGAAGATCGGATTCCCCGCCCACCGCTCGTGCGCCGAGCCGGCGACCACCAGGCTTCCGGGCGGTCCGAATCCGGCCATCTCGCTCGTCTGGATCGCGGCGATCGGCGCGCAGTAGCGGCGCGCGCCGTCTCCCTCGTAGGCGCAGGGCTGGGAGCGCGCGGACGGCGAGGACAGATAGACCTGGTATCGATCCGCGAGATCCGAGTCGGCGATGACGCTCAGCCAGTTCCGCGGCGCCTCCTTGGGGAACGAGACCCAGGCGCTCCCCGCCTCGCGCGAAAACGCGCGGACCGTCCAGCCGGACCGGCGCGTCGCGTCTCGCCAGTGCAGGAGGACCCGCTGACCCGTCCACGCCTCGGAGGCCGACCCGCCGACGATCAGGCTGCCGCGCGGCGCGAGGCCGGCCTCGTCGGGTCCGACGAACGCGATCGGAGCGCACAGCGAGATCGAGTTCCCCTCGTACGCGCACGGCCCGATCGCCTGCGTCTCGCAGGTCGCGTAGACCTCGTACCGATGGTCCGCTCGGGCGCTCGGGATCGCGGCGTACCAGGTCCCCACCGCGTCCGGAGACGGAGCGTCGGGCAGCGTCGTCCACGGCGTGCCGAGCGTGAGATCGCGCCAGTGGACGAAGACATGGGTCCCCGCCAGCGCCTGCGGCGCCGAGCCGGCCACGACCAGGCTGCCCTCCGGCCCGAAGCCCGCGCTCTCCTGCGGCTCGATCCACGCGATCCGCGAGTTCCCGGCTCCGCGCAGCAGCGACGCCTCGAACTTCTGCACGAGCACGCTGCCGGGCGCCTCGCGCTTCGCCGCGTCGAGCGCGTCGCGGCCGCCGTCGCTCATCCGGGGGATCAGCCCGTGGAGCAGGGCGACCCGGTCGAGCTCGGCGCGCCGCAGCCGGATGTACGGGTCGAAGGGATTCGCGAGGCGCGCGGCGTCGGCGAGCTCCACGCCGCGCTCGTAGGCCCAGCGGTCGCCCGCGATCGACACTCGCTCCGCGTAGATCCGGGCGGCCGAGTCGCGGACCCACGCGCGATCGGGACTGACCGCGAGGGCGTCGCGGACGTCGCCCTCGATCGAGACCCAGGCGGTGCGCGCGTCGAGCCGGTCGGCGCGGAACATCAGGCGCTCCGCGCGGATGCGGTTCCACGTATCGGCGAAGAGAAACGCCCCGCCGAGGGCGACGCCTGCCGCGAGCGCCGCGAACGCGCCGATCCCCCGCCGCAAGACCGCACCCCGCGGGCCCTGGCTCCAGGCGACGCCGAGGCCCCAGACCGCGCTCGCCAGCGCCCCGAGCGCCACGTGCGGCCAGCCCGAGAGGTCCTGCACGACGTAGGCGACCAGCGAGGCGAGGAACGCGGCGCCCAGCAGACGCTGCGGACCCGCGGCCTCGCTCCGCAGCCGGCGGAGCACCGCGGCGGCGATCGCGAGAAGGAAGAGGACCTGCAGGATCCAGGCGGGCACGCCGGCCGAGACCGCGGTCTGGAGCGGGCCGCTGTGCACCATCGTCGGGACCAGGTCCGACTCGACCTCCGCCGTCGGAGCGGACCGATACCGCGGATAGAGCAGGCCGAAGTTCTCCCAGCCCACGCCGGCGAGCGGATGGTCGCGGAGCATCGCGAGCGCCGCGCGGCAGAAGTGGAGCCGATAGGCGACGGACGAATCCCTCGACAGCGTCAGGACCGTCTCCGAGCGCGACCCGACCGCCGCACGCGTCGGCTTCGAGAGAGCCAGGACCGCCGCCGCCGTCAGCGCCGCCGCGAGCGCGAGCCGGGCGAGCCGCGGCGCGAACGCGCGTCGCTGCCGGATCGCGGACGCCGCGAGCACGGCGAGCCCGCAGAACGCGGCGACCCACGGACCGCGCGCGAGCGTCAGCACGAGGGCGAGACCCTGGACGAGCGTGGCCGCGCCCCACGCCAGGCGCGCCCGGCGCGTTCGGGCTCCGAGTGCGAAGGCCGCGGCGAAGGGCAGTCCGATCGCGAGAACGCCTCCGAAGACCACGGGATGTCCGAGCGTCGACGCCGGTCGTCCCTGCGGCCACGGGATCGGATCGAGTCCCGCGGCCTGCGCGATCGCGTAGAGGGAGGCCGCGGTCAAGGCGACGACGGTCGCGCCGAGCCGCCTTTCGATCGAGCGCGCGTCGAGGCGCGTCGTGGCGACGAAGGCGAAGACCGCGAGCCCCGCGAGCAGTGTCGCGAGACCGTTGGACCGCCCTCGCAGGCCGAAGACGGCGGTCGGAAGATGCTGCGCCGCGGGCAGAGTCGCGATCCACCAGATCGCCAGCGCCGCGGTCGCGAGCGCGAGCGCACGCGGAAACGGAGCCACGCCGCCCCGCCGCAGCGCGACGCCCCAGCGAACCGCGGCGAACACGACGTAGGCGGCGAGGCCCAGGAGCTTCGGGAGCGCGAACTGGCTCGCGAACTCCATCGTGAAGGCGAGGACGAGGTAGCCGGCGAAGATCCCGAACGCGAGGTCGTCGATCGCCGAGGCGCCGGAGGCCGCCTCGACGGGGGCCACGCGCGCGCGCGCCGCCGGGCTCGCCTTCGCAGGCTGAACCCGGGCATCCGCGGCGCGGCGAGCTGTGGTCGTGGACATCGCGAGGCCGGTTCCGGAAAGGCCCGACCATACGCCTGCGCGCAGCGCCGGACAACCCGGACCTTCGGGAGTTCTACGCGCGCCCTTTACCCGGCGTTGCGCCGGGCCGTCGATCGGTCATAGCCTAGGTCCGGCGAGGAGCCCGATCGCGTTGGCTCTCTCGAACCTTGGAGGATTCATGGATCGTCGGACTTTCCTGAAGACCGCGGGCGCCGTCTCGGCCAGTCTCGCGCTTCCCAGGACGACTCGACTGTTCGCGCTCGACCAGCCCTCCGACGCGTGGCGCACCTTCGAGGTGACGACGCGGGTCGAGGTCCTCAAGCCGGTCGGGACGACCTACGTCTGGCTTCCGACCGCCATTCCGCGCGACACGCCGTTCCAGAAGACGCTCGGCAACGAGTTCAAGGCCGAGGGCGGCACGGCCGAGCTCGTGAAGGACGAGAAGCAGGCGCTGCAGTTCGTCTCCGCGAAGTTCCCCGAGGGCGTGAAGCCGGTCCTGACCCTCACCTGCAGGGCGCAGACGAAGAACTACGCGGTCGACGTCTCGAAGCCGAGGCAGTTCGTCAAGGCTCCCGATCGGAGCGAGCTCGACCTCTTCCTGCAGCCCTCCAAGGTCGTCCCGACCGACGGGGTCGTGAAGGAGACGGCGGACAAGTGCACCGTCGGCGCCACGAGCGACCTCGAGAAGGCCCGCAACATCTACGAGTGGATCGTCGACAACACGTTCCGAAACCCCAAGACGCGCGGCTGCGGCGTCGGCGACGTCCGCTTCATGCTGACGTCGGGCGATCTCGGCGGCAAGTGCGCGGACCTCAACGCGCTCTACGTGGCTCTGGCGCGGGCGTCCGGGCTCCCCGCACGCCACGTCTACGGCCTGCGCTGCGGGCCGTCGCAGCTGGGCTTCAAGAGCCTCGGGCCGGCGACGCCGGACGTCACCCACGGCCAGCACTGCCGCGCGGAGGTCTACCTCGCCGACTTCGGCTGGGTCCCCGTGGATCCCGCTGACGTGCGGAAGGTCGTGCTCGAGGAGCCGCCCGGCAATCTGCCGATGGACGCCGAGCCCGTCCAGAGGGCCCGCAAGCGCCTGTTCGGGTCGTGGGAGATGAACTGGATGGCGTACAACTACGCCCACGACGTTGCGCTGCCCGGTTCGAAGGGACCGACGATCAACTACTTCATGTACCCGCAGGGCGAGACCGCGGAGGGCCGTCTCGATCCCTTCGACGCCGCCACCTTCAAGTACGAGATCGCGTCGAAGGAGCTGACTCAGACTTAGGCGGGCCGTCCGGCTGAGTCGCCCGAGCACTAGAATCCTTCAGCTCATGCCGCTTCAGCCCGGGACGCGTCTCGGCGCCTACGAGATCCTCTCGCCCCTTGGAACGGGCGGCATGGGCGAGGTCTACCGCGCCCACGATCCGAAGCTCGACCGCGACGTGGCCGTCAAAGTGCTTCCCACGGAGACGGCGGCCGATCCCGAGCGTCTCGAACGCTTCCAGCGCGAGGCTCGGGCGCTCGCCGCCGTCGACCATCCCGGGATCGTGGGCGTGTTCTCGGTGGAAGAGTCGGGCGGCGTCCATTTCCTGACGATGCAGCTGGTGGACGGGCAGCCCCTCGACCTTCGCATCGCCCAGGGGGATCTGTCGCCCTCGGGCATCCTGGACGTGGCGCTTCCGCTGACCGACGCCCTCGCCGCCGCGCACGAAAGCGGAATCGTGCACCGCGATCTCAAGCCGGCCAACGTCATGGTCGGCCGCGACGGCCGGGTCAAGGTCCTCGACTTCGGACTGGCGAAGCTCGCCGGGGCCGGGTCCGGCGAACCCGCCGGATCCCAGCTGGCGACCGCCGCAGGGATGCAGACCCGCGAGGGCGTCGTCATGGGGACCGTCCCCTACATGTCGCCGGAGCAGCTCTCGGGCCGGCCGGCCGATTCGCGGAGCGACGTGTTTTCGCTCGGCATCATCCTGTACGAGATGGCGAGCGGCCGCCGGCCGTTTCGAGGCGACTCTTCCGCCGAGCTGATTTCCTCGATCATGAGGGACACACCGCCCGAGCTGACCGGGCTGCGAGCGGACCTTCCGGCCGGCCTCTCCCGGATCATCGGACGCTGCCTCGAGAAGGACGCGGGCCGGCGCTACCCGACGGCCCGATCGCTGCACGACGAATTGCAGGCCCTGCGCAGCCAGCTCGCCTCCGGGCCCGCCCCGGCGCCGCCGACGGGCGCGTCCGGGGTGACGCTCCCCTCTCGCCCACGCCGGCGCGCCGGGATCTCGGCGATCGCCGCCGTCGCTATCATCGCCGTGGCCGCCGGCCTCGTTTCGGTCTGGAAATCGCGACCGGCGAGCCCCACTGCCAGGTCGGCCGCGTCGGCATCGCCTTCTCCGTCGATTGCCGTGCTTCCCCTGGTCAACGAGGGAGGCAGCGCCGACGACGAGTACTTCTCCGACGGCATGACCGACGAGCTCGCCACCGCCCTGACGAAGGTCTCCGGCCTCCGCGTCGCGGCCCGCAGCTCCGCCTATAGCTTCAAGGGAAAGACGGCGGACGCGCGGGAGATCGGCGAGAAGCTCAGCGTGGGCGCCGTGCTGGAAGGGACGGTACGCCGCTCCGGGTCGAGGATCCGCGTGACCGCACAGCTCGTGAACGCGACGGATGGCCTCGTGCTCTGGTCCGAGCAATACGAGCGCGACGCGAAGGACGTGTTCGCCGTCCAGGACGACATCACCGGATCGATCGTCTCGGCGCTTCGCCTCAAGCTCGTTTCCGGCCCGTCCTCGGGCAGCAAGGCGAGCCAGACGGAGGACACCGAGGCGCACGACCTCTACCTGCGCGGCCGCTTCTTCATGTTCCAGCAGAGCGAGGACGGCCTGCGCAAGGCGCTCGACTACTTCGACCAGGCGCTCGCGAAGGACCCGAACTACGCTCCTGCCTATGCGGGCCAGGCGTTCGCATGGGCGTGGCTCGCGGACGCGGTCCTGCCTCCGCGGGAGGCCTATCCGAAGGCGAAGGCCGCGGCGCAGAAGGCCCTCCAGCTCGACCCGTCGAACGTCGAGGCGCGCGGCATGCTGGGGATGATCCTCTGGCTGTACGACTGGGACCGGAGCGGGTCCGAGCAGGAGTTTCGCCGGGCGCTCGAAACCAACCCGAGCTCGATGGACCTTCACAATTTCCGCGCGATCTCCCTCTGCGAGGCGAGGCAGTACGAGGCCGGCCTCTCCGAGGCCGACCGCGCGATCGCGCTCGATCCGTTGAACGTCTGGCCGAGCTGGGTCCGGGAGTACTGCCTCTGCATCGGCCGCCGCTACGACGAGGTCATCGCGCAGCACAGGAAGTCCGAGGAGCTCGATCCGCGCTTCTTCTACAGCGACACCTGGGCGGGCGTGGCCTACCGCGAGAAGAAGATGTACGCCGAGTCGGTGGCGGAGTACGAGAAGGCGCAGAAGAACGCGGGCATGCCGCTGCCGGGGCTCGCCGTGACCTACGCTCGCATGGGGAAGACCGCGGAGGCGCGGGCGATCCTCCAGCAGCTCCTCGAGATCAACCGGAAGCGCTACATCCCGCCCGAGTTCTTCTCCGAGATCTACGCGGCCCTGGGAGAGAAGGACGAAGCGTTCGTCTGGCTCGACAAGTCCTACGACGCGCGGTCGGCCTTTCTGCCGGCGCTGCTCTACTCGCCGCTCTTCGACGACCTGCGGTCCGACCCGCGGTTCCCGGAGATGATCAAGAAGAGGAATCTCGACCGATGACTCGGGCGCGGATTGCGTCCTCACCGCAATCGCGCTAGATTTCTCCCGGCGGCTGATCCCCGCCCAACCTCGATGGCCCATCCCCAGCGTGGGCCCTCGCCGAGGCAAAGGGGGGCATACTCCCGGATCGGAATGACGAACTTTCGTCGCCGCGCGCGACGCGGCTGGGGCGCATCGCCCGCGGGTTGACGAAGGAGCCCGTCATGCCGAAGCAGAAGGATCTCAAGCGTCTGGTCCGCTCCCGTATGCAGAAGACCGGCGAGGCGTACACCGCCGCGCGGCTTCAACTCCTGAAGAAGACTTCCCCCCAACCGGATCTCGCTCGCGTCGCGGGGATGAGCGACGCCGCGGTCAGCGCGAAGACCGGCCGCACCTGGGCGGAGTGGGTGAAGACGCTCGACGCCGCGCGCGCCGCCGAGATGCCGCATCGCGAGATCGCGAAGTACGTCTCGTCGCTCGGCACTCCCGGGTGGTGGACGCAGATGGTCACCGTGGGATACGAACGCCTCCGCGGCCTCCGGACCAGGGGCCAGCTGCGGAGCGGCACGTACCAGATCAGCCGGAGCCGCACCTTTCCCGTTCCCGTCGAGACGCTCTTCGCCGCCTTCGCAAACGCGCGGACACGGCGGCGCTGGCTGCCGGTCCGCATCACGGTCCGCACGGCCCGGGCGTCCAAAAGCCTGCGCACGACCTGGTCGGACGGCACGCTCGCGCTCTTCGGATTCACCGCGAAGGGCGGCGCGAAGAGCGCGGTCGCGGTCCAGCACGAGAAGCTGCCGGATCAGACCACGGCGAAGGCGCTGAAGACGGCGTGGAGCGAATACTTCGACCGCCTCGGCCGGATCCTCTCGTAGATTCTCGGGGGCGCGGGGCAACGAAACGCCCTGCGCCCCTCCCTGGTGCGTCTCGTTCACGGGCTAAGATCTCGTCCAGCTCATGCCGCTTCAGCCCGGGACTCGTCTCGGCGCCTACGAGATTCTCGCGCCGATCGGCGCGGGAGGGATGGGCGAGGTCTACCGCGCGCGCGACCCGAGGCTCGGCCGCGAGATCGCGATCAAGGTGCTCCCCGAGGACGTGGCGCGCGATCCCGAGCGCCTGGCCCGGTTCGAGCGCGAGGCGCGCGCGCTCGCGGCGCTGAATCATCCCGGCATCGTCACGATCTTCTCGGTCGAGGAGGCCGGCGGCGCCCGCTTCCTCGCGATGGAGCTCGTGGAGGGCGACAGTCTCGACACGCTCCTCGAACCGGGCGGCCTCCCGCTCCCCCGCTTCCTCGAGATCGCGGTGCCGCTCGCCGAGGCTCTCTCGGCCGCGCACGAGCGCGGCATCGTGCATCGCGACCTGAAGCCCGGCAACGTCATGGTCACGCGCGAGGGACGCGTCAAGGTGCTCGACTTCGGCCTCGCCAAGGCCGGTGCGGCGGAGTCCGCGCCCGACGTCACGAGCACGCCGACCGAGAGCCGGGTCGCCGACCTCACGAGCGAGGGCCAGGTCTTCGGCACGGTCGCCTACATGTCGCCCGAGCAGGCGCGCGGCGCGCGGGTCGACGCGCGGTCGGACGTCTTCTCGCTCGGCATCGTCCTCTACCAGATGCTGACCGGCGAGCGGCCGTTCCGCGGCGAGAGCGCGATCGACGTGATGAGCGCGATCCTGCGCGACACGCCGTCGTCGGTGACGGAACGGCGTCCGGATCTCCCGCCCGACCTCGCCCGTGTCCTGCGCCGCTGCCTCGAGAAGGACCCGCGCGGCCGCTACCAGACCTCGCGCGACGTGTACAACGAGCTCAAGGACCTTCGGGCGGAGGCCCCGGCTCCGTCCTCCGTCCCGCGTCCGACCGCGGCGAGAAGCGCCGCGAACGCCACGCACGCCGCGGCACAGGGATTCCGAATCGCGGTCCTTCCCTTCCTGCGCGCCGAGGGAGACCCGCAGCTGGAATCCTTCGCCGAGGGCCTCGCGGAGGACATCAACGCCGGCCTGGCGAAGTTTCCCTACCTGTCCGTCATCTCGCGGAGCTCCATCCTCGGCGCCCGGTCGCAGAGCTCCGACGTCGGCGCCCTGGGAGAGAAGCTGGGCGCGCGCTACGTCCTGGAGGGAGGCCTCCGCAAGGGCGGGGCCGCCCTGCGCGTCAACGTCCAGCTCGTCGACACGCGGACGGGAGCGCAGCTCTGGGCCGAGACCTACAACCGCGACCTCGGGAGCGCCGACGTGCTCGCCGTCCAGGACGACGTCACGGACCGCGTCGTGGCCACGGTCGCCGACACCTCCGGCGCTCTCGTCCGCTCGATGGCCGCCGGCGTCGAGGAGAAGCCCGACGCCGAGCTCACCGCGTTCGACTGCGTGCTGCGCCACTGCCGCTACCAGCAGCGCGGGACGCCGCAGGAGCACGCGCGGGTCCGGGAGGGCCTCGAGCGCTTCGTCGAGCGGGAGCCGGGGCACGCGGAGGTGTGGGCCTGCCTCGCCCGCCTGTACGTCCACGAGTTCGCCTTCGGGTTCAACCCGCGTCCCGAGCCGCTGGAGAGGGCGCTCCGCGCGGCGCAGCGCGCCGTGGACCTCGATCCGACCGGACAGCACGCGCGCAACGTCATCGCACAGGTGTTCTTCTTCCGCCGCAACGTCCGCGACTTCCGGACCGCCGCCGAGCACGCCATCGCCCTGAACCCGCGCGACACCGACACGCTCGGAGTCATGGGGAACCTGTTCACGGACAGCGGCGACTTCGAGCGCGGCCCCACCCTCGCGCGGCGGTCGATGGAGCTCAATCCCCATGCGCCCGAGTGGCATCGCTTCGCCCTCGTCGCCGAGTGCTTCCATCGGGAAGACTACGAGGGCGCCCTCGATCAGATCGCCCGCGTGAACATGCCCGGCTTCTTCTGGAAGCCGCTCTGGGCCGCGGCGTGCGACGGGCTCCTGGACCGCCGCGCGGAGGGCGAGGCGGCCGTCGAGGAGATGCGCCGGCTCGACCCGGACATCGCGCGGCGCGTGCGCCCGTTCATCGAGAGCTGGCTCTATGCGAGCGGGTTCAGCGAGCGCTTCCTCGACGGACTGCGCAAGGCGGGCCTCGCGATCCCGCCCGCAGACGAAGCCGCCTCCTCCGCGGTCCAGCGCGCGCCCTCGTCCCCGCCGACCGCCGGCGCCGCGCGCACGGACGAGGGCTTCCGGGTCGCGGTGCAGCCGTTCAAGCACGCCGGCGGCGACGCCGCCCTCGGCACCCTGGCCGAGGGACTGACGGAAGAGATCGTGACCGGACTGTCCCGCTTCTCCTATCTCCGGGTCGTCGCGCGCGGCGCGACGACGATCGGGGCCCGCTACCTCATGGAAGGGAGCCTGCGCCAGGCGGGCACGAAGCTGCGCGTCGCCGTGCAGCTCGTCGACACGACGAGCGGCTCGCATCTCTGGGCCGAGAACTACGAACGCACGTTCACTCCGGAGGCGGTGTTCGAGCTGCAGGACGAGCTCGTTCCGCGGATCGTCTCCACGGTGGCCGACATCCACGGCATCCTGCCGCGGAGCATGACCGAAGCGGTGCGCAGCCGCCCGCCGGATCGGTTGAGTCCCTACGAGGCGGTGCTGCGCAGCTTCAGTTACTTCGAAAGAGTCTCCGCCGAAGAGCTCGCCGCGGCGCGATCGGCGCTCGAGTCGGCGGTGCGACAGGCTCCGGCGCATGCGGACGCGTGGGCCATGCTGGCCCTGCTGGACGCTCAGGAGTACGGGCAGGGATACAACCTCGTCGCCGATCCCCTCTCCGACGGTGCGATCGCGGCGCGCCGCGCGGTGGAGGCCGGGCCGTCCAATCACCTGGCGCATTCCGGACTGGCCCAGGTGCTCTTCCTTCGGAAGGAGTACGGGGCCTTTCGCAACGCGGCGGAGCGGGCCCTCGCGCTCAACCCGATGGACGGCGCCACGGTGGCGTTGGTGGGGATCCTGCTGGCATACGCGGGCGATTGGGAGCGCGGCTGCGCGATCGCGGAGGGAGCGATGCGGCTCAACCCGCACTTCCCCGGCTGGTACCGGCTGGCTTCGATCGTCAACGCATACCGGAAGGGCGACTATCGTGAAGCTCTCGACGCCGCCCTCAAGATCCAGATGCCCGGTTACTTCTGGACACCCGTCTTCTGCGCGGCGGCGTACGGTCAGCTCGGCGAGCGCGAGGCCGCGCGAAAGGCCGTCGCGGAGCTGCTCGCCATCCGGCCCGACTTTGGCTCGACGGTGCGGGAGGAGTTCGGCAAGTGGCACGAGCCGGAGCTCGTCGAGCACTGGATCGACGGCCTGCGCAAGGCGGGGCTGGAGATTCCTTCGGGAGAGGAAACGGCGGCGCCGGCGGTCGAACGCTCGGCTTCTTCCCCGCCCGTCTCGGGCGCCGCGCGCGCGGACGAGGGCTTCTGGATCGCCGTCCTTCCGTTCAAGCACGCGGGCGATTCGGAGCTCGCGTCGCTCGCCGAGGGACTCACCGAGGGGATCGTGACCGGCCTGGCCCGCTTCTCCTACCTGCGGGTGATCTCCCGCGGCTCGACATCGCGCTACGCGGCCGAGTCCACCGACATGCGCGCCGTGGGCCGGGAGCTCGGCGCGCGGTACGTGATGGAAGGGAGTCTTCGGAAGGCGGGCTCGACGCTTCGAATCTCGGTGCAGCTGATCGACGCCGTGTCGGGGGAGCACCTGTGGGCCGAGACCTACGACCGGACCTTCGGCAAGGAGGAGGACTTCCAGCTCCAGGACGATCTCGTTTCGCGAATCGTCGCAACCGTCGGCGATCCGCACGGCATCCTCCCGCACAACATGAGCGAATCCCTTCGCGGCAAGACCGGGGAGCTGACCCCCTACGAGGCCGTGCTGCGCAGTTTCGGCTTCGGTTACCGCAGCACGCCGGAGGAGCACGCCGCCGTTCGCGAGGGATTGGAGCGGGCCGTTCGGGCGAATCCGGGATCTGCCGATGCCTGGGCCATGCTGGCGCTGATCTACGCTCACGAGCATGCCCACGAATTGAATCCTCTGCCCGATCCGCTCGGTCGAGCGCTTCGAGCCGCGCGGCGCGCCGTCGACATCGCTCCCACCAACGCCATGGCCTACGACGCCCTGGCGTGGGCGCTGTTCTTCCGCAGGGAATTCCCGGCATTCCGCGTCGCCGCCGAGCAGTCGATCGCGCTCAACCCGCTGAGCAGCCCCACGCTCGCCGGCCTCGGCACCCTGACGGCCTACGCGGGCGATTGGGCGAAGGGGTGCGCCCTCGTGGAGCGAGCGGTGCAGCTGAACCCGCGTCACCCCGGATGGTATCGGTTCGCGCTCTTTACCAACGCCTACCGCAATCGGGACTACCAGGGCGCCGTGGACATCGCGCTCAAGCTCAACCTGCCCGACTTCTATGTGACGCACGAAGTGCTCGCGGCGGCGTACGGGCAACTCGGGAGACGAGAGGAGGCGGCCGGGGAGCTTCGGGATCTCCTCCGATTGAAGCCGGACTACCCCGCGACGGCACGCGCAAAGGTCGAGAAGTGGCTCGACCCGACGCTGGTCGAGCACTGGATGGACGGCCTGCGCAAGGCGGGTCTCGACGTGCCGGCCCCGGAGGGCGCGGCGCCGCTCAGCGAGGCGCCCGTCCCGTCCCCTCCGAAGAAACGGAGACCGTGGATTGGTGCGGCCGCCGCCGCGTTTCTGCTCGCCATCGCCGCGGTCGTGTGGATCGCGCGCTCGCCCACCGCCGCGCCGAAGCCCTCCGAGCCGCCGGCCGCGCCCGAAGCGATCCGGTCGCTCGCCGTACTGCCCCTCGACAACTACTCGGGCGACCCGAGCCAGGACTACTTCGCCGAGGGCATGACCGACGAGCTCACCTCCGACCTCGCCAACATCAGCGGGCTGCGTGTGATCTCCCGCGGCTCGGCGATGCAGTTCAAGGGCAAGGACCGGCCGCCGACTCCCGAGATCGCGAAGAAGCTCGACGTCGACGCGGTCGTCGAGGGCTCGGTCATCCGCTCCGGCGACAAGGTCCGCATCACGGCGCAGCTCATCGACGCGCGCTCGGACAAGCACCTCTGGGCGAAGAGCTTCGAGCGCAGCTCGAAGGACGTGCTCGCGATGCAGGACGAGCTCGCGTCCGCGATCGCCAACGAGATCCACGTCACGCTGACTCCGGCCGAGGCGTCGCGGCTCGCGAAGGCGAAGAGCGTGGACCCGGAGGCGTACGACGCCTATCTGAAGGGCCGCTACTTCTTCAACCGACCGAGCGACGAAAACCTGAGCAAGGCAATCGCGCAATTCGAAGAGGTGAACAAGCTGGACCCCAATTTCGCGCCGGCCTTCTCGGGCCTCTCGGACGCATACCTCTGGGCGGGATACAACGAGGGTGTGATCCCCAACGCGGTCGGGGGGCCGAAGGCGAAGGCCGCGGCGGAACAGGCGATCCGCCTGGACGACGCGTCCGCCGAAGCGCATGCGTCTCTGGCGACGTACCTGGGCTGGTACGCCCATGACTGGTCCGCATCCGAGGCTGAATATCGCCGGGCCTTCGGGCTCAACCCGAATTACTCGTTTGCGCACGATCAGTTTGGCATCCTGCTCGCGCTCCAGGGCCGGCTCGACGAGGCGGTCGCAGAGGGCCAGCGCGCGGCCGAGCTCGACCCGCTCTCCCCGCAGATCCCCCTCGACGCGAGCATGGCGTTCGCCTTCCGCGGGGATCACGAGGCCGCCCGGAGACTGGCCAAGCGGGCCAGCGATCTCGATCCGACATTCTTCTTTCCTCCGTTCATGGAGGGGTGGATCGACATTCAGGCACGCAAGCCGAACGACGCCATCCCGCTCTTCGAGAAGTCCAAGGCGCTCGAGGGGCCCCCCTTCGTGATCGCCTGGCTCGGGTACGCCCGCGGAGTCGCCGGCGATCGTGCGGGAGCGATGGCGGCGCTGGACGCGTTGAAGACGACCTCCCTGAAGGGCTACGTTCCGCCGTTCAACCTCGCGATCGTGTACCTCGGTCTGGGCGATCGCGAGCGCGCCCTCGACTTTCTCGAACAGGCCTATTCCAACAATTCGCAGTGGATGCCCTACCTCCGGGGCGACCGGACCTTCGATCCGATTCGCTCGGAGCCGCGCTTCCAGGCGCTCCTGAAGAAGCTGAACTTCGAGAAGTAGCGGCCCTTCGCGGCCTCGCTATTTGGCCGCCGCGACGAGCTTCTCGAAGCGCGGGTTCTTCCGCAGCGGATCGAAGTTGGGGTCGATCTTGAGCCACGCCGGCGAGAGGAAGTAGGGCATCTTCAGGAGCGGCTCGAGATGATCGAGCGCCTTCTCCGGCTCGCCAGCAAGGATGTAGATCCGCACGAGCTGATGCTGGTAGTACGGGCCCTGGTGTCCGTCCTTCGAGACGGGCAGAAGCGCGGCCCCGCGCTCCCCTTCGCGGATCGCGTCGTCCTTCCGGCCGAGGTAGGCGAGTGAGAGACCGAGGAAGAGCCGCCGCTGCCCGTCGTTCGGCGCCTCGCGGAGCTGCTCCTCGAACGTCTTCCTCGCCTGTTCGGCGTAGCGGCGGACGCCGGCGGGGTCGCCGTTGAACGCCGACACTTCCGCCAGATGAAGCCCCATCGAGCTGCCCGACTCGAAGGCTTCCGGGGGAAGTTTCAGGAGCTCGCCGCGCTGCATCTCGTCGAGGACCCAGCCCAGGTCCCAGTACGTCGCGAGAAACACGGCGAGCGCCGTCGGGTCGACGGCCTTCCGGCCGGCGGCGACGACCGCCCGCGCGCCGGCGAGATCTCCCTCGGCGAGATAGGTCGCCGTCTTGTCTTCGATCAGGTCGAGATTCGCCGGCGCGAACGCGAGGCCCCGATCGACGACCTCGCGCGCCTCGGCGTAGCGGCGCAGGAAGAGCAGGGCCTCCCCGAGCCGCCGCACGGCCACGGCGGAACGGGGATCGAGGCGTTCCGCCTGCTGGTAGTGGGCCAGCGCCGAGTCCCAGCGGCCGAGCGATTCCTCGGAGCGCGCGATCCAGGCGAGGAGCTCCGCGTTCGGCGCGGCGACGCGCATCCCCTTCTCGTATTCCTGCAGGGCACGCGGGAAATCCAGCGCGATGAACTGCTGGTAGTTCCCCAGGGCGACGTATCCCTCGCGACGGTTCGGCGCGATGGAGACCGCCTTGTACGCCGACTCCATCGCCCGCTTGACCAGCTCGGGTGACTGGGTCGTCAGGTAGAAGAGGATGGTGTTGGTCATCGAGACGCGGGCCAGCGCCGGCACGAAGTTCGGATCCAGTCGGACCGCCTCGTCGTAGAAGGCGAGCGCCTTGTGCAGGCTCGCCGGGCTCGTGGCCGACATTCCCCCGGACGCCTCCTCGCCCTTGAGGTAGGCGTCGTACGCAGCCAGATTCTCCGTGGGCCGCTCGGAGAGGCGCGTCTCCTCCTTCGCGGCGAGCACGACGCCGAGCGATTGCGACACCTTCGCGGCGATGTCGGACTGCACCTGGAAGACGTCGGTGAGCGCCGCGTCGAACGGCTGCTGCCACTTCGAGGCCGGCGCGCCCGACCCCGACACCTCGACCAGCTCCGGCGTGACGTGGACGCGGCTCGTCCCGCCGCCCTTCTCCCAGCGCACCGTCGCGGTCAGGAGATAGGTCGCGTCGAGCTCCTGCGCGATCTCCTTCGGCGTCTTCGTGGTCTTCTTGTACGGGATCGAGCTGCCCCGGGCGATGACCTGCAAGCCCGGCACGGACGTCAGCTTCGCACGCACCTCGTCGGACATGCCGTCCGCGAAGTAGTCATCCTCGGGAGATCCCTGGTTCTCGAAGGGCAGCACGGCGACGCGCTTCACGGCGCCGGCTTCGGGCGCGCGCGGCCGGCGCGCGAAGATCCAGAGCGCGGCTATGGCGAGGAGCAGGACCGCGAGGGCAACCAGCGGGACCCGGCGTTTCCGCTTCGCCGGCGACGCGGCCGCCTCCGACGTCGTCGTCCAGATCGTCGCCTCCTCGAGGGCGAACGCGACGTCCCGGGCGGACTGGAATCGCTTCTCCGGCTTCTTCTCGAGGCAGTGGAAAACGACGCGCTCGAGAGCCGTCGAGATCCTCCGTCCGGATTCCGAGAACGGAGCCGGCGCGTCCTGGAGGATCGCGGCCATCGTCTCGATGGCCATGTCGCGCTTGAAGGGCCGCCGTCCCGCCAGGATCTCGTAGAGGATGGCGCCGAGCGAGAAAATGTCCGAGCGGTGATCGACCGCGAGGCCGCGAAGCTGCTCGGGCGAGCTGTAGCCGAGCGTTCCCACCACCGACCCGGGCTTCGTCAGGCCGTCGTCGACCGGGACCTCGTCCGTCTTCTTCGCGATGCCGAAGTCGAGGATCTTGACGTGGTCGTCGTGCGTGACGAACACGTTCTCCGGCTTCAGGTCCCGGTGCACGATCCCCTTGTCGTGGGCGGCCGTGAGCCCGCGCGCGATCTGCAGCGCGTAGGAGAGGCCCTGCTTCACCGGGATCGGGCCCGCCTGCAGCCGTTCGCGCAGCGTCTCGCCCTCGAGGAGCTCCATGACCGCGTACCGGACGCCGTCCTGCTCGCCGAACGCATGGATCGCGAGGATGTTCGGATGCGACAGCGCCGCAACGGCGAGCGCCTCGCGCTCGAACCGCTCGAGAGCGTCCGGGTCGGCGGCGAGCGACTCGGGAAGGACCTTGATCGCCACGTCGCGGTTGAGCTTCGCGTCCCGCGCGCGGTAGATCTCCCCCATTCCCCCCGCGCCGATAGGGGCCAGGATCTCGTATGCGCCGAGGCGGGTTCCGGCCGCGAGTGTCACTTCGCCGTCGCGACGAGCTTCTGGAAGCGCGGGTTGTTTCGGAGCGGGTCGAAGTTCGGGTCGATCTTGAGCCAGCCGGGCGAGAGGGAGTACGGCACCTTCAGCAGCGGCTCGAGCTGGTCGAGCGCTTTCTCGGGCTCGCCGCCCAGGATGTAGATCCGGGCGAGCTGGTGTTGAATGTACGGCCCGATGTATCCATCCTTGGAGATCGGCCGCATCTGGACCCCTCGCTCGCCCGCACGCGTCGCCTCGTCCTTGCGTCCTAGGTAGGCGAGGGAGAGTCCGAGGAGGACCTGCCGCTGGGCGTCGTCGGGTGCCATGCGGAGCTGCTCCTCGAAGGCGGCCCGGGCGACTTCGGCGAACTTACGAACATTGGAGGCATCGCCCTTGAGGGCGTACGCCTGCGTCATGCAGAGGCCCCATGCTCCCTTGTCGTCGTCGAAGGCGCTCGGCTGCATGCCCAGGAGGAGCTCCTTCTGCGCGTCGTCGAGGAGCCAGACGAGGTCCTGGAATTGCGCCGTGAAGGCCACGAGCTCGGGGCGGCCGATCTCCTTCGGAGCGTTCGCCAGAACGGCTCGGGCGCCGGACAAATCGCCCTCCATCAGGAACGTCATCGCCTTGTATTCGAGAATCGACACGTTGTTGGGCGCCAAAGCGAGGGCGTGGTCGAACACGGCACGCGCCTCGGAGGGGCGGTGCGTATACAGCAGGGCCGCGCCGAGTCGCCGGAGGGTGATCAAGGAGCGCGGATCGAGCCGCTCGGCCTGCTTCATCTGCTCCACGGCCGTATCCCAGCGGCCGAGACTCTCCTGCGTGCTCGCCTGCGACGCGAGCACGGGCACGTTGGTCGGATCGAGCTCGAGGGCCTTTCCGTACTGCTCCTGGGCGTGCGCGAAGTCGTTCTTGACGAAGTCCAGGTACCGCCCCATCGCGTGGTAGCCATCCGGGTGGTTCGCTGCGAGCGCCACGGCCTTCTCCGCCGCCTCGCGCGCCCGCTCGGCGAGCTGGGGCGTCGGCGCCGTGTTCGCGTACAGACCCGAGGACGTTATCGACACGGCGGCCCACGCCTGCGCGAACCTCGGATCGAGCGCCACGGCCTGTTCGTAGAAGGCCAGCGCCTTCCGCATGCTGGGGGGGTCGCCCGCCGCCATCCCGCCGGAAGCCGCCTCTCCCTTGAGGAAGGCGTCGTACGCGGCCAGGTTCTCGGTCGGCTTCTCCGAGATCCGCTTCTCCTCTCCCGCGCCCAGGACGACGCCGAGCGACTGCGCCACCTTCGAGGCGATGTCGGACTGGACGTGGAACACGTCGGTCAGCGCCGCGTCGAAGGGCTGCTGCCACTTCGAGGCCGGCGCGGCGGACTCCCTCAGCTCGATCAGCTCCGGCGTCACGAGGACCCGGCTCGTGCCGCCGCCCTTCTGCCAGCGCACGGTGGCCGTGAGGAGATAGTTCGCGTTGAGCTCGTCGGCGATCTGCTTCGGCGTCTTGGTCGTCTTCTTGTAGGGCGTCGAGCTGCCTCGGGCGATCACCTCGATCCCCGGCACGGACGTCAGCTTCGCGCGGACCTCGTCGGCGATGCCGTCGGAGAAATAGTCGTCCTCGGCGGATCCGAGGTTCTCGAAGGGAAGCACGGCGATCCGCTTGACCCCGGGTGCCGCGGCGGGCGCGGCCGGCTTCGGCCGCCTCGACAGCAGGATCCCGGCCGCCGCCGCGAGGACCAGGATGGCCGCCGCGGCGATCGCCAGGCCCTTCCGGCTCCCGCGCTTCTCGGCCACGACCGCCTGCGCGCCGCTCGTCACCGCCGTCGTCGGGCTCGACGCCTCCGAGAGCGCGAAGACGACGTCCTTCGTCGTTTGGAACCGGTCGTCGCGATCCTTCTCCAGGCAGTGCCGCACGATGTGGTCGAGAGCCGGCGAGATGTTCCGCCCCGTCTGCGTCAGCTCGGGAGGCTGCTCCTTCAGGACCGCCGCGATCGTGTCGCTCGCCGTGTCCCGCTTGAACGCCTTCCGGCCGGAGAGAAGCTCGTAGAGGATCGCGCCGAACGAGAAGATGTCCGAGCGGTGGTCGACGGCCATCCCGCGCAGCTGCTCCGGAGACATGTAGCCCATCGTTCCCATGACCGTGCCGGCCGCCGTGTGGCCTCCGGTCGGCGCGCTCGTCTGCTCGTCGGGCGCCGAGGCCTCGACCCGCTTCGCCAGGCCGAAGTCGAGGATCTTCACGTGCCCGTCCTTCGTGACGAAGACGTTCTCCGGCTTCAGATCGCGGTGGACGACGCCCCGGGAATGCGCGGCGGAGAGGCCCCTCGCGATCTGCAACGCCCAGTCCAGGGCGAGCCTCTGGCCGATCGCCGCGCCGTCGATCCGTCCACGCAGCGTCTCGCCCTCGAGGAGCTCCGTGACGGCGTACGCCGTGCCGTCGTGCGAACCGAAGTCGAAGATCGCGAGGATGTTCGGATGCGACAGCGCCGCGACCGCCTTCGCCTCGCGCTCGAAGCGCGCGAGCGCGTCGGCATCCGCCGCGACCGTCTCGGGCAGGACCTTGATCGCGACGTCGCGGTCGAGCTTCGAATCGCGCGCGCGGTAGACCTCGCCCATCCCGCCCGCGCCCAGCGGCGCGACGATCTGGTACGAGCCGAGCTTCGTTCCGGCGGCCAGAGTCATTTCGCTCCCGCCACGAGCTTCTGGAAACGTGGATTGCTGCGCAGCGGATCGAAGTTGGGCTCGATCCGGAGCCAGCCGGGCGACACCCAGTAGTGCAGCTTCACCAGGGCCTCGAGCGTGTCGATGGCCTTCTCCTTCTCGCCGGCGAGCGTGTACGTGCGAGCGAGGAGGTGCAGGAAATAGGGCCCGTTGATCCCGTCGCGCTCCGGGGGGCGCAGATCGGCGGCCTTCCGGCACTCGGCGATCGCCTCCTCCTTGCGGCCGGTGAACGCGAGCGCCCAGCCGTTGAGCGAGTGGAGCTGGGCGTCGTTCGGAGCCGCCTTGATCTGCTCCGCCATGGCCGCGACGGAGCGCTCCCCGAAGCCGCGCGCCGCCGCCGCGTCCCCGGCGAGGTGGCTCGCCTGCGCCTGGACCAGCGCCCACGTCGCCGCGTCGTCGTCGAACGCCGAGGGCGTCAGCCGCCGCAGCAGCTCGAGCTGAGAAGTGTCCAGAACCCAGACGAGGTCCTGGTAGGTCCCGAGATACGCGACGAGCGCGGTCGGCTCGACGTTCTTCCCCGACCGCGCGAGGGCTTCCCGCGCGCCCTTCAGATCGCCCTCGCAAAGGTACGTCATGGTCAGGTGTTCGACGATCGCGAGATTCTGCGGCGCGAGCGAGAGAAGGCGCTCGAGCTCGTCTCTCGCCTCCGCGGTCTTCCGAAAACGCAGCAACGCGTCGCCCAGGCCGAAGCCCGGAATCCGGGGATCGAGGCGCGTCGCCTGCCGATGATGCTCGAGCGCCTCGTCCCAGCGCCCCATCGCCTCCTCGACGAAGGCGCTCCCGCGAATGAGGTCGGGACGACCGGGCGCGAGCTCGAGGGCCCTCTGGTACTCGTGCAGGGCGTGCTCGGGGTCTCCCTGACTCCGGTACATCATCGCCATGGCCTGATGGCCCTCGGCGCGGTCGGGGGCGAGCGCGATCGCCTTCTCGGCGGCCTGCCGGCTCCGCTCCGCGAGCTCCGGCGTCGGAACGCTGTTGGTATACAGCAGCGCGTTCGCGGAGCCGATCCGCGCCCACGCCAGCGCGAAGGACGGATCGAGAGCCACGGCCTGCTCGTAGAACGCCAGCGCCCGGCGAAGGCTCGGCGGGTCGTTACGTGTCATGAGCGCGGAGGCGTCCTCTCCGCGGAGGAACGCGTCGTATGCCGCGACGTTCGCCGTGGGCTTGTCGGCGTGCGACTTCTCCTGGGTCTCGGCGAGCGCGACGCCGAGGGCCTCGCCCACCCGCGCGGCGATGTCCGACTGCACCTGGAAGACGTCGGTCAGTGAGGCGTCGAAGGACTGCTGCCAGCGCGACGCGGGAGCGCCCGACTCCTTGATCTCGACGAGCTCCGGCCGCACCTGGACCCGGTCCGCGGCGCCGCCCTTCTGCCAGCGCACGGTCGCCGTCAACAGATACCGGGCATCCAGCTCCTTCGCGATTTCCTGAGGGGTCTTCGTCGTCTTCTTATATGGCGTCGAGCTGCCCCGCGCAATGACCTCCACGCCCTTGAGCGAGGTGAGCTTGCCGCGGACCTCGTCCGCGATGCCGTCGGCGAAGTAGTCGTCCGCGGGCGCGCCGAGGTTCTCGAACGGAAGCACGGCGATGCGCTTGACGCCGGCCGCGGACGCGGTGGCTCCCCCCCTGGGCCGCTTCCACAGGAGGAGGCCGGCCGCGGCCAGGATCACGATGGCCACCGCGGCGATCGCGAGCGTCTTTCCGCGCCTTCGTTGCGGGATGACGTAGGAGCCGCTCGTGACGGCCGCGGTCGAGGAGCTCGACGCCTCCGAGAGCGCGTAGACGACGTCCTTCGCCGACTGGAACCGGTTGTCCCGGTCCTTCTCGAGGCAGTGCTTGACGAGGTGGTCGAGCGCGACCGGGATGTTGCGGCCGGACTGATAGAGCTCGGGAGGCTCGTCCCGGATGATCGCCGCCATCGTGTCGCCCGCCGTGTCCTTCCTGAACGCCTTCCGGCCGGAGAGCAGCTCGTAAAGGATCGCGCCGAAGGAGAAGATGTCCGAGCGGTGGTCGACCGGCAGTCCGCGCACCTGCTCGGGCGACATGTAGCCGACCGTCCCCATGACCATGCCCGGCGCGGTGTGACCGGACGTCGGCGCGTTGGTCTGCTCGTCGGGCTGCTCCGCGCGCTTGGCCAGGCCGAAGTCGAGGATCTTGACGTGCCCGTCCTTCGTCACGAACACGTTCTCGGGCTTGAGGTCCCGGTGCACCACTCCCTTGCCGTGCGCGGCCGACAGCCCCTTCGCGATTTGCAATGCCCAGTCCACCGCCTGCGACTGCGCGATCGACGCGCCGTCGAGCTTGCCGCGCAGCGTCTCGCCCTCGAGGAGCTCGGTCACGGTATAGACGACGCCGTCCTGCGTTCCGAAGTCGTGAATTGCGAGGATGTTCGGGTGCGAGAGCGACGCGACCGCCTTCGCCTCGCGCTCGAACCGAGCCAGCGCGTCGGCGTCCGCCGTCAGATGCTGCGGGAGCACCTTGATCGCGACGTCGCGGTCGAGCTTCGCGTCCCGCGCGCGGTAGACCTCGCCCATCCCGCCGCTGCCCAGCGGAGCGACGATCTGGTAGGAGCCCAGCTTCGTTCCGGCCGCGAGCGTCACGTCACTTCCCTCCCGCCACGAGCTTCTGGAAGCGCGGGTTGTTGCGGAGCGGATCGAAAGTGGGGTCGATTTTGAGCCACCCGGGCGAGAGGTAGTACGGGATCTTCAGCAGGGCCTCGATCTGATCGATCGCCTTCTCGGGCTCACCGACCAGGATGTAAACCCTCGCGAGCTGGTGTACGTCGTAGGGTCCCCCCATCGCGTCCTTGGAGATCGGGTCGAGGGCGATACCGCGCTGCACCTCCGCAATGGCTTCCTCCTTGCGGCCCAGATAGGCGAGCGCAACCCCGCGAAGTACGTGGCGTTGATCGTCGTTGGGAGCTTCTCGGATTTGCTCTTCGTACCCCTGACGGGCCTCGTCGGCGTACTTGCGGACGTTCGCCTGGTCGCCTCTCAGCGCATGGACCTGGGTCATGTAAAGCGCCCATGAAGCGCGATCGTTGTCGAAGGAGCTCGGCGTCAGGCGAAGCACGAGATCCCTTTCCGCCTCGTCGAGAACCCACGCGAGATCGTTGTACTGAGCCAGATACGCCACGAGCGCCGTCGGCTCGATGTCCTTCTTGGCCGCGGCGATGACCCCCCGCGCGCCCGCGAGGTCACCGTCCGAGAGAAAAGCCATCGCCAGGTACTCGACCGACGAGACGTTCTGCGGCTGCATCGCGAGGCTCCGCTCGAGAACTTCTTTAGCCTCGCGAGTTCTCCGCAGTCGCAGCAGAGCGTCGCCGTATGAACGAACGCTCGAAAGGTTTCGGGGGTCGAGGCGCTGCGCCTGACGCAGATAATCGAGAGACTTCTCCCAGTGCCCCAGAGTGATTTCGGCCTGACTGAGGGCACGGAGCAGGTTCGGATCCTCGGGAGCGATCTTTAGTCCCTTCTCGTACTCGCGGATCGCCCCCGCGGGATCGCCTGCGATGCCACGTTCGTAGCCGCCCTTGGCTCGATAACCGTCCGGCAGCTTCGGGTCCAGCTCGATCGCCTTGTCTGCGGATTGCCGCGCGCGTTCGGAGAGCTCGGGCGAAGGGACCCCGTTGATGTAGAGAATCGTACACGCGCTCGAAATGCTCGCCCACGCGAGTGCGAACGAAGGATCGAGAGCCGCGGCTTGATCGAAAAACGCGAGCGCGCGGCGAGAGGACATCGGATCGACGCGGGCACCCCCGCCCCAAGCGTCCACACCTTTCAGAAACGCGTCGTAGGCGGCCAGGTTTTGGGTCGGCTTGTCCGAGAGCTGCTTTCGCTGCCCCTCTCCGAGCGCGACGCCGAGCGAGTCGGCCACTTTCGTCGCGATGTCCGACTGGACCTGGAAGACGTCGGTCAGGGATGCGTCGAACGGCTGCTGCCACTTGGTCATCGGCGAGTCGGGATGCGTCACGTCCACGAGCTCCGGGCTCACCTGGACCCGGCTCGCTCCGCCGCTCTTCTGCCAGCGCACGGTTGCCGTGAGCAGGTAGCCGGCATTCAACTCGTCGGCGATCTGCTTCGGGGTCTTGGTCGTCTTCTTGTAGGGCACCGAGCTCGCCCGCGCGATGACCTCGACTCCCGGAAGCGCCGCGAGCTTGCCGCGGATCTGATCCGAGATGCCGTCGGCGAAGTAATCGTCGTCGGCGGATCCGAGGTTCTCGAACGGAAGGACCGCCACGCGCTTGACTCCAGGGGAAGCCGCTCCTCCGACGTGAGGCCGTCGAAGCAGAAGCACCGCGGCAATGGCGGCGATCGCGAGAACGGCGGCGGCGATCCAGACTCCGCTTCTCCGGCGAGGCGGCGGGGGCGCGACGATCTGCGATCCGCTCGTGACCGCCGACGTCGTTTCCGACGCTTCGGACAGCGCGAACGCGACATCCTTCGCCGTCTGGAATCGGTTGTCCCGATCCTTCTCCAGGCAGTGCCGCACGATGTGATCCAGCTGCGGCGTGATGTTCCGCCCCGTCTGCGTCAATTCCGGCGGTTCCTCCTTCAGAATCGCCGCGATCGTGTCGCTCGACGTGTCCCGCTTGAACGCCTTCCTTCCCGACAGAAGCTCGTAGAGGATCGCTCCGAAGGAGAAGATGTCCGAGCGGTGGTCGACCGGCAGCCCGCGCAGCTGCTCCGGCGACATGTACCCCATCGTCCCCATGACCGTGCCCGGCGCCGTGTGGCCGGATCCCGTCGGCGCGTTCGTCTGCTCGCCCGCCGCCTCCGCGCGCTTGGCCAGGCCGAAGTCCAGGATCTTCACGTGCCCGTCCTTCGTCACGAACACGTTCTCGGGCTTCAGATCCCGGTGCACCACGCCCTTCGAGTGCGCCGCCGACAGCCCCTTCGCGATCTGCAGACCCCAGCCGATCGCCTGCCTCTGCGTCACCGGCGCTCCGTCGATCCGGCCTCGCAGCGTCTCGCCTTCGAGCAGCTCCGTCACGGCGTACGTCTGGCCCTCGTGCGTGCCGAAGTCGAAGATCGCGAGGATGTTCGGGTGCGACAGAGCGGCGACCGCCTTCGCCTCGCGCTCGAAGCGCGCGAGCGCATCCGCGTCCGCCGTCAGATGCTGCGGGAGCACCTTGATCGCGACGTCGCGGTCGAGCTTCGCGTCCCGCGCGCGGTAGACCTCGCCCATCCCGCCGCTGCCCAA
>DASXAG010000038.1:0-51952 GCA_036406835.1 Thermoanaerobaculia bacterium
GAAGGTGCGCGACCGCGCGAGCTACGAGTTCGCGCTGGCGTCGGCCGCCGTGGCGCTCGATCTCGACGGCGGGCGCATCCGCGAGGCGCGCGTCGCCCTGGGCGGCGTCGGCACGAAGCCGTGGCGCTCGGCGGAGGCGGAGCGCGCGCTCGCGGGCGCGGCCGCAAGGCCGGAGTCCTACCGCGCGGCCGCGGAGGCGGCCCTCGCCGGCGCGACGCCGCAGAAGGACAACGCGTTCAAGGTCGAGCTCGCGCGCCGCACGCTCGCCCGCGCGCTCGAGACGGCCGCGGCCAGGGACCTCGCGTGAGAGAGGCGGGCGCGATCCTCGGCGCTCCCATCGACCGCGTCGACGGGCGCCTCAAGGTGACCGGCGGCGCGAAGTACGCCGCGGAGTTCGCGCCGGAGGGCCTCGTCCACGCCGTGGCGGTGCAGAGCACGGTGGCGAAGGGCCGGGTCGAGGCGATCGACGCGGCGGAGGCCCGCGCCATGCCGGGCGTGATCGCGGTCCTGACGCACGAGAATGCGCCCGCTCTCCAGAAGCTCAAGGTCGGCGATCCGAAGAGCGGCCACGCCGGCGAGGATCTGCCGCCGCTCTCGGGCGACGAGATCCACTTCGCCGGCCAGTACGTCGCGCTCGTCGTCGCCGAGGAGCTCCCGCAGGCGCGGCGCGCCGCCTACGCCGTGAAGGTGCGGTACCGCGAGGAGAAGCCGGTCCTCACGATCGAGGACGCGGAGCCCACCGCCACGTACCCGAAGGAAAACAACGGAAGGCCCGTCCAGCACCGGAGGGGTGACGCGGCCGCGGCGCTCGCCGATCCCGCCGCGGTCAGGGTCGAGGCGACGTACACGCTGCCGGTCGAGACCCACAACCCGATGGAGCTGCACGCGACGACCGCGCACTGGAGCGGCGGCGCGCTCACGGTCTGGGACGCGACGCAGGCGGTGATCGGCGTGCGGAACGCCCTCTCGACCGCGTTCGGGCTCGACAAGGACAAGGTCCACGTGATCTGCCCGTTCGTCGGCGGCGGCTTCGGGTCGAAGGGCGCGCAGTGGCCGCACGTGTTCGCGTCGGCGATGGCGGCGAAGGCGGTGGAGCGTCCGGTGCGGCTCGTCGTGAGCCGCGCGCAGATGTTCCAGTCGGTCGGACACCGGCCGCCGATCGTGCAGAAGATGGCCCTCGCGGCGTCCCGGGACGGCAGGCTGACCGCCATCCGGCACGAGACGACGACGCCAACGTCGCCGGTGTCGACGTTCATCGAGCCGTGCGGCCGCACGACGAGCGCGCTCCTCTACGCCTGCGAGAACGCGGACATCCCGCAGAAGCTGGTGCGGGTGAACGTCGCGGCGCCGACGTTCATGCGCGCGCCGGGCGAGGCCTCGGGGACCTTCGCGATCGAGTCCGCGATGGACGAGCTCGCGGTCGCCCTGGACATGGACCCGATCGCGCTCCGCGTCAAGAACCACGCCGACGTCAACGGGACGAACCAGAAGCCGTTCTCCTCCAAGCACCTCAAGGAGTGCTACGCGCGGGGCGCCGAGAAATTCGGCTGGGACCGGCGCGACCGCCGGCCGGGCTCGATGACGGACGGCGGCACGCTCGTCGGATGGGGCATGGCGACGGCGCTGTATCCGGCCAATCGCTGGGAGGCGTCCGCGCTCATCCGCGTCTCGCCCGACGGAACCGCGCTCGTGCGCGCCGCGACGCAGGACCTCGGCACGGGCGCGTACACGGTCCTCACGCAGGCCGCCGCCGACGCTCTCGGGATCCCGGTCGAGAAGGTCAGGTTCGAGCTGGGCGACTCCTCCTTCCCCGAGGCGCCGGTCTCCGGCGGATCGAACACGACCGCGAGCGTCTCGGAGGCCATCGTGCAGACCGCCGCCGCGCTCCGGCGGCAGCTCGGAGGGTCGGACGCGGACACGAGCATGTCCATCGCGGAGCTCGTGCGGCGGGGCGGACGCACGGTCGAGGCGACCGCGACCGCGAAGCCTCCCGAGGAGAAGGACAAGAAGTTCGATTCCCACTCCTTCGGCGCGCAGTTCTGCGAGGTCCGGATCGACCCGCTCCTGCCGCGGGTCCAGGTCTCGCGCTGGGTCTCGGTCATGAACGCGGGGCGCGTGATGAACCTCAAGACCGGGCGCAGCCAGATCATGGGCGGCATCGTGATGGGGATCGGCATGGCGCTGCTCGAGCACACCGTCTACGACCCGCGCACCGGCCGTCCGGTGACGGCGAGCCTCGCGGACTACCTGGTGCCGGTCAACGCGGACGTCGGGACGATCGACGTCGAGTTCGTCGGCGAGCCCGACCCCGCGATCAACACGCTCGGCTGCCGCGGCATCGGCGAGATCGGCATCACCGGCGCGGCGGCGGCGGTGGCGAACGCCGTCTACCATGCGACGGGGAAGCGCGTGCGCGACCTCCCGATCACGCCGGACAAGCTCCTGTAAGAGGGCGCTGATATCGTCGGCGTCGTGCGACGACGACTCGGCGCAACCGGCCGCTCGGTCTTCCCGGTCGGCCTCGGCTGCATGGGGCTCTCCTGGGGGTACCGCGATCACTCGGTCGACGAGTCCGCGGGCGTCGCGCTCATCGGCGACGCGATCGGCCTGGGCGTCGACCACTTCGACACCGCCGACGTCTACGGCCCGTTCACGAACGAGCGTCTCGTCGGACGGGCCCTTCGCGGCGCGCAACGGCGCGACGCTCTGTTGATCGCGACGAAGTGCGGCCTCGTCGTGGAGGACAAGGCGACGTACACGTTCGGCCGCGACGGATCCCCGGAGCACGTGCGCGAGGCCTGCGACGCCTCGCTCGAGCGGTTGGGCCTCGACGTCATCGACCTCTACTACCTCCACCGCATCGACCCGAAGGTCCCGGTCGAAGACACGTGGGGCGCGATGGCGGGGCTCGTGGCGGACGGGAAGGTCCGCTTCCTCGGGATCTCCGAGGCGAGGGTCGACGAGCTCGAGCGCGTCTCGCGCATCCACCCGGTGACGGCGGTCCAGTCGGAGCTGTCGCTCTGGACGCGCGACTACCTCGCGGACGTCGTGCCGTGGTGCGGGGCGCACGGCGCGTCGTTCGTGGCGTTCGCGCCGCTCGGGCGCGGGTTCCTGACCGGGAAGATCGCGAGCGAGGCCCGCTTCGACTCGACCGACTTCCGGTCCAGGCTGCCGCGCTTCACGCCCGAGAGCGTCGCCGCCAACCAGCGGATCGTCGAGGCCGTCCGCGCCGTCGCCGCACGCCGCGGCGTGACGCCCGCGCAGATCGCGCTCGCCTGGGTCCTCTCGCGAGGCGAGCACGTCCTCGCGATCCCCGGCACGCAGCGCCGCCGCTATCTCGAGGAGAACGTCGCCGCGGCCTCGATCGACCTGACGCCCTCGGAGCTCGAGGAGCTCGACGCGATCCCGGCACCGGTGGGCGGACGGTACTGACCGGGCGGGATTCGATGGCCTCGCCGCCTCGCATCCTGATCACGGGAGCGGCGGGGAACCTCGGGAGCCTGCTCGGCCGCCACCTCGCGGCGCGCGGGCACCGGCTGCGGCTGATGCACCACCGGAAGCCGCTGCCCGCCGACCTCGCCGCCGCGGCGAACGTGGAGCCGGTCGCGGCGGATCTCGCGAGGCCGGAGACGCTGTCCGCCGCGGTCGCGGACGTCGACGCGATCATCCACTTCGCGGGCGTGCTCTTCCGGCCGCGGCCCGAGCGATTCCTGCCGGAGACGAACGTCCGGTGGTTCGTGAACCTGCTCGACGCGGCGCTCGCCGCCCGGGTCGGCCGCGTGACCCTCGCCTCCTTTCCCCACGTCGAGGGCGAGACCAGCCCGGAGGCGCCCGCCACGGGACGCCTCGACCGCGATCCTCCCTCCGTGCACGCGCGCACCCGCCTCGAGGCGGAGCGGACCCTGTTCGCGCGGACGCGCGACACCGCGACGACGCCGGTCGCGCTTCGCCTGGGGATGGTCTACGGCCGCGGCGTGCTCATGGTCGAGGCCGCGCACTGGCTCGCGAGGCGGCGGCTCCTCGGGGTGTGGCGGCAGCCCACGTGGTACCAGCTCCTCTCGCTTCCGGATTTCCTGCAGGCCGCCGAGGCGGCGCTCACGAAGCCGGGAGTCGAGGGGATCTACCACGTCGGCGACGAGGAGCCGGTAACGCTGCAGCAGTTCCTCGACGAGGCGTGCCGCGTCTGGAAATGCCCGAGGCCCTTTCGCGTGCCGGCCTGGTCGGTCTCTGCCGTCGCCGGACTCTGCGAGCTGGCCGCCGCGGCGACCGGGAAGCCCGCGCCCTTCACGCGCGATTTCATCCGCATCGGGCGCGTCTCGCACTGGGGCGACACGCGGCGGGCGCGCGCGGAGCTCCTGCCGACGCTGCGTTATCGGACCCTCGCCGAGGGCCTCGAGATCCTCTAGCGCGCTTCCGTCTCGAGAAAGACCGAAAAATCCGTGTAAATCCGTATGGAGATGTGTTGGGGATCACGGACGCGTACGCGGCGCGGTGACTACAGTTCAGGCGGATGGTGGGTCCGCGCGATTTCAGCGGCGCCGAGTTGGAGCAGTTCGGTCTGGGCATCGTGGAGCGGCGCACGCAGGCACTCGAGACCGTGAGGAGGCTGTACTGTCTCCGCTGCGGCAGCCAGGTCTCCCTCGAGCGGCGCGATTCGGATCCTCACGGCTGGTGGGTCTGCGTTCGCGGCTGCAACACGCGGTTCGCGAATCGCATGGACGTGCCGCCGACGCGTCCCGTCCCCTAGTCGACCGATCCTCCTCCGCCGCCCGTAGGCCTTCCCCTTGCAAGGGAGCCAAGGTGTGGTGACGGAAAGGCTCCCCGCGGTCTTCGTCTCGCACGGCTCGCCGATGGTGGCCCTCGAGAGCGAGGGCTGGGGAAATTCGCTCCGGCAGTTCGGAGCGTCGCTCCCGAGGCCCGCCGCCGTCGTCGCGGTCTCGGCGCACTACGAGGCGCCGTTGCCGCTGCGGATCACCGCGTCGAGGGCGCCCGAGACGATTCACGACTTCTCCGGCTTCCCGCCCGAGCTGGGCCGGATCCAGTACGTCGCCCGCGGCGACCCGGAGCTCGCGGCGCGCATCCGGAACCTCCTCGGCCGCGCGGGCATCTCCGCGACCCTGGACTCGCGACGCGGCCTCGACCACGGGGCGTGGGTCCCGCTCCGATTCCTGTTTCCCCGGGCCGATGTGCCCGTCGTCGAGGTCTCGCTGCCGATGCCGCGCCGGCCGGAGGATGTCCTCAAGATCGGCGCCGCGCTCGCGCCGCTGCGGGGCGACGGTGTGCTGTTGCTCGGCAGCGGAGGGATCGTCCACAACCTGCGGCGAATCGAGCCGGCGGACGATCCGGGCCGCGTGGCGACCTGGGCGCGCGCGTTCGACGAGTGGATCGCGGCGCGGCTGGAGGCGATGGACGTGGCGGCGATCCTGAGATACCGAGAGGACGCGCCGAGCGCCGATTCGGCGGCGCCGACGAGCGACCACTTCGATCCGCTGTTCGTCGTGCTGGGATCCGCGGCGCCGGGCGAGCGCGCGCGGACGCTGCACGAGGGCTTCCGCTACGGTTCGCTCTCGATGCGCAGCTTCACGGTCTCCTGACGCCTCGCGTCTTTTTCGGAACCGAGGCGCTCCCCGCGCGCGTACACGCAGCAGGAGGAGGCTCCTCATGAAGATCGGAGTCCTGGGAACGGGAATGGTCGGCGCGACGCTGGCGGGCAGGCTGGCCGCGCTCGGGCACGAGGTCCGGATGGGCGCACGCGAGGCGGGGAACGCGAAGGCGAAGGCCTGGGCGGCCGGAGCCGGACCGCGGGCGTCCGAGGGCGCGTTCGCCGACGCGGCGGCGTTCGGCGAGATCGTGTTCAACTGCACGCTCGGGGAGAAGGCCCTCGAAGCGCTGCGGGCGGCGAAGAGGGAGAACCTGAAGGGGAAGGTTCTCGTCGACGTCTCGAATCCGCTCGACTTCTCGAAGGGGATGCCGCCGCGGGTCCTGACGGGGCCCGGCGGCGAGTCGCTCGGCGAGCAGATCCAGCAGGCGTTCCCCGACGCGCTGGTCGTGAAGACGCTCAACACGGTCAACGCCAACGTGATGGTCGACCCGGGCCGGGTCGGAGGGGAGAGCGACCTCTTCGTCTGCGGAAACGACGCGGGCGCGAAGGCGAAGGTCACCGCGCTCCTGAAGGAGCTCGGGTGGGAGACGTCGCGGGTCCACGACCTGGGACCGATCGTCGCCGCGCGCGGGACCGAGGCCTACCTGCTCTTCTGGCTGACGCTGATGAACGCGCTGAAGACCTCGGACTTCAACGTCCGGATCGTGCGCAAGCAGGGCTGAGGTCGGGCGCTAGGCGAGACGCTCGAGCTCGCGCTGCAGGAACCGGCGCTCGGCGTCGTTCCCGACGAGGGCGAGGGCCCGCCGGTACGCCTCCGCCGCCTCGGCGCCGCGCCGGAGACGCGCGAGGAGCCGGCCGCGCGCGGCGGGCAGCAGGTGATAGCTCGAGAGCTCGCCCCGGGACTCGAGTGCGTCCAGCAGCGCGAGACCCCTCGAGTCGCCGTAGGCCTCCGCCACCGCGGCGGCGTGGTTGAGCGCGATGACCGGCGAGGGGAAGCGCGCGAGGAGCTGCTCGTAGAGCGCCACGATCTGCCGCCAGTCGGTGTCGGCCGGCGTCCTCGCCTCGCCGTGCACGGCCGCGATCGCCGCCTGCAGCGCGTAGCGGCCGGGTCCGCCCTCGCGGAGAGCGCGCTCCGTCAGCGCGATCCCCTCGCGGATCTCCTCCGTGTCCCACCGGCTCCGGTCCTGCTCGTCGAGACGCACGAGATCGCCCTCCGCGGAGAGTCGCGTCTCGCGGCGTGAGTCGTGGAGCAGCATCAGCGCGAGGAGAGCCCGGGCCTCCGGAGAGCGGGGCATCAGCTCCGCGACGAGACGTGCGAGACGGATCGCCTCGGCGCAGAGCTCGCGCCGGGTGAGCTCGGCCCCCGAGGTGGCGGCGTACCCCTCGTTGAAGATCAGGTACAACACGGCGAGGACCGCGTCGAGCCGCTCCTCGAGCTCGTCGTCGGGCGGCACGCGGTACGGGATCGCGGCGGCGTGGATCTTGTGCTTGGCGCGCACCAGCCTCTGCGCCATCGTGGGCACGGGCACGAGAAACGCCCGCGCGATCTCCTCGGTGGTCAGCCCTCCCAGGGTGCGCAGGGTCAGCGGGACCTGGACCTCGACGGCGAGCGCGGGATGGCAGCAGGTGAAGATCAGACGGAGGCGATCGTCCGCGACGCGGTTGTCGGCGGGGTCCGCGAAGTCCGGCGGGGCGTCTTCCTCGAGCGCGGCCCAGTGGGCGAGCTCGTCGCGCTTCTCGCGGAAACGGATGTCGCGGCGGAGCCGGTCGATCGCCTTGTGGCGCGCCGTCGTGACGATCCAGGCGCGCGGGTTTTCCGGGACGCCGTGGCCCGGCCAGCGCTCGAGCGCCGCCGCGAAGGCCTCCTGCATGACCTCCTCGGCGAGGTCGAAGTCGCCGACGAGCCGGATCAGGGTCGCGAGGATCCGGCCGGAGTCGGCCCGGTAGAGGCGCTCGATCGACGGGGCAGGCGAAGCTCCCGCCCCGCCGTCGAGCGGATCCTCGGTCAGGAGGCCGCCTGCGCCTTCGCCTGCCGCGCCGGGCCTTCCGGCATGTCGACGATCGGACGCACCTCGATGCTCCCGATCCGCGACGAGGGGATGCGCGCGGCGATCGCCGTGGCCTCGTCGAGGTTCTTCGCGTTGACGATGTAGTACCCGCCGAGCTGCTCGCGCGTCTCGGCGAAGGGACCGTCGGTCTTCATCGACTTGCCGTCCCGAACGCGCACGGTCGTCGCCGTCGCGGTCCGCTCGAGCGGGTCTCCCGCCACGTAGTGGCCGCTCTTGCGGATGGAGTCGGTGAAGTCCAGGTACTCCTGGTAGATCTTCGCTCGCTCCTGCTCCGAGATCGATTGCCAGAAGGACTCGGGGCTGTAGATCAGAAGCATGTATCGCATCGTCTTGACCTCCTCATGGGTTGTAGACGAATGACGAGGCTAGAATCGACAGCCATGCTGTACACGCCGGAAGGTATCGCAAAGTCTTTCGCCTACAACCGCTGGGCCCACGGGAAGGTGTTCGAGTCGCTCGCGCCGTTGTCCTCGGAGGAGCTCAACCGCAAGATCGGCGGCAGCTTCGGCTCGATTCACGCGACGCTCACCCACGTCTACGGCGCGGACTGGGTCTGGCTCGAGCGCTGGCGCGGAGGATCGCCGAGGGCGCTGCCGGTGGCGACCGACGGCTGGTCGCTGGCCGACATCCGCGAGAAGTGGCGTCCGGTCGAGGAAGGACACAGGACCTTCGTCGCGACCCTGACGCCCGAGCAGCTCGAGAGCCCCCTGACCTACGTGAACTTCGCGGGCACGACGCTGACCTATCCGCTGGGAGAGGCTCTCGTCCACGTCGCCAACCACGGCACGTACCATCGCGGCCAGGTCGCGACCCTTCTCCGGCAGATGAACCATTCGCCGATCTCGACGGACTACGTCCGCTACCTCGACGCCGGATCGCCCATGTGAATTTTAGGTTTTAGGTTTTAGATTTTAGATTTGGCGGTCCTCTCAATCTAAAACCTAAAATCTGAAATCTAGAATTGGTGATGATCGGATTGGCGGTCAATGAGCCTGTCGATAACTCAAGTCGACGCGTTTACCGACCGGCCCTTCGCCGGCAATCCCGCCGCGGTGTGCGTGCTGCCGGCCGAGCGGGACGCGGCGTGGATGCAGCTCGTGGCGCGCGAGATGAACCTCGCCGAGACCGCGTTCCTCGTTCCGCGGAAGGACGGCTTCTCGCTGCGGTGGTTCACGCCGACGGTCGAGGTGGATCTCTGCGGGCACGCGACGCTGGCGAGCGCGCACGTGCTGTGGGAGGAGGAGCGGCTGCAGCCGGGGGAGACGGCGCGCTTCCACACGCGAAGCGGGCTCCTGACCGCGGTACGCCGCGACGGGCGCATCTGGCTCGACTTCCCGGCGCTGCCCGAGACCCCGGCGCCGGCGCCGGAAGACCTCGAGCGCGCTCTCGGCGCGCCGATCCTCCACTTCGGCGTGAACCCGATCGACTCGCTCGCGGAGGTGGACTCGGAGGAGACGCTGCGCGGCCTGCGCCCCGACCTCGTCGCGCTGCGGAGCCTCGGCGGCCGCGGCCTGATCGTCACCTGCAGGGGACGCGGGGACGCCTCCGAGCGCTACGACTTCGCCTCCCGCTTCTTCGCGCCGGGCGCGGGCATCGACGAGGATCCCGTGACGGGCTCCGCGCACTGCTGCCTCGGGCCGTTCTGGGGAGCGCGCCTCGGGAAGACGGAGCTGACGGGATACCAGGCCTCGGCGCGCGGCGGCTTCGTGACGGTGCGCAATCGCGGCGAGAGGGTGGAGCTCGGCGGAAACGCCGTCACGGTGCTGCGCGCGACGCTCCTCGCGTAGCTCCGGCCTCCTTGACGCCCGTGGCAGAGCGGGCGTAGCCTCTTTCCGCGCGTGAGGCGTTGTGCCCACGCGATGTTCCCGCCGGGAGCGCATCGCCTCGGCGAAAGGAGGTCCTCATGTACCCGGGATTCATTCCCCATTGGAAGCGCCGTCGCTACGAGCAATGTCGTGAGAACGCGCGGTCCGTCTTCGTCGACATCGGCTTCGCCGGCGACGAGAGCGAGGAACGCGGCTTCGAGTTCCACGCCTCGCCGGATGACGATCCGTCGGAGCGCGGCTTCGGGTTCGGGTTCTCGTTCGGAGGCGGCGCCTTCGGCGTGCGCCGCCCGCTGCGGTTCCTGGCCTACAAGCTGAACCTCGAGGAGGCCCAGGTCGCCGAGCTCGCGCGGATTCTCGACGCGATCAAGACCGAGCGCGCCCAGGCGGCCGTCGACCTTCGCCGCACGCTGTCGAGCTTCGCCGAGGCGATCGAGGGTGACACGTTCGACGAGGCCAAGGCCAACGCGGGCGCGTCGCTCCGGATGCAGAGCGCGGAGCGGCTGAAGAGCGCGGTCGTCACCGCGCTCGGAGGGCTGCACCGGCTCCTCGATCCCGAGCAGCGCAAGCAGCTCGCGTATCTGATTCGGACGGGGACGCTGTCGATCTAGCGGACGTCGGAAGGCGGGGGACTTCGGTCTCCCGCCTTTTCTTTCGGGCATAGGATCCGCCCATGCCCGAAGGCAACACCATCCACCGGTTCGCCCGCAGCCACACGCGGGACTTCGGCGGCCGCACCGTCCGCGTCTCCTCGCCGCAGGGCCGTTTCGCGGTGGAGGCGCGCCGGCTGGACCGGCGGCGCTTTCTCCGCGCGGAGGCGTTCGGCAAGCACCTCTTCCACTTCTGGGAGGGAGGGCTCGTCGTGCACGTGCACCTCGGCATGGCGGGGTGGTTCTACCGTCGGGTGGGTCCCCCTCCGGAACCGAAGCCCTCGGTTCGCATGCGCCTGTCGACTCGCGAGGTCACCGTCGACCTCATCGGGCCGCCGACGTGCGAGCTGATCACCGTCGCCGGGATGCAGGCGGTGCTCGAGCGGCTGGGCCCCGATCCGCTCCGCGCCGACGCGGACCCGGCTCGAGTCTGGGCGGAGCTGCGCCGGAGGAGGCGCCCCATCGGCGACGCGCTCCTCGACCAACGCGTCATCTCGGGTGTCGGCAACATCTACCGCAACGAGGCGCTCTTCCTCTCCGGGATCCACCCGCTGCGGCGCTCCGATCGGCTTGGGCAGGGCGAGTGGCGGGAGCTCTGGACGACGACGTCGCGCCTGATGCGGCGCGGGCTGCGTCCGGGCAGCATCGCGACGGTCGATCCGCGCGAGCGGCCGCATGCCGCGGCGGCGGCGGAGCGGAAGGCGCGCGACGATTTCTACGTCTACCAGGAGCGGGTCTGCCGGCGGTGCGGAAACGCGCTGCGCGAGTTCCCGCTGTCGGGGCGGCGCATGTGGGTCTGCCGGTCGTGTCAGCCCTATCGGAGGAGTCGGCGCGAGGCTGGCATCGATCTCGCACATCCTGCTGTGTGAAGTTCGTCATCGCGAGCGCGGATTACGCGGGGCTCGGGTTCGCGGTGCGCCTGCTGGAGGAGGGTCACGACGTCGTGATGGCGCTCGAGCCCTCCCAGCCCGTCCGCGCCGACGAGCGCCAGCGGCGTGCGTTCGCGCGCGTCGGCGACGGCATGGTGCCGCGGGAGTGTCTCCAAACGCTGCTCGAGCGCCGCGGCTCGCTCCGGGAGGCCTGCTGGATCTGGGACGGCAATCACTCCGTCGAGCAGAACGAGCTTCTGCGCGGCGAGGGCTTCCGCGTCGCCGGCGGCGGCCGCTACGCGGACCGCATGGAGCACGACCGCGCCGCGTGCCTCGACTTCGTCTCCCGCCTCGGCCTCGCGGTCCCTCCGTCGTACGCATTCGAGGACGCCGCGCACGCGCTCGAGCTCTGCGAAAGGACGCCCGAGACCGCCTACGTCTTCAAGCCGGACCAGGGGGAGAAGTTCGAGACGTTCGTCCCCGAGTCCGAGGACCCCGCGCAGGCCAACGAGGAGATCCGCGAACACCTGAAGGCGAGGAGGTCGCCGGGGCGCTTTCTCCTCCAGGAGCGCAAGGAGGGCGTCGAGAACAACGTCGAGGTCTGGTTCCAGAACGGGGAGCCGCGCTTCGCGTTCATGCAACTCGAGTGCAAGCGCAAGCACGCGCTCGACCTCGGGCCTCTCTCGGGCTGCGCTCTCGACTTCGTCTTCACGATTCCGCTCGACTGCCGCGCGGTCACGGAGTCCGTCGGCAAGCTGTTCCCGGCCTACCGCGAGATGAGATTCTCCGGCTTCGGAGACGCGAACGTCATCGCCGGCAAGGACGGCGTCTGGTTCCTCGAGAAGTGCGAGCGCTTCGGCTACAACTCGCACCCCAACCTGCTCTTCAATCTCTCGCGCCGTCCGCTCGGAGAGGTGTTCGCCGCGCTCGCCGAGGGACGCTTCGAGCCCGACTTCGCCGAGGGCTTCGGGGCTTCGCTGACGATGTGGACGAAGGAGGCGGTCACGGCGGGCGAGGCGATCCTCTTCCCGCCGAAGGTTCAGCCGAACCTCTACTTCTGGGATGCGTACGTCGAGGACGGCCGCCACCGCATCGCCGGGTTCGATCCCGAGGGCGCCGTCCTGCTCGCGCTGGGCCACGGCTACACGATCCCCACGGCATGGGAGGCGGTGATGAAGACGGCGGCCGACGTGCGCTTTCCCTACCGGTACTACCGGCCGGACGGAGACCAGACGAACTACCCGAGCTCGCCGCTACGCCGCTACGAGGCCCTGAAGGCCATGGGGTACGTATGAGGATCGAGATCCAGACCATCCCGCACGGCGAGCAGCGCTACCCGACGGTCGGCGACTACTGGGACGGCGACGACGCGTTGCAGGTCCGCGTCTCCGAGATGCACGACTGGCGCTACGTCATCCTTGTCGCGGTCCACGAGATCGTCGAGGCCATGCTGGCGCGCTACCGCGGGATTTCGGAGAGCGCGATCGGCGCCTTCGACCAGGCGTTCGAGAAGAAGCGGGAGCAGGGACTGGTCCGCGGCGAGCCCGGCGACGCGCCCGACGCGCCGTATCGCCGCGAGCACTTCTTCGCCACGAATCTCGAGCGGCTTCTCGCCGCGGAGCTCGGAGTCGACTGGGAGATCTACGAGGGCTACGTCGACTCCCTCGGAATCAAGCCCTAGGCACGATGCGAGAGGTCACGTTTCCGCCCGACGCCGCAGGCTGGCGGCGCGCCGCGCGGCGTCTCATCGTCGAGCGCGTGCCGCCGTCCGAGGTCGCCTGGCGCGAGGCGGGGGAGACGACGCAGACGCTGTTCGACGCTCCCGATCCGGGCGGGGAGTCCGGCGCGGCTCCCGGAGTCGCGCTGCGCGTCCCGCCGGCGTTCGTCGCGCTGATGGAGGCGGTCGCGCGCGGGAAGGATCCGGACCGCTGGGGACTGCTCTACTCCGTGCTCTGGAGGATCGCCGAGGGCGATCACGGCGTGATGTTGCGGCGCGGCGATCCCGACCTGCGGCGCCTGCGCGAGATCGCCGACGCGAGTCCGCCGGCGGCCGCTCCCGGCGCGCAGGAAGTCGCGCCGCGGAACGGCGCGCAAGAATTTGTCCCGCCGAACGCCGACCTCGCCACGCTCGCGCGCGCCGCCGCGTCGTGCAGGGGCTGTGCGCTGTATCGCGACGCGACGCAGACCGTCTTCGGGCGCGGCCCCGCGTCCGCGCGCGCGGTGCTCGTGGGCGAGGCGCCGGGAGACCAGGAGGATCTGCAGGGCGCGCCGTTCGTCGGCCCGGCCGGCGAGGTCCTCGACCGCGCCCTCGTCGAGGCGGGCATCGCGCGCGAGCAGGTCTACGTCACCAACGCCGTCAAGCACTTCAAGTTCGTGCGGACGCCCAGGCGCCGCATCCACCAGACTCCGGGCGCGACCGAGATCGAGGCGTGCCGCCCGTGGCTCGCCGCGGAACTGGCGCTCATCACGCCGCGCGTGCTCGTGTGCCTCGGAGCGACCGCGTCGAAGGCGCTGCTCGGCTCGGGCTTCCGACTGATGAAGGAGCGCGGGCGCTTTCTCGACTCGCCCCTCGCTCCGAAGGTGCTCGCCACGTTCCATCCGTCCGCGGTCCTCCGGGCGGAGGACGAGGCGGGGAAGTCGCGCGTCTACGGAGCCCTCGTCTCCGACCTCACGCTCGCGGCCGGGGCGTTGCGGGCGCCGGCCTAGCCGGAATCAGCCGGCGAGCCGCCGGGCTTCGCGAATGGCCGCTTCGACGCCTTGCTTGATCCGGACGGCCTTGATCTTCTTGCGCGCGTCCCTGGAGAGCTGGCGGACCGCCGCCATGTAGCGTCCCTGGGCCTGACGGGCGGTGCGCTGCGCCCTCGTGATCTGCTTGCGCGCCCTCTTGACGCGGGGGGAGCCGTTGGCGGCATTCGCCGCGCGGACCACGGCCTTCGACACGTCTTCTCCCAGGGCGAGCAGGCGCGCGCGCAGCTCGCGAACCGTCTTCTCGCGGCGCTTGAGCGCCAGGATGACGTCCTTGCTGGCGATCTTGCCGTCTTCGATGAGCATTTGCAGGGCGTAGGCCGCGTGCTCTCCCGTCAGCCGGACCGCCTTGACCGTCCTCTTTCTCACGATGCGTCCCTCCCTATACATCGGACAAGCGCGCCATTCTAATGCGGAATCCGCAGACGCACCCGAGAGATCGTCTCGCGGCACAGTTTTCGCATCGGTCGGAGCGCGGAGGCGTAACTGTCTCTGTCCGAGCCAAGAAATGCACTGATGAACGACCCAAAGAGCCAGACTCCGGCCTCCTCGGGAATCCCCGGTCTCGATAACGTTCTCGGCGGGGGTTTCCCCACCGGTCACATTTACCTCGTTCAGGGCGACCCCGGCGTCGGCAAGACGACGCTCGGATTGCAGTACCTGCTGGCCGGACGCGATGCGGGGGGGAAGCCGCTCTACGTCACCCTGTCCGAGACCGCGGATGAGCTTCGCGCCGTCGCCGCGTCCCACGGCTGGGATCTGTCCGGAATCGAGATCCACGAGATCACTCCCGGCCCCGAGGCGATGACCGCCGAGGACAACACGCTCTTTCATCCCGCCGAGGTCGAGCTCGGCGAGACGACCCGGAGCATCCTGAGCGAGGTCGAGCGCATCCGCCCGTCCCGCGTCGTGATCGATTCGCTCTCCGAGGTGCGGCTCCTCTCCCAGACCGCCCTGCGCTATCGGCGCCAGATCCTCGCCTTCAAGCAGCTGTTCAGCAACCGCGGCATCACCGTCCTCCTGCTCGATGACCGCAGCGAGAACGCGGGAGACATGCACGTCGAGTCCATCGCCCACGGCATCGTGGACCTCGAGCAGCTCGCCCCGCTGTACGGGGCGGAGCGCCGGCGGTTGCGCGTCAAGAAGCTGCGCGGCGTCGGCTTCCGCGGCGGATATCACGACATCAAGATCCGCACCGGCGGACTCGTCGTCTATCCGCGTCTGGTGGCGGCCGAGCATCACCACGCCTTCAACGAGGGGAAGATCTCGAGCGGCGTTCCCGGGCTCGATAGCCTCCTCGGCGGCGGTCTCGAGCGCGGCACGACGGCGCTCTTTCTGGGCCCCGCCGGAACGGGCAAGTCCGCGCTCGCCGCCGTGTACGCGGCCGCGGTCGCGGAGAGGGGCGAGAAGGCGGCGCTCTTCGTTTTCGAGGAGGGCCTCGCCACGCTGGCGCAGCGAACGAGCGCCCTCGGAATCCCTCTCGCGCAGCGGATCGAGGAGGGGGGCATCGCGGTTCGCCAGGTCGATCCGGCCGAGCTCTCTCCCGGTGAGTTCGCCCACAGCATCCGGGAGTCGGTGGAGGTCGACGGCGCGAGCCTCGTCGTCATCGACAGCCTGAGCGGCTACTACAACGCGATGCCCGAGGAGAACTTCCTCACGCTGCACCTGCACGAGCTGTTCACCTACCTGAGGCAGAAGGGCGTCGTCGTGCTCCTCACCCTGGCGCAGAGAGGCTTCGCCGGAAAGATGCAGTCGCCGATCGACATGAGCTTCCTGACGGACACGGTCATCCTGCTGCGGTTCTTCGAGTCCGGCGGCGAGATCCGCAAGGCGATCTCCGTGCCCAAGAAGAGGGCGGGCATGCACGAGACCGTCATCCGCGAGTTCGCGCTGGACTCGCGCGGTCTGCACGTCGGCGAGCCGCTGCGCGGTTTCCAGGGGATCCTCACCGGCACGCCGACGTACGTCGGCGACAGGAAGGGACTGATGACCGAGGAAAAGAGCACTGGATAGACCGGATCGCGACCCGGACGCCGATTTCCGCGTTCTCGTCCTCGCGCCGAGCGGGCGCGACGGGGAGCTGGCGGTGCGAATCCTCGAGAAGGCGGGGATCGGCGGCGTCGCGTGCGCGGACACGGCCGCCCTGCGCGCCGAGATGGAGCAGGGCGCCGGCGCGCTCCTGCTGACCGAGGAGGTCCTGACCGCCCGCACGATCCGCGACCTGGCCGAGATCTTCCGCACGCAGCTGCCGTGGTCCGATCTGCCCGTGCTCGTCTTCTGCGGAGGCGAGGCCCGGGCCGAGACCGTCGCCTCGGCCATCCGCGAGCTCTCGGAGCACGCGGACGTCACCCTTCTCGACCGTCCCACCCGCAAGGTCACGCTCGTGTCCGCCATCCAGGCGGCGCTGCGCGCCCGACGCCGCCAGTACGAGGTGCGGGATCTCCTCCTCCAGCTCGAGCGCGGGGTGCGCGAGCGCGACCGCTTCCTCGCCATGCTGAGCCACGAGCTGCGCAACCCGCTCGCCGCGATCCTGACCGCGAACGAGCTCATGGAGAAGAGGGAGCCGAATCTCCTGGCGCACGAGCGCGGGATCGTGAACCGCCAGGCGAGGGTGCTCGCACGCCTCGTCGACGACCTGCTGGATCTCTCGCGCCTGACCCTCGGGAAGATCGGGATCGCGAAGGCGTCGGTGGACCTCGGCGAGCTCGTCGAGCGCGGCGTGGAGGCTCACCGCTCCGCCGCCGCGGCCGCGGGGATCGCCCTCGCGCTCGGCGCGCCGGAAACGGGCCTCACCACCGTGGGCGACGCCGTCCGCCTCGAGCAGGTCCTGAGCAACCTCCTGGCGAACGCTCTCAAGTACACGCCGCGCGGGGGACGGATCGAAGTCCGCGTGGGGTCCGCCGGCGAGGCCGTCGAGATCGTCGTCGCGGATTCGGGGGTGGGCATCGATCCGGCGGTGCTGCCGCGGATCTTCGAGCCCTTCACGCAGGCGGAGGACACCCTCGACCGCTCACGGGGCGGCCTCGGCATCGGCCTCACCCTCGTCCGCCGCCTCGTCGAGCTCCACGGCGGGAGCGTCACGGCCGAGAGCGAGGGGCGGGGCGAGGGAAGCCGCTTCGTCGTGCGTTTGCCGCGCGAGCGCCGCCGGGAATCCCGCGAGGCGCCGGCCGCGGCCTCGCTGGCCTCCCGCCAGCCGGTCCGCCGCCGCATCCTGGTGATCGAGGACAACCCCGACCTCCGCGACGGGCTCAAGCGGCTTCTCGAGCAGGTCGGGCACGAGGTCGTCTCCTCTCCCGACGGCGAGGACGGCGTGGTCAAGGCGCTCGCCCGCCATCCGGACGTCGTGCTGGTGGACATCGGTCTGCCCAAGCTCGACGGATACGGGGTGGCGGCGCGGCTCAAGCCGGTGCTGCCGCGCGACGTGCTGCTCGTGGCGGTCTCGGGATACGGCTCCCTGCAGGACCGGCGGCGGGCCATCGAGGCGGGATTCGACTACCACCTGACGAAGCCCATCACGCTCGAGGCGATCCAGAACGTGATCGGCCGAGCGGTCGCGCGCGCGAGCCTGCCGCTCTCGATTCAGTAGTACGGCTCCCAGATCCAGAAGATCGTCTCGATGATGCGCCGGTGGAGGCCCCGGTCGTCCCACATCGCGTACGTGATCTCCCGGCAGCGCTTCCTGTCGTTCCGGAACATCTCATCCATCTGCACCGCGAAGCCGCGGTCGTAGAAGGCCAGCGCCTCCTCGGCATTGGCGTTCATCGAGCGGGAGTCGAAGTTGATGGAGCCGATCGTCGAGTAGATGCCGTCGATCACCGCCGTCTTGTTGTGGAGCATCGTCGGCTGGTACTCGTAGATGTGCACGCCGCCTTTCAACAGCTCGCCGTAGTGCGACCACGAGGCGAAGCGCACCATGGGCAGGTCGATGTTGCTGCCGGGGACCATGATCTGGACGTCGACGCCTCGCTTGACGGCCGCCACGAGGGCCTCCCGGACCTGCTTGTCGGGGAGGAAGTACGCGTTGGCGATGTGGATGCTCTTCTCGGCCGACTGGATCGCGACGTAGTAGAGCATCTTGGAGAGTGACGAGGAATCGCCGCGCGACGCCTTGATCGCCTGCGCGCGGAGCGATCCGACGCGCGGATTTTCCGGGTAGTAGTCGTCGCCGGCGAGGATCTCGCCGGTCGTGTAGGTCCAGTCCTCGGCGAAGATGGCCTGCATCTGGCCGGCGACGGGGCCCTCGACGCGAACCTGCGTGTCGCGCCACTCGTTCTGGTTGCGGGCGTCCCCCATCCAGCGCTTGTCGATGCCGAGGCCTCCCGTGTACGCGACGCGGCCATCGACGACCAGGATCTTGCGGTGTGTCCGGTTCCCGATCTTGTAGATCGAGAAGAGCCGCAGCGGGCGGTATTTCTGAGCCATCACGCCGGCGGCGTCGAGCTCCTTCTTGAACTCCTTGAGCTTGCCGCCGAAGCCGTCGATCAGCAGGCGCACCTGTACGCCGCGCTTCGCGGCTGCGATCATCGCGTCCGTGAAGAGGCGCCCTGCCTCGTCGGGCTGGAAGATGTAGGACTCGAGGTTGACCGTCTTCTTCGCGTTGTGAATCTCGCCGATCATCGCCGGGATGATGGCGTCCCCGTTCTGCAGGAGCAGCGCCTCGTTGCCGTCGACCATGGGGAATCCGAGCGCCTCGGCGGAGCGGCGGAAGGCGGGGGAGTCGGCGTTGAAGGGATGGTCGAACTTGTAGACGTCCCGCTTCTCCGAGCCGATGATGTTGTTGATGAAGGTGCAGCCGGGGACGAAGGTGAGTGCGACGAGGAGGATCGGAAGAGACGCTCGTCCGACAGAGGCTCGTTCCCGTTGCGCGCGCACACCCGGGACCATTCAAGAATCCTGCCTTTTCGCGCCGAATTCGCTACGCAACTGAAGCCGCGAGAGTTAGGCTCCGGCGGACCCGAAGCCGCGGGCTTCGTGGAATCCTCGAAGGAGCGCCGCCGTTGAACCTGCCGACCCGACTTTCCCCTATGTCGTCTCGAAAGAGGAGGTTCCTGATGCGAAGGTTCGTGTCGATTCTCGTCTGGCTGACCGCGGCGATGGGCGCCGCTCAGGAAGCCGGCAACCTTTCCCTCTCGCTCGCCGACGCCTCTCAGCGCGCGCTGTCTCACAACACCGATCTCTTCGTCGAGCGCGAGAACCTCGCCCAGGCGGGATTCACGGTGTGGGGCGCCGAGGGCGCGTACGACTTGTTCGCCGCCACGGACGTGAGCTACCGGGACCATACCGATCCGGTCAACTCGCTGTTCTCGGGCGCGCCGGACGGCATTCTCGCGCCGGATGCGAAGGGCGTCTCGGTGTCGGGGACCTTCACGCAGTTGATCCCGACGGGCGGCACGGCCCAGTTCTTCGGGAACTGGCAACGCGACACGACCAACAACGTGTTCGTCCCGCTCTCGCCGGCATACTCGACCGGTTTCGGCGTCTCGCTGCGCCAGCCGCTCCTGCGCGGTCTCTGGATCGATCCCGCCCGCGAGGCGATCCGCGTCGCCTCCGCGCGCCAGGGCCAGTCCGAGGCGCGGCTGCGCCGGGTCGTCTCGAACGTGATCACGCAGGTCGATGCGGCGTACTGGAACCTCGTCGCGGCGCGGCGCAACGTGGCGTCGATCGCGAGCTCGGTCGAGCTCGCCGGCCAGCAGCTCTCCGAGACGAAGAGCCGGGTGGAGGCCGGCGTCCTCGGCGAGACGGACATCGCTCAGCCCACCGCGGAGCAGGAGCGCCGGCGCGGCCTCCTGGCGAGCGCGCGGCAGCTCGTCACGCAGACGCAGAACGAGCTGAAGCGGCTGATCATCGGCGATCAGAGCGACCCGGACTGGGGCAAGGAGATCGTCCCGACGGACGAGCCCGAGGCCAACTACGAGGCCCCGCCGCTGGCCGACATGCTGTCCGTCGCGCAGCAGAAGCGCCCCGAGGTCGGCGAGGCGACCGCCCAGCGCACCGTCGCCGAGGTCGAGGTCGAGGCGCGCAAGGCCGACAAGCTCCCGCGGCTCGACCTCGTGGCCTCCTACGCGCGGCGCGGCCTCGCGGGATCGATCAACCCGGACGCCGAGAGTTTCAACGGCGGACCGATCACCGTGCCGCCGCCGCTCCTCGGAGGGACCGGGCGCTCCTACGGCACGATCGGCGAGAACCGCTTCCCGGACGCCTCGATCGGGCTTTCGGTCTCCGTGCCGATCACGAACCGCACGGCGCGGGCGAACTATGCGATCGCGAGCTCACAGCTCCAGCAGGCCAAGGTCGACCTCACGGCGACCCGCCAGCAGGTGGAGGCCGAGGTGCGCGACGCCGCGGCCGCGCTCGAGACGGCGCGCACGCGGATCGACTCGTCGAAGGCCGCCCGCGTGGCCGCGGAGACCCAGCTCTTCGCCGAGCAGGAGAAGTTCAACGTCGGCCTGTCCACGAACTTCCTGGTGCTGACCCGGCAGAACGACCTCACGCAGGCGCGGGTCACCGAGACCGACGCGCTGACCGACTACCGGAAGTCCGCGACCGAGCTCATGCGCGCGACCGGAACGCTGCTCGAGAGGCGGCAGATCACCCTCGACACGCCGGACACCTCGCACGGCCCGGTGGGCCGCCGGTGAGGCGAGGCGCCCGGACGGCCGGCGTCGCCCTCCTCGCGGCGGCGTCGGCGGCCGTCGCCGCGCTCGCTCGTTCCACGGACTGGCTCGCCGCGTTCGGCGCGCGCGCGTCGGGCGAGCGCCTCGAGCGCATGCGGCGCTCGCGCCAGTGGTCGGCCTCCGAGCAGCGCTTCGCGAACGCGATGCCCACCCACACGATGCTGCCGGGCGCCGCAGGCCGGACGCTGCACCTGCAGCTGAGCGGCAAGGAGACGCGTTACCCGGAGCGGCCCATTCCGGTCGTCGCGCGGAGCCGCGCCGACTTCGCCACCGCGCCTGCCTCGGGGCTGCGCATCACCTGGATCGGTCACGCGACGGCGCTCGTCGAGATCGACGGGGCCCGCGTCCTGACCGACCCGGTGTGGAGCGAGCGCGTGTCGCCCTCCTCGCTCGTCGGGCCGCGGCGCTTCTTCGCGCCGCCGATCGCCCTCGCCGAGCTGCCTCGCATCGACGCCGTCGTCGTCTCGCACGACCACTACGACCACCTCGACATGGAGACGGTCGTGGCGCTCGCCCGGACCGGGACGCGCTTCGCCGTTCCCCTCGGCGTCGGCGCGCACCTTCAGAAGTGGGGAATCCCGGCGTCGCAGATCGACGAGCACGACTGGAACGAGCCCACGGAGATCGCCGGCATCACGATCACTCCCGCCGCCGCGCGCCACTTCTCGGGCCGGCGGCTCTCCGACCGCGACGCGACCCTCTGGTGCTCGTGGGTCCTCGCCGGGCCGCGCCACCGCGTCTTCTACAGCGGCGACTCCGGCTACTTCGACGGCTTCCGCGAGATCGGGAATGCGTACGGTCCCTTCGACGTGACGCTCATGAGCCTCGGCGCATACGGCCCGACCTGGCCGCTGATCCACATGACGCCCGAGGAGCTCGTGCAGGCGCACCGGGACCTGCGCGGCGAGCTGCTCGTCCCGGTCCACTGGGCCACGTTCAACCTCGCGTTCCACGCCTGGAACGAGCCGGCGCTCCGGATGACGGCCGCCGCGCGAGAGCTCGGCGTGCGCTTCGCGGTCCCGAGGCCGGGGGAGAGCGTCGAGCCGGCGAACGAGACGGAATCGATGGAGTGGTGGAGAGAGTGACGCCGTGCTGACGATCCGCCGGTCCGAGGAGCGGGGCCACTTCGACCACGGGTGGCTGGACACCCGCCACACGTTCTCGTTCGCCGACTACCACGACGCGCGCTTCATGGGCTTCCGGGCGCTTCGGGTGCTCAACGAAGACCGCGTCGCGCCCGGGCAGGGCTTCGGCACGCACGGGCACCGCGACATGGAGATCGTCTCGTACGTGCTGGAGGGCGCGCTCGCGCACGAGGACAGCATGGGCAACGGCTCCGCGATCGTCCCGGGCGACGTCCAGTACATGAGCGCGGGCACCGGGGTCCGCCACAGCGAGTTCAACGGCTCGCAGACCGAGCCCGTCCACTTCGTCCAGATCTGGATCGTGCCGGAGTCCGAGGGACTCCCGCCGCGGTACGACGAGAAACGCTTCGACGAAGCCGCGAAGAAGAACCGCCTGCGCCTCGTGGCGTCGCGATCGGGAGCGGACGGGTCGATCGCGATCCGCCAGGACGTCAACCTCTACGCGAGCGTCCTCGCGCCGAAGGCGTCGGTGTCGCTCGACGTGGCGGCCGGGCGTCACCTCTGGGTCCAGGTGCTGCGCGGAGGCGTCGAGGTCGCGGGTTCACAGAGCGTCGCTCTGCAGGCAGGCGACGGGCTCGCGGCGTCGAAGGAGCGGAACGTATCCTTTGTCGCCGGCGACTACGGCGCGGAGCTGCTCGTGTTCGATCTGGCGTAAGCCCCCTCACCCCGACCCGATACCGCCGTGCTGCGCACGGCGTTCCCTACTGCCGTGGGCTTGCCTTCGGTGGTCGGGTCCCGCGGGAGAGGGAGCAGAGCCTGCTGATCGAGAACGTCCTCCTCGAGATCGAGCGAGGTCACCGGATGGATCTCCCAGGCGGACATCCGGGAGACGCCCGGTCCCACGAGCTCGGTCGTGTGCAGCGCGTTCGACGCGACGTCGGGATTGAACAGCATCCAGCCGCGCACCGTCACCCAGCGCTGGACGTAGTGCGCGCGCAGGCCGGCGGTCGTCCAGTCCACGTGATCCGCCGAGACCGCCTGGCGCCACTGCGGGGTGACGACCGCGTAGAAGCGGTGGGCCGGATCCGCGCCGGCGGAGGGACTGAGCTCGAGGATCGTGTCGTGGTCGGCGCTCCGCGACGAGTGGCAGTTGGAGCTGGACGGGCCGCCGTCGCGCACCTCGATCACGTAGGCCGTGATCTCGGCGCCCTGTCCGTCCTGCCAGCGCAGACGGTCGTCGCCGGGCTCGCCGATCTCCTCCATCGTCACCGAGTCGTCGACGTCGTCGTCGGTGACGTCGTCGAGACGCGCGCGCGCCTCGTTCAGGCGCTTCATCTTCACCTTCGTCGCGTCACCCTCCGGCGGACAGCCGCTCCTGGCCGGTGTGGCCTGCGCAAGGAGGAGACTTCCCGCGAGTACCGCGGCGCAGGAGATCAGGAGCGGGAGGAGGAGTCGTCGCATCGGCGCCGGTCTCAGACCGGAGAGCCTAACAGATGCAAGTTACGGGCCGCCTCTGTGACAAGCTCTCGCGACCGATGAGCGCGACGACGCCGGCGAACGCGAACGTGCCCGCGGCCGAGAGCTCCGCGCGCTGGGCGGCGCTCTTCAAGATCGCGGTCGGCATCCTGCTCGCGATGTCGCTCTGGTTCTCCGCGTCGGCGGTCTCGCCCGCGCTGCGCGAGGAATGGTCCCTGTCTCCGACCGCGCTCGCCTGGCTGACGCTCGCGGTCCAGCTCGGCTTCGTCGTGGGCACGCTCGTCAGCGCGTTCCTGAACCTCCCCGACGTCGTGCCGCTGCGCGCCCTGATCGCCGCCTGCGCCTGGATGGCCGCGGCGTCCAACGCCGGCCTGGCGCTCGAGGCCCGGGGCGCCGGCTCCGCGATCGTCCTGCGTTTCGCCACGGGCTTCTTTCTCGCCGGCGTGTATCCGCCCGGCATGAAGCTCATGGCCAGCTGGTTCCGCAGCGGGCGCGGCCTCGCGCTCGGTACGCTCATCGGCGCGCTCACGCTCGGCAAGGCGACGCCGTATCTCGTCAACGCCGTGGGAAGCGAGCGCTGGCGGTCGAACGTCCTCGCGGTCTCGGCGCTCTCCGCGATCGGAGGCCTCATCGTCCTGATCTTCGTGGGAGACGGCCCGTTCGCGGCGCCGTCCGCGCGGCTGGATCTCGGGCAGATCGCCCGGGTCTTTCACAACCGCGGCGTCCGTCTGGCGGATTTCGGTTACTTCGGCCACATGTGGGAGCTCTACGCGATGTGGACCTGGGTGCCGGTCTTCCTGCGCGCGAGCCTCGGCGCGCGCTCCGCCCCTCCCGCGCTCGCCGAGGCGGCGTCGTTTCTGGTGATCGGCAGCGGCGTCGTGGGATGCGTCCTCGCGGGCCTGCTCGCGGACCGCCTCGGCCGCACCGTGATCGCGTCCGCGGCGATGGTGATCTCCGGGACGTGCTGCCTCGTGTTCGGATTCCTCTTCACGGCGCCCACGGCGGTCCTGCTCGTCGTTGCCGCGATCTGGGGCGCGTCGGTCGTGGCGGACTCCGCGCAGTTCTCGGCGTGCGTCACGGAGCTCTCGGACCCGGCGTACATGGGCACCGCGCTGACCGTCCAGACGTGCGTGGGATTTCTCCTGACGATGGTCTCGATCGAGCTCGTCGGGAAGCTCTCGGCGTCGGCGGGATGGTCCCTGGCGTTTGCGTCGCTCGCGCCGGGTCCCGCCCTCGGCGTCGCCGCGATGCTGCGCCTCCGGCGCCTGCCGGAGGCGGCGAAGATCGCCCAGGGAAGACGCTGAGACGCTGAGCCGAGTCTCTACGGCCCGAGGAAGGTCCTCACCAGGAACGTGGCCATCTGCTCGCGCGGGACGTTGGCGTCGGGGCAGAACGTCAGCGGGTTCGTGCCGCAGCCGGCCGTGATGCCGCGGTTGTAGAGGTCCTCGATCCAGGCGATCGCGAAGTAGTCGAGCGGCACGTCGGCGAAGATGCCGGCCGGCGGGGGCGGCACGTAATCGGAGCCGAGCAGCGTCTTCAGGAGGAGGACCGCCATCTCCCCGCGGCTGATCGGCCGGTCGGGGCAGTAGAGGCCGCCGCCGCAACCGCCGGTGATCTGCAGCGCCGCGAGCTCGTCGATCCAAGCGGCGGCGAACGCGTCGTTGGGAACGTCCGGGAAGACCTGGACGGGCGGCGGCGGGACGTGGTCGGCGCCGAACTTGGACTTGAGGAGGAAGACGGCCATCTCGGCCCGGGAGACGTCGTTGGAGGGGCAGAAGCTCGTCGCCGTGCAGCCGCCCGTGATGCCCGCGGTCGCGATCGTGATGATGTCCGCGTGGAAGGGATTGTCGAGCGGGACGTCGTCGAACTCGACCGAGAGCGTGGCCGCGTTCGAGGCGCCGTCGGTGCAGGAGTCGCTGACGAGCACGTCGTAGGAGCCGGCGTCGGTGAAGGCGACGGGGTCGATCGTGAGCGTCGCGGTCGTCGCGCCGGAGATGGGCCCGCCGTCGGACAACGGCACGCCGTTCCGGCGCCACTGGTAGGTCACCGGTCCGAAGCCCGACGCGTCGGCGTGGAGGACCGCCGTCGAGCCGACGATCACCGAGACGCTCGCCACCTCCGCCGTGAGGCGCGCGTTGATCAGCGTCGAGAGCGTCCCATCGCCGTTCAGGATGGCGGCGTCTTCGGCCGGTCCGGGGTCGAAGGTGCCCGGAAAGATCCGGTAGGAGTTCGAACCGACGGTGTAGCCCTCGGGAAGCTGGAAGGTCCCGTTCCCGACTCCGCGCAACAGCGTGGCGCGGTTGAGCGAGCCACCCGAGATCGCCACGACGTCGGCATGACCGTCCGGGTCGAAGAATCCCGTCTCGACCGAGATCGCCGGGAAACCGATGGCGACGAGGCTCGGAGGCAGGAATCCGCCGTTCCCGTCGCCCAGCAGAAGGGAGAGATTGGCGGCGTTGCTGTTCGCGGTCACGAGATCGGGCTTGCCATCCTCGTTGAAGTCGCCCGTGGCCGCCCACAGCGGAAACGTCCCCGTCGGATAGTCGACCGCGGGCTGGAAGGTGCCGTCGCCATTCGAGAGAAACACCGAGACGCTCGCCGCTGCGTTGCAGCAGGCCCCGTTGGGGATCACCAGGTCCGCGAAACCGTCCGCGTTCAAATCTGCCGAGACGAAATTGGCCGGAGAGTGGGTGACCAGGAAATTTCCGGCGTTGGCGAACGTGCCGGCGCCCTGGTTCAGGAAGACATCGACGTTGCCCGAGTTGTAGTTGAAGACCGCGAAGTCGAGCTTCCCGTCGCCGTTGAAGTCGCCCGAGACGCCGAACGACGTGCCGAAACCGGAGGTCGAGTAATAGGTGGGCGGATCGAAGGAGCCGTCGCCGTGTCCGAGTAACACCGCGACCTGTTCGTTGTAGTCGGAGGCGACGGCGTCGAGCTTCCCATCGCCATCGAGGTCGGCCGCGAGCAGTCCCGCGGGACTGGTCGCACTGACCGGCGTCACGGGTCCGACCGAGAGATGTCCCTCGCCGTCCGAGGGCAGGAACGTGAGGCTGCCGGGGGCGAGCGCGAGGAAGTCCGTGAGTCCGTCTCCGTCGAAGTCTCCGCTCGCGAGGGCGGACCAGGTCACGGGAATCGTCGAGACCCGGATGCCCCGCAGATTCCCGTCGCCCGTCGCGAGCAGGGCGGACGCGGTGCCGTCGCCGTAGTTCGCCACGACCACGTCGGCTCGTCCATCCGTATTGAAATCCGCGACGCCCATCGCGACGGAGGAATTTCCCGCGCTGAAGTTCGAAGCCGGCTGAAGCGTTCCGTCGGGCTTCTGCAGGAGAACGCTGACGACGCCGAGGGTGCCGTAGTACTGCTGTCCGTACAGGCTCACGAGGTCGTTCAGGCCGTCGCCGTCGACGTCGCCGATCGCGACCTGGTTGGAGGTGAACGTCAGCGGGTACTCGACGCCGGCGAGAAACGTGCCGTTGCCGTTGTTGTGGAACACGGCGACGAAGTTGCCGACTCCCGCGGCGACGTCGGCGATGCCGTCACCGTCCAGGTCACCGAGGGCGATCGCGTTGACGCCGCCGCCGATCTTCAGCGGAATCGGCGCCCCGAAGGAGCCGTTCCCCTGGCCGGGCCAGATCACGACGCCGGGGCCGCTCGCGGCGACGAGGTCGACGATCCCGCCGCCGTTCAAGTCGCCCGCGGCGAGCGCGCCGATGAATCCGAATCCGGTGATCGGCGGTTGCTCCGAGAAGCTGCCGTCGCCGTTTCCGAGGAAGATGCGGATCGCGTTGGCGTATCCGCCCGTCGTCGCGATGTCCGGCTTCCCGTCTCCGTTGAAATCGGCCGTCACGAAGCCGGTCGGCTGGAACGGCACCGACGTGAAGGTCGGATTCTGGAACGTCCCGTCCCCGTTGCCGGGGAAGGTGTAGAAGCCGTCGTAGGTGTCGATCGCGAGATCGAGGTTCGCGCCGCCGTCGAAATGCCCCGCGACGGTGTAGAGCGGACTGGAGATGTCGTCGGAAGTCCCGATCGGCGACCCGAAGGTTCCGTCGCCGACGCCCGGCAGGACGGCCATCGAGTCATTGACGTTCGGGAGGGCAACGTCGAGGATCGTGTCGTTGTTGAAGTCCCCGACCGCGACGGACAGGGGACCTCCCCCCACCAGGTACTGCGTGCTCGTCTGAAACGTCGTCGGGCTGCAGGTCTGGGCGAGGGATCGGGACGCCGACAGCGCACAAAGGAGCCCCAGGAGAATTCGTTTCATCTCCACCCTCCGTTCGGGGACTAGCCGTTCCCGCTTCATGAATGACGAATCTGTGATCAGACTACACCCGCGGGGTCGCAAGCGAGCGAAACTGGGACAGAATTCGCCCCGCGATGTTCCTCGGCCACTTCGGGCTCGGATTCGCCGGAAAGCGCGTGGCGCCAGCGGTTTCGCTTGGGGCGCTCTTTCTCGCCGTTCAGTGGGCGGACCTGCTTTTCTTCGTGTTCTGCCTGCTCGGCATCGAGCACTTCCGGATCCAGCCCGGCAACACGCGCATGACGCCGATGGACTTCGACGACTATCCGTACAGTCACAGCCTGCTGGCGCTCGCGATCTGGGGACTGCTCGTCGGCGGCACGTACCTTGTGCTGCGGAAGGACCGGCGCGCCGCGATGGTTCTCGCCCTCGGCGTCCTCTCGCACTGGTTCCTCGACGTCCTCATGCACCGGCCGGACATGCCGCTCCGGCCCGGCGACGCCCCGAAGGTCGGGCTCTCCGTCTGGAACCACCCGGCGCTGACCGTCATCCTCGAGCTCCTCGTGTACGGGGTCGGCCTAGCGGTATACGTGCGAACGACCCGCGCCGTCGACCGGACCGGACGCTGGGCGCTCTGGAGTCTCGTGATCCTCCTCGCCGTGCTCTGGGCGGGCAGCGTCTTCGGCCCGCCTCCGCCCGACGAGCGCGCCGTCAGCCTCACCGGCCTGGCGATGTGGCTGTTCATTCCCTGGGGCTACTGGATCGACCGCCACCGCGCTATCGTCGGCGCCTCTCCGGGAGGCGCGTGATGAAGCTGACGATCGAAGTCCCCTACGACGACATCGACGCCATGGGGCATCTCAACAACGTCGCCTACCTCACGTATCTCGAGCGGGCGCGGCAGAAGTACTGGATGGCGATGCGGGACTCCACGGACTTCTGGGACGTCGACTTCGTGGTGGCGCACTCCGAGATCGACTACCGCTCCTCGGTCTCCATGGGCGAGGTGCTCGAGGTCGAGATCCACGTCTCGCGCATGGGCGCGTCCTCCTTCGACTTCGCCTACGCGATCAGGAGGCCCGGCGCCGCGGGCGGCGCAGAGCTCGTGGCGGAGGCGAAGACGACGCAGGTCAGCTTTGACTGGCAGTCACGCGCGAAGAAGCCGCTCTCGGAGGAGCGCCGCAAGCAGATCGAGGCATTCGAGCGCGCGGACGCGAAGTAAGATTTCCGTTCGGAGGAAATCCATGCGCCGTCTCGTCCTGTCCGCGTTCGTCTGTGGCGCGCTCGTCGCCGCGGCTCCCGCTCCCACGCCGCCGCGCCCGACGCCGACACCTGCGGTCCCCGCCGCCGACACGAAGACCCAGGTCGACGCGATCTTCGCCGAGTACGACCGGAGCGACTCGCCGGGCTGCTCGCTCGGCGTCTACCGCGACGGCCGCATCGCCTACGCGCGGGGCTACGGCATGGCGAACCTGGAGCTCGGCGTCGCCAACTCGCCGCAGACGGTCTTCGACATCGGCTCGACCTCCAAGCAGTTCACGGCCTTCTCGATCCAGCTTCTCGCGCGCGAGGGCAAGCTCTCGCTCGACGACGACATTCGCAAGTGGCTGCCGGAGATGCCGTCCTACGGGAAGCCGATCACGATCCGCCATTTGCTCCACCACATCAGCGGGCTGCGCGACTACCTGGTCGCGATGGAGCTCTCGGGCATGCAGGAGGAGGACTGGACGACCGAGCAGGACGCGCTCGACATCATCGCGCGCCAGAAGGGGATCAACTTCCCGCCGGGCCAGGAGTACCTCTACAGCAACACCGGCTACTTCCTCCTCGGCGTCATCGTGAAGCGGGCGAGCGGCCAGCCGCTGCGGGAGTTCGCGGCCGAGCACATCTTCGTGCCGCTCGGCATGCGGCACACGCAGTTCAACGAGCTGCACACCCGCATCATCCCCAACCGGGCGACCGGGTATCGGAAGCAGAAGCCGCCGGCGGCCGCCTTCGGGATCGAGATGTCGAACTGGGAGCAGATCGGCGACGGCTCCGTCCTGACCACCGTCGAGGACCTCCAGCGCTGGGACGAGAACTTCTACGAGCCGCGCAATGGAGTCGGCGACGCGGCCCTGATCCAGACCATGCAGGTCGTGGGCGTCCTGAACAGCGGCAAGAAGATCGCCTACGCCTCGGCCCTCTCGATCGGCAACTACCGCGGCCTGAGGACCGTCTCGCACGGCGGCTCGTGGGCGGGCTACCGGGCGCAGCTGCTGCGCTACCCGGATCAGCACTTCTCGGTCGCGTGCCTGTGCAACCTCGCGCAGGCGAACCCCAGCCGGCTCGCCACGAAGGTCTCGGAGGTCTACCTCGGATCCCTGATGACGAAGAAGGACGAGCCGAAACCGGCGCAGGCGGCCGGCAACGTGAAGGTCGCCGCGCCTCCGAAGAATCTTCAGGCGCTCGTCGGGCTGTACCGCGATCCCGAGTCGAGCGAGCTGGTCCGGCTCGCCATCTGGGACGACAAACTGACCGCCAACGTCGGGGACCGCAACTACCCCCTGACGCCCCTGGGCGCGAATCGGTACCGTCTCGAGGGCTACGAGGGCGGGAAGACCGAGGTCGAGATTCCCCCCGCGACGGCCGGCGGGGGAGCTCGGCCGAAGCTCACCGTCACGACGACCGAAGAGGAGGAGGAGCCCGAGACCCAGACCTTCGAGCCGGTCGAGCCGTGGACGCCCACGGCCGCCGAGCTCGCTCCGCTCGCGGGACTCTACTCGAGCGAGGAGGTCGGGACGACGTGGAAGCTCGTCGCGGAGGGCGACAAGCTGATCATCAAGCATCGCGGCGTCTCGGAGGAGCCGCTGAAGCCGACGGTGAGGGACACGTTCACGCACGAGGGCATCCAGCTGACGTTCCAGCGGGGGCCGAAAGGCGAGGTCACGGGCTTCCTGGTCGACGCCGGCCGCGTGAAGAGCCTCGCGTTCAAGAAACAGACACCCGCTTCCTAGGATCTGCCCTTTGGGGCACCGCTCTTGCAATTTGCAACGAGCGGGATGGAGAATCCGGGCAGAGTGGCCGAGCGGCGCAACTTCGCGCGCAAGAAACGGCGTTTCCTGGTGGAGTTCAGTCTGCGGGGTGCGGCGTGCACCGGGTTCACGTACGACGTCTCCGCGAGCGGAATCTTCGTGCGCTCGGTGCGGCTGCCGGACCCCGGGTCCTTCATGACGGCGGACCTCCACCTTCCCGAAGGAAAGCGCTGCACGGTGCGCGGCCGGGTGGTGCGCGCCTTGCGCGTTCCCGCCGCGCTCGCGCGGCTGATCCCGAGCGGGTTCTCGATCCGTCTCCAGGAGTCGCCGGAGGAGTACTTCCAGTTCCTGGCGAGTCTTTGATTTAGGGGGCGGGACAAGCCCGCCCCATTTGGCACCGAGGCCCCTCGTCAGAGTCGCGTGCGCGGCTCGTCGAAGTCCTTCCGTCGCGGGCAATTTCGAGCCCTTGACAACGCCGATAAATTAATAAATAGTTATTTACTTATGGGCAGGAGTCCGCGAGTCACGCGCGAGCAGGTTCTGGAGGCCGCCCGCGAGACCTTCGTCGAGCAAGGCTTCGCCGGGGCGACCCTCGCCCAGATCGGTTCGCGTCTGTCGGTGTCGCCGGCGGCGCTGCTCCGGCACGCGCCGACGAAGGAGGCGCTGTTCCTCGCGGCGATGGGGCGTCCGGATGCCGAGGACCTTTTGCCGTTCGAGTTCCTGGAGGAATACAGGGGGAGCGAGGACCCGGCGCCCATCCTGCGCCGCGCCGGCGAGGTCTTCGTCCCGTTTCTCGAGAAGCGCATCCGCGAGCTGGTGGCCCGCTGGGTCTACTTCAAGATGGCGCCCGAGGGCGGCTTCCGGAAGGGCGTCCGCGGAATCGGCCGGATCCCGCTGCCGTTCGACCCCAGCCGGCGCCCCTCCCCTCCCGAGAAGAACCTGCGCTTCCTGGAGGACTACCTCCGCCGCGCCGGGAGGCACGGCCGCGTGCGGGTCCACGGCAACGATTACCGCGCCGCGGCGTTCGCGTTCCTCGCGACGCTGCACTCCTACGTGTTCATGCAACACGTCGTCGAGATCCTCGCGAAGCCGATTCCGTTGAGCGACTACCTCGACACGGTCGTCGACGTCTGGACCCGGGGCATCGTCCCCCCCGTCAACAGGAAGAACAAGCGATGAAGAAGAAGGGACTGCTCCTCCTGCTCGTGGCCGCGGTGTTGCTCGCCGGCGGCGGCGCCCTCTACGTCTCGAAGCGCAACCGGCCGAAGCCGCTCATCCTCTCCGGGTCGATCGAGGCCCGGGACGTCGAGGTCGGCTCGCTCATCGGCGGCCGCGTATCGAAGGTCCTCGTCGACGAGGGATCGACGGTCAAGGCCGGCCAGCCGGTCGTCCAGCTCGAGCCGGACCTCATCGACCTCCAGATCCAGCAGCAGCAGTCCCGCGTGGCGCAGGCGAAGGCCGGGCTCGCGAAGACGCAGCGCGGGCCGCGGGCGGAGGAGATCGCCCGCGCCCGGGCGAGCGCGCAGAACGCCGAGCGCGAGCGCGTCCGGCAGTGGAACCTCAAGGAGAAGGGGATCGTCGGCCAGGAGGCCTACGACGCCGCCGCGACACAGGCGACGACGACGTCGCAGATGCTGCAGGAGCTCGAGCGCGGATCGCGGCCGGAGGACATCGAGGCGGCGAAGGCGGCGCTCGCGGCGGAGGAGCGGCAGCTCGGCTACCTGCAGCGGCAGCGCCAGGAGAGCGTCGTCAACGCGCCGGCCGACGGCGTCATCGAGTCGCTGGACCTGCGCCCCGGCGACATCGTCGCGCCGAACCAGCCCGTCGCCAAGCTGCTCGAGCCGTCGCAGCTCTGGGTCCGCGTCTACGTGCCGGAACCGCAGCTCGGACGCGTGCGCGTCGGCCAGAGGGCCGCGCTGAAGGTCGACACGTTCCCCAACCGCGAGTTTCCGGGGAAGGTCGTCGAGATCCGGACGCAGTCGGAGTACACGCCGCGCAACGTGCAGACGCTGGGCCAGAGGATGGACCAGGTCTTCGGCGCGAAGGTCGCGATCGACCCGGCGCCGGAGCTGCGGCCGGGCATGGCTGCGACCGTCCGGCTCGAGGAGTAATCGAGCCGTGCCCGAGTCCACTCCGAGCGGCGAGCGCGAATACGGCATCGTGGTCGAGGGCGTCTCGCGCGACTTCGGCGCCGTGCGCGCGCTCGACAGGGTTTCGCTCCGGGTGCCGCGCGGCGAGATCTACGGGCTGCTCGGCCCGAACGGATCGGGGAAGTCGACGCTCATCCGGATCCTCTGCGGGCTGCTCGCGCCGACCGAGGGCCACGCGCGGGTCGACGGGCTGGACGTCGAGAAGCAGGGCGAGGCCGTGCGCCGGCAGATCGGCTACGTGCCGCAGCGCTTCTCGCTCTACGAGGACCTGACCGTGAACGAGAACCTGGATTTCTTCGCGTCGGTCTACGGCCTCCGCGGCGACAAGCTGCGCGAGCGGCGCGAATGGGCGATCCAGCTGACCTCCATCGGCCCGTACCGCGAACGGCTCGCGGGGCAGCTCTCCGGCGGCTGGAAGCAGCGCCTCGCGCTCGCGGCCGCGCTGATGCACGGCCCGCGCGTCCTCTTCCTCGACGAGCCGACGGCCGGGATCGACCCCGTCGCCCGCCGCGAGCTCTGGAACCTGCTCTTCACGCTGGCGGCCGACGGCGTGACGCTCTTCGTGACGACGCACTACATGGACGAGGCCGAGCGGTGCGGCCGCGTGGCGTACCTCTACCTCTCCAAGATGCTCGTCGAGGGAACGCCGGACGAGCTGGTCCGTCTGCCCGAGGTCACGCCGCAGGGCACGCGCCGCGTCGAGGCCGCGTGCGCGCGCGGGGTGGCGTCCTTCATGAGCGAGGCGCGCGCGCTGCCCTACGTCGAGGACGTCACGATCTTCGGCAACGCGCTGCACCTGCTGGTGCGGGCCGACGTCCCCGAGGACCGCATCGCCCGCGACCTCGAGGAGGCGGCCGGCGCCCCGGTCGAGATCCGCCCGATCGAGGCGTCGCTCGAGGACGTCTTCGTGCGGCTGACGCGGCTCCAGATCGAGAAGCGCGGCGATGTCCCCGAAGCCGCGGCGGCGCACGCGGGGGCCGGAGGATGAGGGGATTCTTCGCGGTCCTGCGCAAGGAGGCGGTCCAGATGCTGCGGGACCGCGGAACGCTCCAGTTCGCGTTGATGGTGCCGGCCTTCCAGCTGTTGCTCTTCGGACTGATCGACACGAACGTCAGGCACGTGCGCACCGTGGTGCTCGACCAGAGCCGCTCGCAGCAGAGCCGCGAGCTCCTGACCGACTTCGTGAACACGAGCATCTTCGACATCGTCGCGTACGCGCCGTCGCGCGACGCGCTGCGGGAGTTCATCGTGGCGGGCCGCGCCTCGGTGGGGGTCGAGATTCCGCCGGACTACGGACGCCGGCGGTTGAACGGACAGCCGGCCGACGTCCTCGTGGAGATCGACGGCTCGGACTCCTCGATCTCGAGCCAGGCGCTCGCGGCGGCGAACGGGCTCGCGCTCTCGCAATCGGTGGCGGAGCTGGCGCTGAAGGCCGGCGTGAAGGACCTCGCGATCCGCATCCATCCGCTCATGCTCTTCAACCCCGACTCGCGGACCGCGAACCTCCTGATCCCGGGCCTCGTCGCGATCCTGCTGACCTTCTCGGGGACGTTGCTCGCCGCGTTCGCGATCGTGCGGGAGCGCGAGCGTGGCACGCTCGAGCAGCTCATGGTCACGCCGGCGTCGCCCGTGGCGGTGATCCTCGGGAAGCTGCTGCCGTACCTCGGCCTGGCGTTCATCCAGCTCCTCTTCATCCTCTTCCTGATGACGGTGGCCTTCCGGGTGCCGATCCACGGCAACCTGTTTCTGCTGCTCGGACTCTCGACCGTCTACCTCTTCGCGCTGCTCTCGCTCGGCCTGCTGGTCTCCTCGCGCGCGCGGACGCAGATGGAGGCCATCCAGCTCGCGCAGATGTTCCTGCTGCCGTCCATCATGCTGTCGGGATACATCTTCCCGATCCCGTCGTTGCCGAGGCCGCTGCAGTGGTTCTCGCAGGTTCTTCCGGCGACGCACTTCATCGCGATCTCGCGGGGCATCATCATCCGCGGCGCGGTCTTCGGGGACCTGTGGCGGAACGTCGCGGCGCTGCTCGTGATCGCGCTCGTGCTCGTGGCCGCCTCGACGCGGGCGTTCCACAAGACGATCAGCTAGTTCCTGTCATCCCGAGGAGCGAACCCGAGCGTTGCGAGGGGGAGCGAGGAGGGACCTCTTTCTGCGCGACGCCGAGACCTCAAAAGGGGTCCCTCGCGCCCGCGGCGCTCGGGAGGACAGACGTGGATTACGTCTTCTTGATCGGGCCGGGCGGCCCGGCCGGGATGCCCTTCTCGCGCGACTTCAGGAACGAGACGACGAGATACCCCAGTCCCCCCATCCCGACGATGATGACGAGCGCGCTCGAGATCGGTGAGAGCTGGCGCAGCAGCGAGTAGGCCATGTAGAAGATCCCGATCAGCAGCGGGAACGCGACCCCCGCGGCGACCGCCCAGGCCACGCGAGCCTTGCGGGGCGCGGCCTTCTCGGCGTTGACGATGCGCATCATCTCGATCTTCTTGGAGAGATCCGTGGGAAGGGGAGGGCGCTCGACGAACTTGAGGCCGTCGGGCTCGGCGAAGCCGGCCTTGAGCTCGGCCGGGATCGCCTCGCCGCAGTAGATGCAGTGCCCCATGCGCCAGGCGGCCAGAGCCCGATGGCAGCGCGGGCAGCGGGGACTCCCCGTAGCGGTGGGTGGGGTCACGTTTTTTCTCGTTCCGGAACGCAAACAATTATACGGTTGGCTGCCCCGGAAGCGGACGGCGGGTTGCTAGGAAAAACGGATGCGCGTGGCGATCGTGGGCTCGGGGAAGATGGGACGCGAGATCGAGGCGATGGCCGAGCGCCGCGGACACGACGTCGTCTGGACCCTCTCGCGCGCCGACAACTCTGGCGGCGCGGGGCTGACGCGGGAGCGGCTGGCCGGCGCGGACGCGGTCTTCGAGTTCACGACTCCCGATGCCGCGGTTCCGAATCTCCTCGCTCTCGCGCAGGCCGGGTGCACGGTGATCTGCGGCACAACGGGATGGCAGCGCGAGTTTCCCCGCGTCGCGGACGCCTTCACGCGCGGCGGCGGCGCCCTCGTCCACGCCGCGAACTTCTCGGTCGGCACGCGTCTCTTCTTCGAGACCGCGCGCGCCGCGGCGGAGCGCTTTCCGCGCGCCGGCTACGCGAGCTACCTCGTCGAGGAGCACCACGCGGAGAAGCGGGACGCGCCGTCGGGAACCGCGAAGGTCCTCTCGGGCATCGTCGCCGAGGCGTCGAACGGCAGCGCGCCGCCGGTCACGAGCGTTCGCGCGGGGACGATCCCGGGCACGCACCGGCTGGTCTTCGAGTCGCCGGAGGACGAGGTCGAGATCGTGCACCGCGCGCGCGGGCGCGGCGGCTTCGCGAAGGGCGCCGTGTGGGCGGCCGAGCGGGTCGCGGGACGAAAGGGCGTGTGGGAATTCGGCGAGCTCTTGAAGGAGGTCTCGTGAGAGGCAACGTGAGACCCGTCGACTGGAAGGGCTGCGGCACCGCGCTCGTCACCCCGTTCGACGAGAAGGGACGGATCGACTTCGGCGCGCTCGAGCGGCTCGTCGACTGGCAGATCACGCAGGGAATCGACTTCCTCGTGCCCTGCGGGACGACCGGCGAATCCGCGACGCTGTCGCGCGACGAGCGCAAGGCCGTCACGGCGGCCGTGGTGCGCACGGCGAACGGACGGGTCCCCGTCGTGGCCGGCGCCGGCGGCAACCACACGGCCCGCGCCGTGTTCTGGGCGAAGGACGCCGCGGCGGTCAAGGCGGACGGGATCCTGTCGGTCACGCCGATGTACAACAAGCCGAGTCCCGACGGGTTGATGCGTCACTTCTCCGCGATCGCCGAGGCGACGGACCTGCCGATGCTGGTCTATAACGTGCCGGGACGGACCGGGCAGGACCTCGACGTCGACACGATCCTGCGGCTCGCCGAGATCCCGCACGTCGGCGGCCTCAAGGAGGCGTCGTCCAACTTCGGCAAGATCGCGCGCCTCATGGCGGAGGTGCCCCCCGACTTCGCCGTCTTCTCGGGCGACGATGCGACCGCGCTCGCGATGATGGCGCTCGGCGCGCGAGGCGTCATCTCCGTCGTGTCGAACGAGATCCCCAAGGAGATGTCGGACCTCGCGCGCGCGGCCCTCCAGAACGACCGGGAGACCGCGCTGTCGCTCCAGAACAAGTTCGAGCCGCTGATGGAGATGAACTTCCTGGAGTCGAGCCCCGGCCCCGTCAAGTGCGCGCTCTCGCTCATGAAGAAGTGCGGCGAGACGCTGCGTCTGCCGCTCGTGCCCGTCCGCGACGACACGCGCAAGAAGATCGAGAGGATGCTCGGAAGCTTCCGGCTTCTGCCGCGGAAGGGCGAGCGCTCGCGGTGATCGGGGATCTGCAGGAGCGCCTCGAGAGGCTCTCGGCCGAGGGCGCGGACGCCTCGCCCGACGCCGCGCGGCTCGCGGTCGCCGACCTGCTCGCGGAGCTCTCCGCGGGGCGCGTCCGCGCGGCGGAGAAGGAGGGCGACGCGTGGGTCGCGCGGCCCTGGGTGAAGCGCGGCATCCTGCTCGCCTTCCGCGTGGGGGCGCTGGGCGGAGCGGGGGACCTCGCCGGCTTCCCGTTCTTCGACAAGGACACGCTGCCGCTCAAGCGTCTCGAGGCCGTCTCGGGGGTGCGGGTCGTCCCGGGCGGCACGGTCGCGCGCGAGGGCTGCTACCTCGCGCCGGGAGTCACGATCATGCCGCCCGCGTACGTGAACGTGGGCGCGTACGTGGACTCCGGGACGATGATCGATTCGCACGCGCTCGTGGGCTCGTGCGCGCAGGTGGGCAAGCGCGTCCACGTCTCGGCCGGCGCCCAGATCGGCGGCGTGCTGGAGCCCGTGGGCGAGGTGCCGGTCGTCCTCGAGGACGAGGTCCTCGTCGGCGGCAACTGCGGCGTCTACGAGGGGGCGATCATCCGCGAGCGCGCGATCCTGGCCGCGGGCGTCGTCCTCACCGCGGGCACTCCGGTCTACGACGTGGTGCGCGGCAAGGTCTACCGCCGCGAATCGGACCGGCCGCTCGAGATTCCCGCGGGGGCGGTCGTCGTGCCCGGCTCGCGCGCCATGCGCGAGGGACAGGGCGCCGCCTGGGGCCTCGCGCTGCAGACGCCGGTCATCGTCAAGTACCGCGACGAGAAGACCAACGCGTCGGCGTCGCTGGAGGAGGCGCTGCGTTGAAGATCCGAGGAGAACTCGTCCTCCTCTGGATGTTCGCCGCGAGCGCGTCGGCGACGTCGCTCGAGGTCGGGAAGGTCGAGCTCGTTCCGGCGGGATCGTCGGCGCCGCGGGCCGTCCGCTGCGAGGTGTCCTGGAAGAACGGCTGGACGAACGCGAGGAATCACGACGCCGCCTGGCTGTTCGTGAAGATCTCGGAGGGTCCCGGCGGAGAAGACCTCCACGTTCCCCTGGCGGCGAAGGGCCACACCGCCGCCGCGAGGCCGGGGAGTCCGCCGCCGCGCCTGGAGGTTTCCGCCGACCGCGTGGGCGCGCTTCTCTACGGCGCCGCGCCGTTCCGCGGCGACGCGCGCTTCACGGTCGAGCTCGCGCTCGACCCGAAGGCGGTCGCGAGCCTCGACCCCGCGGCGAAGCCGATCCCCGCGGTTTTCGGTCTCGAGATGGTGCTCGTCCCGGAGGGCGCGTTCTGGGTGGGCGATCCCGATCCCGCGGCCCTCGACTTCGCCGCGCTGTACCGTGTCGGTCCCGACCGCCAGCCGGCGGGCCCGTTCGAGGTCAAATCGGAGGATCCCATCCGCATCGGTCCGGAGCCCGGCAAGGTGGATTACCGCGCGCCGCACCCGGAGAACCAGGGAGACCGGCTCGGGCCGGTGCCGGCGGCGTATCCGAAGGGCTATCGCGCGTTCTACCTGATGAAGTACGAGCTGACGCAGGGCGAGTACGCCGCGTTCCTGAACACCCTCGACGCCCACCAGACCGCCTCGCGCGCGATCCACGGCGGCCGCGGCTATGCGGACTCGCGCGGCACCATCGCGCTTCGCGACGGCCGCTACGAGGCCGGAGCGCCGCGGCGCCCGGCCAACTTCGTGAGCTGGGACGACGGCGCCGCGTTCGCCGACTGGGCCGGGCTCCGTCCGATGACGGACCTCGAGTTCTTCAAGGCGTGCCGCGGACCGGGAGCCCCGATCGCGCACGAGTTTCCGTGGGGCACGGCTTCGAAGACGCGGCTGCGGCGCGTCGTGGCGAAGGACGACGACCTCGTCACGACCGGAGAGGCCGACGAGAGCCTTCTCTCCGACGCGACGCGCGACGTTCTCGGCGCGTCCTACTGGTGGGTGCTGGATCTCGCGGGCAGCGTCTGGGAAAAGGTCGTCACGCTCGGGCATCCCGCCGGGCGCGCGTTCCGGGGCACACACGGAGACGGCGAGATCTCGCCCGTGGGCTACGCGACCAACGAGGACTGGCCGCGCGGCGACGACAACCGCGGCGGATACGGATACCTGGGCGGCGGCTTCTACGAGCAGGGGATGCGCGAGACCGAGTTCAACCCGCACAGCCCGATCGCGTACCGCCGCTACGGTTCGTGGGGCGGCGCGCCGCGGTCGCTCGCGTACGGATTTCGCGCGGCGCGGACGGCGGGAAGCTAGTCGCTAGCGCGGCCCCGCCGGCAGGTTCTCGAGCAGGTATCGCGCGAGGAGCGAGTGCAGGTGCAGCGACGTCCCGTCACCCTCGTTGATGCCGTGCGAGCGGTTCGGGTATTCCATGAAGTCGAACGGCTTGTCGAGCGCGATCAGCCGGTTGACGAGACGCTGCGAGCCCTGGAAGTGGACGTTGTCGTCGCCCGAGCCGTGGACCAGGAGGAGCTTGCCGCGAAGGCCCTCGGCGAAGTTGATGGGCGATCCCTCCTTGTAGCCGTCGGCGTTGCCCTGCGGCAGCCCCATGTAGCGCTCCTGGTAGATCGTGTCGTAGAGCGCCTGGTCCGGCACCGGCGCGACGGACATGCCGACCTTGTAGAGCTCGGGTGAGCGGAAGAGGAGGTTCAGCGTCATCGACCCGCCGCCGCTCCAGCCCCAGGACGCGACGCGTTCGGGATCGAGGTACGGGCGCTGCGCGAGAATCGCGCGGACCGCGGCGGCCTGGTCCTTCGAGGCGAGGACGCCGACGCGGCCGTAGATGATCTTGCGCCAGTCGCGCCCCTTGAGCGCGGGCGTGCCGCGGTTGTCGACGCAGGCCACGACGTAGCCCGCGCTCGTGAGCGCGCGGTGGAAGAGGTCGCGGTCGCCGCGCCACCCGTCGACGACCTCGGCGCCCGCCGGCTCGCCGTAGACGTACATCACGAGCGGCCACTTCTTCGAGGCGTCCGACGGATTCAGGCCCGCCGGCTTCATCATCCAGCCGTCCAGCGCGACGCCGTCGCCGATGTCCACCTTGAAGAACTCCGTCGGCGGCTGCATCCACGCGGCCACGGCGGCGGCGACGGCCTTGTTGTCCTGGAGCATGCGCACCGATTCGTGCGACGGGAGCCGCACGAGATCCGTCGCGGGCGGGCGGTCCATGGTCGAAGCGGTGTGAAACGCGAACGTGCCGTCCGGAGCGACGTCGTAGGCGTGCTTGCCCGGAGTGTTCGCGGGCGTGACGCGCTCGGGCGCGCCGCCCTTCAACGCGACGCGGTAGAGGTAGAGGCGCGTCGCGTCGTCGGGCGAGGCGGTGAAGTAGAGCCAGTCCTCGCCCTTCTCGGCGTCCTTTCCAACGCCGGCGATCGTCTCGATGTCGAAGCTCCCCGGCGTCAGCAGGCGGGGCGCGCCGCCGTCGTGGGGCGCGGCCCAGGCGTGACGCCAGCCGTCGCGCTCGCTGACCCAGAGGAGCTCCTTCCCGCCCGGCAGCCACCGCCACGAGTCGACGACGTCGACCCACGCCTTGTCCTCGTCGCGGAACATTCTCTTCACGACGCCGGTCTTCGAATCCGCGAGCCAGACGTCGTCGGTGTTCTGGAGACGGTCGATCTGCTGGAGGACGATCTCGCCCGTCGCGTCGACCCACTCCATCCGCGGAACGTAGTTGTCGCGCGGATCGCCGGGCAGCGCGAGGAAGCGGGTCGGCGGAGCGGGGGAGGTGCCGGTCGCGTCGACGACGCCGATCCGGACCGCGGAGTTGATCGTCCCCGCCTTCGGATAGGGGATCTGCGTCACGACGGGATAGACGGTGTCGGTCGCGTTGATCAGCGAGAACTGCCCCACGCCGCTGGTGTCGAAGTGCCAGTACGCGATCGCGCGGCCGTCGGGACTCCAGCGGTACGCGTCGCGCAGGTCGAACTCCTCCTCGTAGACCCAGTCGGAGGTGCCGTTGACGATCGTGGACGAGCCGTCCGCGGTCAGCCGCGTGATCAGCCAGTCCGAGAGGTTCTGGACGTAGAGATTGTTGGCGTGGACGTAGGCGACGCGCGTCCCGTCCGGCGAGAGCTTCGCGAACATCAGCGAGGACTCGGGCGCGTCGCCGCCGACCTTGTGGAGCTTGCCGCTCTTCAGATCCAGGACCCAGTAGTCGCCGCGCGTGTTCCGGCGCCAGACCTTCTTCGTGTTCGTGAAGAGAAGAAGCTTCGAGCCGTCCTTGGACCAGGAGTAGTCGTCGATCCCCGGCGGCTTCGAGCCGGTTCCGGCCTCCGCGATGGCCGACGCGGAGACCAGGACGCGCCGCGCGCCGGTCAGCGTGTCATACCGGACGATCTCTTGCTCTCGGCCGCCCTTGTTGGGCGGCGCCTCTTTCGCGTCCTTGACGGCCTTGTCGCCGGCGGAGTCCTCGACGGTGGTGTACGCCTTGCCGCCGTCGAGCCAGCGGGCCGGACCGAACGTCTTCGCCTTGAACTCCTTTTTCCCGAAGATGCGGTCGAGCCGCGACGCGAGCTCGGCGGGCAGCGTGTTCGAGGCGGCGGGTGCGGCGGGCTCGGCGGCGGAGAGGGAGATCGCCGCCAGCAGGCAGAGGGCGGCCGCGATCGGGCGTGGCAGTCTCGTCATCGGACCTCCATCGCGTCCAAAGCGGAAAGGGGAACGGAAATCGGGAAACGCGGGATCGAGTCTACCGCCGGAGCTCTCCGATCCTCCGGAAGTAGTCCGCGAAGGCCGCCATGCCGCCCTCGGCCTGCGCCCAGTCGAAGTTCTCGTTGGGAGCGTGGTAGCCGTGCTCGGGAAGCGAGAGGCCCAGGAAGAAGACCGGGCTCTTCAGGACCTTCTCCATCGAGAGCACGGCGCCGATCGAGCCGCCCTCGCGCACGAAGACGGGCTCCTTGCCGAAGGCGAACTGCATCGCGCCGCGGATCGCGTCGGCGTACGGTCCCGTCGTCTTCCCCTGGTACGCGGGAAGCGCGTGCTCGGCGGAGACCTTCACGTCGGGATTCCTGCTGTGGACGAACTCCTTGACCATCTTGACGATCGTCTTCGGGTCCTGGTCCGGCACCAGGCGGCAGGACACGATCGCGGTGGCCTTCGGCGGGATGACCGTCTTGACGCCGGGACCCTGGTATCCGCCGGCGATGCCGTGGACCTCGAAGGTCGGCATCATCCAGATCCGCTTCATGACCTCGAGCGCGTCGTTGACGCGGAGCGAGCGGAAGAGGTGGTCCTTCTTGAAGTCCTTGACCGTGAACCCGCACTTCTTGAGGTCCTCGAGCTCCTTCTTCGTCGGCGCGACGACGTCCTTGTAGAAGCCCGGGATCTTCACACGGCCGGTCTTCCCGTCGACGCACTCCGCGACGAGCTGGCAGAGCTCGGTCACCGGGTTCCGCGCGGCGCCGCCCGCCGTGCCCGAGTGCTGGTCGGTCTCGCCGGTCTGGAGGTCGAAGCGGAATCCCTGGAGGCCGCGCAGGCCGGCCGGGGCCGCGGGCCTCTCCCGCGACACCCACACCGTGTCGGAGACGACGACCGACTGGGTCGCGAACTCCTTCGCGTTGGCGCGGATCGTGGTCTCGAAGTTCGGGCTCCCGATCTCCTCCTCGAGCTCCCAGAGGAAGTGGATGTTGACCGGCGTGTCGTTCTGGAACGCGTAGCGCGCGCCGAAGAGCGCGGTGATCGCCGGGCCCTTGTCGTCGGTCGTGCCGCGCCCGAAGTAGCGGTCGCCCTGGCGCACGAACGAGAACGGCGCCGTGTTCCAGTCCGGTCCCTCCGCCGGCTGCACGTCGAGGTGGTTGTAGACGGTGATGGTCGGAAGCCGGTCGCTCTTGTCGAACCGGCCGTAGACGAGCGGGTGGCCCTTCGTCTCGTAGAGCGTGGCGCGGGCGCCGAAGGACTCGAGCAGCGACGCCGCGTACTCGGCGGCGCGGCGCACTTCGCCCTTGCGCTGCGGCTCGACGGAGACGGACGGGATCTCGACGATCTCCTTCAGGACGCGCTCGTACTCGGGGCGCTGCGCCCGGGCGTACGACTGCAGTTCGGCGCGGGAGGATCCGGCCATGGGTGCTCCTACTTTTTCTTCTTGACGGGTTTCTTCGAGGACGCCGCAGAGGCCTTCTTGGCGGGCTTCGGCTTCGACTTCTTCTTGGCGGCGTGCACGCCCGGCGCGGCCTGGGCGGCCGGCGCGGCCTTGGGCCTGGCGCCTCCCGGCGGCTTCGCCGCGGGTGCGGGCTTGGCCTTCACCGGCGGCGGGGGAGCGGGCTTGAGCTTTCCGGCCGCCGCGGCCTTGGCGGCGCGGGCGGCTTTCTTGGCGGCGGCCGCCGCCTCCTTCTTCTCGCGGGCGCGGGCCTCCGCCTCCCGCTCCATCTGGGTCAGCCTCCCCGACAGCTCGACCTCGGTCACGATCGTGGCCTGCGGGAGCCGCTTGGTCACGGCCTCGACCCGGTCCGACGGCACGCGCAGGAGGAAGAGCGCGGCGTCCTTGGTCTCCCGGGCCTTGGACATGTAGTCCGCGGTCTCGAGCGCGTGGGAGGGCGAGCCCGTGAAGTCGATCGCGATCGCGTACGGCTTCTCCCGCTTGGCGAGCTCGAAGAAGGACGGCCACCGGGGCTCGGCGACCACGATGTGGGCGCCGCTCTTCTGCAGCTTGACGAGCCGGTTCGCGCGCTCGGGGATGTCGAAATGGAGGTAAAGGACGCTCATGGCGGGGCGGAACTATAGCGTAGAAGGGCTTACAGCTTACAGCTAACAGCTCACAGCTAACAGCCTACAGCCGGGTGCCTGAGCAGCCGTCCGGCTGTGAGCTGTCGGCTGTGAGCTGTGAGCTCTTCCCCTACCGGCCGTCGGTCCGGTAGTGGCTGCCCCGCGACACCTTGTCGTCGCTCGCGGCCCGGTAGATCGCCAGCGCCGTCTGGACGCCGTTGCGCAGGCCCAGAAGCGCGTCGGACATGGTGCCACGCCGGTAGAACTGCTCGATCTCGTCCCGCAGCTCTCCCAGGATGCGACCGGCGCGGTCGAGCCGGCGCTCGGAGCGCAGGAGCCCGACGTAGTTCCACATGGTGTGGCGGATGACCATCCAGTCCTGCGCGATCAACGCGGGATCCACGGGCTCGTGCTCCGGCTGCCATTCGTGCACGTCCGGCAAGGGGCGGGAGCGCGTGCGCTCGGCCTGCCGCGCGGCGGCCTTCCCGGCGCGCCATCCCCAGAGCAGTCCCTCGAGCAGCGACGTCGACGCCAGGCGGTTCGCGCCGTGCACGCCGGTGCACGAGACCTCGCCGGCGGCGCGCAGGTGGCCGAGCGAGGTCCGCCCGTTGCCGTCGACCGAGACGCCGCCGCAGGCGTAGTGCGCGGCGGGGACCACGGGGACCGGCCCGGCCGTCAGGTCGAAGCCGAGCTCGAGGCAACGCTGGACGAGCCCGGGGAATCGCTCGCGGATCCAGCCGTGGTCCTTGTGGGAGATGTCGAGCAGCGCGTACGGCTGGTCCTTCTCGAGCATGCGCTGATGGATGGCGCGCGCCACGACGTCGCGCGGCGCGAGCTCGCCCGCGGGATGGACGTCGCGGAGGAACTCCTTGCCCTCGGCGTCCGTGATGCGCGCACCCTCGCCGCGGAGGGCCTCGGTCAGGAGGAGTCGGCCCCGCGGATGGAGGAGCGCGGTCGGATGGAACTGGATGTACTCGAGGTTCAGGAGACGCGCGCCCGCGCGCTTGGCCATCGCGAAGCCGTCGCCGCGCGCGCCCGGCGGGTTGGTCGTGTGGAGATATACCTGGCCGAGCCCGCCCGTCGCCAGGATCGTCTCGCGCGCGAGCTGCGGCGTCACGCCGTCGTTGGCGGAGCGCGACAGGAGGAAGGCGCCGACGACGGCCGGCGGATGATAGCGGTCGGTCGGGTCGACGGAGTCGTGCGCGAGGGTCAGGAGGTCGACCGCCGTCGTCTCGACGCGCCACTGGATGTTCTTCTCGCGCCGGCACGCCGCGAGGAGCGCGCGCTCGATCGGCGCGCCCGTCTCGTCCTTGACGTGGAGCACGCGCGCGACCGTGTGCGCTCCCTCGAGCGTCCAGTGGAACCCGGCGCCCTCGCGGTCGAAGGGGACCTGCAGCTCCTCGATCAGCAGCTTCTCGACGAGGTCGGGCCCCTCGCGCGCCAGGAGCATCGCGGCCTCCGGCGAGCAGAGGCCGTCGCCGGCCTTCTCGATGTCGGCGGCGAGCTGCTCGGGCGTGTCGCCGGGAGGCCGCGCGACGATGCCGCCCTGCGCGTAGTAGGTGTTGGACTCCTGCTCGTGGTGCGCGCGCGTCACGATCGTCACGGACGCGCCGTCGCGCGCGGCCGCCAGCGCCGCCGCGCAGCCGGCGATTCCCGTCCCGAGGACGAGGACGTCCGTCGCCTCGTTCGTCATCGCGCCGTCAGCTCGAGCGAAACGTCCGCCGCGCGCACGGAATGCGTCAGCGCTCCGACCGAGATCGCGTCGACTCCCGCCTGCGCATAGTCGCGCACCGTGTCGAGCCGCATGTTCCCGGAGGCCTCGACGAACACCGGCCGCGACGCCTTCCGCACCTCCGCGCACCACCGGGCCACCGTCGCGGGCGGCTGGTTGTCGATCAGGATGCGGTTCGCCCCCGCGACGAGCGCGTCCGCGAGCTGCGTTTCCGACTCCACCTCGACCTGGATCTCGACTTCGGGAGCGGCCGCGCGGGCCGCGGCGACGGCCCGGACGATCCCGCCCGCGAGGTCGCGGTGGTTGTCCTTGACGAGGACCATCCGGGAGAGATCGTATCGGTGATTGACGCCGCCTCCGTCCCGCACCGCCTGCCGGTCGAAGGGACGCAGACCCGGAGCCGTCTTTCGCGTATCCAGGATCTGGCACCGCGTTCCGGCGACCGCGTCGACGTAGCGCCGCGTCTCCGTCGCGATGCCGCACATGCGCTGCAGCAGGTTGAGCGCGACGCGCTCGGCCGTCAGGATCGCGCGCGCGCGTCCCGAGAAACGCGCGAGGACGGCGCCCGCGGCCGCGCGCGTTCCGGCGCGAACCTCCGACGGAGAGTCCCACGCGAGCCCCGGGTCGAGGAGCTCGAAGACGCGGCGCGCCACGGCCAGACCCGAGACGACGCACTCGGACTTGCCGACCAGCTCGCCGCGCGCGGTGGCGTCCGCGGGCACCGTGCTCTCCGTCGTGACGTCGCGGGCGCCGAGGTCCTCGGCCAGGAAGGCGCGCAGGCGCTGATCGAGCGCGTCCCCGGACAGCTCGGGCGGCTGGGCCATTGGGCGGGGAGGATATCCGAGTCGGTCCGCCTCTCCGGAGGCGCGCGGATCTGGCACGCGTCTTGATGGGCCTTCCTCGTGGAACATCGGGAGGGGTTCGAGTTGGAACCGAGACGCCCGTTCGGAGCGTTATTCCATCGAGTGAGGTTGCGATCGAGCCTGGCTGGAGCTCTCGCCGGGCTGCTCCTGGCGGCGTCGTGCGCGGACGCGGAGACCCTGCGGCTGTCGCTGCGGGACGCGGTCGCCCGCGCGCTCTCCGAAGGGACCACGGTCCGCATCGCGACGGAGCGCATCACCCGCGCGCAGGCGCAGGCCCGCGAGGCGCGTTCGGAGCTGTTGCCGCAGATCCGCGGCGAGGCCGAGGGTGCCAACGAGTCGCTCAACCTGCAGACCTTCGGGCTCTCGTCGTCCGCGTTCGGCATCGGCCCGGTCGTCGGGCCGTTCTCGCTGCTCGACTTCCACCTCGTCGCCGCGCTGCGCGTCGTGGACCTCGCGGCCGTGCGGCGCTGGGACGCGGCGCGCCAGGGCGTGACCGTATCGATGGTCGAGCGACGCCGCGCGGAGAACGACGTGATCGCGGCGGTCGCCGGCCTGTACGTCGAGTTCCAGCGCGCGCAGGCGGCCGTCGAGAACGCCGCCGCGAACGTGGAGCTGTTCGGGAGGCTGCGCGACCTCGCGGAGGACCGGCGCCGCTCCGGCGTCGGGACGAAGGTCGATTCGACGCGCGCGCAGGTGGCTCTCGCGCGGCAGCGGACGGCGTGGCTCAACGCGCAGAACGCGCGCGACGCGGCCGGCCTCGCCCTCCTCCATGCGATCGGCGCGGACCAGTCGGTGACCCTCGAGCTCACCGATCCGCCGGAATCCGAGAACGTTCCGGCGCCCGCCGTCGAGGACGCGCTCTCCCGCGCCCGGGTCGATCGACCGGAGCTCGACTCCCTCGCGGCGCAGCGGAAGGCGGAGGAGCTGCGCGCCTCGGCCGAGCGCGGCGAGCGCCTGCCGACGTTCTCCGCGCAGTTCCAGGGCGGGTACAACGGCAACCACATCGGCGACCTCCTGTGGACGCGCCAGATCGTGGGCCTCGTCAGCGTGCCGGTCTTCAGCGGCGGCCGGATCTCGGCGCGCGAGGCGGAGGCGAACAGCCGGATCCGCGAGCTCGACCTCCAGCGGATCGACCTCGAGCGGCAGGTCGAGGAGGAGGTCCGCCGCGCGATCCTCGACTACGAGAGCGCGCGCGAGCGCTCGCGGGTCGCGAACGAGAGCCTGGCTCTCGCGCGGGAGGAGCTCGAGCTCTCGCGCGACCGCTTCGCGAACGGCGTCACGAGCTCGATCGAGGTCGACAACGCGCAGGATTCGCTGGTGAGCGCGCAGGCGGATCGCATCGCGGCCGCCGCCGACCGGGAGCGGGCGCGGTTCGCGTTGTGGCGGGCGACCGGGCAGATCCGGGATCTCGCGGCGGACGAGGTCCCGCGGAAGGAGTCTCCATGACGGCCGATAAATCGTCGGGGCCGGGCTCGCCGCAGCCGCAGGACGCGCCCGCCGAGAAGCCCCGTCCCAAGAAGGTCGAGGAGAACGAGACGTCGCCGGAGCCAGCCGAGGCGAAGGACGCGCCCGGCCGGAAGAGGCGGCGGCGCATCGTTTTCGTGATCCTGGCGATCCTCTTCGTGGCCGGGGCGATCTTCGGGATCAAGATGCTGATCTTCTACAAGCACCACGCGGAGACCGACGACGCGCAGATCGAGGCGCACATCGACCCGGTCCTGCCGAAGGTGTCGGGCTACGTCACCGAGATCCTCGTCGACGACAACCAGCGGGTCGAGGCCGGGCAGCCGCTGCTCGCGATCGACACGCGGGACCTCCAGGCGAAGGTCGACACGGCGCAGGCGGCGGTCGCGAGCGCGGACGCCAAGATCGCGGTCGCCCGGGCGAACGTCGCGTCCGCCCGCGTCCAGAGCGCGAACGCCGCCGCGGACGTCTCGCGCTACGCGGCCCTGCGCGCGAAGGAGGAGGTCTCGCAGCAGCAGTTCGACGCGTCGAAGACCGCAGCCGGCTCGCTCGAGGCGGGGGTCGCCGCGACCCAGCGATCGGTCTCCGCGGCGCAGGCGGAGGCCGCGCAGAAGCGGGCGGACCTCGAGTACGCGCTCCTCCAGCTGTCCTACGCCCGGGTCGTCGCGCCGGCCAGCGGCGTCGTGTCGCGCAAGAGCGTCGAGGTCGGGCAGTTCGTCCAGGCCGGACAACCCCTGCTCGCCATCGTGCAGGACGGGGAGACGTGGGTCGTCGCGAACTTCAAGGAGACGCAGGTCCGCAAGATGCGCGTCGGGCAGCCCGTCGAGATCGAGGTCGACGCGTATCCGAAGGTCGTCTTCCACGGAAAGGTGGACTCCTTCGCCGCCGCCACCGGAGCGCGCTTCGCGCTGCTCCCGCCGGACAACGCGACCGGCAACTTCACGAAGGTGGTCCAGCGCATCCCGGTCAAGGTCGTCTTCACCGATCCTCCCGATGCCGCGCGTCCGCTCCGCGCGGGAATGAACGTCACGGCGATCGTGCGCGTGTCGTAGCGGGGCGGCCGAGACCCATGGCCGAGACCGGTGCCCGCAAGTGGATCATCACCGTCACGGTGGTGCTCGCCACGCTGATCGAGCTCATCGACACCTCGATCGTGAACGTCGCGCTGCCGCAGATGATGGGCAACCTGAGCGCGACCCTCGATGAGGTCGCGTGGGTCGTGACCGCGTACGTCGTCGCGAACGTCCTCGTCGTGCCGATGTCGGCGTTCTTCTCCCGGCTCCTCGGCCGCCGCAACTACTTCGCGGGTTCGATCGTCCTGTTCACGATCGCGTCGTTCTTCTGCGGACACGCGACCAACATCTGGGAGCTCGTGTTCTTCCGCTTCGTCCAGGGCCTCGGCGGCGGCGCGCTCTTCTCGACGTCCCAGTCGATCCTGATCGAGACCTTCCCCCCGGAGGAGCTCGGCCTCGCGAACGGACTCTTCGGGCTGGGCGTCGTCATGGGCCCCACGATCGGCCCCACGCTCGGCGGCTACATCGTGGACAACTATTCGTGGCCCTACGTCTTCTACATCAACATTCCGATCGGCATCCTGGCGGCGTTGCTGACGATCTCGTACATCCGGCAGGGCGAGCACGACACGAAGGGGGTCTCGGTGGACTGGGCGGGCATCGCCCTGCTCGTCGTGGGCATCGGCTCGCTCCAGGTCGTGCTCGAGCGCGGCGAGCGGGACGACTGGTTCTCGGCGAGCTACATCGTGGTGCTGACGGGCGTCGCCCTCGTCGGAATCGTGGGGTTCATCTGGCGAGAGCTGACCGCGGCGCATCCCGTCGTCGACCTGCGCGTGCTGAAGGACCGTTCGCTCGCGGTCGGGACGCTGTTCACGTTCATCCTGGGGTTCGGGCTCTACTCGTCGGTCTTCATCTTCCCGGTCTTCGCGCAGAACCTGCTGGGCTTCACGGCCATGCAGACGGGCCTCATCCTGCTGCCGGGCGGCATCGCGACCGCGATCATGATGCCGATCATCGGGAAGGCCCTGCAGAAGGGAGCGCCGGCGCAGGTCCTGAACGCGGCCGGGTTCATCTCGTTCTTCGTGTTCACGCGGCTCCTCTCCCACGCCACGCTCGAGTCGGGACGCGCGGACTTCTTCTGGCCGCTGATCTTCCGCGGGATCGGTCTCGGTCTCCTGTTCGTGCCGCTCACGACGCTCGCGCTCTCGAATCTCCGCGGGAAGGACGTCGCGCAGGGAACCGGGCTGACGAACATGATGCGGCAGCTCGGCGGCTCCTTCGGCGTCGCGCTGATCGCGACCTACGTCGAGAAGCGCGCGTGGTGGCACCGCTCGCGGCTCCTCGCGCACGTCTCGATCTACGACTTCTCGGTGCAGCAGCGGCTGCAGGCGATCATGCGGGCCCTGCAGGCCAAGGGGTCGCCGCCGCTCGAGGCGCAGCGCCAGGCCTACGCGGCCCTCGAGGGCACCGTCGCGAAGCAGACCTTCCTGCTGACGTACATGGATGCGTTCCGGGTCGTCGGGATCTTCTTCCTGCTGTGTATTCCACTGTTGCTGCTCTTCAAGAAACGGAAGGGCGCGGCGCAGGTGCCGGTGGGAGTGCACTGAGTGGCCCGGGCGTCACGGCGTCATCCCGAGCGAGAGCGAGGGATCCTGTCCCCGGCAGGTTTACGAGACGGCGCGCCAGGCGCGCAGAGTCACGACAGCTCCAGCATCCTCAGCAGCGGCTTCTCCGCCGCCTTGCGGAGCTCCTCGGGCAGGACGATCTCCGGCCGCTCGTCGCGCAGGCAGAGATAGAGCTTCTCGAGCGTGTTGAGCTTCATGAACGGGCACTCGTTGCACATGCAGCCGTTGTCCGGCGGGATCGGAATGTACTCGCGGTCCGGCGCGAGCTTCTTCATCTGGTGGATGATCCCTTCCTCCGTCGCGATGAGGAACCGTTTGAACGGCGCCGTCGTGACGTAGTTGAGGATCGAGCGCGTCGAGCCGACGTGGTCCGCGTGGGCGAGGATCGGCTCGGGGCACTCGGGGTGCGCGGCGATCTTCGCGTCCGGGTAGCGCGCCTTCAGCTTGAGGATCTCCCGCTCCGAGAACTGCTCGTGGACGATGCAGGTGCCCGGCCACAGCGTCATCGGGCGATTCAGCTTCTTCGACAGAAACGCGCCGAGGTGCCGGTCGGGCGCGAAGAGGATCTCCTGGTCCGGCGGGATCGAGCGCACGATCTTCTCGGCGTTCGACGACGTGACGATGATGTCCGACAGCGCCTTCACCGCCGCGGAGCAGTTGATGTAGGTCAGCGACACCCCGCCTGGGTGGGCCTCGCGCCAGCGGCGGAAGGCGTCGGGCGGACAGGAGTCCTCGAGCGAGCACCCCGCCTCGTAGTCCGGCAGCACGACTTTCCGGGTCGGATTCAAGATCTTGGCGGTCTCGGCCATGAACCGGACGCCGGCGAAGGCGATGATCGAGGCGTCGCTCTGCTGCGCCTTGCGGGACAGGTCGAGGGAATCGCCCACGAAGTCGGCCAGGTCCTGGATGGCCTCTTCTTGGTAGTAATGCGCAAGCAGGACTGCGTTTTTTTGTCGCTTGAGCGCGGTGATCTCCCTCTCCAGGTCGAGCTTCGGGTCGACGGAGGACAGGTCCGGCGCCGGGGGCCTGGAGGGCGCCGGCGGATAGGCGGGCACAGGCCGGGACGCGCTCATCGCGGGGAGCATAACAAGCGCCTCCAGTAAACGTTTTCCACTCAGAACGCGTACTTCTGAGTGATGGCACGGCTCCTGCTAAACCGCCCGAGATCTCGATGGAACCGATGACGCCCGTTCCGCGGCCGGACCTGAAGGCCGTGCTGTTTCTCGTGCTGACGCTCTCGCTCGTCGCGCTCGAGCTGTGGGGCTTCGTCAAGCTGTTCTGACGCGTCGCCCGCCGCCCCGGATCGAACACCGAAAGCCGAAAACCCAAGATCGAGACGTCGTCAAAGGGCGGAGCCGTCTCGGGTTGTGCCCCGGCCGAAGGCCCCATCCGCCGGGCGTTCCCGCCGCCCGACGTTTGCTATATTTTTGATTCCCTCATGGCCACCGAGATCCGCACCGATCGCTACCGCGGCCTGGACTCCGCCTCGCTGATCGCCGCCTACCGGAACATCTACCTCTCCCGGCGGTTCGACGACAAGGAGATCCAGCTCAAGCGCCAGAACAAGATCTACTTCCAGATCAACAGCGTGGGCCACGAGGCGGTGACCACCGCCGCGGGGATGGTGCTACGCCCGGGTTACGACTGGTTCGAGTGCTACTACCGCGACCGCGCTCTGATCCTCCAGCTCGGCGTCACCCCGTACGAGATGTTCCTGCAGTCGGTCGGCGCCCGGGATGACCCGGCCTCCGCCGGCCGCCAGATGCCCGCCCACTGGGGGCACAAGCGCCTGAACATCATG
>DASXAG010000039.1:0-6661 GCA_036406835.1 Thermoanaerobaculia bacterium
CTTCGTGACCGCGTCCCAGGCGACGAGCGCGGCCGCGGCGACGAGGAGGCCGCCGATCGCCGCGAGAAGGCCGATCACGACCGCGGCGATGCGGAGCGGGACGCTGGGAGACTCGAGGCCGAGCCATGCGAGGAGTCCTCCCGCGACGAGGCCGAAGAGCGACAGCGGGTAGCGCGTGAGCACGGCCCACAGCACGCACCACGGCTTCATCCTCGTGCGCTTGTCGAGGAACGCGATGAGGAGGTCGAACAGCCGCCGCGTCTCGGGACGGGGGCGGAAGAGCGCCTGGAGGAACGAGACGTTGCCGTCCACTTTCCCGGCGAACTTCTCGGGATAGCCGCGCAGGTCCTCGAAGCCCTTCGCGCTGCCGCCGACCGAGCGGCGCCGCTCCGCCGCGGCGAAGAAGCCCGCCGCGATCGCGCCGGCGCTCGTGCCGCCGATGCTCTTGAGCGTGTAGCGCGCCGCGAGCTCGACGCCGGCCTTCGGGTAGACCACGCCGCTCGTGATCCCGCCCTTCATGATGACGTCGCAGTGGCGCTCGGGCGGCGCGTCGGGGACGGGGGTCGGTTTGCTGGCGCCGACGTCGAGCCGGTAAGAGGTCTCGATCCTGGCGGCATCGACGGATCCGCTGATGGGGTTTTCCATTGCGGGACGATACGCCCGCGGGAGGGACAAACGAGGGCCGGGCCGCCCCTCACCCCAACCCTCTCCCGCCGGGAGAGGGAGTAATGCGGGCCGCCGATACCACCTACTCCGTCGTCATCACCACGCGGAACCGCGCCTTGCCGCTCAGCATGCGGTCGTAGGCCTCCGCCGCCTTCTCGAGCGGGTAGAGCTCGTTCATCGAGCGCACGCCGGTCTGCACGGCGAACTTCATCGTCGCCTCGGAGTCGACCGGCCGGCCCGACGCCCAGCCCGCGATGGAGCGGCGTTGCCTGATCAGCGCGTAGGCGGGAAACGACACGGGATCCGTCGGGGCGCCCACGATCTCGAGCACGCCGTCGACTCCGAGGCCCTCGATCACCGCCGTCATCGCCGCGCCGCTCGTCGCGGTCGCGAGGATCGCGCGGGCGCCGCCCAACTTCGTGAGCTCCGCGGCGGCGTCCTGTTTCTCGGTGTCGATGTACGCCCGCGCGCCGAGCTTCTCGACGAAGTCCTTCTTGTCGGCGCCGCGTGCGATGGCGACCGTGTCGAATCCCATCTTCGCGGCGAACTGGACGCCGAGGTGGCCGAGGCCGCCGACGCCCAGGACCGCGACGAGGTCGCCCGCCTGCGCGCCGCTGTGGCGGAGGCCCATGAACGTCGTCACGCCCGCGTCCATCAGAGGCGCGGCCTCGACGAACGAGAGGCCGTCGGGGATGCGCGCGAGCGCCACCGCCGGCGCGATCACGTAGTCCGCGTAGCCTCCGTCGTAGGAGATCCCGGTGACGAGGGGTGAGACGAGGCAGAAGCGGAAGTTCCCCTTGCGGCACTCCTGGCAGCGTCCGCAGTGACCGCCGTGCCAGCCGATGCCGACGCGCTCGCCCTGCGCCCAGCCCTCGACTCCCGCGCCGACCGCGTCCACGACGCCCGCGACCTCGTGCCCGGGCACGCGCGGATAGTCGATCCCGGGGGCGCCCTCCTTGGTCAGGACGTCGCTGTGGCAGATCCCGTTGGCGTGCACGCGCACGCGCACCTGGCCGGGACCGGGATCGGGGACGTCGCGCTCGAGCCTCTGGAAAGGGGCTCCGGGTTTCGGGACGGCGAACGCCCGCATCTTCGTCGGCATGATGGCTCCTTCTCCTCCCCAACGCTTATGTCGCGGGGACGATGAAGGATTCAGACGAAGAAGACGTGAGGCGCCGCTCCCCTACTCTTCCTCTTCCTCGGCGATCTCCTCGACCGACTCCTGCGTCTTCTCGCCGATGATGCCGGAGCCGGACGGCGTCGGGCCGCCCGCGGTCGAACCGACGCCCGCGAAACCGGAGCCGGTGTGGACGCCGCCGCCGATCTCGGGATTGTTCGGATAGCCGCGATACCCGTGCTTGCGGCGCTTGCGGTGCGGGTGCTCGCCGGGGGCCTCGGGCTCGGGGGCCTTCTTCTTGATCACCTCGACTTCGTCAGGAGGAGAAGGGATGTCTTTCGGAGCCATTGCACACTCCTTTCGTCGGAAAGAAGAGAGGTGCAAGGGGGGTGCCGGGGAGGGTTAAGTGACTACCCAGCAGGGCTCTACGCTGACGTAAGTGGTCGAGGCGAATCGCCTCGAAGTGGCCATCGACAGGGGGCCCGTCGGTGCTAGCGTCCTCCCCCATCGGAGGTATCGATGAACGCACACGCGCTCGCGCTCCTGTTGCTCATGGCCCCCCCGCCCCAGCCGGCTTCCCCGCCGACGCTCAAGTCGATCCTGCTGTCGCAGCTCAAGACGACGCACGACGAGCAGGACTGGTTCGTGCCGGCCAGCAAGTCCGTCGTGGGGCTGACCGCCGAGCAGGCCGCCTGGAAGGAAGGCAACAACACGAACCACTCGATCTCCCAGCTCGTCCAGCACCTGGTCTTCTGGAACAAGCAGCAGCTGGCGACCTGGAAGGGAGAGAAGAAGCCGGCCTTCAGCGGCAAGAACGACGAGACGTTCGGCAACAATCTCGACAAGGCCGCCTGGGAGAACGCGGTGCGTCAGCTCGACGAGGTCCTCACCGGGATGGAGAAGTGGATCGAGGCGGCGGACGAGGCGAGCCTTCTCAAGCAGGCCGACGCCATCGCGCACGTGAGCGCGCACAACGCGTACCACACGGGGCAGATCCTCTACATCCGCAAGCAACAGGGCTCGTGGGATCCGGAGAAGGGCGTGAAGTGACGGGCGCCGGCCCGAAAGGGACCGGCGACCGTCATCCTGAGGAGCGCTGCGACGAAGGATCCCGTCACTGTTAGCCACCAGGCGGGACTAGTCTCGCTTCTTCCGCAGCTCCCTCTTCGCCACGCGCGTCACGACGACGGTGGTCGCGACCGTGGTCGCGATTCCCACGCCGAGCAGAGTCCACTCCCATGGACCGAGCGAGCCCCGCTCGCTCAGGCTCTTGCCCGCGGCGCCGAGGTAGGCATAGAAGAAGAGTCCCGGAAGCGAGGCGATCGCGGTCGCCGCGAGGTACGGCCCGAAGCGCACGGCCGACAGGCCGTAGAGGTAGTTCGAGAGCGAGAACGGGACGAGCGGGGAGAGGCGCAGCAGGCTCACCAGCTTCCAGTCGTTCTCGCCGACCGCCTCGTCGATCGCGCCGAACCTCCGGCTGCTCCGCGCGAGCCGCTCGACGCGATTGCGTGCGACGTACCGCGCGATCCCGAAGCCGAGGGTCGCCGCCACGATCGCGGAGAGCCAGACGACCGCCAGGCCGCCCGCGAGCCCGAACAGGTACCCGGCGCCGAGCGTCAGGATCGAGCCCGGCACGAACAGCAGGGAGGCGAGGATCCAGACCGCGGCGTAGATCAGTGCGCCGCGGATGCCCATGCCCGACAGGCGTTCCTCGAGCGCCCCGAGCCAGGCTCCGACCGGGAGCAGGCGCCAGGCGACGGCGAGAGCCAGCACGGCGACCCCCGCCGCGATCCACTTCCCACGAAATCCGGACATCTTCATTGGACAGCGCAAGAACCTTGCCGCACCGCTGCTAATGTTCGGGGCAAAAGGAGCTTCCATGCGCCTTGCCGGTGCTTTTCTCGTCCTTCTCGCGCTTGCGCTGTCGCCTCTGTCCGCCGCTCCCGACGCCGCGATCCCGCCGCGTCCCGTCCACACGTACTCGATCGTCGCCCGTGACGCCGCGACGGGAGAACTCGGGGTCGCCGTCCAGTCGCATGCGTTTTCGGTCGGATCGGGCGTGTCGTGGGCCGAAGCGGGAGTCGGAGCGGTCGCCACGCAGTCGTTCATCGATCCGGCCTACGGGCCGCTCGGCCTCGAGCTGATGCGCGCGGGGCGAAGCGCTCCGGACGCGCTGAAGGGTCTCATCGCGGCGGACGACGGGCGCGACGTGCGCCAGGTCGCCATGATCGACGCCTCCGGCCGCGTCGCGGCTCACACCGGCGCGAAGTGCATCCCCGCCGCGGGCGATCACGTCGGCGTGGGTTATTCCGTCCAGGCGAACCTCATGGACAACGACACGATCTGGCCCGCGATGGCGAAGGCCTTCGAGGCGTCGAAGGGCGACCTCGCGGAACGGATGCTCCAGGCGCTCGAAGCGGCGCAGGCGGCCGGAGGCGACATCCGCGGGATGCAGTCCGCCGCGATCCTGGTCGTCAAGGGCGTCTCGAGCGGTAAGCCGTGGCAGGACAAGATCTTCGACTTGCGTGTCGAGGACAACCCGCAGCCGCTCGTCGAGCTGCGGCGGCTCGTCAACTTCCAGAGGTCCAACAACCTCGCCAACGAGGGCGACCGCTACCTCGAGAAGAAGGACGTCGCCGCGGCGGAGAAGGCCTACTCCGCGGCCGAGGCGCTGCTCCCCGACTTCGCCGAGATGGCGTTCTGGCACGGCGTCGCGCTCGCGAGCTCGGGAAAGGTCGACGAGTCGCTGCCGGTGTTCGCGAAGGCCTATCGCCTCTACCCGAAATTCCGGGAGCTGCCGCCGCGGCTCTCCAAGGTCGGGCTCCTCCCCGACGACGCGAAGGTCATCGCGCGAATCGTCGCGGCGAAGTAGAAGGGGCGCGTCTCAGCCGGCCTGTCTCAGGTACTTCTCGAACCACTTCGTCACGGCGACGGCCGACTTGATCCTGTTGGGGGTCTTGCGCCACCCGTGTCCCTCGTCGGGGAACAGAACGTACTCGACGGCGACGTGGCGCTTCTTCAGGCTCTCGACGACCTGCTCGGCCTCGACGACGGGAACGTTGGTGTCGTTGGCGCCGTGAAGCACGATCGTCGGCGCCGTGACCTTGTCGACTTTGTGGATGGGTGAGAGACGGCGCAGCAGATCCGTCTCGGTCTCGGGATTGCCGTACTCGATCGTGGAGATGGCGGCCATCCAGGGCTCGGTGTTCTTGAAGAACGTCTCGAAGTTGACGACGCCGAAGAGGTCGGCGCCGGCCGCGAAGAGGTCGGGATACTCGGTCAGGCCGGCCATGACCATGTAGCCGCCGTACGAGCCTCCCATGATGCCGATGCGCTTCGGATCCGCGCCGGCCTCGACCGCGGCGTCCACGCAGTCCTTGATGTCCTTGACTCCTTCGAAACGCAGCGCGCCGTTGTCGAGGTTGACGAATTTCTTGCCGAAGCCGGACGAGCCTCGCACGTTCGGGGCGAAAACGGCGATGCCGCGCGAGAGAAGCGCCTGGTACTGGCTGCTGAAGCCCGGCCGCTCCTGTCCCTCGGGTCCGCCGTGGAAGGACAGGACCGTCGGGAACGGTGCCGTCGCGTTGCCGGGCCGGTAGAACCAGCCGGAGAGCTCGAGGCCGTCGTGCGCCTTGAACCGGATGAGCTCGGGCCGGACGAGCTTCGTCAGGTCCACGCCGGGATGCGGGCTCCTCGTGACCTGTCGGAAGTTGCCCGCGGCGACGTCCATGACCCAGACGTCGGCGGGAGTCGCGGCCCCGGAGAGAGCCATCGCGAGCGACTTGCCGTCCTTCGAGAAGTCGAGGCCGAAGGCAATCTCCGCGGGCAGCTTCGGATGGAGGATCGACTTTCCGGTCCTCAGGTCGAAGATCTCGAGATCGCTCCTGCCCGCGACGTTCCAGACGAGCGCGGCGATCGTGCCGGCGTCGTCGAGAGTGAAGCCCTGGAGCTCGGCGTCGGGCCTCTCGGCCAGAATCGTGGTCTTGCCGGGACCGCCGTCGGGTGTCAGGTCCAGGCGCGCGAACGCGTCGAGGTCGCGTCCGGCGTTGGTCGAGAGATACACGGACCGTCCGTCCGGCGCGAACACGCCCTCGAAGCTTCCCGGCCCCGTGTGCGGCGTGAGGAGCGTCTCGCGGCCGGTCGCGAGATCCACCACGTAGAGGTTGTTGTCGCCGCGGCTGACGAGGCGGTTGAGGAGCCCGCGCTTCTTGTCGCGGCTCAGGTCGTCGAAACCGCCGATGCCCTTGTTCTCGAGGACCATCTTCGACGTCCCGGCGGCGGCGTCGTAGAGATAGGGATCGATGGCCGATCCGCTCCGCCGGTTTGACGTCGTCACCAGCAGCGTTCCGTCGCGGGACCAGGGACCGAGCCCGTTGGTCTCCTTGCCGCCGTCGGTCAATCGCTTCACACCGGTGCCGTCGGGGTGAACCAGGTAGACCTGCGTGTTCATGCCGCCGCCCGGCGCGAGCGTGAACGCGATCCACTGTCCGTCCGGCGACCATTCGACGACGCTGACGCCGTCGTCGAAGGCCGTGATCAGCTGGGGATAGCCGCCGGCGGCGTCGACGGTCCAGACCTGCGGCACCCCGCCGATGTTCGACGCGTACGCGATCGTCCTGCCGTCCGGAGAGAAGGACGGCGACGTCGCGCTGCAGATCCTGGCCATCATGGTGACGGAGCGTTCGAGGTCGTCGTCGGCTCCAGGCGCGTAAGAGGCGAAGGCGACGAGGATCGGAACGAGCGGGCCAATTCTTGTCTTCATCGGGTGGGAATCCTATCGCCGCCGGCCGTGGGATGATCCGCTCATGCCGCTGCCGACCGCCCTGCTGACGATTCTCCTCGCCGCCTCCGCCGGCGTGAAGGACGCGAGCGCCTGCG
>DASXAG010000040.1:0-2803 GCA_036406835.1 Thermoanaerobaculia bacterium
ACGATCGTGTAGCGCGAGTGGATCGTCTTGCCGCCCATCTTGTCGACGCCGGTCCAGGTCCACGTCTTGTCCTTCAACGTGCCGGTCGCCGTCGTCATCATGCCCATGCTGTCGTAACCCATGAACTTGTACGTCTTCTCGTCGGCGTTCCAGCCCATGACGTTGGTCCCGCTCATCTTCCCCATCCCGCCGGTCGAGCTTCCCTTGCAGACGAGCTGGTAGCCGCCCTCGAACCAGCTGCAGTCGTCGACGCTCGTCATCTTGCCGCCCGGTCCGAACGCGCTCGGTTTCATCTCCGCCTCGCCCGTCCACTTGCCCTCGAAGACGCCCAGCCGCTTGACCTCCGGACCCGGAGGAGGCGGCGCCTGGGGTTGCTGCGCGAGAACCGTTGCGCCGATCACGAGGAGGCAGAGCCCCACGAACGATGACTTGAATCGCATGGAATCTCCTTTCGTCCCGCTCCGAATTCTATTATCCGCTGGCGGATGCCGGCCTCTCCTCCTCCGCGAGCCCGCCGAAGAGCGGCTCTCCCGCGAGCGCCGTCTTCGTCGCCCACCACGCGATCGCGACGGGCTGACCGCACCAGGCGCAGGTGCCGGCGCCGTCCTCGACCTCGGAGGCGCAGTTGGGACAGCGGGCCATGAGGGTCGCCCGAAGCTTCCTTGAGGCGGCGCTGGTCTATGCTCTCGCCATGAGAAAGATCCTCTCCGCCGTCCTCCTCGTCGGGTCCGCCGTCTTCCTCCTCGCCGCCGTCGAGGGCTCCGCCGGCGGCCTGCGCTGGACCGTCCCCGCGCGGTGGGCGGTCGCGCCGCCCAAGCCGATGCGCATGGCGACCTACACGGTTCCCGCCGCGGGTGGCGAGGCCGGCGAGTGCGGCGTGTTCTTCTTCGGCAAGGGACAGGGCGGGTCGGTCGAGGACAACCTCTCGCGCTGGGAGAAGCAGTTCGAGGGCGGCCCGGCGCCCAAGCGCTCGGAGAAGACGATCCACGGGTTCAGGGTCCACTTCCTCGAGGCGTCGGGGACCTACACCGCGATGGGAGGTCCGATGATGCAGCCGCAGGGCAAGAAGCCGGGCTGGAGCCTGCGCGGCGCCATCGTCGAGGCGCCCGACGGCCTCGTCTTCTTCAAGTGCATCGGCCCGGACGCCGCGGTGAAAGCGGCGTCGAAGGAGTTCGACGAGCTGCTCGAGTCGCTGGCGAAGGCGACGGCGAAGGCGTAGGGGACCTTCCCGTCATCCCGAGGATCCCGACCCCGAACTCTGCGAGGGGACGGGAGACGAGGGACCCCTTTCCGCGACGTTCACGGCATTGAAAGGGTCCCTCGCGCCTGCGGCGCTCGGGACGACAGGCCCTAATACCCCGAGAGGAACTCCCCCACGCTCCCCTGCTGCGTCTCGCGCAGGGCGATGCAGAGGTCGATCGTCTCGAGCGTCTGCGCGAGCGTGCGCGGACCGCCGGGCAGCTTGCCGACGCGGTCCCCGAAGAAGTCGGCGAGGTCCTTGCGGTGCGCGGGGTCGCAGAATCCGCCGCCGACCGAGGGAGCGTTGCCGGCGATCTCCCGGGGAGCCTTCGCGAGCATGGCTTCGTAATGCTCCTTGAAGAAGCCCCACACGATGTCCGGGCTGTTGTCGGGCTCGGCGGCGACGTAGACGGCGATGTCCGACTCGCGCGGGTCGAACTCGTCGGTCAGGTACAGCGCGAGCGCGCGGCGGACGAGGGCGGGATCGCGGAAGTCGCCGAGCGCGCTGAACAACCGCACGCGGTCGCGCCGGTTCTTGGCCGCCCGCGCGGCCGCGAGGTACTTGTCGAAGAGCTCGGCGTCGCCGAAGCGCGCCGCCACCGAGAGGACGCCCCCGGCGAGCTCCGGCGCGACGGCCTTGCGGTCGGCCAGCCAGGCGAGCGCGAGACGCTTCGCCTCCGCCCGGAGCTGCGGCTCGTCGCCCTCGCGCGCGACGAACGGGACGAGGAGCGGGCGCAGGAGGCGGGTGTCGTCGCTCTCTTCGGGCTTCGGGCCGAAGCCGAGGGAGCGGGCACGCGCGCCGTACGTCTTCGAGATGAACCGCGCGTAGTTCGGGAGCAGGTTGTCCGGCACGAGGTGATCGCGGATGTCGGCGGCGGGACGCAGCGTCGCCGAGACGACGTCGCGTTCGGCGGCGCCGGCGAACCGCGGCACGAGGGCGAGCGCCTGCGCCATCGGGATCGCGCCGGCCTCGCCGAGGGCGTCCGCGTCGCGGATCAACCCGACGCGCTCGGCGAGCGAGAGCTTCGTGTCGGCGACCGCGAGCAGCTTCGTGAGGAGATCACCCCGGTAGAGCGTGCGGTAGTAGCCGAGCATTCCGTCGTTGGCGAAGACCCAGCCGTTACAGGCGGCGGCCGGCGCGGCCAGCGTCGCCTCCGGCTTCTCGAGCAGGCCGCAGCCGCGCGACGCCTCGCCCCCCGCGCCGGCCTCGCCGCCCGCGCCCGCTCCGCCCCGGGAGCAGACCGGAATCTTCCAGCTCTCCGCCGACGAGCCTTTGGACCCGACCGGCAGCAGCCGCCGCTGCTCCAGCGCGAGCGTCCCCTGACCGCCCGAGCACGTGAGCGCGACGTCGACGACGGGGACGCCGGGCTGATCCAGGAACGTCTCGAACGCCGCCGACACGCCCGGCCGGCTGGCCGCCTCGACCTTCTCGAGGAAGTCGCGCTCGGTGGCGTTGCCGTTCGCGTGCGCCACGAGGTACGCGTGGACGCCGGCGCGGAACTTCTCCTCGCCGATCCACGACTCGAACATCGCGATGACCGCGGCGCCCTTCTGGTACGAGATC
>DASXAG010000041.1:0-2125 GCA_036406835.1 Thermoanaerobaculia bacterium
CGACTGAAGCAGCACGATCACTCCGAAGCCGTGCACGTTGAGCGGAAGGGTCCGCGTGATCACGAGCGCCGACGCGGCCGTGCCGGCGGCGACGCCGAAGATCCCGGAGCCGCGCCAGCCGCTTCCCAGGCGGATCGCGCGCAGCGACCAGAGCACGATCGCCGCGGACGAGGCGACGACGTACACCTTCGCGAAGCTCTGGGCCGTGGCCGCGTTGGGCGCGCGCGGTGAGCGCGTCGTCCCCATCCGCGAGCTCTTCGACCACGTCCGGGAGTACCGGCGGCTCTGCGTGGCGGACGGGATGCCCGACGCGCCCGAGCGGATGGACGCGATCTTTCACGCCCTGGTGATGCCGGGCGTGAGGGCGGCCGTCGGCGGCGCCGGAGGAGCCGCGGGAGGGTCCTGAATCTATCCTACGGTGGCCACGCCCGCGATCGCGCCGGCGACGGCGGCGCCGCAGTCCCGTGACGGCGTTGGCGCCGTCAAAAATCCCGCCGCCACGGGGTTCCCCGCTGTCATACGCTAAGCCCGTGAAGCGGCTGACAGACCTGACGGTCGAGGACCTGATCGGAAGCCCCGTCTGGCGCTACGAGGGCGGCGCGGGTCCCGAGGCGCTCGTCGCGCCGTCTCCGCGGCACGCGCTGTCGCAGCTGGACGACGAGATCTTCCTGGCGGCGACCGAGTTCGCGCTCTCGGACGCCAGCCGGCACATGGGCTTCTGCTTCCCGGCGGACGACTCCGGCATCGACTACCTGCAGCCCGTGATCGTGGGCCGCGGAACGCACGTCGCCTTCTGGTTCGACGGCCCCGTCTCGGCGGAGGAGCTCGCGCAGCAGTGGCACGCCTTCGGGAAGGAGCCCAAACAGATCTTCCCGGTCGCGTTCCGCTGCCTCGTGCCGGTGGACGGCCGGACCGTCAGCGGGCGGATCCAGTCCGTCGAATCGACCGAGACCCTCCGGCCGGAGCCCGTGGTGCCCGTGGAGGCGCCCGAGGCTCCCGAGGCGAGGCCGGTCCGGCGCCGCGGCGTCGGCACGGGGGAGAAGCGCACGGCCCGGCGCCTTCCCGCCGACATGACCGTCGAGTTCTCGCAGGGCGAGCTGCAGGGCACCGGCGTCATCGGCGACGTCTCGCGACGCGGCATGTTCGTCCAGACCACGCGCATCCCCGGCACGGGCCCGGTCCTGCGCCTGACGGTCAACCTGCCCGGCGGGCGCAAGCTCGTCCTGCGCGGCAAGGTCGTCCGCAACGCCGACGGGACGACCTCGACGCCGCCGAACGGGTTCGGGCTGCGCCTCGTGGACGAGTGGCCGGACTACGAGAATCTGTTCCGGAGGCGGGACAAGCCGAAGTAGTTTTCAGTTTTCAGTTCTCAGTTCTCAGTTGTCCGTGGTCAGACGTCACTTGTCCCTCCCAAACTGAAAACTGATAACTGAAAACTGACAACTTCTCGAGAGGAGCATCCGATGAACACCCGCGAATATTTTTCCCAGTGCTTCAAGGCCGAGAAAGACAAGTTCATCCGCGTCCTGAAGGCGGTGCCGGCGGACAAGACGGCGTACCGGCCGCACGAGCGTTCGACCTGCGCCGGCGATCTCGTCTGGCTCATCGCGAGCGAGTGGGGCGACGCGCGCGAGATCATCGACGAGGGGAAGGTGAACTACGTCGTGCGTCCCGCTCCGGCGAAGGTGGCCGACTCCGTCGCCGCCTTCGAGAAGAACGCGGACGCGATCGAGACGCGGCTCGCGAAGATGGACGACGCTGCGTGGAACAAGAAGGCCCAGTTCCTGATGGACGGCAACGTCGCGTGGGAGGCGCCGCTCGGGGACATGCTGTACGGCTTCCTCTTCGACGCGATCCATCACCGCGGCCAGCTCTCGACCTACCTGCGGCCGATGGGCGCGAAGGTGCCGTCGATCTACGGGCCCTCGGCGGACGACCCGGGCGCGTAGGCTCTTCGGCTCGCCTCCCGTGATCTCACCGCCCGCGCCCGATCGCTCGATGGGCGCGGTGCTCGTGCGCGCGTTCCTCTTCTTCTCGATCGGGTTCGTCGCGGCGTACATGGTCTCCGCCTTCGTGTTCGGGATCTGGCGGAAGGGCGGCGCCGCGGCGAACGGGACCCTCATCG
>DASXAG010000042.1:0-11976 GCA_036406835.1 Thermoanaerobaculia bacterium
GGAGGACTCCTCGCATGGCTCGGCCTCGAGTCTCCCAGCGTCCCGCTCCGCATCGCCGCGGTCGTGATCGGCCTTCTCGCGGCGATCGGCGGCCTCCTCGTCGCCGCGGCCGCGCTCGTCGCCTGGGACGCGGTCACGAAGCTCGCGGCGCACAAGTTCGGAATCTGTCCCGGCAGCGGTGAGCCGGAGCCCGGATATCCGAAGCCGCTCTCCGACTGGATCGAAGACAACCTCGACGAGATCGCGTTCGGCAAACCGGCCGTCGATCCGCTGACGTTCGGTGACCTCTGGGGCGTCGGCCCCGACGGCGACAGGAACGCACCCGCGGACAATCCCGCGCTGCGCCGCATCAACCTCGAGGTCGTCACGACCAACCTGAACCAGGGCCGTCCGTACCGCCTGCCGGTCGACATCGAGCATCTCTACTTCGACCCGGCGGAGCTCGCGGACGTCCTCTCGCCGCGGTTGCTGAAGTTCATGGCCGCGCACGCGCGGCCCGCGACGAACGAGCGCAACCAGCACCTCCACGACCTCGCGGCGAGGCGCGGGCTGATCCCGCTCCCGCTGCCCGCGGACCTGCCCGTCGCGGTCGCGATCCGGCTGAGCCTCTCCTTTCCGGCGCTCATCGCCGCCGTCCCGCTCTGGGGCTTCGACTTCACCTGGGCGTCTCCCGGCTACGACGGCGAGAAGGAGGAGCCGCGGCCCACGCGCTGCTGGTTCTCGGACGGCGGCATCACGAGCAACTTCCCGATCCACTTCTTCGACGGCCCGATCCCGCGCTGGCCGACGTTCGGCTTCAACCTGACGCCGTTCCATCCCCACTTCCCGCGGCAGAAGGTGGAGGCGCTGAACATCTGGCTTCCGAACGGCAACGGCGACGGGCTGCAGGAGACGTGGAACAACCCGAAGCCCGGCGCCAGGCCGCTCGGACTGCTGACCTGGTTCCTGTTCCAGGTCGTTCAGACGATGCAGAACTGGCGCGACAACCTGCAGCTGCGGATCCCCGGGTTCCGCGACCGCGTCGCGCAGATCCACCAGTCGCCCGACGAGGGCGGGCCCAACCTCAACATGAGGGAGTGCGACATCCTCGCGCTCGCCGCGCGCGGCCGGATCGCGGCGCGCATCCTGGCCGAGCGCTTCGGCGACTCACCGCCCCCGCAGACGGTGCTGAACTGGAACAACCACGCGTGGGTACGCCTGCGCACGGCGATGGGACTCCTCGAGACGCACCTCGCGAAGATCCAGACGGCGTACGCGCAGAAGGAGGGGCTCGAGAGCTACGAGCAGCTCATCGCCGCTCCGCCCGCGTATCACTTCACGAGGCCCGTCGACGCCGCCGTCATGCTCGGCGAGCTCGAGACGCTCGCGGAGAAGTGGGCGAGCTTCGGAGGGCTGCTCGGCGAGAACGTCCCGCGTCCGCCCGCGGAGCTCCGCACGATGCCGAAGGTCTAGCTCCGCGATTCCACGCCGTCATCCTGAGGAGCGGAGCGAAGCGAGCAACGAAGGATCCCGTCCTCGATTGCCACCGTCGCTTCTGCGTGCGGGATCCTCGCTTCGCTCGGGATGACAGGCAGTTTCTACAGCTCCGACCTGACCGGCCCGATGATCCACTCCGTGAACCGCTTCACGGGCGAGCGGTGGTCCCACATCGCGAGCGTGTAGGGACGGCTCCTGGCGAGGTCGCGCTCGAAGCTCTCGCGCATCCTTTCCGCGAATCCCTTGTCGTACACGAAGACGTTGATCTCCTCGTTCAGGTGGAAGGAGCGGTCGTCGAAGTTCGCCGAGCCCACGGTCGAAAAGATCCCGTCGACGACCATCGTCTTCGAGTGAAACATCGTCGGCTGGTACTCGAACATCTTCACGCCCCCGGCGAGCAGCGGCCCGAACGCCGCGCGTCCGGCCACCCGCGTCGCCGGCACGTCGTTGTGCTTGTCCGAGGGAACGAGGATCCGCACGTCCACGCCTCGCTTGACGGCGCCGACGAGCAGCCGGGACGTCGCGTCGTCCGGCACGAAGTAGGAGTTGGCGATCCAGACCTCCTTCGACGCCGCGGCGAGCGAGATCGCGTAGACGCGTCCGGCGCCCGACATGGCCGACAGCGGCGACGACGGCACGACGGCGGCGGCGAGCGAGCCCACGGGCGTGAGCGCGGGGTAGAACTCGTCGCCGACGAGCGGCTCGCCTGTGACCTCCGACCAGTTGTCCTGGAAGGCGCGCTGCAGCCCGCGCACGGCGGGTCCCTCGACGCGCACCTGCGTGTCGCGCCAGTGCTCGGGCGAGTCCGCGTTGCCGGCCCACTCGTCGGCGAATCCCGCGCCGCCCGTGAACCCGACCTTGCCGTCCACGACCATGACGCGACGGTGGTTGCGATGATTCACGACCCAGGCCTTCCAGGGCTTGCCCGCGTGGAAGAACTCCACGCGGCACCCGGCGCGGCGCAGGGCGTCGATCTCGCTGGGCTTGAACTTGCGGTGGGGCGAGCCGAGCGCGTCCAGAAGGATGCGCACCGCGACGCCGTGCGACGCGCGTTCGACGAACGCGTCGCGAAAGCGCGTCGACACCTCCCCCGACCAGAAGATGTACGCCTCGAAGTTCACCGTCTTCTGCGCCGAGCGGATCGCCGCGAGCATGGACGGGAAGATCTGCTCGCCGTTCTCGAGGACCTCGATCGCGTTGCCCGAGGTCATCGGCGGCCCGGGCAAGGCCGACGGCAGGAAGGTCGGGTCGGTGACGCGGAAGTCGTGGGGGAGCTCGTAGACCGTCTGCTTCGGCGCGCTCGACTTCGCGAGCGTGATGGCCAGTCCATACCCGGCGACTGCCGAGAGGATGACGATCGGGATCAGGTGCGCCACGGCGCCGCGGCGCGAGTGGGGCGTGCGCTTCTTGCGAGGCTTCGTCATGGTGTCAATCCATCCCCGCCAGGCGGGAGTGCAATCCCGCTGCCAGGATCCTACTGGCCGGGCTGGTCCGGCGGGTTCGGCGGCTTCGTCTGAACCGGCTGCGACGCCCCGCCTCGAAACGACTCGCCGCGCGGACCGACCTCGTAGACGAAGTCGCCGTCGTCCCCGTCGATCCGTGCGCCGTAGCCGACGACGTCGCCGTGCTGCCAGATGGAATGGACGTCCTCGATGTCGTGGTCTCCCGCCACGAACTTGAGCCTCTCCTGGACGGGGCCGGGGAGATCCTCCCAGGTCACCTCTTCCTGGACCGTGAGGACCTTTCCGTCCGACGCGATGACGACGCCCCTCTTGCGGCCGTCCACCTTCAGGTCGACCTCGTACATCTCCTCGGCGTATCCCGTGAGCCGCCAGCAGGTGGAGATATGTGCGCCGGGCGCCGAGTGTTCGATGGCCTCGCGAACCGCCTCGGGAAGCTCGGTCTTCTTCATCTTGATCGCCGAGGCGGCCGCCGACGCGGCGATCAGGAACGCCGCGGCGATCGCGACGGCAGTGGTTTTCGTGGCTCCCATGGACCCTCCGGAAGCCTCAGTCGGTGCATTTGCCATGCCGATCCCGTCACGACACGCCGCACTGGATTGACGGCCGCGCACAACCCCTCTCCCGGCGGGAGAGGGGCAGGGGTGAGGGGAGCCCTCTTGGGTCTATCTCCGGAACTGGCGCTTCGCGCCGCAGCGGCACGACTCGATCGCGAACGGCTCCGCGCGGCTCGAGGTCGAGTAGGCGTCGAACCATCCTCGCGAGGCCAGGACATCGGGTCGAGTCTCGGCGGGGATCCCCGCCCTGGGAGCCTGGGCCTCGTTCCAGCCCGTCGCGAACTCGGGCACGCCGTCGGCCGCGAAGCGGACGTGGCCGACGAACATCTTTTGCACGAGTCCTCCAGCATACGCCCTTCGGCGGTTCCGACCGTGGCGCCTCACGCGTTCCGAGAAAAAAAAGGCGGGGCCTTGAGCCCCGCCCGGAGAAGACCAATTCGGTCCTGAATCAGTAGCGGTTGCGGCCTCCGCCGTAGGAGCGGTTACCGCCGCCGCCGAAGGAGTCGTTCTTGGGACGCGCCTCGTTGACCTTGAGGGCTCGGCCGTTGAACTCCGTGCCGTTGAGCGAGAGCGCTTCCTTGGCTTCGTTGTCGTTGCTGAACTCCACGAAACCGAAGCCTTTGGACTGGCCGGTATCGCGGTCGGTGATCACGCGCGCGGAGTCCGGAGTGCCGAACTTGGCGAACATGGCCTGGAGCTGATCGTCCGAGATGTTGTACGGGAGGTTGCCTACGTAGAGCTTCATGGATCCTCAAACGCCGGGAAAAATGGGCGAAGACTCCGCCGGCACGGGGCCTCGCGTTCTCGTAAGTTGTTGTTCGGAGTAAGTCAGAACGTGTCTGGCAGGCAGCGAACCGAGAACGCCCGAAGCCTATCACAACCGGGAACGACACGCCGGGGGGCCCGTTTCGACAGACCGGCGCCCGCTGTTACCCCGTCAACCTGGGCGAAGCGAAGGATCCCGCCTCGACCCACGCAACCCCCGTCATCCCGAGCGCAGCGAGGGATCCCGCGACTCCGCGCCGCGCTGGTACGCCGCCACTCTCCCGGCGACGACCCGCTAGGAGCCCATCCTCCGCAACGCGAGGTATCCGAGCACGCCGAGCGCGAGGGCGAGGGCGACCAGCGCCGTCGTGTCGAGCGTCGGGACCGGCGCGACGGGGCCGGGTCCGGGCGTCGGCGTCGGGCCGCCGGGAGCGGGCGTGGCCGTCGGATTCGCCGTCGTGGTTGGCGTGGGCGTCGCGGTCGGGCCTGCGGGCGTCACGGTGGGCGTCGGCGTGGGACCGCCCTGCGGGCCGAGCGTGATCGCCGCGAAGCGGGTGGCCGCGAAGCTCGAGCTGCCCAGGACGCGCAGGGGAGCCGCGCCGCCGCTCGCCGTTCGTGCGTACGTCACGACGGCGTTGTTCAGCGACACGAGAGAGAGCTCGTCGTTGACCGTATCCACCAGGAGTCCCAGCGGCTGGAATCCGAGGCTGAGCGTGCGGGTCGGCGCGACGTCTCCGTTCGCGGTGCGCGGATAGACGGTCGCGGTGACGCCGATCTCGTTCGACGCGAAGACCTCGTTGTTCACCGCGTCGATGGCGACGTCGATCGGAGCGCTGAGCCCCGTGGTCGGGCCCGCGATCGTGCGCAGCGCCGCCCCGCCGGTCCGGGCGAAGAAGAAGATCGCGTTCGGCGGATTCGAGTTGACGACCGCGATCTCGTTGTTGACGAGGTCGAGCGCCATGCCCGACGGCGCGCTGAACCCCGTGAACGTGCGCGTCGGCGCGACGTCGCCGTTGGCGGTCCGCGGGTACACCGTGACGTAGCCCGACACGGTGCCGTTCACGACGTAGACCTCGTCGTTGACGGGATCCACGGCGACCCCGATCGGCTGATTGAGGGTCGTCGACGCGCCGGCGATCGTGCGCAGCGGCGCGACGTTGCCGTTGGCGGTCCGGCTGAAGACCGTGACGGAGTTGGCCGCGAGGTTGCCCACGAAGAGCTCGTCGTTGACCGTGTCGATCGCGATCTTCTCGGGCCGGTTGAGCCCGGTCGAGGCCCCGACGATCACCCTCAGCGGCGGGTCGCCCGTCGCGGTTCGGGGAAAGACGGTGACGGAGTTGCCGGCGTCGTTCGTGACGAAGATCTCGTCGGCCTGCGCGAGAGCGAGACGCGCGCCGGCGAACAGGACCGTGACGGCGAAAAAGAGAACGCACTTCCGATCGCGAGCCCGCATGCCCCACCCCTTTTCGAGTCGCTTCGTTGGACGTTGACCTGGACTGGGCGCGGACTATACGTCGCGCGAAGAGCACAAAGTCCGGAATTCGACACAATGCGCGTCCGATGGTTCGCCAATATTCGAACCGTCCTTGCGCCGGCAGGGCGGGGGGTGGGAGGCGCTAGCCCCCCGCGATCAGCCGTTCGAACCTCGGGTTCTTGCGCAGCGAATCGAAGTTGGGATCGATCGCGAGCCACTTCGGCGACACGTAGTAGGGAATCTTCAGCAGTCTCTCCAGCCGGTCGATCGCCTTCTCCGGTTCGCCGGCGAGCATCTCGATGCGCACGAGCTGGTGCTCGTAGTAGGCGCCGGTGCGCGCGTCCTTGCTGACCGGGCTGAGCTGCAGCCCGCTCTCTCCCTCCCGGATCGCGTCGTCCTTTCGGCCCAGATAAGCGAGCGAGAGGCCGTACGAAACGCGCCGGCCCGCGTCGGTGGGAGCCGCGGCCGCCTGCTGCGCGAACTGCTTCGTGGCCTCCTCCGCGAGCTCGTGCACCTTCGTCGCGTCGCCGCGGAGCGCATACGCCTGAGCGAGCGCCATCGCCCAGGTCCCGCGGTCGCCGTCGAACGCGCTCGGGCCGAGCCGCAGGAGAAGCTCCCGCTGCGCCTCGTCGAGGACCCAGACGAGGTCGTTGTAGTTCGCCAGGTACGCGATCAGCGCGCCCGGATCCACGCTCGACGTCTTCAGTGCGGCGGCGATCGACGCCCGGGCGCCCGCCAGGTCGCCCTCGCCGAGGTACGTCATCGCGCGGTTCTCGATCAGGCGAAGGTTCGTCGGCGCGACCGCGAGCCCGCGGTCGAGCGCCTCGCGCGGCTCGGCGTAACGCCGCAGCCGGAGGAGCGCCGACCCGATGGAGGTCCATCCGGGCACCGACCGCGGGTCCAGCCGCTCGCTCTCCCGGAAGTGCCCGACCGCCGCCTCCCAGCGTCCCATCGACTGCTCGGCCAGCGCGATGCCGCGCAGGGGATCCGCGCTGCCCGGCGCGGCGCGCTGCGCGGCCTCGAACTGCTCGAGCGCCTTCGGCGCGTCGTCCGCGACCAGCCGGTAGTAGTTCCCGAGCGCGACGTACCCCTCGGGCCGCGACGGAGCCAGCGCCAGGGTTTTCTCGGCCGACTCCTTCGCGCGCGCGGCCAGCTCCGGCGTGGGGACGGCGTTCGCGTAGAGGCTCGATGCCGCACCCGACACGCGTTGCCACGCGAGAAGGAAGGTCGGGTCGAGCGAGACGGCCTGCTCGTAGAAGGCCAGCGCCTTGCGCATGGTCGGCGGGTCGGTCGCCCCCAGCCGGTTCGACGCCTCCTCCCCCTTGAGAAACGCGTCGTACGCCGCGAGATTCTCCGTGGGCTTCTCGGAGAGGCGCTTCGCGTCTCCGGCGCCGAGCGCGACGCCGAGCGCCTGCGCGACGCGCGCCGCGATGTCCGACTGCACCTGGAAGACGTCCGTCAGCGCCGCGTCGAACGACTGCTGCCACTTCGACGTCGGCGCGTCGGGCCGCGTCACGTCCACGAGCTCCGGGCTGACGTGCACGCGATTCTTGTCGCCGACCTTCTCCCAGCGCAGCGTCGCGGTCAGGAGGTAGGACACGTTGAGCTCCGCCGCGATCTGCTTCGGCGTCTTCGTCGTCTTCTTGTACGGCGTCGAGCTGTTGCGCGCGATGACCTGGAGCCCGGGCAGCGCCGTCAGCTTGCCGCGGACCTCGTCCGCGACGCCGTCGGCGAAGTAGTCGTCCGCGGGAGCGCCGAGATTCTCGAACGGCAGAACGGCGATGCGCGTGGGGCCGGTTGGCGCAGGCGGCGTTGCGGGCTGGCGATTGGTTCGGAGAAGAAGAATCGCCGCGGCGATGGCAGCGAGAGCGACGGCGGCAACGGCGTATCGGGTCCTCGCCCATCGCGCGGCCGGCGCGTAGGCCGGGCGGAAGCCGCTCGCGCTTCCCCCCGCCGAGCTCGACGCCTCGCCGAGCGCGAAGGCGACGTCCTTCGCCGACTGAAAACGCTCCTCGCGGTCCTTCTCCAGGCAGTGCCGGACGATCTGATCCACGAACGGCGACACGCCCCGGCCCGAGTCCGACAGCTCCGGCGCCGGATCGCGCAGGATCGCGACGATCGTGTCGCTCGCCGTGGATTTCTGGAACGCCTTCTTGCCCGAGATCAGCTCGTAGAGAATGGCGCCGAACGAAAAGATGTCCGACCGGCGATCGAGCTCTTCGCCCCGGACCTGCTCGGGCGACATGTAGCCGAGCGTTCCCACGACGGTTCCCGACTGTGTGCCGCTGGAGGTGGGCGCGCTGGTCTCCTCGGCGGGCGCCTTCGTTTCGAGTCTCTTCGCGAGGCCGAAGTCGAGAATCTTCACGTGCGCGTCCCGCATCACGAAGACGTTCTCCGGCTTCAGATCGCGATGGACGATGTCCTTCTCGTGAGCGGCGGAGAGGCCCTTCGCGATCTGGAGGGCGTAGTCGAAGGCCTGCCGCTGAGGGATGGGTCCGGCGTCGAGCGTCTTGCGGAGGGTCCGGCCCTCCAGCAGCTCCATGACCGCGTAGACGATCTCGCCCTCTCTCCCGAAATCGTGGATCGCGAGGATGTTCGGGTGCGAGAGGGCGGCGACCGCCTTCGCCTCGCGCTCGAACCGCGCGAGCGCGTCGGGATCGGCCGCGAGATCGGAAGGGAGCACCTTGACCGCGACGTCCCGGTCGAGCCGCGTGTCGCGCGCCCGATAGACCTCGCCCATGCCTCCCTTTCCCAGAGGCGACACGATTTCGTACGGCCCCAGGCGCGTACCGGCTGTCAGGGTCATCGGGCGAGGGAAAGCCTACAACTCCCCGTCCTCTTATCCCCTCTCCCGGCGGGAGAGGGTGGGGGTGAGGGGCCCACCCGTCATCCCGAGCGCAGCAGTCCGTCGTCCCGAGGAGCGCATCAGCCTGTCGTCCAGAGGAGCGCGGCAGCCTGTCATCCCGAGGAGCGCAGCGACGAGGGATCCCGTCTCGCCGCGCCAGCGCTGGTAACCCCGCCAGACACAACCCCCTCTCCCGGCGGGAGAGGGCGGGGGTGAGGGGCCCACCCCGTCATCCCGAGCGCAGCAGTCCGTCGTCCCGAGGAGCGCAGCGACGAGGGATCCCGCGACTGAACGCCGCGTTGGCTATGGCGCACGGGATCCCTCCTCGCTCCCCCTCGCTGCGCTCGGGTCCGCTCCTCGGGATGACAAACGAAACCGCGAGACTTTTCGCCTCAACCTTCGTATTCCTCCCCAGAGGGTCCTGCGCATGACCGACATCCGCTCCGACGTCCGTTACGCCCTCCGCCAGCTCGCCAAGAATCCCGGCTTCTCCGCCGTCGCCGTCCTGACCCTGGCCCTCGGCATCGGCGTCGCCACGGCGATCTTCAGCGTCGTCTACGGCGTCCTGCTCCGCCCGCTGCCGTACCCCGACCCAGACCGCATCGTCGCGATCTTCGAGGTCACCACGAAGGGCTACCCATCGCGCCTCGCCGACCCCAACTTCGACGACTTCCGCGACCAGGGCCGCTCCTTCCAGGCGATCGCCAAGTACACCGACTGGACCGCGTCGGTCGTCTCCGTCGCCGGCCCCGCGCAGCCGATGCGCACGACCGTCGCCGCCGTCTCGCCCGCCTTCCTCCGCGTCCTCGGCGTCGCGCCGATCCTGGGCCGCGGCTTCGGAGACGCCGACGCGAAGCGTGGCGCCGCGCCGACCGTCCTCGCCGGCTACGGCTACTGGAAGGCCATGGGCTCGCCGTCGGACCTCTCGCAGGCCCGCCTCAAGCTCGACAACCTGGTCTACTCGGTGATCGGCGTCCTCCCCGCGGATTTCCGTTTCCCGCACGACGCCGACCTCTGGATCCCCGCCGGCCTCGACGGCGAGAGCCCGAGCCGCACCTCGCACAACTACAGCGCGATCGCGCGCCTGAAGGACGGCGTCACGGTCGCGCAGGCGAACGCGGAGATCTCCGGGATCGCGCGGCGCATCCACGACGCGTCGCCCGAGAAGGGGGACTACCTCCTCGCGGACGGCATGGCGACGTCGCTGCGCGACGCGCTCACGGGCAAGGCGCGCCTCGCGCTCCTCGTCCTCCTCGGCGCCGTCGGCTTCCTGCTCCTCGTCGCGTGCGCCAACGTCGCGAACCTGCTCCTCGCGCAGGCGTCGGCGCGGCAGCGCGAGCTCGCGATCCGCAGCGCGCTCGGCGCGGGGCGCGGGCGCCTGATCCGCCAGTTCCTGACCGAGGCGCTCGTCCTCTCGCTCGCGGGCGGCCTGCTCGGCGTCGTGCTCGCGGTCGCCGGCGTGCGCGGCCTGATCGCGCTCGCCCCGCCGTCGCTCCCGCGCCTCGAGAGCGTCGCCGTCAGCGTCCCCGTGCTCGTCTTCGCGCTCCTGCTCTCGGCCGCCGTCGCCGCGGGCCTCGGCGCGTTCACCGCCGCGCGCGCGACGACGTCGAATCCGGCGGACGATCTCGGCGCCGGCGGACGCGGCGCCTCCGCCTCGCGGGGGAGCCAGCGCGCCGGCCGGATCATCGTGGCCGCGCAGGTCGCGACCACGCTCGTCCTCCTCGTCGGCGCGGGCCTCTTCGGACGCAGCTTACTCAAGGCGCTCGAAGTCGATCCCGGCTTCCGCGTCGAGAAGATCGTGACGATGGACGTGTCGCTGCCGTGGACGGGCGATCCGGCGCGCAAGGCGTGGCAGTCGGGGTTCTACGCGAACCTCCTCCAGCGGCTGCGCGCGATCCCCGGCGTCGAGACCGTCGGCGCGACGAGCGGCCTCCCGATGGACGGCGGCCACCCCGACGGCCAGTTCCTCCTGATGGCGCCGGGCGAGGTCCCGAAGTCCTTCGACGAGCTCCGCCCGTTCGAGAACCAGAAGGAGCGGATCGGCAACGCCGACTTCGTCGCCGCCACCGACGGCTACTTCCGTGCGCTCGGCATCCCGCTCGTGCGCGGGCGGATGTTCGACGCGCGCGATTCGGTCGACGCGGCGCACGCCGCGCTCATCACCCAGTCGCTCGCCCGCGAGCGCTTCGCGGACCGCGATCCGATCGGCCGCACGATCGAGTTCGGCAACATGGACGGCGACCTGCACCTGCTGACGATCGTCGGCGTCGTCGCCGACACGCGCGAATACGGGCCGGACGCGCCGCCGCGGCCGACCGTGTACGTGAGCCTGTTCCAGCGGCCGCGCTCGGAGATCAGCGTGACGATGCGCGGGGACACCGACATGCACATGCTCGCGTCGTCGGCGCGCCAGATCCTTGCCGGCCTCGACCCCGAGATCCCGGCGCGCTTCCGGACCCTGTCGCAGGTCTACGCGGCGTCGCTCGGCTCGCGCCGGTTCAATGTGATTCTGGTCGGCTTCTTCGCCGCCGCGGCGCTGCTCCTCGCGACGGCCGGCGTGTTCGGCGTCATGGCCTACTCGGTCAGCCGGCGCACCCGCGAGATCGGTGTTCGCGTCGCGCTCGGAGCGGCCACGGGCGACATCCTGAGGATGGTCCTCGGCCAGGGATTGCGGACGGTGCTGATCGGCGCCGCCATCGGCCTCGCCGGCGCGCTCGTCCTGACCCGCGCGGTCGCGTCGCTCCTCTTCGGCGTCACCGCCACGGACCCCGTCTCGTTCGGCGCGGTGACGCTGCTCCTGCTGGCGGCGGCGCTCTTGGCGTGCTACATCCCCGCCCGCCGCGCCGCGAAGGTGGATCCGCTGGTCGCGCTGAGAGCCGAATAGCCGTACCGCCGCTCCAACAATTTCCCTCTCCCCGGCGACGGGGGAGAGGGTCAGGGTGAGGGGGCTCCCCTTAATCCGTCATCCCGAGGAGCGAAGCGACGCGGGATCCCGCGACAACCAGCCGCGCTCAACCAAGCGCTCTCCCTCTCCCCGCGGGAGAGGCCGGGGCGAGGAGCCTTCTAGATCGGCGCCTTCACGTCGGAGTACTCGTATCGGGCACTGCGGTGCATCACGTCGTTCGCGGTGTCGCGCATCGTCTCCTCCTCGCGCAGGAGGAGACCCGATCCCTTCGCGATCCACAGTTTCTCGTCCTCTTCGCCGGCCTCCGTCTTGGCGTGCGACTCGTACACCGTCGCCGCGGCGCCGCCGACGTGCTCCTCGCCGACCACGCGGCAGGAGACCGTGCTGTGGCTCAGGTTCTCCTTGCGCTGCTTCGCCAGGTCCGCGGGCGACATCGGGCTCGCCTTCCACTGGCCGCGAACTTTGACGTACGTCTTCCCGCCCACCACGATCGT
>DASXAG010000043.1:0-20063 GCA_036406835.1 Thermoanaerobaculia bacterium
CCGCACATGCTGCAGAAGTGCGCGAGCTTGGCGCCCTCGGCCGGCAGCGTCTCGTCGTGGAACTCGCGCGCGGTCTCGGGATCGAGCGCCAGGCGGAACTGGTCCTCCCAGCGGAACTCGAAACGCGCCTTCGACAGCGCGTCGTCCCAGGCCCGCGCGCCGGGGTGGCCCTTCGCCAGATCGGCCGCGTGGGCGGCGATCTTGTAGGCGATGACGCCATCCTTCACGTCCTTCTTGTTGGGAAGCCCCAGGTGCTCCTTGGGCGTCACGTAGCAGAGCATCGCCGTGCCGTACCAGCCGATCATCGCGGCGCCGATCGCGGAGGTGATGTGGTCGTACCCGGGCGCGATGTCGGTCGTCAGCGGGCCGAGCGTGTAGAACGGCGCCTCGTGACAGACCGCGAGCTGCCGCTCCATGTTCTCCCGGATGAGGTGCATCGGCACGTGACCGGGTCCCTCGATCATGACCTGGCAGTCGTGGGCCCACGCCTTCTGCGTCAGCTCGCCCAGGGTCGCGAGCTCCGCGAACTGCGCCTCGTCGTTGGCGTCCGCCGTCGAGCCCGGGCGCAGGCCGTCGCCCAGCGAGAAGGAGACGTCGTAGGCCTTCATGACCTCGCAGATCTCGTCGAACCGGGTGTAAAGAAAACTCTCCACGTGGTGCGCGAGGCACCACTTCGCCATGATCGACCCGCCGCGCGACACGATGCCGGTGACGCGGCGCGCGGTCAGCGGGACGTAGGCGAGGCGCACGCCCGCGTGGATCGTGAAGTAGTCCACGCCCTGCTCCGCCTGCTCGATCAGGGTGTCGCGGAAGATCTCCCAGGTCAGCTCCTCCGCCTTGCCGCCGACCCTCTCCAGGGCCTGGTAGATCGGGACGGTGCCGATCGGCACCGGGGAGTTGCGCAGGATCCACTCGCGGGTCTCGTGGATGTTCCGGCCGGTCGAGAGGTCCATGACCGTGTCGGCGCCCCAGCGGGTCGCCCACGTCATCTTCTCCACCTCCTCATCGATCGAGGAGCCCACGGCCGAGTTGCCGATGTTGGCGTTGATCTTGACCAGGAAGCGGCGGCCGATGGCCATCGGCTCCGCCTCGGGATGGTTGATGTTGGCCGGCAGGATGGCGCGCCCACGCGCGATCTCGCTCCGCACGAGCTCGGGCGAGCAGCTCTCGCGAATCGCGACGAACTCCATCTCGGGCGTCACGACGCCGCGGCGCGCGTAGTGCATCTGGGTCACGTTGCCGCGCCCGCGCAGCGCCTCGCGGGGCCGCGTCAACGCGAGGCCGGGCGCGTTGACCCGCCGCGGCGCGCCGCGGTCGTATTCGCCGCGCGCCAGGATCCACGGGCGGCGCATCTCCGGCAGGCCGGCATAGAGGTCGAGCGACGCGGCCGGGTCGGTGTAGGGACCCGAGGGGTCGTAGACGCGCAGCGGCGGGTTGATCTCCGTCCCGCCGTCGGCGCGCCGCGTCGGCGTCAGCGCGATCTCGCGGAACGGAACGCGCATCCCGAGCGGACCGTTCACGTAGACCTTGCGCGAACCGGGAAGGGACTGGGGACTCACGGCGGCGGATGGAAGCGCCTCGTGGACTCCCTCGCGAAAAGGGCTCATCGGACCTCCCTACGGCGGCATTACCCGCATCAGGTTCGCGGGGTCTCCGGCGCGCCATGCCGTCGCGCACCGGACTCTCAGCCGTCCGCGCCGGCCGAATCCGGCGTGAAGTGGGCTCCCCCGTTTCCGATCGGAGTCTACACCCCGCCCCCTGGACAGCCGGACCTGGTTTGTCCGGCGTCTGGGTGAGAATGCGATGGGTCCATGGACGAACAGCCTTTCCTGCCCTTCGACGACGCCCCCGTGGCGCCGTCGAAAGACGCCCCCGCGACGCGACCGCCGGAGCCGCCGCCGCCTCCGGGATCGCCGCTCATCGCCTCGCTCGCGCGCGCCTGCGCGCAGTCGCCGTTGGCGGAGAAGGTGCTGATCGCGCCGAGCCTCTTCGTCGGACACGCGATCGTCGAGAGGCTCGCGCGTGAGGGCCACGACTGGACGAACCTCCGCGTCGAGACGGTGGGGACGCTCGCCCTGCAGCTCGTCGGCGCCGACCTCGCCCGCGAGGGCCTGCGCCTTCTCTCCCGGGCGCAGGCGCTCGCGCTCGTCGAGCAGGCGTGCGGCGAGTTTCTCCGGCCGGGCGGCTACTTCGCGGCGCTTCGCGACCGGCCGGGCTTCCACCGCGCTCTGCAACGAACGTTCGAGGAGCTCCGCGGCGCCGGGATCCCCGCGGCCGACCTCCCGTCGAAGGCGTTCGCGGACCGGCGCAAGCGCGACGAGCTGCGCGGCATCCTGGCCCGCTACGAGGCCGCGCTCGCCGCCTCGCGCTGGGTCGACCGCCCCGAGGTCCTCCGCCGCGCCCTCGACGCCGCGCGGACCGGCCGCCTCCTTCCCGGCGAGCGCCTCTACCTCGAGCCCCGCGGCCTCGAGCTCTCCACCGTCGAGCGGACGTTCCTCGAGCGAATCACCGGCGGCCGTCTCGAGACGCTCGAGACCGAATCCCGCGACGGCTGGACGGAGCGCGCCGCGCGGGCCTCGCTGTTCCGTGCGACGGGCGAGGAGAACGAGATTCGTGAAGTCTTCCGGCGCATCCTCGCGTCGGGGATCGCCTTCGACGAGGTCGAGGTCGTCTCGACGGAGCCGCGTCTCTACTCGGCCCTGGGCTGGGAGCTCGCCCGCGAGCACCTCGTGCCCTGCACGTTCGCCTCGGGTGTGGTCGTCACGTTCACGCGACCCGGCCAGACCGCGCTGGCGTTCCTGGAGTGGATCGCGGGGGGATTCGCCGCGGAGTCGCTGCGCCGGGCGCTCTCCTCCGCGACGGTGACGCTCTCCCGGCTGCCCGGCGGGCCGGAGGCTCCCGGCGCCCGCGCCGCGGGCCGGGCGCTCCGCGAGGCGCGGGTCGGCTGGGGGATGGCGCGGCACCGCACGGCGCTCGACCGGCTCGTCGCCGAGCTCGAGAAACCCGACGAGGGAGGCCGCGAGGACGACGACGCGGACGAGGACGAGCGGCGGGAGCGAGCCCGCCGGCGGGAGCGCCGCCTGGCCGCCGCGCGGAGGGCGCGGGACTTCGTGAAGCGATCGCTCGAGCTCGCGGCCTGCGCGGCCGGCGGCGGCGAGGAGAAATCCTGCGACCTGCGGGCCCTCGCGCGCGCCACCCGGACGTTCGTGACCGACTTCGCCCGCCTCTCGGACGAGCTCGACGGCTCCGCGCTGGCCGGGCTCCAGAAGCTCCTCGAGGAGCTCGAGCTGCTCGCCCCCGCCGCCCTGGCTCCGGTCGAGGCCGCCACGCGTCTCGCGGACGCGGTCCGCGGCCTCTCGGTCGAGTCGGATCGCGCGCGCCCGGGCCACGTCCACTTCACCGACGCCGCCGCGGGAGGCTTCGCGGGACGGCGGCACGCGTTCTTCGTCGGGCTCGACGAGGGCCGCCACCCGGGAGCGGACCTCGAGGATCCGGTGCTCCTCGACGCGGAGCGCCGGGCGATCAACGAGGCGCTCGCCCCCGCCACGCTGCCGCTGTCCCGGGACCGCCCGCGCGACGCAGCCCGGTTGCTCGAGACCTGCCTGGCGCGCTACGCGGGAACCGTCACCGCCAGCTACTCGAGCTGGAAGCTGCGCAGCCTCGACTACCAGAGCGAGCAGTTTCCATCGCCCTTCTTCCTCGAGCTCTACCGCGCCGCCGCCGGGAACGCGCACGCGGACTACACCGACCTCGCCGCCGCGCTGCCGGACGCCGCGGGATTCTCGCCCTCCGTGGCCGGCGCGCAGAGCCCGGCGCTCGACGAGACCGAATGGTTTCTCTCCCAGCTCACGCGCGCGCGCGGGACCTGGGCGGGCGCCGCCGAAGAGGCCGTCGCCGCGCTCTATCCGCACCTGCGCGACGGTCGGCGCGCCGAAGAGGCGCGCGCCTCGGATGCGTTCACCGTCTACGACGGCTGGGTGAGCGCGGGAACGCCGGAGCTCGATCCGCGCCGAGGCGGCGAGCCGCAGTCGGCGTCGCGGCTCCAGCTCCTCGCCGCCTGCCCCTTCCGCTACTTCGTCCGCTACGTGCTCGGCGTCGACGCCCCCGAGACCGCCGAGCGCGATCGGACGCGCTGGCTCGATCCGCTCGCCGCGGGACAGCTCCTCCACGACGTCTTCCGGCAATTCTTCGAGACGATCACCGCGGCGGGCGAGAAGCCCTCGGTCGCGCGGCACGGCGCCTTGATCGAGGAGATCGCCGCCGGGCAGATCCGGGTCTGGACCGAGAGGATCCCGCCGCGGAGCGAGATCTCGTTCGGCGAACGCCGGGAGGAGCTCCTCTTCGCCTGCCGCGCGTTTCTCCGGCTCGAGGAGGAGCACTGCCGCGAGGTCACGCCGCGCTTCTTCGAGGTGCCCTTCGGGATGCCGCGCGCCGAGCTCCGCGCGCGGATCGCGAGCCGCGAGCCCGTCGCGATCGACGCCGGCGGCGGCCGCACCTTCCTCCTCCGCGGCTCGATCGACCGCGTCGACGAGGGAGCGGACGGCGAGTTCCAGGTCTGGGACTACAAGACCGGCGGCACCTTCGGGTTCTCGGAGTCGCGCGGCCTCGCGGGCGGCCGTCGCATCCAGTACGCCCTCTACGCGCTCGCGCTCGAGGTCCTGCTCGGCCGCGCCGGCCTTCCGGCGGGCGTGTCCCACTCGGGCTACTTCTTTCCGGGCCGCAAGGGCGAGGGGCAGCGGTTCCGGATGCCCCTCGACCTCGAGAAGACGCGGGCGATTCTCAACCGGCTCATGGACCTGCTCGCCGCCGGCGCCTTCCCGCACGCCGCGGATCCCGACGACTGCGCATTCTGCGATTTCGAGTCCGTCTGCGGAGGAATCACGGCCGCCTCGCGCCGCGCGAAGTGCAAGCTCGCGACGGCGACCCTGCCGGCGCTCCGCGCCTTCCGAGAGATGCATGAAGCGGAGTGATCGGACGCGCTCCGCTCCGCTGCCCGACGAGGCCGCTCGCCGGACGATCCGCGACGACCTCGACACGACCCTGCTCGTGGAGGCCGCCGCGGGCACGGGAAAGACCGAGAGCCTCGTGGAGAGGATGGTCGCGCTGATCAGGAAGGGACGCGCCACGATCGACCGACTCTCCGCCGTGACGTTCACGATCAAGGCGGCCGCCGAGCTCTCGCAGCGCTTCCAGTCGCGTCTCGAGGAGGCCGCACGGGGCGCGACGGGCGAGGAGCGTGGGCGCCTGCAGGACGCCCTGGCGCGGCTCGACACGGCGTTCATCGGCACGATCCACGCGTTCTGCGCCCGCCTCCTCCGCGAACGCCCCGTCGAGGCCGGCGTGGACCCGGGGTTCGAAGAGATGGAACAGCCGGAGGACGAGGTCGCGCGGCAGGAGGCGTGGGAGCGCCACGCCGAGCGGCTCTTCGCGACCGAGAGCCCGCTCCTTCCGAGGCTGACGGCGCTCGGACTGCGACTCGAGGATTTGCGCAAGACCTTCGAGGAGATGTGCGAGAACGAGGACGTCCTGCCCTCCGTGCCGCCCGAGACGCCCCCGCCCGACTTCTCGGCCGCGCGACGCGCCGTCTCGGCCTTCCTGCGGCGCGCCGAGGCGGATCTTCCCGACGACACGCCGCCCGAGGGGTGGACCGACTACCAGGACGCCCTTCGGAGGGCGCTCCGTCTCGAGTCGCTCCTTCCCCCGGACGATCCCTCCGCTTTCGTCGAGGTGGTGGACGCGCTCGAGCGCGGGCACAAGAAGGCGAAGGAGGCCGGGCGGCTCCACTTCGACTACGAGGCGCTCTGCCGCGACGTGCTCTGCCCCGCCCTCCTCGCGTGGCGCGAGCACCGCTATCCGGCGGTGCTGGCGGTCGTCGTGCCCGCCGTCGCCGACTACGCCGCGTGGCGGCGGCGGCAGGGCCGGCTCAACTTCCAGGACCTCCTGCTCCTCGCGCGGGACCTGCTGCGCGACCATCCGCAGGTCCGGCGCGATTTCCAGCGGCGTTTTCTACCGATTCTGGTCGACGAGTTCCAGGACACCGACCCGATCCAGGCGGAGATCCTCTTCTACCTCACCGGCCGCGACACGGAGGAGCGCGACTGGCGCGCCGCCGTCCCAATCGAGGGCTCGCTCTTCGTCGTGGGCGATCCGAAGCAGTCGATCTACCGCTTCCGGCGCGCGGACATCCTGACCTACGGCCTGGTGCGCGAGCGAATCCAGCGGGCCGGCCGCATCCTGCGGCTGTCGACCAACTTCCGCTCGACCGGCCGGCTCTGCGACTGGACGAACGGAGTCTTCCGCGGCCTGTTCCCCTCCGAGGCCTCGCCCGAGCAGGCGGCGTTCGTCGCCCTCGAGCCGTACCGCGACGAGGGCGCGCCCGGCGTGTTCCGCCTCGAGGTCCGCACCCCGACCCAGGGGGTGGCGCCCGTCGTCGAGCAGGACTCGACCCGTGTCGCGCGCGCGATCGCCCGTGCGGTCGCGAGCGGTGTGCGGCGGCCGGGCGACTTCCTCGTGCTGTTCCGCAACCGGAAGTACATGTCCGACTACGCGCGCCGCCTCGAGGCCGAGGGCATCGCGAGCGAGCTCGCCGGCGGCGGCGCCTTCGCCGATTCGGAGGAGCTCGCGGCGCTGCTTCCCCTGCTCTCGGCGCTCGCCGACCCGGACGATCCCGTCGCCTGGCTCGCGGTGCTGCGGGGATCCCTTTTCGGCGTCGACGACGAGGCGCTCTATCGCTTCGTCCGCTCCGGCGGCCGCTTCACGTACCGCGCGGACCCGCCCGCGGGAACGGACCCGCGCATCGCCGGCGCCGTGGCCCTGGCGCGCGAGTTCGACGCCTGGGTCGCGACGCTTCCGCCCGCCGCGGCGATCTCGCGCGTCTGCCAGCGGCTCGGCTGGGTGGCGTTCGCCGCGTCCCGCGAGCTCGGCGACAGCCGCGCGGGCAACCTCCTCAAGGCGCTCGCCGCCGCGCGACGCTTCTCGGCGGAGGGCCTCGACTTCGCCGGCGTCGTCGCGGAGCTGACGCGGATGACGCGCGGGGGCTACATCGAGGAGATGAATCTCGACCCGGGCCGGCGCGACGCCGTGCGGCTCCTCACCGTCCACGGCGCGAAGGGCCTCGAGGCGCCGGTCGTCTTCCTCGCCGATCCGCGAAAGGAAGCGAGCCACACGCCCCGGTACTGGATCGATCGCGAGACGGAGCCCGCGGGGAGCCACTGGTACGTCGAGCGCGAGGGTCGCGAATTTCGGGTCGTGCCGCTCGCGCAGCCGCCGGGCTGGGAGGCGATGGCCGAGCGCGAGAAGGCCTTCGACGAGGCGGAGAAGATCCGCCTTCTCTACGTCGCGGCGACCCGCGCCCGCGAGATGCTGGTCGTGAGCACGTGGAGACAGGGCAAGGGCGCGCCCAAGGGCATCTGGTCGGTGTTCGACGCGCGTCTCACGGAGAACCTCTCTGAGGGACCGGCCCTGGAGCTGCCGGTGGCCGCACCGCCCGACTTCGCGGCCGCGCTCGAGGAGTTCCGCAACGCGCGCGCCCGCCGGCTCGCCGCGTCCGCGCGGCCGACCTACGCGGTCGCGTCGGTGACCGACCTCGTCCACGCGCGAGGCGAGAAGCCGGCCTGGGAGTCGACGGGGCGCGGGCTCACCTGGGGGCGCGTCCTGCACGGCGCCCTCGAGGCGGCGATGCGCGACCCGAAGGCCGACCTGAAACTTCACGTCGCGAACCTCCTGGCCGAGGAGGACCGCTCGCCGTCGGAGCGCGACGAGGTCCTGCGTCTCGTCGAGGCCGTGCGCCGTTCGACTCTCTGGACGCGCGCGGGCCGGGCGAAGCGCCGGCTGGTCGAGGTCCCCTTCGCGCTCCGCGTCGCTCCCGAGGAGATCGGGCTCGTCGAAGCCGGCGCCCCCGCGGACACCGTCCTGCAGGGCGCGATCGACCTCGTGTTCGAAGAGGACGACGGCTGGGTCCTGGTGGACTACAAGTCCGACGCCGTCACGCCGCAGAACCGCGCGGGGCTGCTGGCCTTCTACGAGCCCCAGGTGACGATGTATCGCCGCTACTGGGAGCGGTTGACCGGCCGCCCGACGCAGGCGGGGATATTCTTCATCCAGGGAGGAGAGACGGTCTGGATGGGCTCCTCCACGCCAACTTCACAGTCACCGTGAGAGGCTGACGCCATGTCGACTCCGGCCTACGACCTCGTCGTGATCGGCACCGGCCCCGCCGGGCAGAAGGGCGCGATCGCGGCGGCCAAGCTCGGCAAGAAGGTGGCGGTCGTCGACCGCAAGGAGATGGTCGGGGGTGTCTGCCTCCACACCGGCACGATCCCGTCCAAGACGCTCCGCGAGGCCATCCTCTACCTGACGGGATTCCGCGAGCGCACCTTCTACGGGCGCGACTACAGCGTGCGCAACGAGATCACGGTCCCCGACCTCGCCTTCCGCGTCCAGAAGGTGATGGAACGGGAGATGGAGGTCGTCCGCGCGCAGCTCGGCCGGAACCACGTCGCGATGCTCCACGGGGCCGCGCGCTTCGTGGACCCGCACACGGTCGAGGTCACCTCCGCGGAGGGCGAGGCGACGCGCGTCCGGGCCGAGAAGGTGCTCATTGCGTGCGGCACGCGGCCCGCGCGCAACGCGGCCGTGCCGCTCGACGGAGACCGCATCATCGACTCGGACCAGCTCCTGAAGGGCACGACGCTGCCTCGCGACGTGATCATCGTCGGCGCCGGCGTCATCGGGCTCGAGTACGCGTCGATGGTGACGGCCCTCAACATCAAGGCCACGGTCATCGAGGCGCGGCCCACGATCCTCGACTTCGTCGACCACGAGATGATCGAGGCGCTGATGTACTTCATGCGCCAGCGGGGCGCGATCTTCCGCCTCGGCGAGAAGGTCGTCTCGGTCGGGTACGACGAGAGGAAGCGCGTCGTCGCGTGTCTCGAGAGCGGCAAGGAGGTCCACGGCGACTCGCTGCTGTACACGGTGGGCCGCCAGACCAACGCGGACCTGCTGGGCCTCGACGCCGTCGGCCTGGCGGCCGACGCGCGCGGGAAGATCGCGGTCAACGAGTTCTACCAGACCGCCGTGCCGCACATCTACGCCGCCGGCGACGTCATCGGCTTCCCGGCGCTCGCCTCGACCTCGATGGAGCAGGGCCGCCTCGCGAGCTGCCACATGTTCGGCGCGCCTTCCGTGTCCCGCCCGAACACGATCCCCTACGGCATCTACACGATTCCGGAGATCTCGATGGTCGGCCAGACCGAGCAGGAGCTGACCGCGGCGAAGATCCCGTACGAGATCGGCCTCTCCAAGTTCGAGGAGCTCGCGAAGGGACAGATGCTCGGCGCCGACACCGGCCTGCTGAAGATCCTGTTCGACCCGAAGACCCGAAAGCTGCTCGGCGTCCACATCTTCGGCGAGCGCGCGACCGAGATCGTGCACATCGGCCAGGCGGTCCTCGCCTTCGGCGGAACCATCGACTACTTCCGCGACACCGTGTTCAACTACCCGACGATGGCGGAGGCGTACAAGGTGGCGGGGCTCGACGGGCTGAACCGACTGTAGAAGGACTCCCGGACCTCGGCCCGTCCAGCCTGCCATCCCGAGAGCGAAGCCCGAGGGATCCCTCGACTACACCTCCAGCCGATACCCCCGCGCCAGCTCCCGGAACGCCTCGACCTGGCGCCGCTCCCGCGCCGCGTCCCAACCGAGCTCCCGCGCCGCGAGCCGCGCGACGGCCGGCGCCATCGCGGCCGCGGCGTCCGCGTCCAGGAAGAGCGCGCGGAGCCGCCGCGCGAGGAGGTCCTCGACGGTGCGCGCCATCTCGTGCCGCAGCGCCCAGACGACCTCGGCGCCCGTGTACGGCAGCGCCTCGTGGAGCGGCGCGGCGAGCGCGGGCTCCGCGCGCATGAGCTCCCGGATCGCGGGCGCGTCGGACCCGTAGACGGACAGCGCGCCGGAGCGTTCGGCCTCGGGATCCCAGCCGTGGATGCGGAGGTCGCGCGTGACGCAGGGCCTCTCGGGGAGCCGGGCGAGCTCCGCCGCCTGGTCCACGGCGTCCTCGGCCATGCGGCGGTACGTGGTCCACTTGCCGCCCGCCGTCGTGAGCAGGCCCGAGGCGTCGATGTGCACGGTGTGGTCGCGCGACAGCATCGAAGTCAGGCGGCCGTCGCCGGACCGGACCAGCGGACGGATGCCGACGAAGACGCTCCGCACGTCGCCCCGCGCGGGCGGGCGGCTCAGGTAACGGCCCGCCGTCTCGAGGACGAAGGCGATCTCCGCCTCGAGCGGGCGCGGCTCGATCGCCGGCTCGGCGAGCGGGGTGTCGGTCGTGCCCACGAGCGTGCGGCCGTGCCAGGGGATCGCGAACATCACGCGGCTGTCTTTCGTGTGCGGCACCAGGATGGCGCTGTCGCCGGGCAAGAACGACCGATCGAACACGAGGTGGATGCCCTGGCTAGGCGCGATGAGCGGCGGCGCCCCGGGCTCGGCGAGACGGCGGACCGAGTCCGCGAACGGTCCTCCGGCGTTGACGACGATCCGCGCAGCGGCGCGCCACTCCTCCCCGGACTCGCGATCGCGCGCGACGACGCCGTCGACGAAGCCGTCGGCCCCCTTCGTCACGCCCACGGCCTCGACGTAGTTGAGGAGCGCCGCCCCCTGCTCGGCCGCGGTCTCCGCGAGATGGATCAGGAGCCGGGCGTCGTCGAATTGCCCGTCGTAGTAGACGACGCCGCCGCGGAGTCCCCGCGTCTCGAGCGTGGGAAGGCGGGCCAGCGTCTCCTCGCGGGAGAGAATCGACGAGCCGCCGAACCCGTACTTCCCGGCGAGGACGTCGTACACCTTGAGGCCCAGCCCGTAGAACGGGGCCTCCCACCAGTCGTAGTTGGGAACCACGAAGGCGAGATCGGTGACGAGGTGCGGCGCGTTGCGGCGCAGGATCCCCCGCTCCTTCAGCGCCTCGACCACGAGGCCGATGTTGCCCTGCTCGAGGTAGCGCACGCCGCCGTGGACGAGCTTCGTGCTCCGGCTCGAGGTCCCCTTGCCGAAGTCGGACCGCTCGAGGAGGAGCGTCGCGTATCCGCGCGACGCCGCGTCGAGGGCGATCCCCACTCCCGTCGCGCCGCCGCCGACGACGACGAGATCCCACGGCTCCGACTCTTGGCCGCCGTCGTGGGCGCCGGCGTTCGCTCCGCGGGCGCGCGCGAGCGCGAGCATCGCGTCGCGATTCATCCGGGTTCTCCGGGGTGCACCCAGCGCCTCGCCCGCTCGACCGCCTCTCTCCAGCGCGCGATGCGCCGCTCCGCCTCGGAGCGCTCGATCCGCGGCGCGAAGCGGCGCGACGCCCTCCCGTGTCCCGCAATCGCCTCCGGCGATTCCCAGAATCCGACCGCGAGCCCGGCGAGGTACGCCGCGCCGAGCGCGGTCGTCTCGATCACCTCCGGCCGAACGACGGGGACGCCCAGCAGGTCCGCCTGGAACTGGAGGAGCGCGTCGTTCGCGGCCGCGCCCCCGTCCACGCGCAGCTCGTGCAGGGGAATGCCCGAGTCGTTGCCGACCGCGTCCAGCAGGTCCGACACCTGGTACGCCATCGACTCGACGGCGGCGCGCGCGATGTGCGCGCCGGTCGTGCCGCGCGTGAGCCCGACGATCGCGCCGCGCGCGTACGGGTCCCAGTGCGGCGCGCCGAGCCCGGCGAAGGCGGGCACGAAGAACACGCCGCCGCTGTCGGGCACCGCCGCGGCCAGGGCCTCGATCTCGGAGGACTCGCGGATGAGGCCCAGGCCGTCGCGGATCCACTGGACGACCGCGCCGCCGATGAAGACGCTGCCCTCGAGCGCGTACGCGGTCCGGCCGCCCACCCTCCAGCCGACCGTGGAGAGCAGGCGGTGACGCGACGCGACCGGCGCGTCCCCCGTGTTCTGCAGGAGGAAGCACCCCGTCCCGTAGGTGTTCTTCGCGAGCCCGGGCTCGAGACACATCTGGCCGAAGAGCGCCGCCTGCTGATCGCCGGCGATCGCGGCGACCGGGACACCGGAGAGCGCCCCGCCCCCCGCGCGCCCGTAGACCTCGCTCGATCCGCAGACCTCCGGCAGGAGAGTCCTCGGGACGCGGAAGAGGCGCAGGAGCTCGTCATCCCAGTCGAGCCGGCGGAGGTCCAGGAGCATCGTGCGCGAGGCGTTGCTCACGTCGGTGACGTGGACGGACCCGGCCGCGCCGCCGGTCAGCTTCCAGGCGAGCCAGGTGTCGACCGTGCCGAAGGCGAGCTCTCCCGCCTCGGCCCGCGCGCGCGCGCCGGGGACGTTCTCGAGGATCCAGGCGAGCTTGGTCGCCGAGAAGTACGGGTCGATCTCGAGGCCCGTGCGCTCGCGGATGAGCGGCTCGAGACCCTCGGCTCTCAAGCGATCGCAGAGATCCGCCGTCCGCCGGTCCTGCCAGACGATCGCGTGGTGGATGGGGCGTCCGGTGGCGCGCTCCCAGACGACCGTCGTCTCGCGCTGGTTCGTGATGCCGATCGCGGCGAGATCCCGCGCGGCGGCGCCCGCGGTCTTCAGCGCCTCCTCGGCCGCCTCGCGCTGCGTGCGCCAGATCTCTTCGGGATCGTGCTCGACCCAGCCCGGCCTCGGAAAGACCTGCGGCAGCTCGCGGCGCGCGAGCGCGACGATCGCGCCGGCGTGGTCGAAGACGATCGCGCGCGAGCTCGTCGTCCCCTGGTCGAGCGCAAGGACGAAGCGCACTTCCACTATCCGGACCGAAGCCTAGAACGAACGGTTCAGGAAGAGGTAGGCCGAGGAGTTGTGCGAGCCCGAGTGCCCGTATCCGAGGAAGACGGGACCGATGAGCGTATCGGCGATGACGTAGATGCTGCCGCCCGACTTCATCCCGGAGAAGGTCACCGGCTGCTTGTACAGCCACGTGTTCCCGAACTCCGCCGAGACGCCGAGCGAGAGGTTCTTGATCACGAGGCCGGCCGTGTCGCTCAGCCGGTAGTACAGGAGGAAGGCCCCGAGGCCGTAGTTGTTGCCGACGAGCTCCCCGCTGGGACGTCCCGAGAGGCGGAAGAGGCCGCCGAGCGAGAACTGGTCGTAGAAGGGAACGTTGGTCTGGAGTCCCGTGCCGCCCTCGCCCTTGATGACGCCCGTCCAGCGGCCGATCGTCTGCACCGCGAGGAAGCCGGTCAGGAGGCGATCGTACGAGTTCGTGGCGCCGAGGCCGGTTCGGTTCCCCTTGTAGGTGAACAACGCGAGGTATCCGGAGTGCGGCAGGTTCACGTTGTCGAGCTGGTCGACCGCGAAGCTCGCCGTGACGCCGCTCTCGTTCCAGTCCACGTTGGGAAAGAGCGGATCCCCGACCTTGCGGCGCCCGGTCCCGTACCCGCCCGCATACCCCACGCGAAACTCGCCCCAGGTCCCGAAGTCGTAGCCGAAGTCCATTCCGCCGATTCCGTGCGTCACCTGGTAGGTGCCGAGCGCATTCCCGTCGAAGTCGAAGACGTGATCGAGCTCCTGGTGGAAGCCGAAGTAGGGCGACACGAAGGAGTGTCCCGCGTAGGTCAGCGGCTGATAGAACCGCGTCTTGAGGTCGAGCGGTTGACCGATCGTCGCGGTCGTCTTCCACATTCCGCCGAGCTTGTTCATCTCGGTGGCCTCCGCGAGGGCGACGACGCCGAAGTCCGTCGAGAGCTGGAAGTCGGTGCTGAGGAAGAGGCCGAGCTTCAGGTAGGTCGGGCCCCAGGACTTGGGCGTCGCGGTGATGCGCAGGATGTGGTGGCCGTCCTTCTCGAGGATCTCGTAACTGACGATCTCGAAGGTGCCGATGGCGTAGATGCGCTTGAGGTCCTGGCCGAGCACCTTCGTGTCGAGGACCTTGCCCGGCTTGGTCTGGATCAGGTGCGAGACGCGGCGGAGGTCCATGCCGGGGATCGGAGCGATCTCGACCTCGTCGATGACCGGCAGCGGAGGACGCGTCGCGTCGTGCCGCAGCTTCCACGTGCTGTAGACGCTCTCCGGCTCCTCCCACTGCTTGAACTTCGCCTCCTGCTGCATCGCCGACTTGTAGCCGAGCGGGATCATCTCGGTCCCCGTGATGAAGTCCGCGGAGGTGTACTTCCCGAGGTCGGGCGTGATCACGACGTCGGCGAGCTTCGCCGACGCCTGCGTGTTCTGCTGGAGGGGCAGGTCGATGAGGCGGCCGATCATGGCGCCGACGTTCGTCGGCTTCTCGGCCGACGCGCCTCCGGAGGATCCGACGTTGACCGCGATCACGATGTCGGCGCCCATGGCCCGGACCGTCTGGACCGGCAGGTTCTGGGCCTCGCCCCCGTCGATCAGGAGATGGCCGTCGATCTCGACGGGCGTGAAGATCGCCGGGATCGCCATGCTCGCGCGGATCGTCCGCGCGAGGTTCCCCTTCGACATGACGTAGGGCTCTCCCGTCTGGATGTCCGTCGCGACGGCGCGGAACGGGATCCGCAGGTGATCGAAGGTGGGGACCGAGGAGCATCCCAGCATGGCGCTCTCGAGCACGTATCCGAGCTTGCTTCCCGCGATGAGCCCGTGGGGCAGCACGAGGCCGCCCTTCTTGAAGTTCAAGCCGAACTCGAACGGGATCAGGTGCTCGAAGTCGTCTTCCTTCTGCCGGAAGGACTGCTGCGCGCGCTCGGGCGCGTCCTGGAAGAGCGTGTCCCAGTGGATCGACTTGATGAGCTTCTCCATCTCGTCCGGCGTGTAGCCGCACGCGTAGAGGCCGCCCACGATCGAGCCCATGCTGGTGCCCACGACGTAGTCCACCGGGACGTGCAGCTGCTCGAGCGCCCGGATCACGCCGATGTGGGCCATGCCGCGCGCGCCGCCGCCTCCGAGCGCGAGGCCGATGCGCGGCCTCTTCGGGGCTTCGGGCGCCGGGGCCGCAGGCGCCGGCGTCGTCTCCTGCCCGAACGCGATCGGCGCGAGCGCGAGGATCCACAGGCCGAGCATCGGCCTCCACCGCAACCGCGCGAGCATTGGGCGAAGGGTAGCAGAGAGGCGACGCGGAGAAGATTGCCCCTTGGGCCTATGTCCGCGAGCTCGACTGGCACGACGGGCACCAGTACGTCGAGCGTCCGGCCTCGCCCTGGCGGCGCATCCGGATCGTGGTGCCGCACCGCAGGCAGGGCCGCCCCCGCCGCCGATAGACCCAGGTCCGTTCCGATCCCGGGCCGCTCCGCGTGGCGCGCGCTTGCGCTCCCAGGTTCGCCGACATGAGCGCGCGCGCCCTGGCGACGACGCGGTCGAGCTCGTCGTCGGAGAGCTCGCGCACGCGCCGGAACGGGTCGATCGCGCAGAGGAAGAGCGTCTCGGACTTGTAGACGTTGCCGATCCCGGCCACGGCGCTCTGCGCGAGGAGCGCCTCGCCGATCGTGCGATCCCCGAGAGCGCGCAGGCGCCGCCGGGCCTCCGCGGGATCGAAGCCCGCCGACAGCAGGTCCGGGCCCAGCCGCGAGAGCCCGGGGTGGCGCCGCTCGCCGTCCTTCGCGAGGAGCTCGACGACCGGCGCCGCGAAACACACCGCGACGAAGCGGCCGGTCTCGAGGACGACGCGCGCCTGGCGCTCGGGACGCTGCCAGCGCTCGCCGGGCCGGTAGAGGTGCCACGAGCCGCTCATCCGCATGTGGGTGTGGAGCGTGCGTCCGTCGTCGAGCCGGATCAGCAGGTTCTTGCCGAGCGACTCGACGGAGACGACCGAGCGTCCGACGAGCGCCTCGCCGGCCAGGCCCCGGACGGCGGACCGCGCCGCGACGACGGTGTCGCCCGCGAGCGCCCGGTGGAGCGTCCGGGCGGCGCGCCAGATCGTGTCGCCTTCAGGCACTTGGAGGAGTTCTCAGTTCTCAGTCTTCAGTTTTCAGTTCTCGGTACTGATGACTGAGAACTGTGAACTGACAACTTCTTCAAATACCCGCGGGAGCCCGCGAAGAATCCGGCCGCGGCGAGATAGGGCGCGAGCGCGGACTCCCGAGGATCCTGCCCGTCGACCCGTCTCACGAGGATGGCGCGGCGCCGGCCGGTGTCGACCTGACGGGCGAGCGCCTCGGCGACCGCGGCGGCGGCCGCTCCTCGCTCCGGGTCCGTCGCGGGAAGAAACGTGAAGAGGTTCGACTCGGCGCGCCCGATCCAGCCGAGGAGGACGCCGTCGCGGAGGATGACCTGCGCCCCGGCGGCCCGCTGCGCGCGCGCCTCCCCCGCCGGCCACGGGAGCGCCGCGCCCCACGGGTTCGCCGGATCGCTCGCGGCGAGCACGACGGTCTGCGGCTCGTCGGACGCGTCGCGGCTCGCGCGCAGCCGGTCGTCCGCGCCCGGGACCGCGAACTGCGTCGCGCCGAGCCCGGCCACGAAGTAACCCCGCCGGATCTGCCCGCTCTCCTCCATCGCCTTCAGCACCGGATAGACGGCGGAGAAGCCGCCCTCGATTCCCTCGGCCGAGACCGACTCGCGCGTGAGCACGCCGTAGCGCGCGAGGAGAATCTTCGCGAGTGCGGTCCGCCGCTCGGTCTCGGTCGGCGGTTTTCGCGGCGGCGACGCGAGCGACCAGCGGCCCTCGCTCCCCGGTGGCCCCAGGCGGCGGGACCGGTAGCCCGTGCCGCCCGCGCGGCGCGCCCGGCGCGCCGTCGAACCGGTCGATCCGGTCGACCGCAGCAGCGATCGCAGCGGCGTCAGCGTGTCGTTCGCCGCCTCGCCGGACCACACCAGGTCCCAGAGCGCGGAGAGCAGGTCGCCCGGGAATCCGCCGATCTCCGCGAGCAGGTCCGAGAAGAAGAGCGCTCCACGCGCCGAGAGCAGCCGGCGGACCTTCTCCGCGAGCTCGCCCTCGACGGGCGCCGCCGCCCTCGCGAGGAGGGGCAGCCGATCCGGCAGGTACAGCGCGATGCGCCCGTCGGAGGGGCCGAGCGGCTCGAGCCCGCGCCACACGACCTCGCCCGCGGCGCAGAGCGCGTCCAGGTCGGAGGGGCGATAGCGCTCGACGCGCGCCGGAAGCACCTCGGTCTCGAGCACGGACGCCGGGATCGGGCAGCCCTGGAGCTGCTCGATGGCGGAGAGCAGCGACTCGAGCCCCGGACGCGGCGACGCGACCGACTGCCACTCCGTCAGGAACCGCGCGAACGCGGCGGGCTCGACCGGCTCGACCTCGCGCCGCAGCCTCGCGAGCGAGCGGCGCTTGATCATGCGGAGCACGCCGGCGTCGCACCACTCGAGCGACCGGCCGCCGGGGAGAAAGTCTCCGCGGAGCACCCGGCCGCGTTCCTCCAGTCGCTCGAGCGCGAGGCGCGCGGCGCCGACGCCGATTCCGAGCCGCGCCGCGGCGTCCTCCAGGCGGAACGGCCCGTGGGTCCGCGCGTAGCGGGACACCACGTCGCCGAGCGGGTCGGGGACGGGCTCCAGGAACGCGGCCGGCAGGCCGGGCGGCGGCATGACGCCCATCGCGTCTCTCAGGCGGCCCGCGTCCTCGGCCGCCGCGACGCGCGGCTCGCCCGCGATGGACGCGCGGAAGACCCGGCGATCCCGGAGGAGCCCATCGAGCCATCCCGGGACCTCCTCCGGCGCCTCGGAGCGCGCGCGGATCTCCGCCTCCGTCAGGTCGCCGAGCGAGAGCAGCAGGTCGTGCAGCCCGTCCGCGTGCCGGACCCCGTGGCCCTCCAGCCGCTGCAGGAACCGCGCGACGCCCTCGATCGACTCCGCGTCGAGCAGCTCCCGGAGCTCGGCCTCGCCGAGGAGCTCGCGGAGCTGCGCCTGGTCGACCGAGAGCGCCTGCGCGCGCCGCTCGGCGAGCGGGGCGTCGCCGTCGTAGATGAAGTTCGCGACGTAGGAGAAGAGAAGCGACGCGGCGAACGGCGAGGGCGTGTGCGAGTCGACCGTCACGACCCGGATGCGCCGGGACTGGACGCGGCGGAGCAGCTCGACGAGGCCCGGGAGGTCGAAGACGTCGCGCAGGCACTCGCGGTAGGTCTCGAGCAGGATCGGGAACGACCCGTAGCGCGCCGCGACCGCAAGCAGGTCCGCGGCCCTCTTGCGCTGCGCCCAGAGGGGACTCCGACGGCCCGGATGCCGGCGCGGCAGGAGGAGCGCCCGAGCGGCGTTCTCGCGGAAGCGGGCGGCGAAGAGCGACGTCTCCCCGAGCGCGCGCACCACGCGGTCCTCGATCTCGTCGGCGGCCGGGACGAAGAGCGCGGTCTCCGGCGGCTCGTCGGATTCCGGCATGCGAAACACCATGCCATCGTCGGACCAGATGGCCTCGACCTCGCCGCCGGTCGTCTCCCGGAGGCGTGCGGTGACCGCGGTCGCCCAGGGCGCGTGGACCCGCGCGCCGAACGGCGACATCACGCAGACGCGCCAGTCCCCGATCTCGTCGCGGTAGCGCTCGACGACGATCGTGCGGTCGCTCGGCACCTGCCCCGTCGCCTCGGCCTGCTCGCGCAGGTAGGCGACCAGGTTCGAGGCGGCGCGCGGATCGAGCCCGTGCTTCTCCCGCAGCCGCTCCATCGCGTCCGGAAGCTCCGCCGCCGCGAGGCCGCGCGCGAGCGCGCCGATCGCCTCACCGAACTCGGTCGGCCGGCCCGGCCGGTCGCCGTGCCAGAACGGCATCTTGCCGGGCTCGCCGGGCGCCGGCGCCACCGTCACGCGGTCGTGGGTGATCTCCAGGATGCGCCACGAGGACGCGCCGAGGACGAAGACGTCGCCGGGGCGCGACTCGAACACCATCTCCTCGTCGAGCTCGCCGACGCGCCGGCTGCGGCGCGGGTCGTCGTCTTCGCCGGCCAGGAAGACGCCGTAGAGGCCGCGGTCCGGGATCGTGCCCGCGTTGACGATCGCGACGTGGCGCGCCCCCTCGCGCGCGCGGAGCGTCCCCTCCACACGGTCCCAGACGAGCCGCGGCCGCAGCTCCGCGAACTCGTCCGAGGGATAGCGCCCCGAGAGCATGTCGAGCACGCCCTCGAACGACGCGCGCGGCAGATCCGCGAACGGCGCGGCGCGGCGGACCATGGCGTAGACGTCGGCCACCTCCACGGTCTGCGAGGGGCCGTCGCCCGACGCCGCGATCGCGACGACCTGCTGCGCCAGGACGTCCAGCGGATTGCGCGGATACGCGGTCTCCTCGACGCGGCCCTCGGCCATCCGCTCGGTGGCGGCGGCCGCCGCGAGCAGATCGCCGCGGTACTTCGGGAAGAGAATCCCCCGCGAGACCTCGCCGACCGAGTGGCCCGCCCGCCCGATCCGCTGCATGCCCGCGGCGACCGACGGCGGCGCCTCGATCTGGATGACCTGGTCGACCGCGCCCATGTCGATCCCGAGCTCGAGCGACGAGGTCGCGACGATCGCGGGCAGGTCTCCGCGCTTCAACCGGTCCTCGATCTCCTGCCGCTTCTCCCGCGCGACCGAGCCGTGGTGCGCGAGCGCCAGCTCCTCGCCGGCGGACTCGTTGATCGCCGCCGCGAGTCGCTCCGCCAGGCGGCGGCTGTTGACGAAGATCATGGTCGAGCGGTGCGCGCGCACGAGCTCGACGAGGCGCGGGTAGATCGACGGCCAGATGGAGCGCCGGGGCGCCGCCGCCCCCGCCGGGCCCGAGGGAATCTCCTCCTCCTTCTCCGCGGCCAGCCGGGCCATGTCCTCGACCGGCACCTCGACGGTCAGGGCGAACGCCTTGCGGCTTCCGGCGTCGACGATCTCGACGGAGCGCGGCTTCCACGCCCCCCCGCGTTTGGGGGCCTCGCCGCCTCCGAGCAGGCGCGCGATCTCCTCGAGCGGCCGCTGCGTCGCCGACAGGCCGATGCGCTGGAGCGGCCGCGAGGCTTCGCGGAGCGCCTCGACGCGCTCGAGCGACAGGAAGAGGTGCGCGCCGCGCTTGGTGGCGGCCATCGCGTGGATCTCGTCGACGATCACGGTCTCGAGCGAGGCGAACAGCTCGCGCGCGCGCGAGGTCAGCATCAGGTAGAGGGACTCGGGCGTCGTGATCAGGATGTCCGGAGGCGTGCGCGCGATGCGCGCGCGGTCGGCCTGCGGCGTGTCGCCGGAGCGGATCGCCACCGTCGGCAGGACGAA
>DASXAG010000044.1:0-6638 GCA_036406835.1 Thermoanaerobaculia bacterium
GAACGTGACCTTCGGCGCGAAGGTCATCAAGATCGTCGTGGACGACCAGCCCTACCTCTACTCCGTCGACGACGTCCGCGTCCTCGTCAAGGAGGCCGCGGCCGCGGGGCTGAAGGTCGCGGCGCACTGCGCGACCGACGCCGGCTCGCGGGTCGCGGCGGAGGGCGGCGTCGCCTCGGTCGAGCACGCGTACCGCGCCACCAATCCCACGCTCGAGGTCATGAAGGCCAAGGGAACCTACCTCGTCGGCACCGACTTCACCAAGCAGGCGTCGCACGAGATGGGGATGGACGAGTACCACGACTGGGTCGTCGACCGGCTCAAGCGCGCGTACCAGATCGGCGTGCCGGTCGCGTTCGGCACCGACGTGTGCTTCGTCAAGGACGGCGAGACCCGCGGGACCCTGTCGATCGAGTTCATCACGAGCTTCGTCGAGGCCGGCGTGAAGCCCGCGCAGATCCTCCAGGCCATGACCACGAGCGCGGCGAAGCTCATGGGCATGGAGAAGGAGCGCGGCGCGATCGCCCCCGGCTTCGCCGCCGACATCGTCGCGACCCCGGAGAACCCGCTTCAGAACATCGACACCGTCCGCCACGTCGCCTTCGTCATGAAGGACGGGAGGGTGGTGAGGAACGACTAGGCGCGAGCGGGCGCATCGGGACCGACCACGCGAGCAGGCTCCTCGCGGCCGCCGAAAGCCGGCCGAAGAATGCACGCTCGCGCGGGGACAGAACCAGGCGCAGGGGCCGGCGCACGGGGCGCACGGGTCGGGCAGCCACGGGGGCGACCGGCCGTCCGGCGAGGTTCAACACGCAGAGAGGCCGGCCGCGGAAGTGCCGCGAGAGCGCGACGATCAGGAGTACCAGGCCGACGGCACCCGGACCGATGGGTACGCCACCGTACTCGATGGACGGAGCGTCGAAAACGATCTCATGGGACTCGGAATACGACCCGACCGGGACGAGCTGAGGAACCTCGCAGGGTGCCAGGGTCGAGCAACCGCACGGCATGGCGTCCTCCTTTCGCCTTCTCTACGGAGGGACACCCCGCAGCGTCGGAAGTTCCAGCCGCAACAACGTACCCGCTCCGACGTACCAATAGAGCCATGTCGTCCTTCACCCGCCGCCGCTTCCTCGGCGCCGTGGCGGCCGCCGGCGCCGCGTCCGTTCTTCGTCCCGCGAGGGCGCTCGCGGATTCCGCGCCCGGCGGCCCGATCCTGACGAAGCCGATCCCCTCGAGCCCCAACGGCGAGACCCTTCCCCTGGTCGGCCTCGGCAGCTGGATCACCTTCAACGTCGGCGACGATCCCGCCGGCCGCGACTCGTCCGCCGAGGTCATGCGCGCGTTCTTCGCGGAGGGCGGACGGATGATCGACTCGTCGCCGATGTACGGCTCCTCGCAGGAGGTCATCGGCTACGGGTTGCGCAAGCTGGGCCATCCGCAGCAGCTCTTCGCGGCGACGAAGGTCTGGATCAACTCCGGCGCGAAGGGCCCGGAGCAGATCGAGGAATCGCGGCGGTTCTGGGGCGTCCCGCGGTTCGATCTCCTCGCGGTGCACAACCTGATGTCGTGGGAAGAGCACCTGCCGACGCTCTTCGCGATGAAGCAGGCCGGACGCCTCCGCTACGTCGGGTGCACGACCTCCGAAGGACGGCGGCACGACGAGATGGAGAAGGTCATGCGCACGCAGCCGATCGACTTCGTCCAGGTCTCCTACAACGCGCTCGACCGCGACGTCGAGTCGCGGATCCTGCCGGTGGCGCGCGAGCGGCGGATCCCGGTCATCTGCAACCGCCCGTTCCGCCGCGGCGAGCTCATCCACCGCGTCGAGCACGCTCCCCTGCCCTCCTTCGCCGCCGAGATCGACTGCGCGAACTGGGCGCAGCTTCTCCTCAAGTTCATCGTCTCGCACCCCGCCGTGATCTGCGCCATCCCCGCGACGACGCGCGTGGACCACGTCCGCCAGAACGTCGGCGCGTCGTACGGGCGCATGCCGGACGAGGCCCTCCGCCGCCGGATCGTCGACGCCGTCGAGAAGATCTGAGCGCCTCGCGTGGCGGCCTGCGGTGATAGCGTGGCCGGCACACGAAGAAGGGAGGCGGCTCATGAAGAGGTTCGCATGGCTCATGGCGGTGGCGGTGGCGCTCACGCTCGTGTCGTCCTCGGCGGCGCGCGCGCAGACGAAGTCCCAGACGCCCGTTTTCGAGCAGACGGGCGACATCCAATGGAAGGACCTCGATCCGAAGGGCGCTCCGGGCGTCAAGATCGCGGACCTCTGGGGCGATCACACGAAGGGCGCGTACGGCGCACTCCTCATCTTCCCGGCCGGCTTCGAGGCCCCGCTGCACACGCACACCCACGCGATCCACATCGTCGTGATCTCGGGGACCTACATCCAGACGCCGGATGGCAAGCTCGCGAACCGGATGGGGCCCGGCACGTACGTCTTCCAACCCGGCGGCAACTACCGTCACGTCTCGGCGTGCGACAAGGCCTCGGAGTGCAAGCTGTTCATCGAGAGCGACGGCGCGTTCGACCTGCTCCCGGTGGGGAGCGCGAAGAAGTAGAACGCTCGCGCGGCGCTTCGGGTGATAGCCTCTCCCCCGTTTCTCTAAAGAAGGAGGGGTCTCATGCGGAAGCTCGCTCTGGCACTCGCTCTGTCGTTCGTCTTTGCGGCCGCGGTCCTGGCCCAGGGAGCGCCCACGACGCCGGTCTTCATGGCGTCGGGAGACATCAAGTGGGTCGACCTCGATCCGACGGGAGCTCCGGGTGTCAAGATCGCCGACATGTGGGGCGACCACACGAAGGGCGCGTTCGGGTCCTTCGTCAAGTTCCCGGCCGGGTTCATGACGCCGCTGCACACCCACACCAACGCCTTCAAGATCGTCGTCATCTCGGGCACGTTCCTGCAGACTCCGGAGGGAAAGAGCGAGATGCGCCTGGGCCCCGGCTCCTACGAGCTCCAGCCGGCCGGACCCTACAAGCACACGACGGGATGCGCGGCGGGCGCCGACTGCGTGTTCTTCACGCAGGCCGACGGCAAGTTCGACCTGCTGCCGGTCGCTGCGCCGAAGAAGTAGCCGCGTCGGGGTGGGTGCGCGCGGCGGCGCGCGTCGAGGGGTGAGGAGTCGCTGATGTCCGAGTGGTGGACCTACCATCTCTCCGACTTCCTCCTCTTCTCCGCGCGCACCTACTACCGCCTCTTCGAGATCTACAACGCCGCGATCTGGCCGGCACAGATCCTGGCGCTCGCGCTGGGTATCGGGATCCTCGTCCTGCTGCGGCGGGGGCCGGCGACTTCGAAGTGGATCTCGTGGACCCTCGCGGCCGGCTGGATCTGGACCGCCGTCGCGTTCCTGAAGCTGCGCTACGCGACGATCAACTGGTCGGCGGCGTACTTCGCGTGGGCGTTCGGGATCGAGGGATTGGCCCTCCTGCTCATCGGCGGTTCGGCCCTGACGTTCGAGAGACCTCGCGACCTCGCGGGACGGATCGGTCTGGCGACTTACGCTTTCGCGCTCCTCGTGCTGCCGTTCGCCGCCGCGCTGCCGGGACGCGAATGGAGAGGCGCCCAGCTCTTCCTTCTCTGCCCCGACCCGACCGCCATCGGCACGTTCGGCCTTCTCCTCTGCGCACGCGCGAGGCACCGCTGGCTCTTGATGATCGTTCCCGTGCTCTGGTGCCTCTACTCCGGATTCTTCCTGCTCGCGATGAAATCGCCGGACTGGTGGATCGCGCCGCTTCTCGCGGGGCTCGCGGTGGTCTTCTCCTCGGTGTCGCCGGTCACCTCCAAGACTCGCTGATCGAACGCGCCGGCGCCGCACGCTCTGCTACACTCGCGACACCCCAGCGATTCGTCGAATCCCCGGAAAAACACCATCGGCGACGGCACCTTTGCGGACTGGAGGTCCAGAATGAAGCGCTCCCTCCTCGGTGTTCTGTCGACACTTTCAGGCGGCGTCCTGTCGGCGGCCCTGAGCCTCGCGCCGGATCCCGTGATGGCGCAGTCGACCTTCCAGCGGCTCCCGTCCGACGGCTCCACGGTCGGGGACCTGGTCCGCAAGCTTCCGCGCGCCGGGGATGCGCACGCGCGCACGAAGGTGATCGGCCTCGATTCGACGGATTCGGCCTTCGTCTTCGCGGCCGCCGGAAGCGTGCAGGGGGCGGGGGGAACCTATTTCCGTTCCGACGTCACGATCATCAATCACCGCTCCTCGGATCAGATCATCGCCATCGGCTGGCTGGCGCAGGGCGTCGACAACAGCAACGAACCGGTGCAGCTCTTCACCATCCCCGCGCGGACGCCCGTCATCCTGGCGGACTTCGTCGCGCAGACGCTCGGCAAGAGCGGCCTCGGCGCGGTTCTCGTCCTGGGCCAGACTTCCAGCGGCGCCGCCGACTCGCTCGCCCAGCTGGACGGGTTCTCGCGGATCTGGACCAATCAGCCCGGCGCTCAGGGAACGGTGTCGCAGGGATTCCCGTCGGTCTCGATCATCGACTCCGTCGGATCGGGGACCGCGTACGCGCTGGGCAACCGCCACGACGCCAGCTATCGCACCAACGTCGGCATCGTGAACCTGGACTCCGTGTCCCACACCTGGACCGTCGGCATCAACGGCCTGCACGGCTCGGGCTCGTTCGCCGTCACGGTGCCGCCGGTCTCGATGAAGCAGGCGGGCCTTCCCACCGGCAGCTACGGGGATCTCGCGCTCTCCTTCGACACGACGGGCTCGGGTTTCTACTGGAGCGCCTACGGCGCGTCGGTGGACAACGTCTCCGGCGACAGCTGGTCCTCGCACGCGTCGCAGCCCTAGAGGAGGGCCGCGGTCGGATGCGCACGGGCGGCCTCGCGGCCGCCCGATTCGTCTTACACTCTCTCCAAAGGAAAGCCGACAAATGAAGCGACCGAAGCCACGCATGTTCGCCATCGGTGTGCTCGTCCTCGGAATCACCCTCTGTCCCTCCGCGACGAGGGCGTTCGACGAGGACTCCCTCATCAAGGACCACGCGAAGACGCTCGCGAAGGACAAGGACCCGAAGGAGCGAGCCTCGGCGGCGCACTGGCTGGGCGGGCGCAAGCAGCCGGCGGCCGTCTCCGCGCTCGCCGCCGCGCTGTCGGATCCGGACGCCAGCGTCCGCGAGGCGGCGGCCTCCGCGCTCTGGGACACCGGCAAGGACGCCGCCGCGGCGAAGCCGGAGCTGCAGAAAACCCTCGCCGACAGGGACGCCGCCGTCGTGGCGCGGGCCGCGGGCGCGCTCGCGGTCATGGACGTGCCGGACGCGGAGCTCACGGACGCGTGGCGCCGGGCGCTCGACGGGGCCCGCGACGACGCCACCGCGTTCCTCGCCGCGCGCGGCCTCATCGGCTTCGACTCCCCGGACAGGCTCGCGCCGCCGATCCTGACGTGGATCGCGAAGAACGCCGATCGCGGGGCGCATCCGCCGAAGGGCGTCTCGGCCACGGACTACCGCGACAGCGCGGAGCACGGGTCGAAGGCGCTCGAGCGGCTGCTCGAGAAGGACGCGGAACCGGTCCTGCCGCTCCTCGACAAGACCGTGCGCCGCACCCCCGAAAGCGGCAAGTACGTCCTCGGCGCGCTCGCCCACGTCAAGAAGCTGCCGGCCGGCGCGGTCGACCTCGCGCTCGCGCACACGCACTCCGAGGACGAGGACACGCGCGCCGCCGCGATCTCCCTCGCGGGCAAGGCCACCTCCGAGAAGGACGTGGCGAAGTGGATGCCCGAGGCGGTGCGCCTCCTCGCCGACCACGAGGAGGGCGTCCGTAGCGCGTCGGTCTGGGCGGTCCGGGGGGTGAAGGGCCTCGGCCACGACGCGGCGCCGGAGCTCGCGCGCCTGGTCGGGTCGACTCGCGAGCCGTCGGGACTGCGCGAGAGCGCCGCCCGGGCGCTCGAGGAGGTCGGCAACCAGGCGAACCCGATCGCGAAGGCGGACAAGATCGCGGTCGCAAATGCGGCGAAGGGTCCGCTGGCTGCCGCGATGAAGGAGAAGGACCACGACGTCGCGCCGGCCGCGGTCTCCGCGTACAACGTGCTCTACATCGACACGGCCGAGGCGGTCGCGGCGCTGGCCGACGCCGCCGTCTCCGGCGCCGACCCCGCCGCGCGAATGAAGGCGCTCCAGTGCCTGCGCAACCGGCAGGGCCAGTCGAAGGGCGTCGTCGAGACGATCCGCCCGCTGACGCAGAACGCCGACAAGAACATCGCCGACGACGCGAAGACGGCGATCGAGTGGATCGAGCGCGGCGGCGCCGGCAGTCCCGGCGTGATCAAGGGAGGCGTGGCTTCCGCTCCGGAATCCGGCGCGTCGGCCACCTCCGCCAAGTCCCCTCGTGCGAAGGCGGGAGAGGCCACCGCAAAATCCCCTCTCCCCGCGGCGGGGGGAGAGGGGAAGGGTGAGGGGGGTTCCCCCGCCAACGAAGCCGCCGGCCTCGCGGCCCTGCGTGAGAAGAAGCTGGCGTTCGACGAGCCGAGCTTCAACCGCGCGCTGATGACGGCCGAGGGCGACGCGATCCGCGCGTACCTCGACGCCGGCATGTCCGCGAACCACGTCTTCGCCGACGAGAACAAGCGGACGCCGCTGATGATCCTGTTCTTCGGGCGCCAGGCGTGCGCGCAGGG
>DASXAG010000045.1:0-43182 GCA_036406835.1 Thermoanaerobaculia bacterium
GCCCCCGTCTTCCGCGCGCGGCGGCCGCCCCGCCGCGCGGCGACGGCGACGGCTCCCGCTCCCGTTCGCATCGTCGACGACGCCACCGGCGACGCGCCGTTCGACGGCGAGGGCGTTCCCACCCGACGGATCGTGCTGCTCGACGCGGGCGAGTGGACCGGGCGGCTCGAGGACCTGCGCTCGGCCAAACGGTCGGGGCGCAGCCCGACGGGTCACGGCGTGCGCGTCTCCTACCGCACGCCTCCGCGCGCCGCGCCGCGTCGGATCTTCTTCGAGGCGTCCGAGACCTCCCCGGCCTCCGCGCTTCTCGCGCGGGTGAAGCGCGGATTGTTCGCGTCCGCGGTGACCGCTCCGGTGCGGGTCGACGTCGAGCGCGATCGCTACGAGATCGAGTTCACCGGCATCTCGGTCGTCAACGGACGGGCGCAGGGAGAGGTCGGGGGCGTGCGATCGAGCGGCCGCGTCACGGAGCTCCTGCGCCGCATCGCGGGGGCGGCCGAAGACCGGCAGTTCTTCGCGCTGCCGTTCCTCGTGGGCTCGCCGACGCTCCTCGTCGATCGCGCGAGCTTCGAGTAACCGGGCGGGGGCGAGGCCCGCCCTACCGGCTCGGCTCTTCCTCGACCGGCGCCGCCGGGGTCGGCTCCTGCATCGAGTCGGGCGGCGTCTCCGGCTCCGCGGCGGGCGGAGGCGTCAGCTCGACCGGCGGCGGGGGCGGCGGCACGTTCGATCCGGGCGGCACCGCGACCATCGGCGTTCCGCCGCGCGGCCCCGGTGCGGATGCGGCGCGTCCGCGCGCGGGCTGGCTCGCGGCTCGGGGCGTCGGGCGCGCGCCGGGGTGCGCTCTTCCGGGTCCCGGACCCGCGGAGGCCGGCTCCGTGCTCGCCGCACCGGCCGCCTCGCCGGGACCGACGTTGCGCGGCTCCGGGACGATCTCCGCGTCCTCGCCCGCAACCTCCTGCGCGGTCACCGGACGATCCACCGGCACGGCGCGGAAGCGGCCCTCCTCGACGAAGACCGTGTCCCGGCCGAGCGATGCCGAGGCGACGTCGCTCGGGTAGTTGACGAGCGAGGCGCGGTAAGTCAGCTCCGAGTCGATGACGAGGGGATTGCGGCGCCGGTCGCGCATCGACGGATCGATCCGAAACGCGGTCGCGTACTGGGTGATCGCCTCGTCGGTGCGCTCGGACTTCTCGTACAGCCGCCCCAGCCGGAAGTGAGCCGGCGGAAACCCGTGCTTGCGGTCGATCGACTTCTGGTAGGCGCCGATCGCCTGGCTGAACTTGCCCTCGGTCTCCCGCAACAGCCCCAGGTTGTAGTAGGAGATGAAATTGCCCTTGTCCAGCTTCGACGCGATCTCGTACTGCTCGGCCGCCTCGTGCCCGAAGTGGCGCGCCGCCAGGAGATTCCCCATGTCGTTGTGCAGCGCGGCGTCGTTGGGCGCGGAGCTGATCCGCTGCTCCTGCTCGATGATCTGGTCGTCGAGCTTGTTTCCCGGCACGAGGTATTTCCGGTAGAACGGAACCGCGGGCGGCTTCTTGTCCTCCGCCGGCCTCGCGGCGAGAAAGGCGGACGCCCCGGCGCACGCGAGAACCGCCACCGCGATGATGCGCACCCGAACGGTCATGGATTCCCCTTTGGTTTCTTCTTCGCCACGAGCCGGACACGGCCGTCGCGCTCGGTCACGTCGAAAACGATGTCGCCCTCGCCCAGCCTCTCGCGGACCTTCCTCCGCTCGCGCTCGAGGCCCTCGAGGAACCCCTCCAGACGATACCCGCTCACGTCCTCCCCGCGGGACTTCTTTGCGGCCACATACCGCTCGAACAGCTGCCGCTCGGATTCGGCCGAGACAGCTCCGCGCCCCTCTTGTACGGAGCCCGGGCGAGCCGCGTTGGGCCCGGTAGAAGGTGTCGGAGCCGGAGCCGCGGACGTCCGGGGAACCGGCGCCTCGCCGAAGTGCCCGTAGAGGCCCGGCCGGCGGCCGGATTCCTTTTCCCCCTGGAGCCGTTCCCAGCGCTCGATCAGGGTCGCGTACCGGCCCTGCAGCGTCGTGAAGCGGTAGCGCTCGGCGGAAGCCAGCGACTCGAGGGCGTTGAGCCGGCGGATCATCTCCTCGACGGCCTTGCGGTTCTGAATCGGCGGCTTGGACGTCGAACCGTAGAGGAACGCGTCGACGTCGGCGTTGAGCCGGCGGAGGGCCTCTTCGAGCGTCCGGAGGTCGCGTTCGACGTTCGGGTTGGGGTTAGCCACCGGACCCCCGAAGCGGTCCCCCGACGCGCTGCCGGTTCTTGATCACGCTCCCCTATAGTAAGGGAGTGACGTGGGATCGATTCGCGTCTCTTGTACCGGTAACCCTGAGGGAAGCGTGATCCGAGCCGGGGGATCTGGCTCAACGGCCGCTTGCTCTCTTCCGGCCGCGTCGAGCGGCCGCTGAGGACGAACCGTGACGCCGCCGGCCCCGTCCCTCCATCCCCCGTCGATGGACGCGCTCCTGCACGAGGCGTCCGCCGCGCCGCTGCTTCTGCGGTTCGGCCGCGAGGCGCTCAAGGAGGAGCTGCGGCGCGCGATCTCCCGCGGCCACACCGACTCCGCGCGGCTGATCGAGGCCGCCGGCGCCGCTCTCGCCGAGCGCTTCTCTCCTTCCCTGATTCGCGTCGTCAACGCCACCGGCGTGCTCCTGCACACCAACCTGGGACGCGCCCCGCTGCCGGCCGCGGCGCGGAAGGCGATCGACGCCGTCGCGGAGGGCTACAGCTCGCTCGAGTTCGACCCCGAGGAGGGCGGGCGGGGCAAGAGGCAGGACCACGTCCGTTTCCTCGCGCGGGATCTCTTCGGCTGCGAGGACGCCCTGGCCGTCAACAACAACGCGTCCGCGGTCCTGCTCGCGCTGGCCGCGCTGGCGCGGGGACGCGAGGTCCTCGTCTCGCGCGGCGAGCTCGTCGCGATCGGCGGATCGTTTCAGATTCCCGAGATCCTCGAGGCGTCGGGCGCGCGGCTGCGCGAAGTCGGGACGACCAATCGCACGACGATCGACGACTACCGGCGCGGCCTCGGACCCGAGGTCGCCCTGATCCTCTCGGTGCATCCCTCCAACTACGAGATCCGCGGCTATGTGAGGCGGCCCTCCGCCGCCGAGCTCCGCGCGCTCGCGCGCGAATCGGGAGCTCCGTGGATCCACGACCAGGGCACCGGCTGCGTCGTGCCGCTCGACGAGTTCGGCGTGCCCGACGAGGCCACGGTGGCGCAGTGCCTCGCGGACGGCGCCGACCTCGTCAGCTTCTCGGGGGACAAGCTCTTCTCCGGGCCGCAGGCGGGATTCCTCGTGGGCCGCGGGGACCTGGTCGCGCGCGCCGCCGCCCACCCCGTGGCCCGCGCCGTCCGGCCCGACAAGCTGGCGCTGGCGGCCCTGGCCGCGACTCTCGGAGCCTGGAAGACCGGCGCGTGGCGGGAGTTTCCGATCTACGAGGCCGCGGCCGCTCCCGTCGAGGAGCTCGAGGCGCGCGGCCGCCGCCTCCTCGAGGAGCTGCCGCCGTCCGGGCCTCTCACCGGTGCGCTCGCGCCGTCGCTCGCCGCGTTCGGCGGCGGGACGAGCCCCGAGAAGCTCTTTCCCTCGCGGGCGCTCGCCCTCGAGAGCGCGGCGCAATCGGCGGACGCGCTCCTCGCGCTCCTGCGTGCCGGCTCGCCGCCGGTGGTGGGACGCGTGGAACGGGACCGCGTCCTCCTCGACCTGCGATCGATCCTGCCCGCGGAGGACGCGCTGGTCGCGGCCGCGCTTGCAGGCGTCGCGGGCGCGCGGTGACGCGGACGCGCGTGCGATAATTCCGCATGCCGGAAAATCGGACGCGCTTACCGCTGCTGCGGGCGTTCTGGCCCCTCGCTCTCCTGCTCGTCCTGCTCGCGTGGCGCGCGACCGCGTGCAAGAAGAAGGAGCAGCCCGGCGGCGGACGGCGGGGCGCCCACACGCCGATCACGTACAACTACCCGACCCCGCAGCCGACCTACACCGTCAGGCCCGGCGTCTCCGTTCCCACCGCGCAGCCCGAGTAGTTCTCAGTTCTCAGTTCTCAGTTCTCAGTCCTCAGTTCTCAGTCTTCGGTTTCGGTAACTGTGAACTGACAACTGATGACTGATAACTCATAGATCCTCGAGACCGTGCTCGCGGAGCTTCGCCTCGAAGCGCCGCGCCGAGAGACCGGCCGCCGCGGCGGCCGCGGTTCGATCCCCGCGCGCCTTCTCGATCAGCCGCACGAGCCAGAGCCGCTCCGCGGCCTGTCCTCCCCGCTCGCGCGCCTGCCCGAGCGTCTCCTCGCGTGACGCATCGGGTGAGCCGGCGGCCGCCGTCTCCGAGCCCAGCCGCAGGTGCTCCTCGCCGATCCCCTCCTCGTCGCAGAGGATGATGGCGCGCTCGAGGCAATTGCGCAGCTCGCGCACGTTGCCCGGCCAGTCGTAGGCGTGCAGGCGCTGACGGGCGCCGTCGCTCAGGCGGACGGGCTTCTTGCCGAGCTCCGGCGGAAGGTGCTCGAGGTACCAGTCGATGAGCGGATCGACGTCCTCGGGCCGCTGCCGCAGGGCGGGGATGCGGATCGGAAACACGCGCACGCGGTAGTAGAGATCCTCGCGGAACGCGCCCTGGGCCACGAGCCTGTCGAGCGGGCGGTTCGACGCCGCGATGATGCGGACGTCCACCGTGATCGGGACCGTGCCGCCCACGCGATGGAAGGACTTCTCCTGGAGCACCCGCAGGAGCTTGCCCTGCGTCGCGGGCGTGAGCTCGCCGATCTCGTCGAGGAAGAGCGTTCCGGTGTCGCAGAGCTCGAACTTGCCGAGTCGCCGCGCGGAGGCCCCCGTGAACGAGCCGCGCTCGTGGCCGAACAGCTCGCTCTCGAGCAGCGTCTCCGGGATCGCCGCGCAGTTGATCGCGATGAACGGCGCCGCGCGGCGCGAGGAGAGCGCGTGGATCGCCCGCGCGAACAGCTCCTTGCCGGTGCCGCTCTCTCCCTCGAGCAGCACGGTCGCGTCCGTGGCCGCCACGCGCTCGGTCTCGGCCCGCACGGCGCGGATCGCCGGCGAGTCGCCCACGATCGACGGCAGGAAGCGCGACTGGGCCTCCGCGAAGAGCAGCGACTGGCGGGATCGGCTGCGCCGCTCGATGCAGCGCTTGACCATCAGCCGCAGCAGGTCCGGATCGACGGGCTTCGTGATGAAGTCCTCGGCGCCGTGCTTCATGGCCTCGACCGCCGTCTCGATCGAGCCGAACGCCGTCATCATGAGGACGGGAAGGTTCGGGTCGGCCTCGATCGCCGCGTCGAGGACCGCGAGGCCGTTCGCTCCCGGCAGCTTCCAGTCCGTGAGGACCAGGTCGAAGCGCTCGCCCGCGCGGAGCTTCTCGACCGCCTGGGAGCCCGTCTCGACGCCCGTCACGTCCAGACCCTCGGCCTTGAGCATCTCCTCGAGCACCACGCGCAGCGAACCCTTGTCCTCGACGATCAGGATGCGCGGCATGACCACATTTTAGATTTTGAATTTTGGATTTTGGATTTTGCCAAGGCGGGAGACGCGCGCAGCGACGAGCGCAGCGGCCGGTTCAGGGGTTCGAGGCGCGCGCCTGGTTGGGCACCGGGGCCTTCGCGGGCCTGGCACCCTTCGCCGGCGGCGCCGGCTTCGGAAGGGTCCAGGTCGGCGCGAATCGCAGGGTTCCGGGCGTCTTGTCGCCGATCGGGATCTTGACCAGGAAATCGACCTCGCTGCCGGGATCGATCTCGCCGTTCGAGAGCGAGGCGGCACCGGACTCGATCTGCTCGCCCTTCGGATCCAGGATGATCACGTTGAGGTGGACGTTCTCGGCGAGCTCCTGGGTCGGGTTGCGCAGCTTGCCGGACACGATCAGCGCGTCGCCTTCCTTCTTCTGGTCGTAGGTCGAGATCTCGACGCGGGCGGAGCCCGGAGCCAGTTCCTTGCCGGCCTTGTCGTCCTTCCCGGCCACGGCCGGGTCGCCGAGGTCCATCGGGTGCGAGACGTCCGAGTCGGTGATCCGGACCCGGGCCTTCGGCACATCCTCCTTGGCCCGAGCGGCATCGGCGGGCGTCGCGGGGGCCTGCGCCTGGGCGTCGGCCGGCGCGGGCGGAGGCGACGCCCGTTTCGCGCGCGCGGCAGCCGTGGCATCCCGGTCGATCTCGGAGACGGACACCGACAGGATCGTCCCGTCGGTCTTCTTCAGGTAGGCCGTGTTGCCCTTGCGCACCCACGGCTCCTTGAGCGGGATGACGGCGCCGCCCTTGAGGACGACGACGTCTCCCTCCGCCGCAAGGGCCGTCGCCGCCAGGACCGCGAGGAAAGCGGCGGCGAGGCCCATGCGGAGAGAGGTCATTGCTGTTCCTTCCAGTTCTGCTGGATCGTCTGGATCGACGCCGGGGTCACGTCCTGACGGATTCCCTGCGAGTACAAGATCGTGTCGATTATATCGCCGTTGGGGGCCACCGACTGGCCGGCCGAGGCGAAATGGGGGCTGATGGATTCCTTGTAGCCGCCGTAGTCGGAGGTCGTCGTGTAACCCGGCTGACCCGTCAGGTAGAAGAACCGGTACCGGAACGAGTTGCCGTTGGTGGCGCACGCGCTCGGCGAGTCCGGCGTGTACGTCAGGAGGGACAGCTCGCCCAGGGTCGAGAAGACCGTCGTCGTGGCCTTCTCCTTGGGCGTGTCGAAGTCGAGGGCGAAGCCCGTGAGGCCGCAGACCGCCGGATCGTACGGCTGGCACGGGTTCGTTCCGCCATTGGCCACGAGCGTGAGATCGATCAGGTCGTTCCGGCCCATCGTCACCGCGCTCGAGCCGCCGTCGATCACGTAGTAGAAGCCGTTCCTCTCGAAGTTCGTCCCGCCGTCGCTCGGGGCCGATCGCGTCAGGGACGAGCGGTCGCCCGTGCCGAACGCGATGCCCAGAGCCGGCGGAGCGCTCGCGCCGCCCAGGTAGACGATGCCGGGCTCGTAGAAGATGGGCTGCACGCAGTTGAGGCCCGTCTTCGGCGGCGTCTTCTGGAAGATGGGATTGACGTCGCGGCACGTGTCGAAGAGCTCGAACGGCACGTAGCCGTGCAGCTGGCCGTCGCCCGGATCCAGCAGGCCGCGAGGCGCGGACGTGTCGGGCGTGACGTCGATCCGCCACATGTGCCCGCGCACGTCGCCGATGTAGACCACGTCGATGTAGCCGTCGTCGTTGTAGTCGGCGGCCGCGGGCGCCGCGGGCATCGGCCCGAAGTTGATGACGTTGCCGTTGCCGTCGACTCCCTCGGAGGTCTTGAACAGGATGTTGCCCGTCTCGACGTCCACCATGTAGAAGGCGCGGCCGACGGTCGTGTCCACCGGATCATCGGCGACGTCGAGGCTGGGGTCGAAGCCGCCGCCGAAGAACGCGACGTACTTGTCGTCGAAGGTCCCGGCGACCGGGTCGGTGACGACCTTGATGCGCCCGATCACGGGACGGGACCAGGTCTCGCCGAGGGCCGGCGCGGGCAGGCCGCCGGGGCCGGCGCCGCAGCCGTCGCTGCACGGGGCGATCGTGCCGGCGCTCGGCCAGAGCGGCGGATCGCCGAACTCCCAGAGGACCGCCGGGTACTGGCGGTTGCTGGTCGCGCCGGCGGTGCAGCTCGAGCCCGTGCCGTCGAGGCAGCCGGGAGAGCTCGTCTTCGGACCGGTCATCTCGCCGTAGGTCGGGTTGGTCTTGGTCTCGTCGATGTCGTCCGGCTGCGTGACGTCGAGGGCGTAGTAGCCCGAGCCGCCCTGGCGCAGACCGCCCACGAGCACCGTTCTCCAGACGCGCTCGGTCGGATCGGGGCCCGCGGCGCCGTTGAACTCCGGATCGATGAAGACGTCGGCATGACCCATCGAGCCGTCCACGAAGTACTGCGGCTGCGGCGAGAAGTCGAGCAGCGACATGAACTTGCCGCCGTTGAACGACGACCGCGGCGTGTACGCGAAGAGCTCGCGTCCGGAGCCGAGGTCGAAGGTGCCGGGCAGGTTCGTCGTGTCGCCGTTGTAGACGCCCGCGTCGAACCCGTGCAGGAATCCGTCGTTGGAGCCGGCGTAGATGACCCGCCGGCGCTTCGCGTGGCGCGCCGTGAAGTCGAGATAGGGCTGCGGCGTCGTCGTGCCCGCGGGCGTGAGGTTCGCCGAGAGGTACTGGAAGTACCGCGGCGGCTCGACCACGATCGCCTCCGAGTGGAAGATGTCGCCCAGCCGGTGCGGGTAGCCCGGAGGCGAGGATCCGCCGTCGGTCGGATTGCCGAGCTGCGGCGGATTCCCCGGCGGCGGAATGTCGTCCTGGTAGTAGTACGAGAATTGCGGGCTCGTCGCCGGGTCGATCTTGGGGATCGAGCCGGGCTTGACCTGGTTCAGGATCTGATCGCGTCCGATTCCGTTCGCGGTGAGGGCGTTCACCTCGCCGCCGCGGAGGAACTTCACGGTCAGCGTCGCGGTCTTGACCTCGGCCCCGCTGGTTCCCGCGAAACCCATGTATTGCATGAGATCGGCGAAGCAGTTGCCGGAAGAGGTTCCCGTGCACGTTCCCGTGTTCGGGACGAAATTCTCCCGCGTCATCGGCACGCTGCCCGAGCCCGCCGTGTCGCGGACGAAGACCATCTTCCGGCCCTGCCAGACGTTGATGATCCCGGCGCCGCCTCCGGCCGCAACCGCGTTGGTGCCGCCGGTCAGCGTCTTGACCGGATCGGTGTAGCCCAGGACGCGCGCGGCGTTCCAGACCGGCTTGCGGAGAGTCTCATCCGCGTCGTCGGGATTCGATTCCTCCGGGTATTGGGTGGCAGGAGTCGGAACGGTCGGGACGGGAGTCGGAGCGCCCGTCGGCACCGGCGTCGGCGTATTCGGCACCCCGGTGACGACCGGGATCAGGCCGTTGCTGTCGAGCTTGTAGGCCTTGAGCGACCCGCTCCAGATCGACCAGGACGACAGCACGCCGCCGGCGTTCTCGTGGGACGGGATGACGGCGCCGATCGCCGCGGTCTGAGCGCCGGACGCCGACGCGAACGCCGGGACGGCCGGCGCGACGAAGGAGTTCGCGTCCCGTTTGAAGTTCAGGATCGTCTCGAGGGCCGCCTCGAGCTGGTCGCGGTTGGACGCCAGGAACACCTCGCCCTGTCCCTGGGGATCCGCGTTGGCGATGCACTGCAGAGTCGGGAAGAACGGCGAGCTCTCGTTGGCCATCGCCACGATCTTGACGGGGATGCCGGTGACGCGAATGCTGTTGTCGGCGTTGTGCGCGACCTGGCGGCTACCGATGCCCAGTAGCGTCGGATCGCTCTGCGGCAGCGGGATCGTGCCGAGGTCGCCTGCCGCGCCGCCGCCGCGGCGTCCACCGACGCACGGATCCGAGTTGCACTCGTCCTTGCCGTCGGTGATGTACACGACGATGTAGTTGCGGCAGTCGATCGCCGGGTCCTGGACACCGGTGGTCGGGAAGACGCTCTGCTCGAAGTACTCGTAGGCGTCCTCGAGAGCGCCCGCGAGAGGCGTCGTCGGCGCCGTGGTCACGATCTCGGTCGAGTACTCCGCCAGGGTGTAGGCCGAGGTCACCGGCGCCGCCGAGTTGTACGTCACGATGGAAGACACGAACCGCAGCAGCCGGCGGATCGCCTCGGACGAGCTCGGGCCGGGGTTCGGGAAGTCGGCGCCCGAGCCGGCGTCGTACGGCGGCCAGTCGCGCGCGAACGGGACGACCGGCCACTTGTCCTTGGCCGGCGGCTCGTCCAGCTGATACGGCGACCCGCCCGGACCGCCCAGGGACTGCGGAGCGGAACCCGAATACATCGTGCCGTTGTTGGACGTGAAGTCGCCGAAGTGCGCGAAGCCGCCGCAGTCCTCGCCCGTCGTGAACGGATCGCACGACGGGAGGTCGAGCGGACACGACTTTCCGGCGAACGCGTCGAACGGGAACTGCTGGTTGGGCCGGTAGCCGACGGGCTGCTTGTCGTGCACCGCCGCGTACATGCCCTTGTTGTGCCGGTCGGGCAGAGCATCCGCGATCTGGTCGGCGTCGCCGTCCGGAGCGACCGGGCAGCCGCGGGCGACCACGGTCATGCACGAGCCCCACGGCGGGTTGCCGTTGTTGTTCGTGTCGTACGCATGGGGGCCGTCGGCCTGCGGCAGCGCGTAGAGGTCTCCGCGCTGGTACTTCACGCGGATCGTCTGGTTCAGGTTGACGTAGGTCGGATCCGGATCCGCCTGCGGGTCGTCGAAGCCGCGCAGGTTGGCCGGCAGCACGTAGAAGTTGTTGCCCGGAGGGGGCTGATCGCCGGGGCCCACTTCGCCCGCATCCTTGACGCCGTTTCCGTTGGCGTCGAAGAACGCGCAGAAGAGGGTCGCGTCGTACGGGCACGGCGCGCAGGACGCCTTCGTGCCGGCCAGGCCCGAGATTCCGGGGCAGGGGCCGGTCGGCGGCAGCGGCGGAGGGGGCGGCGGCACCATGGCCAGGAGGCCGCGGACGGCCGGCGCGTACCAGTTGGCGATCGCCGGAAGAATGCTTCCGGCCGGCATCATTCCTTCGGGCTGAGGCGTCTGCGTGGGCGTCGCGGTGGCCGGGCCCGGCGTGTTCGTGATGGTCGGCGTCCGCGTCTTCGTGGGCGTCTGCGTCGCCGTGCGCGTCTGCGTCGGCGTCTTGCTGGGCGCCACCGTCTTCGTCGACGTCGGCGTATTGACGGGCGTCTTGGTGCTCGTCGACGTCGGCGGAATCGGCGTGTTGGTCGGGGTCGACGTGTTCGTCGCCGTCGGCGGCACCGGCGTGTTCGTGCGGGTATTGGTCACCGTCGGCGGCACCGGCGTGAGGGTCTTGGTCGCCGTGTTCGTCGGCGTGTTGGTCTTGGACGGCGTCAGCGTGATCGTCGGCGTCGACGTCTTCGTCGGCGTGTTCGTGATGGTCGGCGTCTGCGTGATCGTCTTCGTCGCCGTCGGCGTCTTCGTGTTGCTCGGCGTGAACGTCTGAGTCGGCGTGTTCGTCTTGGACGGCGTCAGGGTGTTCGTCGGCGTCTGCGTGATCGTCGGCGTCGGCGTCTTCGTCGGCGTCAGAGTCAGCGTCGGCGTCAGCGTCTTCGTCGGCGTCTGCGTGACCGTGAACGTCACCGTCGGGGTCTTGGTGTTGCTCGGCGTGAACGTCGTCGTGGGCGTGTTGGTCTTGCTGGGCGTGAGGGTCTGAGTCGCCGTGTTCGTCGGCGACGGCGTCGTCGTCTTGGTGAACGTCTGCGTGACGGTCAGCGTGTGCGTGATCGTGGGCGTGTTCGTGGTCGTCGGCGTCTTGCTGGGAGTCACCGGGGTCGACGTCACCGTGGTCGTCGGCGTCTTCGAAGGCGTGTTGGTGTTGATCGGCGTGTTCGTGATCGTCTTGGTGGGGGTGACCGTCTTGGTCGGGGTCACGGTCTTGGTCTGCGTGGCGGTCTTGGTGATGGTCGGGGTCTGCGTGACCGTGGCCGTCGCCGTGACCGTCGGAGTCGCCGTGACCGTGGCCGTGGGAACCGCGGGCGGGCCCCACTTCTCGAGCTTCACGACCATGAAGGGGTCACCGTAGTTGCCGGTGACGATGTTCATCCGGACTTCGAACGGATTGCCGCTGCCGTCGACCGCGTTCGTGTTGCGGTAGATCACCGTTCCGCGGTTGCTCCCCGAGAGGCCGTGCGGTCCGAAGGCGCCGCGCCAGGTCCCGGTCCCCGGGTTGTTGTCGACGAAGGGCGGACGCGAATCCAGGAAGTAGTTGTGCATGACCTTGTGCCCGAACTGCAGGAACCGTCCTTCCTGCAGGTCCGGGTACTCGGCCGACGTGTAGCCGGCGCCCGCGACCGTTCCGCCGTTGCAGGCGCCGGCGACGTTCGAGACGCACTGCGACAGGTACAGCCACTCCATGCCGCCGTTTTCCATCGCGTCGCCGGTCTTCAACGCGCCGCCGATCGGATCGAGGTTGGCGTCCTGGTTCGAGGGGCCGATGGCCTGCTTCGGGTTGCGGTAGTAGGAGAAGGCCCAGTTGATGCCGGTGCCGGTGGCGGACTTCGCGATCACGTCGCGAAGCACGCTCTTGGCGATGCCCAGCTTGGACCCGTAGGAGACCGGGCCCACGGCCGCCGAGTTCTGCACGTACACGAAGTCGTCCATGTAGGCCGGGAGACGGTAGGTGTCGGAGAACTCGTCGTTCATCGACGTCGAGGAGTCCAGGATCAGGAGCACCCACGCCTTCGCTCCGGCGTTGGCCTGCAGCAGCTGCCGGTCGTCCGGCATGGCCGGCGAGGCCATGAGGTACATCAGCAGGAAGGTGACCGCCGCCCGGTGGCGGCTCACCCATCCCACGAGTCCTCGCGATCGGGGCATGCCGGGGATCTGTCCTGGTGTCATGGGACTCTCCTCACCCTAACCCTGGCCTCAGTAAGGCAGCCGGGCCGGAAGCGGCCCGACCTCCACGTCGGCCACGAGGGCCTTCGAATACGCGACGAAGTTGAGATCCGAGGCTCCCGCCGAGCGCACCTCGTACGAGTACATGTACTGGGCGCGCTCGCCCTCCTCGTTCAGGATGCCTCCGCGGTAAGGCCGCCGTCCGAGGCGGCCGGGGTTGGTGACGCGGACCGTGATGTCGTCGGCCGTCAGGAACCCGATCCCCTGCTGGAACCGGTTGCCCGACATCCCGAACAGCACGTTGCCGAACAGGTTGACCCCGCCGCCCAGCGGAACGAACTCCTGGCGGGTGAGGAAGGCCTGCGGGTTGTTGAGCTGGATCGTTCCCCACCGGACGCCCGCGTCCGCCGCGTAGAAGCCCCGGTTGACGGACCACTCGTTGGCCGCGATGCGCGACTCGGTCGAGGTGATCAGCATCAGGGCGATGCCGATGACCGTCAGAATCGACAGCACCAGAATCGCCAGCACCAGCGCGGCTCCTCGTTCGTTGCGGCGGTCTCGCATCGTCATCACCCCTGGAAGGCGTAGTTGCGCAGATTGACGCGAAGCGTCTGGACGCGGCGGCGGTACCGTCCGGTCACCGCCGTCACCGGGACACCGCCGGAGAGCGGGACGTCCATGAGGACGTAGCCGGACGCCGCCGGTCCCTTGTAGGTCGGATCGGAGTCGTGCGCCTTCGCCAGCAGCGACAGCATCACCGCGTGGAGGCGCGGGCAGTGCGCCGCGGGCGGAATGCCGGTGTGGCCGCCGAGCGGCGTCGGAGCGCTCTGGAACTCGGAGGCCGCGGGAACCGCTTCCCCGGCGACGTTCGGACGCCACTCGTCGTCGCCCGCCGCGATCGACGCGTTCGTGTCCGTATCGAACGGGGGGTTCGTCGGGCTCGTTCGCGTGATGGCGTTGTCGGCGGGGCCCGTGCCCGCGGGGTCCGTCGTGTCGATGCCGTACGCGATCTGGAGATCCTCGACGTCGTCGGCGAGCGGAGTCACCTCGAACTTGTTGCCGCGGCGGATGCCCTGGGCGAGGTACGGGTGCAGTCCCTGGGGATCCGCGTTGGGGCCCGTCGTCGGCAGCATCGCGATGAAGTAGATGATGTCGTCGAGCACGCCGACGCGGTGCGCGGTCTGGATCGGAGTCGGGGGCAGCGGCCCGTCGGAGGGCAGCTCCGAGTTGATCCGCTCGGCCTGCCCGTCGGTGAAGTCCGCCGCGGCGCTGAACACGCGCGCGTCGAGCGGCGGCCCTCCCGCAGCCTGCAGGTTCGTGGGAGCCACGAGACGGCCGACGTTGTAGGCCGGCTGCGGATAGCGCTGGACGCCCGCGGGGTTGGGATCGGAGCAGCCGACGTGCAGGTCGGTCACGCCGTCGGCCATGATCACGAACATCGAGTTGGCAACGCCCGTGATGCTGGAGGTGTAGGCGTCGATCGCGGCGAACTGCGGGCGCTGCGCGACGTCGTCGTTGACGACCTGGCCAATCGTGGTGTCGCCCGCGACCGGGAGGACCAGGATCGTCTCGCCGGCGGTGACGCAGCCGGCCGAGCAGCCGCTCTGGTGGTCGAAGGCGAGGAGCGGGGACTTGATGACCCCGCGGATCTCGATCATGTCGGTCCCCGGCCGGACCAGGATGTCGGTGCCGGTCAGGGAGTCCGTGATCTTCGTCCCCGCGGCGACGTTGTTGTAGGAGTTGCCGCCCGCGACGGTGATGCCGGTGGCTCCCGTCGGCTTCTCGTTGAGCACCGCCTGCGTCAGGAAGAGCCCGCCGGCGCCCGCCATGCGGATGGCGCTCGTCATCTGATAGATGCCGTAGCGCACGGCGCCCTGGGCGTCGGCCACGTCGGTCTCGCTCTTGTTGATCCGCGCGCTCGCGTCGAAGACGGCGAGCAGCCCGAGCATCGCGATGAGCAGGAGCAGGGTGACGACGATCATCTCGACGAGAGTGAAGCCGCGTTCCGCGCGGCGCGTGAAGCCGCGTTCCGCGCGACGCGTGAAGCCGCGTTCCGAGAGACGGCGGGGGACGAGAGTTCTCATCGTGCTCATGGGAGTCCCGGGCTCGGGTTGCGGATGAACCCGCTCACGCGAGCCGTCCGCGCTCCGATGCCCAGCCCGCTCGGCGTGTTGAAGGAGCTCGACGTGACCGTCACGTCGATGCGCTTGAAGTCCCACCCGGAGCCCGCGGGCACCGCGGTGAAGATCCACTTGCTGCCCGTGGGAGGCGCCGTCTCCGTGAAGTTCGTGACCGCGTAGGTCACGGAGAGCGTGTTGCGCGGCGAGGTCGCGGACGGCACGCCCGTCGCCGGATCCGGCAGGTTCGACGGCAGGTCGTTCGCCGTGCCGGTCGTGGGAGCGAGCTGGGGATCGTTGAACGGCAGGCTCATGAGCTGCTCGAGCCGGTCGCGCGCGATGTTGTGGATGCTGGTGTACTCGTTGGCGGCGTAGTTCGACTTGACGCTCGTGATGAAGAGCGGCGCGATCGCGAGCAGGATGAGCGCGAGCAGGAACGTCGCGATCAGGAGCTCGACGAGCGTAACGCCGGCTTCGGGCCGGCGGCGCGGAGCGCAGGACGCCCCCGCCGCACGCCGGCGGCGCGGAGCGCAGGAGTTCTTCGTCATTGCCAGTCCACCGGAGTGATGATCCTGACGGCGCCACCCCTCGTGGTGTCGATCTGGATCTGGTTGCGGACGGTGCCGTTGGCGGGCCCCTCCACGATCATGCGGATGGCGGGCGTGGGCAGCGGCGGGGGCGTGGCCAGCCTTCCGTCTCCGCCGAACGTGATCGTGCCGCCGGTCGCCGCGGGCGTCGCGAAGAAGCGGACGGCGTTCGCGTTGAGGACCACCGATCTCGGAGGGATGGTCGGCGTGGGAGCCGGCGGCGCGGGCTCGATCGTCTGGAACGAGATCGGCGGCGTCAGGGACAGGATTACGACGGAGACCGGCGCGTTGCGCTTGACCGCGGTCATGCGCGCCGCCGCGAGCGTAGTCTCGATCTCGCGAGCCGCGGCCTTGAGAGCCTGCCGCTGCGAAAGCTTCATGAACCACGGAATGCCGACGGCCGTCATCAACGCCAGGATGGCGAGGACCACCAGCAGCTCCAGCAGGCTGAAGCCGCGGCTTCGCAGAAGAGACGCAGACTGGACCATTGAGGTGCCACCTGAAGCGATTCCTGTGCCCAAAGGCCCGGCTCTTCGGCAACTCCTCTCGATCTCGTGGTTTAGCAACTTCACCCCTCCCTCGCCGAATACAAAACCGCCGGCACTTCGTTACCGGCGGTAACAGACGAATCGCCCCGTTTTGCGGGGCTCTGCCGAGCGATCGCTTGGGGTTCGATGCCCGTAATTTTAGACCCGCGCGGCCCCGAAGTCGACGACTTCCCGCGTCGCGATCGCGCGCGGTGATCTTTCTCACACGATCGTCCGCGCGCCGGCTTTCCGGCTCCAAAGACCTCCAACTTCCGGCTTCACTCTCGCCGCGTCGATCCCTACACTGAATCCAGTTGATCACCCATGTGGCCCGTTAAGCGAAGGGCGCTCGCGGCCGAAGGCTTCCTCGCCGCGCTGCGCGCCCGCAAGTGGAAGACCGAGTCCGAGCGCGACGAGATCCTGCGCTCGCTCGCCGCGATCAAGGACCTCGGCGCCGAGGACGTGGCGTGGCTCGCCGTCGAGGCCGACGTCGGCCTGCGGCAGGGCGGCCTCGCGATGCTCAAGAAGTTTCCGTACGAGGAGTCCTCCGCGGCCCTCTTTCCCTTCCTGGCGTCCAAGACCGAGGCCGTCCGGCGCCAGTCGATGCAGTCCCTCGAGCAGCTGGCGGGGGGCACGTTCGTCGACCGCCTCAAGGACTTCCTCGAGAACCCGGACCCCGTCGTGGTCCACGCCGCGCTGGACTACCTGAAACGCGCGCCCAACGAGAAGGCGCTGCCGTGGATCGCGAAGGCGCTGACCCCCAACAACGCGGCCCCGGTCCGCAAGAAGGCGTTCGCGATCGTCGAGGCCACGGACTCTCCGCGCGTGGGCGCGATGGCGTTGCAGGCGCTGGACGACGACGACGAGGACATCCGCTTCCGCGCGATCCAGGTCCTGCTCAAGCACCCGAACGAGACGCAGGTCGCGCCGCTGCTCAAGCACTGCCGCAACGACTCCCATCGCATCCAGGACGCGGCCATCGCGGCCCTCGGGCCCCTGCTCGCGAAGAGCAACAGCTGGAACGACGAGGTCCTGCCGCTGCTCTCGGACGCCAATCCCAAGGTCCGCACGCTCGCCTCGCGCATCATCGGGACCCAGGAGCCCCACAAGATCGCGGAGTCGTTCCTGCGCACGTTCCGCACGACCTACGGGCCGGCCAAGGACCGGGCCGTGGATGCCCTGCGGGAGCTCGGCCCGGAGTTCATCAAGGCCTTCCTGGACCGCGCACACTCGGACGATCCCGTCGAGAAGGCGCTCGCCGTCTCGATCGCCGTGACGATCCGTGCGCCGGAGGCCGTTCCCCACTGCATCCAGTTCCTGACCGACGACGACTGGTGGCTGCGCGACCGGGCCGCGCTGGCGCTCGCCGAGATCAAGCACGAGATCGCCCTGCCGCACCTGCTCAAGATGCTGCAGAACCCCGAGTCCTGCCTGTCCGCCGCGGGGGCGCTGGGCATCTGGGGAAGCCCCAAGGCGCTGCCGGGGCTGCTCGAGGCGTACAAGCAGGCCAAGACGCAGAAGGAGCTGCGGCTCGAGATCCTGGATGCGTTCGGCAAGATCGACGACCCGCGGGTCCCGCCGCTGCTCTCGAGCATCGCCGAGAAGGATCCCGACCCGCTGATCCAGGAGAAGGCCGCCCGGATCGCGGCGCAGCGCAGCGGCAAGGGGGGCGCGGAGACGCAGGCCGGCCGGACGTTCGCGGCGCACGACTTCGCCGCGAACCCGAGCCCCACGCTCACCGACCTCCTCCGCCACGCCCGCGCCGTCAACGCCTCGGACCTGCACCTCGCGACGGGGACCGTTCCCCAGATGCGCGTGCACGGGCGGCTCGGCCCGCTGCCGATGCCTCCGTCCACGCTCGAGCAGGTCCGGGAGTGGCTCGAGCCGCTCCTCGGCGAGGGCCGGAGGGAGCGCCTCTCCGAGAAGCGCCAGCTCGACTTCTGCCACAAGGACGGCGAGCTCGGGCGCTTCCGCACGAACCTCTTCCACCAGCGCAAGGGCCCCGCCGCGGTGTTCCGGCTGGTGCCCTACGAGATCCCGAACCTGACCGACATCCGCCTGCCCGAGAGCCTCTGGGAGATCACGACCTACTCGCAGGGCCTGATCCTCGTGACCGGGCCCGCGGGCTGCGGCAAGACCACGACCCTCGCGGCGCTCGTCGACCGCATCAACGAGACGCAGCGCGGCCACATCCTGACGGTCGAGGATCCGATCGAGTACGTGCACACGAACAAGGAGTCGCTGGTCAACCAGCGCGAGATCCCGTCGCACTCGCGCTCGTTCGCGAAGGCGCTCCGCCAGTCGTTGCGTGAGGACCCCGACGTCATCCTGGTCGGCGAGATGCGCGACCTCGAGACGATCTCGCTCGCGATCACGGCGAGCGAGACGGGCCACCTCGTGCTGGCGACGCTCCACACGACGACCGCGTCGTCCACGGTCGACCGCATCATCAACGCGTTCCCGCCCGACCAGCAGGGCCAGATCCGCATGATGGTCTCGGACTCGCTGAAGGCGGTGATCTCGCAGACGCTCCTGCCGCGGCGCGACGGGCTCGGCCGCGTCGCCGCGTACGAGATCCTGCGCAACACGCCCAACGTCGCCGGGCTGATCCGCGACTCCAAGTCGTTCCAGATCCCGACCGCGATCCAGACGGGGGCGGCCGCCGGGATGGTCCTGATGGACGGCGCCCTCCTTCAGCTCGTGCAGGAGGGCATGATCGATCCGCGCGTCGCCTACGACCGGGCGTCGCGCAAGGAGGCCCTCGAGCCGTTCCTGCAGGCCGAGGAAGGAGCGACCGCGTGAGCACTCCGGCTGCCTCGAGACCCCCCGCCCCCGGCCCCGGTCCGGACGACGCGCTCTCCCCCGCGTCCACGGCCACCGGCAACCGCATCGACCGCTTCCTCGCGATCCTGCCCAAGCGCTCGGGCTCGGACCTGCATCTCTCGGTCGGCTCGCCCCCGATCATCCGGCTGGACGGCGAGCTCGAGCGGATGCGCTACCGCGTGCTCTCCGAGGGCGATTTCTACAACCTGCTCGGGCCCATCACGCCGCCGCAGCTGTGGAAGGCGTTCCAGGAATCCGGCGACGTCGACTTCGCCTACCAGATGGGACAGGAGGCGCGCTTCCGCGTCAACCTCCTGCAGCAGGAGCGCGGCTCGGCGGCGGTCTTCCGTCTGATTCCCTCGCGCGTGCCGACGGCGGAGGACCTGAACCTGCCGGCGCCCGTGGCGGGACTCTACGCGGTCCAGCGCGGGCTGATCCTCGTGTCCGGGCCGACCGGCAGCGGCAAGTCCACGTCGCTCGCGGCGGTCCTCGACCGGATCAACAAGCGGCTCGCCCACCACGTGATCACGATCGAGGATCCGATCGAGTTCATCCACACCAACGACAAGGCGGTCTTCACGCAGCGCGAGATCGGCCCCGACGTCCCGAGCTTCGCGGAGGGCGTCAAGGCCGCGATCCGCGAGGATCCCGACGCCCTCCTCGTCGGCGAGATGCGCGACCTCGAGACGATGCGCATGGCGCTGACCGCGGCGGAGACGGGGCTCGCGGTCTACGCCACGGTGCACACCAACTCGGCGGCGAAGGCCGTCGACCGGATCATCGACGCCTTCCCCGCCCAGGAGCAGGAGCAGGTCCGCATCGTGCTGTCCGAAGTGCTTCGAGGCGTGGTGGCCCAGCAGCTCCTGCGCAAGAAGGGCGGCGGCCGCGTCCCGGCCTTCGAGATCCTTCTCGGATCGACGGCCCTCTCGAACGCCATCCGCGAGGGCAAGACCGCCAACATCAACAACCAGATCCAGACCGGGAAGTCGAAGGGGATGATCTCGATGGATCAGTCGCTGACCGACCTCGTCAGGAACGGCGTCGTCGAGGGCGACGAGGCCCTCGAGCGCGCGATCGACAAGGAGAGCTTCAAGAGCTTCCTCGCCACGATGAAGGGCGTCAAGCCTCCGACTTCCTCACCGGCAGCCTCAGGGTAAACACCGCCCCGCCTCCCTCGCGCTCGGTCACGTCCACGGTCCCGCCGTGGAGCTCCGCGATCCGGGCGACGATCGCGAGGCCGAAGCCGGAGCCTCCGGGCTTCGAGGAGAAGAACGGCAGGAAGATCTTCTCGCGCTCGCCGGGAGCGACGCCGGCGCCGCGGTCGCCCACCGAGAGCTTGACCTCGCGGGGCCCGCGCGCTCCCCAGAGCGCGACCGCCTCGGGAAGGCCGCGGCGGTCCGCGGGGGTCGCCTCGACCGCGTTCCGCAGCAGGTTGACGATCGCGCGCCGCAGGAGGAGCGCGGAGCCGGAGACCTCCGCCGAGAGGTCGCCCGCCCGGGCCACCGCCACCCCGGGATACGACCGCTCGGTCTCCGAGGCGGCGGCCTCCGCGACCGCCGCGAGGTCCACGGGCTCGGGCACGAAGCCCTCGGGCTTCGCGAAGAGCAGGAAGTCGCTCGTGACGCGGCTCATCTCCTGCGCTTCCTGCCGGATCGCCCGCACGTACTCCGCGGAGCGGGACGGGTCGTTCGAGCGCAGGGCGAGGTCCGCGAACCCGTCGATGGCGGCGGCGGCGTTGCGGAACTCGTGCGCGGCGCCGGCCGAGACCTGCCCGAGGTCGGCGAGGTGTCGGACCAGAGCGACGCGGCCCTCGAGGCGGCGGATCTCGGTCAGGTCCGAGAAGAGGGCGACCGCGCCGAGGAAGCGGCCGTCCGCGCCCTGCGCCGGCGTCGCCGTCACGCCGATGATGCGCTCGGGCTCTCCCGCCTGGCTCCAGTGGACCTCGCGCCGGCCCGCGACGACGCGCTGCTCGAGGACCTCGCCGAGCAGGACGCGGAAGTCCGGCGCCCCGGCGAGGACCTCGCCGAAGGTCTCGCCGCGGGAGTCGCGGGAGAGCCGCAGGATCTCGCGGCCGGCCTCGTTCAGCTCGACGACGCGTCCCTCGGGGTCCACCGACAGGAGTCCCGTCGGGAGGTTGCGGGAGAGCGTCCGCGCCGCCGTCTCGAGGTCGTCGGCGCGCTCCTTCTCGCGGCGGGCCAGACGCTCGAGCTCCTTCTCCTTCTCGCGCAGCGCCGCGATCGTGCTCTCGAAGCGCGCGATCAGGAAGTCGCGCTCGTCGCCGTGCTGCGGCTCGCGGAAGTTCGCGGGAGCGTCGCCCGCGGCCTCGAGCAGGCGGTCGTAGGGCGCGAGCAGCGAGCGCAGGTAGAACGCGGCCAGCACCACGAGCGCCGCCGCCGCGAGCGGCACGAAGAGGGAGAGCTTGCGCGCGTAGTCGCGGAGCGCCTGGCCCGCGCCGGGATCCAATGTCAGGACGAAGAACCGCTCGCCCGCGGCGAGCGTCGTGCGCAGGACGCCCTGCGGCGTCCACTCGTGGGCGACCTGGCCCGCGGCGGGCCGAAACCCCGTCAGGATGAGCGGCGCCTCGGACGACCCGCGGCCGAACGCCTGTGTCCGGTGGCCGCGCGCGTTGTAGATCGCGACCGAGACGACGTCCGGCTCGAGCACCCCGATCTGGGCGGCCTCCTCGCCGCCCTCCGCGTGCGCGGCCGGCAGCGCGAGCTGGCGGAGGATCGAGTCCGAGCGCCGCTCCGCCTCCTGCGTTCCCCACCCGACCGCGTTGCGGAAGAAGAGCAGCGTCAGGAAGTTCAGGAACAGGATCAGGAGGAGCGCGATCCAGAGGAACCACCGCGACTCCCGGCGGAACGACCTCGGGACGTTCGGACGCTCCGCGGTGCCGCTCACGGCCAGAGGCTCCGGTACCGGGCGACGAGCGGCGCGCCGAAGAACCACGCCGCGATCGACCCGAGCGCGAGGAAGACGCCGAAGGGCAGCTTCGTCTTGCCGCTGCCTCCCTTCGCGAGGATCAGCGCCACGCCGACGACGCTGCCGGAGAGGGACGCGAGCAGGACGGTGACGAGAACGCCGGCCGGGCCCAGGAATGCGCCGATCATCCCGAGCATCTTCACGTCTCCGAGACCCATGCCCTCCTGCTTCGCGATCTTCTCGTAGGAGAACGCCAGCAGCCAGAGCCCGCCCGCGCCGATCGCGGCGCCCAGCAGCGCGCCGACTGGCGTCCGCAGGACCGACACGAACGACAGCGCGAGCCCGACGGCGAGACCGGGCAGCGTGATGAGATCGGGCAGGATCTGGAACTCCGCGTCGATCAGCAGGAGCGCCAGGCCGGCGGAGCAGAGGAGCGCGCCCGAGAAGAAGTCGCCCCAGCCCGGCGCGCGCCAGTACGCCAGGACCCACAGGATTCCGTTCGCGAGCTCGATCGCCGGGTACCGGAGGGAGATCCGCGCCTTGCAGGAGCGGCAGCGTCCCCCGAGCAGGAGCCACGACACCACCGGGACGTTGTCGCGGGCCGTGACGGCGGCGCCGCACGCGGGACAGCGCGACCGCGGCGAGACGATCGACATGTCGCGCGGCAGGCGGTACGCGACGACGTTCAGGAAGCTGCCGATGAGGAGACCGACGAGCGCCGCGATGACGGCGCCGAACGCCCCGAGATCCAGGATCGGCGCGTTCGTCATCGGGACCGCCTCGGCGCGCGGACGGGCTCCCCCGCGTTCCAGAGCACGAGCATCGTCAGGAGCGTCAGCACGGACACGGCGGCGCCGGCGTAGAACGCGAGCGGCCGGTAGCGGAACACGACCCGGTGCGTCCCCTCCTTCAGGGCGACCGCGCGGAAGAACCCGTCCGCGCGCAGGATCGGCAGCCTCCGTCCGTCCTCCTCCGCGATCCAGCCCGGGTAGTGGAGATCCGTCATGACGAGGATCCCGGGGTTCGCGGTCGTGAGCTCCGCGACGACGCGCTCGGGCGCATCCTCCGCCAGGCGCGCCACGAGCATCGGCTTGGCGGAAGCGGAAGCCCCGCGCGGATCCGGCTCCGGGCGGCGGTCGAGGAGGACCTCCCGGGTCAGGTCGATCTCGCCCGCGGCGACCCGTTGCCAGGCGCGCGCCGCGTCGGGCTCGACGCGGTAGCCGCTCAGGAACGAGAGGCGCGGCCGGTAGGGCGCGAGCGGCGCGCGGTAGAACTCCTCCATGTGACGGGACGGCAGGCGCGCCGGGGGGACGGGCGTCCAGAGGACGCGCGCGCCCGCGGCGCTCGCCGGCAGCGGGTCCTCGGCCGGCCCCACGGACTCCTCGATCGCGGCCGCTCCGGCGGTCTTGAGCGGGGCCGCGGTCCGCAGCGTCGGCACGCGGCACGTCAGGTTGGTGTAGCCGAGCAGCGCCTCGCGCTGGCGCCGCAGCAGGGCCTCGTCGAAGCGGTCGTCGCGCAGCACCCAGCCCCACAGCGTCTCCATCGGCGGCGTGACGACGCGGCCGGGAACGTGGGAGAGCGGCTCGATGACCGTCGGGCAGCGCCGCAGGGCCTCCTCGGGAGCGAAGCGCGGCAGCGGCAGAGACGCGAGCGCGAGCGCCACGACGAGGGCGGCCGCGGCCGCCCCGCCGAGCAGGGCGCCGACCGCAGGGCTCTTCGTCTGCGGAGTCCAGAGGGCGGTGATCGCGAGCGCCGCGCAGCCCGCCGCCGACGCCAGTCGGACCGGAAGCGGCTGCGGCGAGAGCGCGCAGACGCCGGCGCCGGCGACGAAGAGCGCGGCCGCGGCGATCCGGCGCCGGCCGGAGAGGCCGCCGAAGCGGAGGCCGTCGACGCCGAGCCCGGCGAGCATCGCCGCGGCGAAGACGGACCACGCGAGCCACTTGGCGGGGTAGCGCATGCGGTCGAACGGCGGCAGCGCTCGCAGCCAGCTTCCCGGCGGACCGTGCATCGCGAGGATCAGGCCCGCGAGCGCGAACGCCCCCAGGATCCCGGCGAGACGCCGGCGCGACGGCTCGTCCTCCGCGAACGCGGCCAGCGCGGCGAGCAGGATCAGCGGGCCCGCGTAGACCGACTCGAGATAGCCGCCGGCGCCGGCGGCGCCGCCGAATCCCGCCGCCGAGCGCGCGGCGGTCGCGCCGAGGGCGCCGTAGTCGCGGACCTCCGCCGGCAGCGCGTGACGCCGGTCGGACCGCAGCGCGAGCTCTCCCATCGGCGCGAGGACCCACGCCGCGAGCGCCAGTCCCAGCCCGATGCCCGCCGCGAGGCGTCGCGCCGAGACGGCGCGCGGCGTGGCGACGATCGGGTCGGGGAACTCACGCCGCGGCAGGAGCGAGAGCGCGATCGCCAGCGCGATCGAGACGAACGACATCTCGGGGCTCCCCGCCATCGCCTGGAGCCCGACGAGCACGCCGAGGCCCAGCATGGACGCGCGGGTCCGCAGCCCGCCCCGCGCGACGGCCGCGATGCCGGGAAGGTAGGCGAAGGCGCCGAAGTGGTTCCAGTACACGGACAGCGAGGCGGCGTAGCCGCCGGCCACGAAGGCCGCGGCGCCGAAGAGCGCGCCCGAGTCGGAGACGTTCTCCTCCTTGAGAAACCGCCGCGCGCCCCACGCCGCGATCGCGAAGTGCACGAGCAGGAAGAGCGCGGCCGCGAGGGCCGGGGAACGGATCAGAAACAGCAGGCCGGGCGGATAGAAGACCCCGGACTGGGCGTTGGCGAGCCACGGCTCACCGGCGCCCGAGAGCGGGTTCCAGAGCGGGATCTCCCCCGTTCGGATCCGGTCGGCCGTGTACAGCTTGAGGGGATAGAAGAAGTCGCCCTGGTCCCGGAACGACGGCGCCCGATGCTCGGCCAGCGCGGGCCAGAGCCACAGGACCGCGGGTGCGAGCGCCGCGCACACGGAGATCCAGGATCCCAGCCGGCGGAGCAGCAGCACGACCCATTTTAGCGTGGCGGGAACCGCTCCCAAGAAAAGCGGCCCCGATTCCTCGGGGCCGCAGCACGTGAAGCGAAACCTTCGATCCCGGCCCGCCTAATTCTGCGAGCCCTCCGGCCACTGGATGAACGTCCCGTTGCTGAAGAGGATGTCGTCGTTGAAGTTGGTGGTTGTGCCGCAAACGACGGTTCCCGGATTTCCGTTCTTTCCGTTGCAGCGAATCGCGTAGGCCTGGCTGTCCGCCGAGAGCGCGTACCCGAGCGCGCGGCCCCAACCATCCTTCCGGATGGCGGTCGCGATGTAGGTCGGCGACAAGTTCGTGAAGCTCGCGGTGGTCAGGTCTCCGTAGCTTCCGTTCGTGAACACTCCCCCGGGACACGTCGCCGCCGGGTAGTTGTTGTTGTCGACGGCATACGCCTCGACCGCGGTCGCGAGCGCCTTCATGTCGGCCATCGATCGCTTCTGCCGGCCCCGCTGCACCGCGTTGAGCAGGTTCGGAATCGCGATCGCCGCCAGGATCCCGATGATCGCGATCACGATCAGCAGCTCGATCAGCGTGAAACCGGATTCCCGCTTCCTCATCGCAGGCTCCTTAACAGAGCGGCCCCGATTTCTCGGGGCCGCTCGGAGTACCCATTTTTGGCGAGTTAGTTCTGGCTACCCTCGGGCCACTGCAGGAACGTGCCGTTGCTGTAGAGGATGTCGTCGTTGAAGTTGGTCGTGGTGCCGCAATTGATCGCCGTGCGGTTGCCGTCGCGTCCGAGGCTGCGGATGTTGTACTGCTGGCTGTCGCCCGACAGGGAATACTCGAAGTAACGCTGCCAGCCGTCCTTACGCGGAGGATCCGCGATGTACGTCGGCGACAGGTTCGAGAAGCTGTTCGACGCCAGGGCAGTACCGTTGGCCGAGTACACGCCACCCGGGCACGTGGCCGCCGGGTAGTTGTTGTTGTCGACGGCGTACGCCTCGACGGCGGTCGCCAGCGCGCGCATGTCGCTCATCGAGCGCTTCTGCTTGCCGCGCTGAACCGCATTCAACAGGTTCGGAATGGCGATGGCCGCCAGGATGCCGATGATCGCGATGACGATCAGCAGCTCGATCAGGGTGAAACCGGACTCCCGCTTCTTCATCTTCCCTCCTAGTTAAGTTTCCTTCTTCGATCTCCGGGCCTAGCTATAGCAAGCACGGGGCCACCCGGAGCAGCCTGCAAGCTATGCGTTTTCAGTTGTTTAAGAGAGTTGTACAGAACCTGAAATGTCACTAATTGTCAGTTTGCGTGAGGGGTCACTGACATTTCTGCGGGCTGCCGCCGCATCACGAATTCCTCGAGGCTGTCCGCGTAGATCGCGCAGCCGATCAGGTAGTCCCGCAGAAAGACCCGCTCGTCGTTGCCATGCCTCCGGGGCGAGTCGGTGATGTTCATCGCGATGGGTGAGTAGCCGTAGGTCGGGATGCCTCTCTCCCGGAAAAAAATCGACGTCGTGAACCCTCCGAAGGTCGGCATCGGGCCGAAAGGCGTTCCGGGCGAGTACGCCTCCGTCACCTCCTTCAGGGCGTCGGTCAAGGGGGTCGGATAAGGGCTCGCGCCCGTCGGTCCGCCGAACGAGGTCCGGATCACGCGGATGCCGGCCGGCCGCGCGTCGAGGATCGGGTTCAGGTACGGCCGCGGGTCCAGGCCCGGAGGGACGGAGATCACCACGAAGGCGCGCGAACCGGTCGGCTTCGCCGGCGGATAGCGGTACGGGCCGACCCAGTGGATGCGCGCCTGGAGGAAGGATGCGTAGCGGTCCGGCAGGATCGCGAGCACCGCCTTGTTGCGGCGCGCCCGGTCCAGGTGCCGCATGGGATCCGTCAGGGGGCTCGAGAGATGGTCGGCGAGCATGTTGAAGCCGAGGACCACGTGCGGGTGCGGCTCCACCACCGGGCCGTCGATGGTCTGGTGCTGCGCCGCCATCGCCTCGATCTCCTTGGACGTATCCGCCTCGAGCTCGGCGAGCGCGTAGCCCGCCTGGATCGTCTCGATCCCCCAGTAGCGGACGGTCCGGAGGATCATCTCGTTCGTGCCGCCCTCGTTGAGCACGTTCGTGACGCCGGCGAACCACTCCGGGCGATGCTCGAGGAGCCAGCGGGAGCCCCAGCGCTGGTCGACCTCCTCGTCGGCCTCGGCGAGGAAGAGGACGTCGGACTCCGGCACGATGCCGCGGTCCTTGAGGCGGCGCATGGCCAGCGCCTCGGCGATCGCGATCGATTTCATGTCGTAGACGCCGCGTCCGTAGAGGAACCCGTTCTTGATGTCTCCGCCGAACGGCGTCGCCTCGTTCCACAGCTGCGGGTAGGCCTCGGCGACGTCGATGTGGTTGAGCAGGAGGATGGCGCCGTCGCGCTTCTTCCCGGGGAGGCGGGCGAGCAGGTTGCAGCGGCCGGGGGCCGGGCAGACGGTCTCGTTCTGGATTCCGGCGCAGTCGAAGAAGTCCTGGAGGAACTTCGCGCCCGCGGCCTCTCCCGGCGAGGGGTTGGTCGTGTCGATCCGGACGTAGTCGCGAAGCAGGCGGATCGGCTCCTCGCGCAGCCACTCGTCGGCCGGACGGCGCACGTCCGGGCCCTCGGGCGGCGTCAGGGATTCACGCCGGCAGCCGGCGCTCCAGAGTCCGAGGATCCCGAGCGCCAGGAGGAGGGCGCGCCTCATGCGGCGCTCCGTAACCGCCGCTCTCGCTGCCGCACGGCCGCCGCGGCCACGCCTCCGACCGCGAGGAGAAACAGCATCGGGCCGAACCGCGACACCGAAAGGCCCGGCACTTCCTCGATCCACTGGACGCGGTGCGCGCCGGGAGGAATCGACACGGCGCTGAACGCGAGCTGCGCCGGAACCGCCTCGACGGGACGCCCGTCGAGGAGGATCGTCCGGTACGGCCAGAAGGCGCGCAGGACGAAGAGCCAGCCGCCGTCCGGAGACTCGACGTCGATCGCGAGGCGCTCGGGCCGCCGCTCGACGACGCGCGCGGTGCCGGGCCGAGCGCCCCCGCGCCTGGAGGACCCGGTCTCGAGAACGACCTCCCCGCGGGAGAGCGACGGAAGCGCCTTGAGGCCGTCGAGCGCCGAGGGGACCTCGACCCAGCTGCCGGCGAGCCGGACGTCGGGCTCCGCGCCGGGGTGCTCGTCCCAGGCCTGGAGCGCGTCGCCTCCGACGGGGCCGAAGCCCGCGAGAGGCTCCTGGTCGCGGTAGCGGATCCCCCACTTGAGCGCGAAGGACCCGAAGAAGGCGTCCGCGTCGCGGAAGCCGCTCGCGAGGGACGACACGCGCCGCAGGCTCTCGACGCGCGAGAGGTCTCCCACGTCGAAGTCCTCGTTGAAGACCGTGCCGCGGCCGAAGAGCACGGGCGACTGGTCGTACCAGGTGCGCCGCGTGAACTCGATGTCCGACAGCGCGGCCTCGAACTGAGGCACCGCGAGGGTCGACGGGTGACGGTAGAGCGTCTCGTCCAGGGTGCGGTAGGCGCCCTCGGGATCGTGCCGGATGACGTAGCGGGCGAACGGAGTCGGGGCGAACACCTCTTCCTCCCGGAAGGAGCGCGCGATCTTTCGATTGGCCAGCACGGGTACGGCGGTCAACAGGAGCACGGCGGCCGAGATTCCCGCCCGGCCGCCGCGCCTCGCGAGCAGCCCGAGCGCGACCACCGTCGCCATCCAGAGGAGGCCGGCCTCCGCGAAGGCGCTTGCGAGGCTCCCGCTCGCGCGGCCGGCGACCGCCTGCGCGCCTCCCACGGCGCGCAGGGCGAGGCGTCCCGCCGCGTCCGGATCCCACGCGCAGGCGACCGCGACCGCGGCGATCGCGGCGCCCGCGGCGAGCGGCCAGCGCATCCTCCCCGGGCTCCGCCGCCAGGCGTCCACCGCGAGCGCGGCGAACAGCGCGAGCGCGAGGACGATCGCGACCGCGAACTTCTCCGGGTTCCTCAGCGGCAGCGGCGACGACCAAGACCGCCACCCCGACGGCACGAGGCTCGGAAGGACGGACGACGCCAGCCCGGCGGCGAGGACGACGCGGGCGAATCGGGCGCCGCGCTCGGCGGATCTCCAGGCGATCGGGACCGCCATCACGGCGAAGGCGCCCGCGTAGAGCGTCGGGAAGAGACCGAGCGACTTGCCGTGAAGGATCGTCTGCCCCCACAGCTCGCGAACCGACATCCTCCAGGCGGCGCCGAAGGGAAACGGCACCGCGAGCTCCAGCAGGCGCCACGGGTGGATCGAGAAGAGCAGCACGTCCCCGAGCTTCATGCCGGTGATCCCGCGGTTCGTCAGCGGGATCCACGCCATCGTCGCGACGATCTGGGGCGCGGCCGCCAGCGCGCCGACCGCGACCGCGAGGCCGAGGCCTCCCGCCGCCCGGAGCGACTCGCGCGGCGGATCCTCCAGCGCGATCCAGCCCGCCGCGCACGCCACCGCGAGCGTGATCGTGAAGACGTCGGCGGCGAGGAGGTCGAGCGCGAAGAGGAGCGTGACGACGAGGAAACGCGAGGCCGGCGTCCCGGTCCGCCGCGCGACGGCCCAGACGATCCACGGGAGCAGGGCCATCCCCGGATGGATGTGGGGATAGAAGACCTCGGCGACGCCGACTCCGGAGAACGCGTAGGTCACCGCCGCCACCCACGAGCCCGCGGCCGACCGTCCGATCGCGCGGCACAGGAAGAGCATGCCGAGGCCGGCCGCGATCCAGTGGAGGACGGGATAGATCCGGAACGCGAGCGGAAACGCGATCGGCGAGATCAGGAGGCGCACGGGGTAGGTCGCCCCGGCGTTCGGGTTCGGGAGCAGCGGCCGCCCTCCCGACACGAGCGGGCTCCACACGGGCCACTGCCCGCGCGCCCACGCGTCGTGGACGCTCTTCTCCATCGAGAGGTTGTAGGCGTTGAGGTCTCGCCCGGCGAAGTTCCGGCGCACGAAGAGCGGGTCGGCGTACAGGACCAGGATCAACCCGGCGAAGAGGAGCGCCGGCCGCGCGGCGGCGAACAGGGCGGGCGGAGCCGACGCGCGCGTGCTCATCGGGCGCCTCGCACCCGCACCACCGCGACGCCCAGGATCAGCAGCGCCGCGACCGGTCCCCAGCGCGACACCTCGAGCCCGGGCGCCTCCTCGCGCCACTCGACGCGGTGCTCGCCCGCGGGGATCCGCACCGCGCTGAAGGCCAGCTGGGCCGTGTGGACGGGAACGGGCCGGCCGTCCACGCTCACGGCGCGATAGTCCCAGTCCCCGCGCAGCACGAAGAGCCACGTCGGATCCGGCGCGCTCGTCGCGAGCCGCAGCGCCTCCGGGTTCCGCTCGACCACGCGCACGCTCCCCGGCCTCGCCGAGCCCTCCCCTTCGCGTCCGGTCTCGATCACGACGGCGCCCGGCGCGAGACGCGGGAGCGCGGCCAGCGCCGGAACGGGTCCCGGCGCCTCCCTCCAGCTCTCGAGCAGCCGGACCGGCGGAAGCGCGGCGGGATTCTCGTCGAAGCGGCGCAGCGCGTCGCCGCCGAACGCGCGGAATCCGGCGAGCGGTTCCTGGTCGCGGAAGCGCACGCCGTAGCGCAGCGACAGCGACTCGAAGAAGCCTTCGGAATCCGTCCGGAGCGCCGCGAGGTTCGCCACCTGCCGCAGGCTGTCGAGGCGCGAGAAGTCGCCGACGTCGAGGTCCCCGTTGAAGATCGCCGGGCGGCCGAAGAGGGCCGGCGTGTAGTAGAGCCACGACTCGCGGTAGTGGGCGGTGCCGGCCCAGTCGCCGCGCTCCGACACCGCGCGCAGGCTCGTCGTCCGGTACGGCGCCTCGTCGATCCCGCGGAAGACGCCGGCGGGATCCCGGCGCGCGATCGCGCGCGCGAACGCCGTCGGCGGATACACGGCCTCGTCGCGCTGCGTCCGCCCGATGGGACGCCCGGCGACGACGGGGACCACCGTCAGCAGGACGAGGGCGGCCGAGAGCCGCTCGCGGCCGCCGGCCCAGAGCAGCGCGATCGCGACGGCGGTCGCGGCCCACAGAAGGCCCGCGTCCGCGAGCGCTCCGGAGAGCTCTCTCCCCGCGAGCGCGCGCGGCACCGCGGGAGGCGCGCCGACCGCCGCGGTCACGACGGCGCCCGCCGCCGCGGGGAAGAGCCCCGCCGCGATCGCGGCGACCGCGAGCGCGAGAGCCCCGGCGAGGACTCCCCGCGTGGCGCCGCGCCGCCGCATCCGGTCGACGGCGGTGCCCGCGGCGACGGAGAGGCCCATCGCCGCGCCCAGCATGAACTTCTCGGGATAGCGCAGCGGAATCGGAGACGTCGCCGCGCCCAACGCGCCGCCGACGGGGACGAGGTTGCCCGCGAGCGCGAGCGCGAGGCAGATCCCGGTGAGGGCCCGCGCGAAGCGCGTCCCGGGAGGCGACTCGCGGAAGCGGCTGAGGAGGCCGTACACCGCGATCGGACCGACGAAGAAGCTCGTGAAGAACCGCCGGAACGCCGCGGCGCCCCAGTCGAGCGAGAGGTCCATGGACCACGCGGGACCGAAGGGATACGGGATCGCGAGCTCGAGCAGCCGCGCGGGCGGGACCGAGAACAGGAACACCTCGCGCAGCGGGATCCCCGTGACGGCGCGCCGCGTCTCCGGCGCGACGAGCGCGGTCGCGACGACCTGCGGCAGGGCGAGGAGGCCGCCCAGGACGAGTCCGATGCCGAGCCGCAGGGCGTCGCCCGCGCGCTCCGCCCGCGGCGTCTCGAGGACGATCCAGAGCACGCCCGAGAGCACGGCGATCGCGAACGTGAACGCGTCGCCGGCCAGCAGCATCAGCCCGTAGGCGATCGCGATCGGAACCACACGCGGGATCCGGCCGCCTCCCGGACGCGCGAGGGCCCAGAGCGACCACGGCAGGAGCGCGACGCCCGGCAGGAACGCGTAGTAGAAGATCTCGGAGACGACGACTCCGGAGAAGGCGTAGCTGACCGCCGCGATCCAGGCCGCGCCGCGGGAGCCTCCGGCCGCGCGCATCAGGCGGAACATCCCCCAGCCGGCCAGGAACCAGTGCGCGATTGGGAACACGCGCATCGCCTCGGGAAAAGGCAGGGCAGCGAGCGCGACGCGCAGCGGGTAGAAGACGCCCGCGTTCGGGTTCGGCAGCAGCGGCCGGCCGCCGGAGATCGCGTCCCACCAGACCGGCACCGTGCCGCGCGCCCACGCGCCGTGCACCGCCTTCTCGAGAGGCAGGACGTACGGCACGATGTCGCGCCCGACGAACGTGCGGCGCGCCAGGAGCGGATCGGCCCAGGCCGCGACGACGAGCAGGAGGAGGAGCAGCACGGCGGGCGCGTCCCGATCCGTCCAGCGCGGACTCGCTGAGGTCGCGGCCATCGGCGACGTCACGGAGAGCGCCGGCGAGCCCGCGCCGCGCGGTGCGCGCGCGCCCTCACGAAGAGCCCGGCGATCGCGAGGCCGTAGAGGACCGGCCCGAACCGGGAGACGCTCCACCCGGGAAACGACTCCGCCCATTCGACGCGGTGCCGGCCCGCGGGAATCGCGATCGCGGAGTACGCGAGCTGGGCGGGGAAGACCTCGGTCTCGACGCCGTCGACGCGCACGACGCGGTGCCTCCAGAAGCCGCGCAGCACGAACAGCCATCCGGCCGCCGGCGAATCGGTCTCGAGCACGAGGCGCTCGGGGGTTCGCGAGACGACTCGGACACCTGCGGTCCCCGCCGCGCCCTCCGGCGCGGAGCCCGAACCTGAACGTCCCGACTCCACGACGATCGCTCCCGGCTCGAGCCCCTGCAGCTCGCGCAGCGCCGAGAGCGCGTCGGGCGCCTCCCTCCACCGCGCCGCGAGCCGGACGTCGGGCAGCGCCGCGGGATTCTCGTCCCACGCGTCCCTGCCGACGAACCGGACGGGCGCGAACCCCGCGACCGGAGGGACCTGGTCGCGGTAGCGCACGCCGAAGCGCAGCGCGAGGCTCCCGAAGAGCGCGCCGAAGTCGCGGAAGCGGCCCTCCATCCCCGACATCGTGCGGAGACTCTCGACGCGCGAGAGATCGCCGTTGTCGAAGTCGGCGTTGAGGACGGCGCCGCGTCCCCAGAGGACCGGCGCGTCCGTGTCGAAGTTGCGGCGGACGATCTCGAGGAAGCCGACGTCGTTGCCCGACTCCGCCGCCTCGAGCGGCCCGGGCGGCCGGTACGCCATCTCGCCGAGCGTTCGGTAGCGGTTCTCGGGATCGCGCTTCTGCATCCAGCGGACGGCGGGCGGCGGCGCGAACACCTCCTCCTGCCGGAACGTCCAGCCGATGCGGTGCGTCGCGGCGATCGGGACGAGCGTCAGGAGCGCGAGCCCGGCGAACCGCGACGCCGCCGCGGTCCCCGGCCTCCGCGAGAGCATCCAGTCGAGGCCGACGGTGGTCGCGATCCAGAGCGACGCGGCCTCGGTCAGGGCGAGCGGCAGCTCACGCGACGCGACGCCGACGAGGTCCGTCCGTGTCGCTTCGATCGCGGCGACACCGATCCGCGCCGCCGCGCGCGGCGCGAGCACGGCGGCGACCGCCAGCGCCGTGAGCGCGGCTCCCGTCGCGAGAATCCAGCGCGGCAGCCGGGGCCGGGCCGCGAGGGCGTCGAGCGCCGCGCCGGCGAGGAGCGCGAGGCCGAACGGGAGTAGCAGCGCGAACTTCTCGGGATTCCGCAGGGCGACCGGCGCCGCGTGCTCGCGCCAGGGCGCGGGGATCAGAAACCAGGACGCCGACAGCACGACCGACGCCGCGGCGAGAAAGCGGCCGAATCGGGCGGCCGGCGTGCGGAGCGGCCAGGTGACGACGAGCGCGATCGCCGCGAGCGCTCCCGCGTAGAGCGTCAGGAAGAGTCCCATCATCTTCCCGGAGAAGAGCGACCAGCCCCAGGCCGCGTGGAGGTCGTTGGTCCAGACCGGTCCGAACGGGTACGGGACGACGAGCTCCGCGAAACGCCAGGGCGAGACCGAGAACTGGAGCGCCTCGCGCCAGGTCACGCCGCTCACGGCGCGGTTCGTCTCCGGAATCCACAGGGCCGTGGCGAGGATCTGCGGCAGTCCCACGAGCGCCGCGAGCCCGACCGACGCCGCGAGGAGCTTCGCCAGCGCGCGGCGATCCGGTCGCGGCGCCGCGAGCACGATCCATCCGGCGGCCGCGAGAACCGCCATCCCGAAGGAGAAGGGATCGCCCGCCAGGATCGAGAACGCGAACAGGAGCGAGAGCCCGAACGCTTGCCCCGCGAAGGACCGCGGGCCCTCGCGCGCCAGCATCCAGACCACCCACGGAAGCAGCGCCACGCCGGGGAGGACGTGCGGGAAGAAGACGTCCGACACGACGACTCCGGAGAACGCGTAGGTGACCCCGGCGATCCAGGCGCCGGCGCGCGAGACGCCGAGGCGCCGCGCGAGCGCGAACGCGCCGAGCCCCGCGAGCGTCCAGTGCAGGATCGGGAAGAGCTTCGCGGCGAAGGGAAACGGGAGCGGCGCGAGCAGGATCCGCAGCGGGTACATCGCGCCGGCGTTCGGGTTGGGCAGGAGCGGCCGGCCGCCCGAGATCTCCTCGACCCACAGCGGGAAGCGGCCGCGCGCCCAGGCGTCGTGGATCGCCTTGTCGAGCGGCAGGTTGTAGGCGATGAGGTCGCGTCCCGCGAAGTTGCGCCGCGCGAACAGAGGATCGGACCAGACGACGGCGACGAGGGCGACGAACAAAAGGGCGGCGCCGGGGATGGGCGGCCGGGCGAGGGACGATCGTCGCGTATTCGAATCGACGGAATCGGCCACTCCGAGTTAGGATACGGCATCGAGCGGGAAGTGCAAGGGCGGTCGGGCGCGACGCTCCTCACCGGTTTCGTCCTGCTCCTCGCTCTGCTCTCCGTGCTCCTCCGCTTCCAGCTTCTGCGCGCGCGCCCGCTCTGGTTCGACGAGCTCTTCACGTTCTGGGCCGCGCGGCTCCCGCTGCGCGAGCTGATCGACGCGCTGCGGCGCGACTCGGGACCGCCCGGCTTCTACCTGCTCGAGAAACCGTTCGCGCTCCTCGCGGATCGCGCGCCGAACGGTGACGCGTGGCTCCGCGTGCCGTCGTTCGTCGCCGGGCTCGGTCTCCTTTGGTGCGCCCCCACGCTCGCGTCGAAAGTCGCGCGCGGGTTCTTCGTCCTGCTCGTGTCCGGGTTCACCCTGGTGAACCTGTACGCGGCGGAGGCCCGCGCGTACGCGCCGCTCGGTCTCCTCGCTCTCGTGCTGTTCGTGCTCGCGCTCCGCGGCGAGGAGAGCCTGCGCCGCCTCGCCGCGACCGCCGCCGTCGCGGCGCTCGCCCTCGACATGCACTACCTCGGGCTCTTCGTGCTCGCCGCGCTGCTCCTGCTGGCCGCGCGGGCGCGGCGCTGGCGCTCGTGCGGAGCGCTCCTTCTCGGCGGCGCCGTCTTCCTGCCGTGGATCCCGATCCTGCGCGCGCAGCCCGCCGCCGCGATCGCCTGGGTCCACGAGAGCGCGGGCGCGTCGGCCGCGGGCGTGCTCTCGGCGCTCGGCGGCGTCGGCCGGGTGCCGGCCGCGTTCGGAACGCCGCCGCCTCCGGCGCTGTTCCTCGCCGCCGCGGCGGCGGGCATCGCCTGTCTGACACTCCTCCTCGACGTCGCCCGGCGCGATCGCGACGCGGCGGAGGCGGCCGCGTTCGTCCTGCTGGTTCTCGCCGGCGTCGCCGCCTCGGGTCTCGTGCGGCCGGTCCTCTTCCCGGGCCGCACCGAGATGGCCGTCCTGCCGGTGTGGATCTGGGGACTCGCGTCGGCGATCCGGAGCAGCCGCGCCCTGCGCGTCGCCGGCGGCGCCGCGGCGGCGCTCGGGTTCGTCGCGACGTTCGGCCTGGCGCGGCAGGCGCGCACGGCGTCGCCGCCGGTCTACGTCGCCGTCGCGGAGAGCGTCTCCCGCGCCGCCGAGCCGGGGGACGCCGTCCTCGCGGCCGGGTCCTTCTATCTTCCGGCGCGGCTCGCCTCGGAGCGCGGACAGCTCGTGGCGCCCGTGCACGCGCTTCCCGCCGAGCTGTCGGAGCACCCGGGCTGGTTCGTGCCCGCGCTGCCCGGACGCGCCGAGGAGGACCTCCTCGCGAGGACGCTCGCCGCCGTGCCTCCGGGAGGCCGCCTCTTCCTTGTCCTGCCGGCGCCCTACCAGACCGAGGGCGTGAACCGCGTGCTCAACGGCGCGGGCGGCGACGCGCGCGCCCTCATCCGCTCGCGCGACGCGGCCGTCACGCTGTGGACGCCGCGGCGCCCGGCGATCCCGTAGCCCTCAGGACGGCTTGCGCGCGATCGCGAGCAGCGACATCCCGACCGAGGGCGGGTTCTTCTCCTCGCGCTCGAGGATCGGCATGAGCAGCTTGAACGCGGCGAGCTGCCCGCGGGGCAGCACGCGCCGCCGCAGGATCCGGCCGTTGACGTACCACCCGAAGATCCCGGGGCGGTTCAGGAACCGGCACTCCTCCAGGACGAAGCCCGCGTCGCGGATCTTCTGCTCGAGCTCCGCCTTCTCGTAGCGGCGGAAGTGCCGGAGGTGCTCGTCCAGCGTCCCATAGAGCCGCGCGAGCGCCGGGACGATCAGGATGAGGCGCCCGCCCGGAACGAGCGCGCCGGAGAGGTCCGCCAGGGTCGCCGTGTCCTGCTCGATGTGCTCGAGCACGTTGAGGCAGACGATCGTGTCGAAGCGCATCCCGCGCACTTCCTCGAGCTCCGCGGGCCCGAGCGGGAAGCGGTACGACGCGACGCGCACCGACGCGTTGTCGCGGAAGACGCCCTGGAGGTGCTCGAGCGCGACCGGGTCGAGGTCCGAGGCGACGACCAGCTCGCGCGGGACGAGATGCTTCGTCATGTTCCCGAAACCCGCGCCGACCTCGAGGACGCGCTGGCCCACGGCGTGGTGGAAGCGGCCGGCGAGCCAGCGGTTGTACGGCTCGAGCTTCGCCATCCGCGTCAGCGTCACGTGCCCGACGTTCGTCGGGTCCTCGGCCTCGCGCAGCGAGTGGCGGACGATCGTCCAGAGCGCGGACACCGCGTCCTTGAACCCGATCTTCTTGCCCTCCTCGTAGGTGCGGCCGTAGTAGGAGATGGGCACCTCGAAGACGCGGTAGCCCCGGCGCGCGATCTTGGCCGTGATCTCCGGCTCGATGCCGAAGCGCCGCGACTCGATCCGCATCGACTGGACGACCTCGCGGCGGAACATCTTGTAGCAGGTCTCCATGTCCGTGAGGTTGAGGTTGGTGAACATGTTCGACGTGAGCGTCAGGAGCCGGTTGCCGATCGTGTGCCAGAAATAGAGGACCCTCCGCGCTCCCCCGCCCAGGAAGCGCGAACCGTACACGACGTCGGCGTGCCCCTGGGTGATCGGCGCGAGCAGCTTGAGGAGCTCCATGGGGTCGTACTCGAGGTCGGCGTCCTGCACGACCACGACGTCTCCGGTCGCGTACCGGAACCCGACGGAGACCGCCGCTCCCTTGCCCTGGTTGACCGGCTGGAGGAAGACGCGCACGCCGCCCTTGCCGTCGAGGTCGCGGAGGATCTCCCGCGAGCCGTCGGTCGAGCAGTCGTCGACGATCAGGATCTCCTTCTCGACCGGCACCTCGCTCACGCGGCGCACGATCTCGCGCAGCGTCGCCTGCTCGTTGTAGACCGGCATCACGACCGAAAGCTTCAAGGGTTGTCTCCCGCCGGCAGCTCGACCAGGTCGATCGAATAGCCGATCCGTCCCACGTCGCGGCCCGACGCGATTCGTCCCTGCAGCGACCGCAACGCCTGCGCCAAGTCCGTGTCGCCATGATACGCATAAAACTCGGGCCCCGCGGTACGCAGGAACACCGAGATCGCGACGAGCCGCCCCCGCACCACCGGCCGCGCCTGAAAGGCCGGCACCCCGACGCGGTAGTCGACGCGGTCGCCCCCGAAGTAGACGACGGTCGCGTCCCGGACGCCGCGGCGCTTGAGCTCCGCGGCGAGACGGATCAGGTCGAGCCCCCAGTCGATGTTGGAGTCGGAGAGGATCCGCGCGCCGGCGGCGGGGCCGCCCGCCAGGGGATTGAAGTAGGAGAGCTCGTGCGGGTGGATCCGCGCGAGCTCCACCGCCGAGAGCGCGGGGAGCAGCATCCAGAGCGCCGCCGCGGCGCGCGCGCGGACCGTCGGGAGCGTCCGGCGCTTCTCCAGGACGCGCGCGAAGATCGCCGCGCCGAAGAGAGCCAGGAACGGATAGACCGGAAGCAGGTGCCGGATGCCGATGTTGTAGGTCGTTCCGATCGAGGCGAGGAAGAGGACGACGACGGGCAGAAGAAAGAGACGCGCCTCCTCGGAGTATCCGGATCCCTTCCGCAGCAGCGCCCAGAGGATCGCGGCGGTGACGGCGAGGAAGGCGAGGGTCGACTTCACGCCGAACGCCACGAAGAAATACTGGGGGAACCCCTGCGTCGCGATCTTCCCGTTCAGGAACGTCACCCCGCCGCCGACCGCGTTCTGCCGCGCGACCGAGGCGACGCCGCCGAGGTAGTGCGCGAGCGGCCGGGAGAACGACGCGATCCGGACGATCCGCTCGGCGAGCTCCGGCGCGTGGCCGAAGGCGCCGACCTTCTCGCGGATGACCGCGGCCTGGTCGCCCGCGTCCATGCCCGACGTCACCGTCGCGTAGACGGCGACGACGACGAGGACGGCCGCGACGAAAACCACGAGGAGCCGCAGGAGGTCCCCGCCGACGCGGCGGGCGTCGGCGCCGCGCGGCACCCCAGGCGCGCGGTCGTGGACGACCGACGCGATCAGCGTCTGCAGGAGCAGGATCGGCACGAGGTACACCGCCGAGAACTTCGCGGTGAGCGCGAGGCCGAGGCACACGCCCGCGAGCGCGAGGCGGGCCGCCGTCGGCCGCCGCCGCGCCGCCTCCCACGACAGCACCGACGCCAGGAAGCCGAGCGCCGCGCCCAGGTCGGTGTGGACCACCCCGGCGTGCGCCAGGATGTTGGGGTCCAGCGCGCACAGCGCCGCGGCGAAGAAGGCCGCCGCCGCGCCGTAGCGCCCGAGCGCCGCGGCGAACACCAGCACGATCAGCGCCGCCAGGACCACGAGGAAGGGCGATCGCGCCGCCGCGATGATCCGGTCGGGCGGAACCGTGTTCGCGTAGAAAAAGTCGGGCCCGTAGTCGACGAAGAAGTTGCCCATCGGGACGCGCGGCGGCGGAGGCCGCAGCGGCAGGGTCCGGAGCGCCAGGCCCGAGAGCGCCTTCAGCAGCGGAGGGTGCTCGATGTTGACGATCGCCGAGTGCGACGCGACCGCGAAGTAGCCCGAGAGGATGTGGATCGGCTCGTCCGCGGAGAGCGAGTCCTCCCGCGTGTGGTCCCGCACGACCCAGACCGACACGGCGGCGAGCAGGAGGCACGCCGCGACCGCGATTCCCCGGCGGCCGCTCAACGAGGGCGGCTCGGGAAGAGGGCGTGCCGCACCAGGGCGGTGAGCGCCGAGAACCCGTCCTTCAGGCGGATCTTCTTGCCGTCCGCCTTGGACCGGCCGAAGTACGAAACCGGGACCTCGAAGACGTGGAAGTCGCCGCGCGCGACCTTCGCCGTGATCTCGGCGTCGATGCCGAACCCCTTCGATTCCAGCTGCAGGGAAGGCACGACGCGCCGGTGGAACGCCTTGTAGCAGGTCGCCATGTCGCTGACGTTGAGCCCGGTGACCATGTTCGAGATCGCCGTGAGGAGCCGGTTTCCCTGCACGTGCCAGAAGTGCTGCACGCGATGCTCCGGGCTCCCGGCGAACCGCGAGCCGAAGACGACGTCGGCGCGGCCCGCCTCGATCGGGCGCAGGAGCGATGCGTAGTCGTTCGGGTCGTACTCGAGGTCCGCGTCCTGGATCACGAGGATCTCGCCGCGCGCCGCCTCCATCGCGGTCCGTACCGCGCGCCCCTTCCCCGCGTTCTTCTCGTGGAGGATGACCCGGACGCCGTCCTTGCCGTTCCACGCGGCCAGCTTCTCGCGCGTGCCGTCGGTCGAGCCGTCGTCGACGACGATGATCTCCTTGTCGGTCTTCTCGGCCACGACCAGACGGAGGATCTCGTCGATCGTCCGGACTTCGTTGTAGACGGGAATCAGGACGGACAGCTTCACGGTGTTTCCGCAGATGATACGCGAGGTCCACCCTCCACCCGGCCCCATAATGGACGCGATGAAGTCGCGCGCGGTCTTCCTCGTGGGACTGACCGCCGCGATCCTCCTCGGCGCCGCGCTTCGCCTCCACACGCGCCCCTCCGCGCTTCAGGGCGCGACGGGCGGCACGGTCAGACCGCTCGACTCCGACTCGGCCTACCACATGCGCCGCGCGCGCTTCGCCGCCGCGAGCTTCCCGCGCACCATCCTGTTCGACCCGCTCATGAACTTTCCCGCGGGCGGCGTCGCGATCTGGCCGCCGCTGTTCGACCTCGCACTGGCGGCGCCGGCGCGGATCGCGGACGGCGCCGGCGCCTCGCCCGCCGCCGTCGCGCGCGGGGCGGCGTGGGTGCCGGTCGCCCTCGCCCTGGTGGCGATCGCCCTCGCGGGGCTCCTCGGACGCTTGGTCTACGGCGAGGCGGGGGGCGCGGCCGCCGCGCTCTTCCTCGCGATCTGCCCGGGCCACGTCCTGTGGTCGCAGTACGCGCACACGGATCAGCACGTGGCGGAGTCGGCGTGCGGGCTCGCGGTGCTGCTCGCCTGGGTCCGGAGCCGCGAGGGAGCCCATGCCGCGGGCCCCTCGCACCCGCGAGCGGCGCGCGCGGACGCCGCGGTGGGTCTCCTGCTGGCGGTCGCGGTCCTGACGTGGCAGGGCGCGATCTACTGGGGCGCCATCCTCGCGCTGGCGCTCGCGCTCGAGCGGATCCGCGGCGCGGACTCCGTGGCGCGCGCCGCCGCGTGGGCGCTCGCCTTCCCCGCCGCGCTGGCGGGCGTCGCGACGGCGTGGTGGTGGTCGTCGGCGGGCGTTCCGCGTCCGCCCCTGACGTACGTCTCGTTCGGGTACTTCCAGCCGCTCTTCCTCCTGGCGATGGCCGGCGGCGTCGCGGCGATCGACCTCGTGGTCGGCGCCGCGCGGCGGAAGACCGGCGGGCGGCGGATCGCCGTGCTCGTCCTCCTCGCGGCCGCCCTCGCGACCCTTCCGTTCGCGCGCGAGCTCGCGTCCGCCACGCTCAACGGGGTCCTCTACTCCGCCGGCACGACGACCGAGGTCCCGGGCTCCATGGGATACGTCTCGTATCCGAAGAACTGGCTGCACGGGATCTTCGAGGCGAGGCCGCTCTTCGCGGACGGGCCCGCGCTCGCGTGGAGGCAACTCTCCGCCGCGTTCTTCCTCGCGCCGATCGCGATCCTCTTCTGGATCGCAAACGCCGCTCGCGGCGTACGTCCCGGGGTCCACCTCGCGCTCTCCGTCTGGGGATGCGTGACGCTCTTCCTCGCGGTCTCCCAGCGGCTCGACGTCTACTACGCCGCGCCCCTCGCCGCGCTCGCGCTGATCGAGACGGCCCGCGCCGCCGCGCGACGGTTCCCGAAGAGCCCGTCGCTCGCGGCGGGGGTCGTGGGCGTGCTCCTCGCGCTGCCGATGGGGCGCGGGATCGCGGACGAGCTCCACGCCGTCTACGTGCCGGGCTCCGACTTCTTCGACACGCTCGCGCGCCTGCGCGAGAAGACGCCGCAGGCCGTGAACGCGTACGATCCGCGCCTCCTGGGGCCGCCGCCCTTCCCGCCCGCGCTCGCGAGCGCCGAGGCGGTCCTCGCGCCCTGGTCGATGGGCCACTGGATCCTCTCGGAGGCCGAGCGGCCGGTCGTGGCCAACAACTTCGGCTACGGCTTCCTCGACTCCATCCGCTTCTTCCTCTCCGACTCGGAGGCGGACGCGCTCGCGATCGCGAAGCGCCGCCGCGCGCGCTGGATCCTGACGACCGACCTGACGTCGCGCATGAACGACTACGCGTCGTACCTCGAAAAACCCCCGTTCTTCACGGGAGAGGGCGCGTCGCGGGCGGTGGCGCCCGCGTACTTCGCCACGATGCAGGCCCGCCTCTACGAGTTCGACGGGAGGGGGGGGCAGGGTCCGGGACTCCCCGTAGCCGTCGCGCCGGTCGAGCACGTGAGGCTGCTCTTTCACTCTCAGAGCGCGATCCGCCGTGGCGACCGCTGGATCGCGCTCTGGAAGGTCTTCGAGATTACGGACTAGGCGCGGGCGTTCGTTCTGTCATCCCGAGCGGAGCGAGGATCTTTCATGGGATGCGAAGTCTCGAAAGGGGTCCCTCGGCGCGCTGCGCCTCGGGATGACAGCATCGTCACCTCGGCCCGTAGGCGCGCCAGGCCCCGATCGCCATGCGCTGCTCCTGCGGCGTCACGGCCGACTCCGCGACCGCGCGCAGCTCGAGGCGCTGCGGGTCGCGTCCGGAGTACGCGCCGAAGATCGCGCCGCGCCAGAGGCGGGCGTCGAAGGCGAGCGGCGGAGCGCTCCAGACGAGCATGACGAGCGGGAAGAGGCCCAGCAGCGCGATGAGCGCCGGCGCGGGCCGCGACGCTCCGGCGTCGGCGCGGCGAAGCGCGAGGATCAGGCAGGCGGCGACGGCGAACCAGGTCAGCGCGATCGCCGCCCAGCCGCCGCCCGGGAAGACGTCCAGGAGGCTCGCCGCCGTCCAGCCGCGCGCGAGAAACCACGCCGAGGCCGTGGCCGCGGGCCAGGGCACGTTGTCCGGGAAGTACGTCCAGCTCGCCGTGAGGAGCAGGTGCGTCGCCGCCGAGAGGACGACGGCCGCCCCGAAGAGTCCCCGCGAGCGCGGCGAGACGAGCGCGTAGGGCAGCGCGAGCGCCGGGAAGAAGAGGACCGGCACGAGGTAGCGGTCCCCCAGGGACCAGCCGCCGTGCCAGTTGGGATAGCCGCACATCAGGACGAAGAAGAGGACCGTCGAAGCGAGCGCGAAGACGCAGTCCGCGCGCGACGTCCCGAGGCCGCGGCCGCGGCCGTCGTCGCCGCCGGCGCCCTCGCCGCCGCTCGACTTCCACCAGCGCAGGAAGCCCGGGATCGCCCAGATCAGAAACGGCGAGAAGAGCAGGAGTCCGCGGGCGGGATGGAAGAGGTAGTGCACCGCGATGCGGGGGCTCGGAGTGTGAAAGCCGAAGAAGCCCGTGCGGGCGAGCCGGCTGTACATCGGAAAGGCCTCGCGCGCCGACGACAGCACCCAGGGCGAGCCGAAGCAGACCCAGTCGTAGTAGAGGAGCTTCGCGAGCGGAATCGCCGCGCCGGCGGCGAAGGCGACGAGCTTGAGGATCCTCCGCCCGCCCGGTCCCAGCGCCGCGCGGAGCGCGAGGAGTCCCGCGACGAGCGCGACCTCGTACTCCGAGATGACCGCCCAGCCGGCCAGGAGTCCGGCGAGGGCGACGAGCAGCGTGCGGCGGCGGCCGCGACGGGCGGCGTCTTCGCCGGCGTCCTTTCTGCCGGCGTCTTCGCCGGCGACGATCGCGTCCCAGGAGAGGAAGAGCAGCGCCGCCGTCCACGCGTGCGAGAAGAAGGAGCGCGCGAAGAAGAGATACGGCGTCCCGAACGCCACGGCGGCGACGACGAGCGGCGCGGCCTCGGGCACGGGCCCCGCGGCGAGACGGCGCGCCAGGCGCGCGAGCGCCACGACGCAGAGCACGGTCACGGTCAGGACGCGGAGGACCCAGAGGATCGGCGCCGCGGCGCTCGCCGGCGCCGGCAGCGCGATCCGGAGCAGGGCGTAGAGCGGGATCGCCGCGAACGTGAGGCCCGGCGCCTTGTTGGAGTACGTCTTCCCGCCGGAGACCGACTTGTCCTCGTGGTCGCCGAGAACCGGCACGACCGCGTCGATCGCGAAGGTG
>DASXAG010000046.1:0-32653 GCA_036406835.1 Thermoanaerobaculia bacterium
GCGACGACGCCGGCGATGTGGTCGTTCAGGTGCCTCGCGAGGACGAGCGCCGGATCCGGCGGCGCCCAGTAGCTGAACATGACCGGCACCGTCGAGAGCACCTGCACGCCGACTCCCGCCGCGTCGCATTCGGCGAGCCGCGTCGCGACGTCCCAGCTGTTGCTCTCGATCTCGCGGAACAGGGAGCCGTTGACGATCATCCGGGCTCTTCCGGAGGCGCCGCTGCGGGTCTCGTCGCGCTCGATCTGGACGAATCGGCTGCTGTCCGCGCCGGGTCTCTTCTGGAAGTCGGGCAGCGTCTCGGGAAGGATGTGGGTGTGGACGTCGACTTTCAGCAAGTCAGCGACGATTCGTAGGCGCGGGCGCGGCCATCACCGTGCCGCACTTCTTGCAGGTGCGCTTCGTCTCGTCGCCGAAGAACCGGTCGAAGATGGGCGGAAAGTCCTTCTCGACGTTCTGGAGAGTGAAGTACTCCTCGTACAGGAGGGTCGTGCAGTTGTCGCAGTACCACTGGAGCCCGTCCTTCTCGTGCGGCAGGCGCTTGCGCTCGATGACGAGGCCCACGGAGTCGGGCATCCGCTGGGGCGAGTGCGGGACGCGCGGCGGATGCAGGTAGATCTCGCCGGCGCGGATCGGGATGTCGACGACCTTCCCGCCCTGGATCGTCTTCAGGACCATCTCGCCCTCGAGCTGGTAGAAGAACTCGGGACCCTCGTCGATGTGGTAGTCCTTGCGCGCGTTGGGCCCGCCGACGACCATGACGATGAAGTCGTCCTCTTCGAAGACCATCTTGTTGCCCACCGGCGGCTTGAGCAGGCTCCGGTGCTCGTCGATCCACTTCTGGAAATTCAGCGCCTTCGACGCCATGGCGTTTAGTATATCGGCGTGAAATCCTCGGAAAAGAACCCGGGAGTTCTGTCCTCGCGCGCGCCGAGGCCCCTCGGTCCCTATCCGCACGCGCGGCGGCTCGGAAACCTCCTGTTCCTCTCCGGCATCGGCCCGAGGCATCCACAGACCGAGAAGATCCCGGAAGGCATCGAGGCCCAGACGCGAGCCTGCATCGCGAACGTGAAGACGATCCTCGAGGACGCCGGAAGCTCGCTCGAGAAGGTGGTTGACGTCACGGTTTTCCTGACGGACATGGACCGCGACTTCGCGGCGTTCAACCGGGTCTACGGCGAGTACTTCGGGGAGATCCGGCCGACGCGGACCACCGTGGGCGTCGTCGCGCTTCCGGTTCCGATCTCGGTCGAGCTGAAGGTGATCGCGGAGGCCTGAGGCCTCGGTCGCGCCGTCTACTTCTTCGTGTCCTTGCCTTCCAGGACGGTCTTCCACGTCCTGCCGTCGGCCGAGATCTCGAACCGGAAGTCGTAGGCGGTCGCGGAACGGATCTTCTGGGTGAGCCGTGCCTTCATTGTCTGAGGCCCGACCTGCGTTTCGCTCAGCCACGTCCATGTGTCTCCGTCGACCGTGCCGCGGGCGCGGTCCACTTCACCCAAGGAATTGAACGAGTCGTAGGTGTACGTCCGGGTGTCGGCGTCCCAGCCCATGTAGGAGGTCTCCGAGCCCTTGCCCATCGTGCCGCTGAACTCCGACTGGGTCACGAGGAAGAAGCCGCCGTCCATCCACCCAACGCGGTTGGTTCCCGTGAACTTGCCGCCCGCGCCCATGGGCCCCGGCTGGAGCTCGCCCTCCGCCGCCCACGTGCCGACGAAGTAATCCAGCTTCTTCAGCTCGGGCGCGGGCTTGGGCGACTCCTGCGCCCCGGCGGGGAACGAGAGCGCGAACGCGAGCGCCGCGCCGGCGAGAAGCTTCCTCATCGGGGAGAGTTGAACCCCATCCGGCTCCGCACTTCCGGAGGCAGCTTCGGAAGCGCCGAGCGCGGAATGTAGAAGCTGGCGAGCGCCGAGAGGTCCGCGAAAACCCGGTGACGCTCGGCCGTCCGCTCGAGGTACTCGTGCCCCGACGAGCCTCCCGTGCCGATCCGGGTGCCGATCATCCGCATCACCATCTGGGCGTGCCGCTGACGCCAGGTCGTGAAGTTCCGGTCGACGTCCGTCAGCAGCGTCAGCAGGCGGAAGGGGAGGTGCAGGATCGGCTCGTCCCGATAGAGGTTGATGAGGAGCGCCGCCTGGAGCGCGCGGCGCGAGAGGTGGCGGCCCGATCCGGCGGTCCCGGTCTCGCCGGCCCGCTCCTCGAACACGGCCGCGAAACGCGCCGCCGTCGCCTCGAGCCCGGCGAGCTGCGTCGTCTTCTCCTCCTCCGTCAGCGTCGGGTTGTTCCGGATCGCGTCGCGGTCGCCCGCGAGCATCGCGTCGACGGCGCGCCGGTACTCCCGCCAGAAGTCGAAGGCGCCGAAGTGGAGGAAGGGCGTCCGCTCGAGCCAGCCCTCGATCAGGTCGAAGAGGGACGGCTCCTTCTCCGACGAATCGACGCGCGCCGCGTCCTTCGCGGTGAAGCGCGACGTGTACGACGCGTTCTGGATCTGGAGCCGGTCGGCGCGGCGCATCCCGAGCTCGTTCTCGATCAGCCGGAACTGGACGCTCTGGAAGCCCGACGCCGGGATCAGGTCGTCGCGGAATTCCAGGAAGTCGAGAGGCGTCATGGTCTCGAGGACGTCGACCTGCTGGATCAGGACGCGCTGGATCTCGACGATGCGCCCGAGCCGCAGGACCGCCTGCCCGACGTCCTCCTCGGCGACCGGCGAGCGGCGGAACGTCGCGAGCACCGCCTCGAGCTCCCACAGGATCTGTTTGAACCAGAGCTCGTAGGCCTGGTGGACGATGATGAAGAGCATCTCGTCGTGCGCGGGCCGGCCGTGGAGCAGGGCGCTCTGCAGCTGCTGGGAGGAGAGCAGCCGGTCGAGCTGGAGGTAGTCCGCGTAATAGAGGGGAGCGCGCGGCTTGTTTTCCATCTTGATGCGCTTCGTACCACGCCGACTGAAGCGAGGCAAACAACTCCGTACGAGCGCCCCCTCTCCCTCGCCCTCTCCCCCGTGCGCGGGGGAGAGGGTTGGGGTGAGGGGGAGTCTTTCCCTGCCGAACCATACGTTCGATAGGATCGTCTCGCGTGAACCGCATCCTCAACTTCATCGACGGCCAGTTCCGGCCGCCCTGCTCGGGGCGCTACCTTCCGGACGTCGATCCGGCGACGGGAAGGCCCATCGCGGAGATCCCCGAGAGCGGCCCCGAGGACGTCGAGGCCGCCGTCGCCGCGGCGAGCCGCGCGTTCGAGAGCTGGCGCAGGACACCCGCCGAGGAGCGCTCCCGGCTCCTCCTGAGGGTCGCGGCGCTCATCGAGGAGAACTTCGACGAGCTCGCCCGGCTCGAGTCCGAAGACAACGGCAAGGCGATCGCGCTCTCGCGGCGGATGGACGTGCCCCGGGCGATCCTCAACTTCCGCTTCTTCGCGACGGCGATCCTGCACTCCGAGACGCGAGCCCACATGACCGACGACCGCGCGCTCAACTACACGCTCCGGCAGCCGCTCGGCGTCGCCGGCCTGATCTCGCCGTGGAACCTGCCGCTGTACCTCCTGACGTGGAAGATTGCGCCGGCCATCGCCGCGGGCAACTGCTGCGTGGCGAAGCCGTCGGAGCTGACGCCGCTGACCGCCGACCGCCTGGCCGCGCTGATCGCCGAGGCGGGCATCCCGCCCGGCGTCGTCAACGTCGTGCACGGTCCCGGCGCGAGCGCCGGCCGCGCGCTGACGTCGCATCCGAACGTCCCGCTCATCTCGTTCACCGGCGGCACGAAGACCGGCGCGGACGTCATGGCGCACGCGGGGCCGCTCTTCAAGAAGGTCTCGCTCGAGCTCGGCGGGAAGAACCCGAACATCGTCTTCGCGGACGCGGATCTCGAGCAGGCCGTCGCGACGTCGATCCAGTCGAGCTTCGCCAACCAGGGGGAGATCTGTCTCTGCGGCTCGCGCCTGTTCGTGGAGAGGACCGTCTACGACGCGTTCCTCGACCGCTTCCTGGACGCGACGAAGAAGCTCCGGATCGGAGACCCGCTGGATCCGGCGACGGACGTCGGCGCGATCGTGAGCGAGCCGCACCTGCGCAAGGTCGAGGGCTACGTCGCGCTCGCGAAGGACGAGGGCGGCGAGATCCTCACGGGCGGCAAGCGTCCCGCGAATCTCCCGGAGCGCGTCCGAGGCGGCTGGTTCCTCGAGCCGACCGTCATCGCCGGCCTCGACTGCGGCGCGCGCTGCATGCAGGAGGAGATCTTCGGCCCCGTCGTCACCGTCACGCCGTTCGACTCGGCCGACGAGGCGATCGCGTTCGCCAACGGAACGCGCTACGGGCTGTCGGCGAGCGTGTGGACGCGGGACCTCCAGAAGGCCCATCGCGTGGCCGCCGCGCTCGACAGCGGGACGGTGTGGGTCAACACCTGGCTCCTGCGGGATCTCCGCGTCCCCTTCGGCGGCATGAAGGAAAGCGGCGTCGGACGCGAGGGCGGCTTCGACTCGCTCGAGTTCTTCACCGAAGCGAAGAACGTCTGCGTCAAGCTTTAGGGATTCGCCCCTCGGAATCCTCCGGCGTCTTCGCAGCGTATCTCGTCTGATCGAACCGCTCGAACTGTCGAGAGACTGACCAGGAGGGAACCATGCATCTTCTTTCCCCGTTCACCGTCGGAGTCCTGTTCGCGACGATGGGCTCGCCCGGCGGCGACACGCCTCCGGACGTCGCAGGCCTGGTTCGCAACACCGAGAAGGCCAACCAGGCGCTGGTCCGCGGTGACATCGACGAGTACGTCGCGCTGACCCGGCACGCGAAGGACTACGCGCTGATGAACCCGTTCGGCGGCGCGCCGAGCCACGGCTTCGAGGATTCGCCCGAGCGCCGGGCGGGCATGAAGCAGTTCTTCAAGAGCGGCACGTTGAAGCAGGAGGTCGTCGCGACCTTCGCGTCGGACGACCTCGTCGTCCTGGTCACGATCGAGCACATGCACGGCGAGGCCGGCGGGCTGCCCGAGCAGGACTGGACCCTGCGCGTCACGCAGGTCTTCCGGCGGGACGGCTCCGAGTGGCAGCTCGTCCACCGCCACGCGGATCCGCTCGGCAACAAGATCACCGTGCCGCAGGCCGCCGCGCTCGCGCGGGGGAGTCTGCCCTCGAACTAGGCCCGGAACCCCCGGTCTCGCGCGAAGACGATCGCCTGCGCGCGGCTCCACACGCCGAGCTTGTCGAACACGTTCGAGATGTGGTTGCGGACGGTCTTCTCGCTGATCGAGAGGCTCTTCCCGATGTCGGCGTTCGCGAGCCCCTGCGTGACCAGCGCCAGGACCTCGCGCTCGCGCGCCGTGAGCTTCGCGAACGCGGCGTCCTCCTCCGGGGCGCCGGCGGCCGCGGCGCCGGCGACGCCCATGAAGTCGAGGACGACCTCCTGGAAGCGCGTCCATGCCGGCTCGTGCTCGAGAAGGATGTGGTTGCGCGAGTCGAGCTCGACGAACTGTGCTCCCGGGATCTCCGCGGCCGTGTAGCGGGCCTGGGAGACGGGACAGACCTCGTCGTCGCGTGAGTGGATGACGAGCGTCGGCGTCTTGATCTCGCCCAGCAGGCCGGAGACGTCGATCGTCGAGCGCGCCTCGAGCAGCCGCGCCGCCATTTCCCCCGTGCTGGTCCGGCGGCACAGCTCGTTGAACCAGCCGATCTGCGCCTCGGTCGCGCCGGGGATGAAGCGCGACGTGAAGACCTGGCGGAAAACCGGATTCTCCTTGCCCCAGCCGACCCTCATCAGCTCCAGGATGGCGTGGTACTCGCGCATGGTTCTCGAATCGTTCCGCCGCGCCCAGCCGCGGACGTAGCCGCCGTAGAGGATCATCTTCGAGACCCGCTCCGGATGGCGCGCGGCGTAGGCGATGCAGATCGCTGCGCCCGACGAGATTCCGAGCAGGGCGAACGGCTCCTGGACTTCCGAGGCGTCCACGACCGCCTCGAGATCCCCGACCCAGCGGTCGAACGACAGCTCGGCGACGTCCCGATCCGTCAGCCCGCACCCGCGGTCGTCCCAGCGCAGGGTTCGGAAATGGTCGCCGAAGAAGCGGAACCAGTGCCCCCAGACGGGGCTCTCGAGCTCGTACTCGAGGTGCGAGAGCCAGTTCGAGGCCTTGATCAGGATCGGGCCCGCGCCGACGTCGGCCCAGGCCAGTTGAACGCCGTCTTCCGTGCGGAGGTAACGGACGCGCTGGCGAAGCTTCGTGTCCAGCATCGAACCCCGAATTGTAGAGCCGGCCCCGGACGGAGTCCGCGAATTCCGGCTGTCTACGTCTTCCCGATCGCTTCTGGAATCGCGGGTTGCCGCGCAGGGGAGCGTAGTTGGGGTCGATCGCGAGCCAGCGTGCGGAGAGCCATACCGGAGGGAAGCGTCAAGCTCCGCAGACTCTAACCGAGGTTCGGGTGGTACGCTGGATGCGACTTTCATGGCCGACAAAGCAGCCGCCGGCTCGGGACACGCGGCCTGGGTCCGCGTCACCCACTGGATCATCACGCTCGCCGTGCTGACGCTCGTCTTCAGCGGGTTCGAGATCCTGATGGTCCATCCCCGGCTCTACTGGGGAAAGGCGGGCAACGACCTCACGCCCGCGCTCCTGGAGCTGCCGATCAGCCGGAACTACAAGCACCGCGGCTACGACCGTCCCGTGGCCCTGACCGCGAACGAGTCGGGCCCGGTCAGCGCGAACCGGACGTACGACATCTTCAACCAGAACGGCTGGGGGCGCAGCCTCCACTTCCTGGCCGCGTGGTTTCTCGTGCTGCCCGGGCTCGTCTATCTGCTGTTTGGATTGCTGCGCGGGCACTTCCGCAGGCACATCTGGCCGCGCCGCACGGCGAGCCCTGGCGGCGCCGCCGAGCCTCGGCCTCCCTCCGGCACGCCGGGCCCCGCGTACTACGGCGCGCTCCAGAAGGTCGCGTACTCGTTCGTGATCTTCGTGGCGGCGCCGTTGATGGTGGCGACCGGACTCACGATGTCGCCGGCGGTGACGACGGCGTGGCCGTTCCTGCTCGACCTCTTCGGCGGCTACCAGTCCGCCCGCACGATCCACTTCTTCGCGTCGGCGGTTCTCGTGCTGTTCGTCCTCGTGCACGTCGTGATGGTCGTGCGGTCCGGTTTCCAGCGCCACATGCGGGCGATGACGCTGGGGAGATGAGATGAGAGAGAAAGAGTCGGGCCTCATCACGCGGCGCGGGGCGCTCATCGCGGGCGCGGCGGCCGTCGGGGGAGTGATCCTCGCGCGGCGCTTTCCGAAGATCCTCCCGCCCACCTGCGGCAACGTCCTGCGCGCGGGCGACTCGTTCACGTACGGCATGCACCGGGCGCTCCTGTCGGACGGCGCGCTCGCGCGGGAGTACCGCCTCGAGGACATCACCTCGTTCCCGGCGACGGGCACGTTCGACCCGGGGGCCTCCACGAAGCCCGAGCTCAAGGAGCTCGCCCAGTCGTATCGCCGCCTCCAGGACGGCGCGTTCGCGGACTGGCGCCTGCCGGTCGGCGGCAGCGTCGAGCGGCCGCGCACGTTCTCGCTCGCCGACCTGAAACAGTTCACGCCCCGGACGCAGATCACGCGCCACACCTGCGAGGAGGGCTGGACGGCGATCGGCCAGTGGACGGGGGTTCCGCTCTCGGCGGTGCTCGACGCGGTGGGCGTCAAGACGACCGCCCGGTTCGTCGTGTTCACGTCGTACGACGACTGGGTCGACTGCATCGACATGTCCGACGCCCGTCACCCGCAGACGATCCTGGCCTACCAGATGAACGGCCGCGATCTGCCGATCCCGCACGGCGCCCCGGTGCGGCTGCGGTTGGAACGCCAGATCGGCTACAAGAGCATGAAGTTCCTGCGCGGCGTCACGGTCGCCGACAACTTCGTGGACGGCGGCGACAAGGGCAGCATCCGGAACGGCTGGGCCTGGTACAACGGGATCTGACGGAACCCGTTACTTCGGTGCGTTCGCCGCCAGGAGCTCCTCCTGCGCGCGCGCTTCCTCCGGCTTCCCCCAGGCCTGGTACAGCGCGACGCGCGCCTTGATGGCGTTGGTCCGATACGTCTCCGCCCCCGCGCCGGAGGCCGTGAGGCCGTCGACGGCGAGCCGCAGCATCTCGTCCGCCTGCGCGTAGCTCTTCTTCGCGGTCAGGATCTGCCCGAGGCGCAGGCGCGTGAGCGAGACGGGGACGCTCTTCGCGTCGAACTTCGCGAGGCGGATCGCGAGAGCTCGCCGCGCGGCGGCCTCCGCCTCGTCCAGGCGGCCCAGGTGCAGCAAAGCGCCGGCCTCGCCGGTCAGGACCGCCGCCACGTCCGGATGGTCGGGTCCGGAGAACTTCGTGAGCCCGGTGATCGCCTCCTGGAACTTTTCGAGCGCCGCGGCGTCGTTTCCGGTGTTCATGTACACGCTGCCGAGGTTCGCCATCGTCCGCGCGACGGGCTCCGCGTCGTCGCCGAGCGCCTTCCGGCGGATGGCGAGGACCTTTTCGAGCTGCTCGGCGACCTTCGCGTACTCGCCCCTGCGGTACCAGATGTTGCCGATGTTCTCGAGGCCGCTCGCGTACTCGGGGTGGTCCTCGCCGAGGACGCGCCGGTGGATCGCCATCGCCTCCGAGAACGTCTTCTCCGCGGCGTCGTAGTCGTTGAGCTGCGTCTGCGCCACGGCGACGTCGTTCAGCGCGCCCCCGAGCTCGGGACCGTCCTCGTGGAGCTCGCGTCGAATGGCCACCTGGATGCCGCACTGATCGAGCGCCCGCTTCCATTGTTCCTGGTCGGTGTAGAGGCTGCAGAGCGTGCGATGGCTCTCCGCGGCCTCGCGGCTCCTGGGGCCGGCGAGCCGTTCTCGAATCGCGAGCCCTTCGCGGGCGAGCCTCTCCGCGTCCTTGTAGTCGCTCTTGTTGACGAGCGTGCGCGCGAGCTCGTTGAGGGTCTCGGCGGTCTCGAGACTCTCCCGTCCGTGCCGCTTCTCCCGGATGGCGAGCGCCTCGCGCAGCAGCTTCTCGGATTCGTCCACCTTCCTCTGGACCTGCAGGGTCTCGCCGAGGGTGGCGAGCGCCTCCGCGACGCCGTCCGTGTCGCGGCCCTCCGCCGCGATGCGCGTGGCGAGCGAGGAGCGGAGAAGCCGCTCGGCGTCGGGGTACTCGCCCAGGCTGTGGTACGTGCGCGCGATCGTCTCGAGCACGTCCGCCTCGACGAGCGGCTGCTTCGCGAACGACCCGTGCACCTGCTTCTCGGCCTGCTTGAGCGCGTCGACGAGCGAGACGCCGCGCGAGCCGCGCTGCCAGGGATCCGCCGCGCCCAGCGTCTTCTGAAGGAACTGGTTGATCGCCGTCGCGCGCGCGGCCTCCTGCGTCGCGCGGTCGCGCTCGCGGCGGATCCGGCCCGCCTGGACCGCGAGGGCGACGGCGGAGGCGAGAACCACGAGGGCGACGACGGCGGCCGTCCCGAACGCGGCGCGGTGGCGGGAGACGAGCTTCCGGAGCTGGTACGTCGTGCTCGGCGGGTGCGCGAGGATCGGCTGGTTGTCGAGGTATCGCTCGATGTCCTCGGCGAGCGCGTCGGCGCCGGCGTAACGGCGGTCCGGCTCCTTCTCGAGCGCCTTGCCGACGATCGTCGCGAGGTCGGGATCGAGCCGGTAGCCGCCCCCGAACGCCTGCTGGAGCGGCTTCGGCGGGGCCTCGAGGACGGTCTTGAGCGCGGCGATCGCCGATCCGGGAAGGTCGTACGGGAAGCGGCCCGTGATCGTCTGGTAGAGCGTGACGCCGAGCGAGTAGACGTCGCTGCGGACGTCGATCTCGCGGCTCGCGCCGCGCGCCTGCTCCGGGCTCATGTAGGCGAGCGTGCCGCCGATCTGGCCGAGCTGGGAGAGCAGCGTGCCCGCCGCCGAGCCGTCGCCCTCCACGATGCGGGCGAGGCCGAAGTCGAGGATCTTCACGGCCGGCACCCAGGGACGCGAGTGGCTGTGGTGGGAGGCCGAGCTCGGCGGCTTCTCCTCGGCGACGACGAGGACGTTCGACGGCTTGATGTCCCGGTGGATGACTCCGCGCTGGTGTGCGTAGGCGACGGCGCGGCAGACCGTGGCGAACAGGCGGAGCCGGTCGCGCAGCTGGGCGGGCGAAGGGCGGTCGCCGCCCATCCTCTCGCGAACGAACTCGTCGAGCGGCCGGCCGCGGACGAGCTCCATGGTGAAGAAGTGCTGGCCGTCGTCCGTGCGGCCGGCCTCGTAGAGCGCGGCGATGTTCGGATGGATGAGGCGGGCGAGCGTCTGCGCCTCGCGGCGGAAGAGCCGCAGCTGGAGCTCGTCCACGAGCTTGCCGCCGCGGATGACCTTGAGCGCGACGCGGCGCTCCGGGTCGCGCTGCTCGGCCTCGTAGACGACGCCCATGCCGCCGCGCCCGAGCACGGAGAGGATCCGGAACTCGCCGATCTCGCCGGGAGCGGGCAGGTCGGAGCCGGATTCCGGGAATCCGAGCGTCGGAAACTGAGTGTCGTCGGTCATGGCGGCGGCGTGGCCGCCATGATCGTATCGCTATCGCCCGGGACGACGGGCTTCGCCCGTCACGTCTTCGCGTTCGCTCAGTAGCCGGTCCAGTCGAGACCGAGCGCTTTGGAGATGAAGACGGCCATCTGCCGCCGCGTGAGCGGATCGTCCGGACAGTAGCGCGCCGGAGGGCCAGCATCGCAACCGACGGTGATCCCCGCCTTCACGAGCGCCTCGACGAAGGGGAAGGCGGTGTCGTCGACCGGCACGTCCGAGAAAGTCGGCGAAGGCGGCGGCGGCGAGATCTGGAGCTTGTGACGGAAGTTGATGCTCGCGACCGACTCGGTGCCGTCCGTGTGCGCGAAGGTCACGTCGACCAGGAGCTCGCTCTGGTAGTTGTTCATCGTCTCCGTCAGGTCGAAGACGAAGATTTCCTGGCAGCCGGTTCCCCAGGCTCCGAAATCGACGGTAGCGAACGGGGGAGTCGCGCAACTACCCTTGTCGTCGCAGAGATACCAGCTCGCTTTTCCAAACGGCCCGGACGCGTTGGTCTCACAGTACGTGATCCCGGCGATGTCGATCAGAGCTCCGCCCGGAACGTGCGCGAATCCGATCAGATGGGGATAGCCTCCCGTGACGTAGCGCTGATACGTGAATTCGGCGAACTCCGGGGCCCAAGTGCTCGTGAAGGTCGTCCCGCTTCCGTCCGGGTCGAGCTCCGTGGCGCCGAGGCGTGACCAGGTACCGTCTAGGAGACCAAAACCCGGAGGAGGCGTGGGATGGTCCGCTCCTCCGTAGACGTAGTGCTTCTGGATTCCCTTCCTGGCCGCGAGAGCCACGGGGGACAACGCCTTTCCGACGTCGGGCGTCTGGGCCCGGGCGCCGGACGCGAGGGCGAAGAGGAGCGCGACGAGAGGGACGAGACGCTTGACCATGCAGACTTCCTTTCCGTGTTGTGCGGGCGCCGTCGCAGACACTCCCTGCCGGGGACCGGCGATGCCCGAAGCCGGATGCGTTGTCGAGTGAAGAAATTGTAGCTACCGGGGCCGATGGGACCGGTGATCGGGAGCACACTCCGGCCGGACGAACGCCGGCCAGATGGATCGATCCAGCTCAGTCGCCGCCGACTCCGTAGACCAGGCTCATGCGCCCGTCGGGAAGCGCCCTCGCCTCGCGCAGCGCGAGGGCGCGGCGCCTCTTCGTGGTCGCGAAGAGCGGCTTGCCGTCGCCGACGACCACCGGATAGACGAGGAGCCGCAGCTCGTCCACGAGGCCCGCGTCGATGAGGCTCGTCGTCGTGCGGGCGCCCCCGATCAGGTAGATGTCCTTGCCGGGTTGTTTCTTGAGCGCCGCGACGTCGTCGACCTTGCGGAGGAACCTGGTCTGCGGCCATTGCGCCGCATTCAGCCTGCTCGACAGAACGTAGTGCGGGGTCCGCTCGCAGAAGAGCCCCCACTCGATCTCCGCCGGAGTCGCGAACTTGCCCTCCCAGAGCGGCTTCTCCGGCTCCTTCTGGATCGAGGTCCAATAGCCTTCGTACTCCGGATACATGCCGCCCCCGAGCAGGCACGCATCGATCCGCGGCGTGAGGCCATAGTCCTCGGACCACGCGTCCACCCAGTCCGCGCCGCCCTCGGCGGTCCGGAACTTTCCGTCCACCGAAATTTTCATCCCCGCGATCAGTTTGCGCATGAAGACCTCCGTGTCGCGGACGCAGTCTCCTCGTCGGGATTCGCTCCCGCAATGACCACTTCGGGCCACCGGGACCGACCAACGAATTACGGCTGGAGGTCGAGGGACGGTTCGCCCCTCTCCATGTCCACGGGCACGGAGACGTGCTCGTGCTCGATGAGCCATTGCCCGTCGCGCTTTCGCCAGCAGGCGGTCATGCGCAGCCAGAGGTCGGTCGTCTGCCCGTTCTCGAGCGTTCCTCGGATCCGGTTGAGGCTGTGACTGAATCCGACGTCGCGGTCCGCGGTGACGTTGAGCTCGCGGATCTCGTAATCGATGGGCCCCTGGTAGGAAGCGAACAGCCTCTCCCACTGCTTGCGATAGGCGTCCCGTCCCGCGAATTGCAGAGGAGGGACGACGTCGAAGGCGACGACGTCCGGCGCAAAGACCGGCATCACGGCGTCGATGTCCTTGCGCCGAAACGCGGCGACCCAGCCGTCGATGCGCTTTCGGATCTCCGCCTCCTCGGCTTCCACCTTCATCTTCCCGTGCGGATCAGGTCCATGAAACGCCTCAGCGCGATCCGCGGGACGAGTCGGCGCTGGTCGGCCGGCATGCGCTCGTCCATCATTTCCCGGGCGAGCTCGCGCGTCGCCTCGGAGGCCTTGCGGACGTGGCCGGCGTCGAACGGCGGCCGCGGGTCGTACTCGATGGCGAGCTGGATCGCCTGGGCGCGGTCGGGTCCGGCGATGCGCGCCGCCAGCCAGAGCGCGAGGTCGATGCCGGCCGAGACCCCGGCCGCGGTGACGACCTTTCCGGACCGCACGATCCGCTCCTCGGGCCGCGGCGACGCGCCCAGGATCTTGAGGACGCCCATCTTCCACCAGTGAGTGGTGGCGGGGAGTCCCTTCAGGATTCCGGCGGCGCCGAGGATCAGCGCTCCGGTGCAGACGGAGGCGGTCCAGGTCGTCGTCTCGTGCGCGCGACGCAGCCAGTCGAGGATCGCGTCGTCCACCATCTGCGTGGGCGTGGTCATGCCGCCGGGGACGAGCACGACGTCGGGAGACGGCGTCCGCGCGAGCGTGTGCGTGACGCCCAGCCGGAGCGTGCCGCCCTCGACCGTGACGGGCCCGACCTGCCGGCCGACGAAGCGCACCTCCGCGCCGGGCAGCCACGCGAACACCTCCCACGGCCCCACCGCGTCGAGCGCGGTGACGCCGGGGTAGAGCAGGATGGCGATCTGGAGGGGGCGAGGATCGGTCATGCCCCCCTAGGGTGCAGGATCGGTGCCGGGTGGAGCTGTCATTCCGAGGAGCGGCGCGACGAGGAATCCCGTCCGTTCTGGCAGATCGGCCTATCGAGTTCCGGATCCGGATCCCTCGCTGCGTTCGGGATGACGTGCTCGGCCCCTCACTTCAGCATCATCCAGAGATACGTGTATTGCAGCGCCGTGACCATCGCGGTCTGCTTGTTGACCGCGCCGGCGCCGTGGCCGCCCTCGGTGTTCTCGAAGTAGTAGACGGGGTGGCCCTGGGACTCGAGCTTCGCGACCGCCTTGCGCGCGTGGCCGGGATGGACGCGGTCGTCGCGCGTGTTCGTCCAGTAGAACGGCGTCGGGTACGAGGCGCCCTGCTTGATCAGGTGGTACGGGGACCAGGTCTGGATGTAGGCCCAGTCCTCGGGCTTGTCGGGATCTCCGTACTCCGCCATCCAGCTCGCGCCGGCCAGCATGTGGCTGAACCGCTTCATGTCGGAGAGCGGCACCTGGACGACGACGGCGTGGAAGAGGTCGGGGTAGAGGAGGTACGTCCCGCCGACGAGGAGCCCGCCCTGTGAGCCGCCCATGATGCCGAGGTGCCGCGGCGAGGAGATCTTGCGCGCGATCAGATCGCGCGCGACCGCCGAGAAGTCCTCGAAGTTGTGGATGTGGTTCTCCTTGACGGCGCCCTTGTGCCAGGCCGGTCCGAACTCGCCCCCGCCGCGGATGTTGGCCTCGACGTAGACGCCTCCGCGGGACAGCCACGCGGCGCCCCGCGCCCCGTTGTAGGTCGGGACCTCGGAGATCTCGAACCCGCCGTAGCCGTGGAGCAGCGTCGGCGCGGTGCCGTCGTCCTTCACGCCCTTCGGGCGGACCACGAAGTACGGGATCTTCGTGCCGTCCTTCGACGTGGCCTCGTACTGCTCCGTCGTCATCCCGGCGGCGTCGAAGAACGCGGGCATCGACTTGACCTTGTCCGCCCGGGCGCCGTTCTCGGACAGCCAGAGGGACTCCGGCGTCGTGAAGTCCTCGTACGTGAAGAAGTACGACTCGGACTGGTCGTCCATCGCGCCGAGCGCCGCGGTGCCGATGCCCGGCGTCGCGATCTCGGTGCGCTTCCACGCGTCGCCCTCGAGCGCGAGCGCGTTCAGCCGGCTCTTCACGTTGTCCAGGAGCTGGAGCAGGACGTGGTCCCGCGTGCGGCCGACGTCGGCGAGCGAGACGCGCGCGCTCGGCTCGAAGAGCACCTCGACCGACTTCTTGCCGGAGAGGAGGTCGTCGACCTTGGCGGCCACGAGGGAACCCTCGCGGTACGTCCGGCCGCCGACGCTCCAGTCGCTGCGCAGCGAGACGAGGATGCGGCCGCGGAAGAACGCCCTCGGCTCGCAGTCCTCGGGCACGTCGAGCTTGACCAGCCGATCCCCGGAGAGCAGGAAGATCTCCTGGCGGAAGAACGCCGGCGTGCGCGTCACGATGTCGTAGCGCCCGTCGCTCTGGATCTCACTCGTTCCGGTCGACGCGACGTCCTCTTTCTTGCCCTCGTAGACGGTCTTCGCCTCGGAGAGCGGCGTGCCGCGCTTCCAGAGCTTGACGATGCGTGGATAGCCGGAGTCCGTCAGCGAGCCCGATCCGAAGTCCGTGCCGACCCACAGGGTGTCCTTGTCGCGCCACGCGGTGCGCGACTTGAACTCCGGCAGCGTGAATCCGGCGGACACGAACTCCTTCGTCTTCGTGTCGAACTCCCGCACGACGTGGGCGTCCGATCCGCCGGGGGAGAGGCTGACCAGGCAGCGCTCGTTGGCCGGCGGCAGGCAGGCCGCGCCGTGCCAGACCCAGCTCTTGCCCTCCGCCTTCGCGAGCGCGTCGACGTCGATCACGGTCTCCCACTGCGGCGTCGCGGTCCGGTAGGACGCGATCGTCGTGCGCCGCCAGATCCCTCGCTCGTGAACGTCGTCTCTCCAGAAGTTGTAGACCGTGTCGCCGAGGAGCTCCGGCGTCGGGATCTTCTCCGTCGAATCGAGGATCTCGAGCGTCCGCTTGAAGATGGGCTCGTACTCCGGGCGCGACTCGAACAGCTTGGTCGAGACGGCGTTCTGCTCCTTGACCCAGGCGAGCGCCTTATCGCCCTGGACGTCCTCGAGCCACTGGAAGGGATCGTCGGTCGTGGTCGCCGGCGGCGAGGCGCCCAGGGCCGGGAGAGAACCGATCAACGCGAGCACCGCCGCAAATGGCCAGCGCGCAAGAATCCTCCTCATGACGACCTCCAGAAGATGGACATCTTATAGGGCTCGGAAATCGGGCGTCGCTAATTGGGCGCCGAGGCCTTCAGCTGGTCGAGCTTCCCCTGCGCGCTGTCGCGGATGGCCTTGCGCTGCTCGTCGGTGGTCACCGACGGATCCGATGGGAGGAGCCGGAGCGACTTCTCGGCGGCCTCTCGCGCCTCGTCCTTCCGGCCGGCGGCGAGGTAGGCGTCGCCGAGGCTGTCCCACGCGTTCGAAGACTGGGGATGGGCGTCCACGTTGGTCTTCAGGATCGCGATCGCGGACTTCGTGTCCTCCGACTGGAGGGCCAGGTAGCCCAGGAAGTTGACGAAACGGGGTTCGAGGATCGGCGACTTCGGGTCTTTCTGGCGGGCGGCGGCCAGCGCGTCGGCGACCCCGGGGAGCCCGCCGGGATCGTACGCCGTCACCAGGAGGCGGACCTGCGGCGACTCGCGGCGCGCCCGGTTGTCGGTCGATGCCGGCGCGCCCTTGCCGAGGAGCGTGGCCTCGTACCACGCGACGATCTGGTCGGGAAGCTCGGGGTGCGGGGGGAACATGTCGACGCCGTGGCCGCCGGTCTTGTACTCGACGAAACGGTTCGTCGCGTTCTTCGAGAAGGCGTCGAGCACTTCCATGAGCTGCACCGCGTTGCCGTCGTCGTCCGCAGCGGCCAGCAGCAGCGGCGGCGACGACTGGCTTCCGAGGTGCGCGCGGCCGGCGTTGTCGGTGTTCCCCGACAACAGCACGAGCGACCTGATCTCCGGATGGCGTCGCGAGAGCTGGACCGAGTTGTTGACGCCGCAGCTCGCGCCGCCGGCGCCCGTCACGCCCGTGACGCCGGGTTGCGCGGCGAGGTACTTGTAGGCGACGTCGAGGTCGCCGGGCCAGACTTGCGTGACGATGCGGGCCCGCTCGGCGTTCGGGAGGTCGTTGTGGCGCGCACCGGCGCTCTCGCCGAAGCCGCGGTAGTCGATCGTGAGGACGTGGAAGCCCGCGCGCGCGAGCTTCTCGGCCAGGCCGCTCCAGGACTTGCGGTCCTTGTTGCACTGATGGCAGAGGAGGATCCCGGGCCCGGGCTTTCCGGCGGAGTAGTACGTCGCGGCCAGCTTGATTCCGTCCGGCGCGGCCAGGCTCGCGGGCGTTCCCGTGACCGAGTCGGCGGCGGCGGTTCCGGCCCCGGCGAGGAGGAGAACGAGGGCGGCGGAAAGGGCGTGGCGCGAGTACATGCTCATCGAGCCTCCTGCGTCCTGCTACGGCGCACGGGAGGGAAGGTTTAGAGATCCTGGGCATCCCCGACTCGTGTTTCCATGTGCCTGGCAAGGAGCGGACTCATGACGGATCGAAATCTCTACCGGATCGGCGCGCTGCCGGGCTTCACGCCGCTGATCGGCCGCCTCGTCGCGATGATGGACTACGTCAGGAAAACCACGCTCGACGCCGTGGCCGGCCTGACGGCCGCGGAGCTCGACTATTTGCACGACGCCCGAAGCAACTCCATCGGGGCGCTTCTCTTCCACGTCGCCGCGGTCGAGCTCTGGTACCAGGCCCACACGTTCGAGGGCCGCGAGCTCGACGCGGAAGAGATGCGCGAGTGGGGCGCCGGACTCGACCTGGGCGAGGCGGCGCGGCGGGAGATTCGCGGGCACGGCCTGGAGGACTACGTCGGCCGTCTGATTCGGGTCCGGGAGCGGACTCTCGGCGAGCTCGCGCGGCGCGACGACGCGTGGCTCGAGGCGGAAGCCCCCCTCGGGGAAGGCAGGCCGGCCAACAACCACTTCAAGTGGTTCCACGTCTTCGAGGACGAGCTCAACCACCGCGGCCAGATTCGCTGGCTTCGCAGGCGCGCGGAGGACACGGCGCGAGCCTGAGCCGCCGTCCGCGAAGACGACGGTCAAGACGAGGACGGGTCCGCCTCCGGAACCGCGGCGGGCACGAACGCCTCGCACTGGACGACGGGCTGGGGCGGATAACGCTTCAGGATCGGGCAGCGGATGAAGGTCGAGCGCGCGGTGCGGATGTACTGCGGAGGCGCGGCGCAGCGGTGGCAGAGGCTGTCGGGGAACGGGAGGCCGTCCGTCTCGTCGCGCGGAGCGCCGCCTTCCGGATCCATGGTTATTGCGCCAGCCGCCAGAACTGGGTCTCGTTGAGGATCGTGATGCGGTGCCCCTTCTCCCGGAGCCGCTTGATCTCGATGAGCTTCCGTCCCGCGTCCCGGCCTGCCGCCTGGAGGGGATTCGGGCGGCCGCGGACGACGACCGTCGTCTTCGCGGAGGGCGCGCCGTGCACCGTGGCCCCCGCGCGCCGCGCGGCCCGCGCCGCCTCGCTGCGCCGGCGCGAGAGGATGCCGGTGAAGGCGAGGTGCACGCCCCGCAGCGAGCGCAGCCTGCCGACCCTGAGCGGCGCCGGCGGATGCGTCAGCGCCTCGATCAGCTCCCGGGCGCTCTCGTAGCGCTTGCCGCGCTCGCCGATGCAGCGGTAGACGATCTCCTTGAGGTGATCCGTGCACCGGAAGCGGCGGACCTCGCCGGGACGGATCCGCGCCTTCGCCGTTCCCTTGATCAGCATCGCGAGCAGCTGTCCGACCTGGTACACGTCGTCCCGCGCCTGCCACTTGGGCGCCGCGGCGTCGCGGATCTCGCTCGGCACGCCCCAGGGATTCAGGGTGCGCGTCCTGATTCCGCGCCGGTCGCTCTGGTGCCGCACGATGCCGAAGTCGCCGAGCTTGAGGCTGCCATCCGCGCAGACGAAGACGTTCATCGGCGTCAGGTCTCGGTGGAGCATCTGTCCGCGATGGAGGCTCCCGAGGACCTGGAGGATCCCCGCGATCTCGCGCCTCGCCGTCCTCTCGGCCCAGCCCTTGCCGGTGCGCTGCAGGAACGCGCGAAGGTCGCCGTGCGCCGCGTACTCGAGGGCGAGGCAGTAGAGGACGCTGCCGTCCTCGCGGGTCAGCGGAAAGGCGTCGTAGACGCGGATCGCGCGCGCGTGGCCCTCGAGGATCTGCCCGAAGTACGCCTCGCGCAGCCAGCCCCCGACGTGCTCGCTCGCCTTGATCGCGACGACCCGCGGGACCCCGCGCGACCGCGTCAGCCGCGTCGCGAGATACGCCTGCCCGAACCCGCCCTGTCCGAGGAGGCTGTCGATCCGGTACCGCAGCTTCGTCTCCGGGCTCGTGACGACCTGCTGCGGGAGGAACAGGGCCTTCCCGCGCGTGGAGCGCGAGGCCGCGGAGAAGGGGAGCGTCGTGGCGCGGGAGACTTGGGTGGCGGTCATGGAGCCTCGCTGGCCCGGAGTCTACTCAAGCCGGGCGAAGCCGTGCGTAACCCCCGCCCCGGCCGCGCGTCTCCGGCGGCAGGACGCAACGCGATGCTCGAGTCCCGTGTTCGAATCGGCGTGAGGGGGTTCGCATGAGCCTGCGGTCCGTCCGGGCGTTCTTCGACTACGGATGCTGGGCCAACCGGCTGCTCCTCGAGGCGGCGGGGGACTTGCCGGACGGGGAGATCGACCGCGACCTCCGAGGAAGCTTCGGCTCGGTCAAGGGAACGCTGCGCCACCTCTGGTGGGGCGAGCGCTCGTGGCTCCAGTACTGGCAGGAGCGCGAGTTCACGCCGGACCTCGAGCCGGCGGCCCTTCCCGATCTCCCGTCGATCGCGGCGGCGTGGGCGGCGCTCGAGACGGAGCAGCGCGCCTTCTTCGATGCGCTGACGGAGGAGGCTCTCGGCGCGCCGATGCCCGTCGGGGAGAACGCCTACGTCCTCGAGGAGCTCATCCAGCACTGCCAGAACCACTCCACGCACCACCGCGGCCAGGTCGTGCTCATGCTGCGCCAGCTCGGCCGCACTCCTCCCGGCACCGGGTTCCGGCAGTTCCTGACCGCGACTCGTTAGCGCCCGGAGTCCGGGCGCCGCGCGAGCGATCGGTCATTCCCGTTTGAAGTTCTCTTAAGCCGCTCCTTTCTCAGGCGCGAGGCGGCTCCCGAGAACCCTCACGAGGAGCCGGCATCTAATTCCTCGAGGAGGAACGAACATGCCGCTCGATCGCAGGGAATTCCTTCACGCGGCCGGCGTGGGAGCCATGGCCGGCGCGCTGCCGCCCGGTCTGCTGCGCGCGACGCCCGGCACGCGTCCCATCAAGGCGGTCGCGTTCGACGCCTTTCCGATCTTCGACCCGCGTCCCGTCTTCGCCCTCGCGGAGACGCTCTTCCCCGGAAAAGGCACGGAGCTCGGCAACGCCTGGAAGGCGCGGCAGTTCGAGTACCAGTGGCTGCGCGCGCTCGGCGGCCGCTACGTCGACTTCTGGCGGGCCACGGAGGATGCGCTCGTCTTCGCCGGGCGGCAGATCCCGGTCGAGCTCACCGAGGAGAAGCGCACGCAGCTCATGAACGCCTATCGCGAGCTCAAGGCGTGGCCCGATGTGCCGGCGGCGCTCGCGGCCCTGAAGGGAGCCGGGATCCGCCTGGCGTTTCTCTCCAACATGACGGAGGCGCTTCTCGACGCCGGCATCCGGAACGCGGGGCTGAGCGGGTTGTTCGAGAGGGTCCTGAGCACCGACGCGGTTCGCGCCTACAAGCCGGATCCGCGGGCGTATCGGCTGGGGATCGACGCGCTCGGATTGAAGAAGGAGGAGATCCTTTTCGCCCCGTTCGCCGGATGGGACGTGGCGGGCGCGAAATGGTTCGGCTACCCGACGTTCTGGGTCAATCGCGCCGGCGCGCCGGAGGAACAGCTCGGCGTCTCCCCGGACGGCGCCGGCCGCGATCTGAACGCGCTCGCCGCCTTCGTCGGCGTCGAGACGGTCTAGGCAGCCGGCGGCCGCGCGCTCTGCGGCGCCGGCGCCGCCTCAGTGCTGGCTGCAGAGCTTGGCGCGGCCGCCCATGTCGGTGTGGTACTCGTAGGTCGCGTCGCTCACGCGAAGGACGACCCGGTAGCCGGGTGTGAGCACCTGGGCGCAGTTCTCTCCGGTCTGCGGACAGCCGAGGCAGGAGTCGTTCCACGTCGTCTCGTCCTGCGAGACGCCCGCGATCGAGTCGACCGGCGCATTGACCTGGCGGCTGAGCTGATTCGCGGCCGCGCGGAACGCCGTCTTCCGCGCATCGGGGCTCGCGGTGGAAGTCGTCGCGCCGGCCGGCGGCGCCGACGCGGGCGGAGGGGACGGCTGCGAGCTGCACGCCGTCAGGAAACACGCCGCGAGAAGCATCGATCCGCGAAGAAGCGCCGAGAGTCGCATCGCCGTCCTCCCCTCATCGGGGGTGCAAGAGGAGTGCCGACCGCGTGGAAACCCCGAGACCTCCCTACCGCCCGCTCGCGCCCTTGCTCTCTTCGGAGCCGCGTTCGAAGAGGCGCTTGGTCAGAAGAACGACGCCCAGGACCTGGACCCACTCGGAGAGCACGTTCCCCACGACCTGACCCCAGCGCTTCGTCGGGTCGAGCCGGAGATAGAGGGCGAGCCAGCCGATCCCCGTCGCGACGAGGACGAGCGTGAGCGAGTGCGCCTCGAGGATCCGGGCGAGCCGGCCGCCACGCTTCCGGACCGGCTTGCTCTCCCGCGATCCGCGCTCGAACAGAAACTTGGTTCCGACGACCATCATGACGACGCCGGTCCAGTCCGCCACCGCGTTGCCGAAGAACGCGCCGGCGTGGGTTTCGGGGTCCGAGCGGCTGTAGAGAACCACCCAGAGGATCAGGATCCCTGCGGCGACGAGCGAGAGCGAATGCTCCCGGAGAAAGCCGCGCTTCTTTCGGCGCATGGCCCGAGCCTAGCGGACGGAGGGAGTGCAACGCCGGCGACACCGAGGCCGGCGCTCCGGTTCCGCGCGCCGGCCGACGGCTATTCCTTCGCGGTCAGCTTCTGGAAGCGCGGGTTCTTGCGCAGCGGCTCGAAGTACGGATTGATGGAGAGCCACGCCTTCGAGTTGTTGGACGGCATCTTCAGGAGCTGCTCGAGCACGTCGATGGCCTTCTCCTGCTCGCCCACCAGCGTGTAGATGCGCGCGAGCTGCGTCAGGTTGTAGGCGCCGGTGGTGGCGTCCTTCGAGACGGGCGCGTGCTCGACGCCCTTGAGGCCCTCGCGGATCGCGTCGTCCTTCCGGCCGGCGTACGCGTACGAAAGCGCGAGCAGGGTGTTCCCCTGCGTGTTTCCGGGCGTGTCCCGGACCTGCGTCTCGTAGGCCTTGACGGCGTCCTGCGCCAGACGGCGCGAGGCCTCGGCGTCGCCCCTGAGGAGCTGAGCCTGGGCGAGGCACAGCGCCCACGCCCCGGGATCGTCGTCGAACGCGCTCGGCGTCAGCCGCACGAGGAGGTCGAGCTGCTTCTCGTCGAGCACCCAGGAAAGGTCCTCGTACGTCGCGAGGAAGGCGACGAGCGCGGTGGGAGCGACGTGGGTCTCCGCCTCGGCGAGGAACCGCCGGGCGGCGCTCATGTCCCCCTCGCCGAGGTAGCTCATCGCCTTGCCCTCGATCGCGGCGAGGTTCGTCGGCGCGAGCGCGAGGGCGCGATCGAGGACCTCGCGGGCCTCGGCGTAGCGCCGCTGCCGGACGAGCGAATCGCCGAGCCGGCGCAGCGGCACGACGGAACGGGGATCGAGGCGAGCGGCCTGCTTCAGGTGATCCACCGAGGCGTCCCAGCGCCCGAGAGCCTCTTCCGCCAGCGCGACGCCGACGAGAAGATCGCTGCTGGGCTGCCCCAGGCTCCGGCCCTTGTCGTACTGCTGCAGCGCCTTCGGGAAGTCCGCCCGAACCATCCGGTAGTACTCGCCGAGCGCCTGGTAGCCCTCGGCGCGTTTCGGCGACAACGCCACCGCCTTCTCCGCCGTCCGCATCGCGTTCTCGTCGAGCGCGCTGGAGGGGAGCCCCCAGTAGTACAGGCTCGCGTTGGCGCGCGAGCTCCGCGCCCACGCCTCGACGAATCCGGGGTCGAGCGCGACGGCCTGGTCGTAGAAGCTCAGCGCCTTGCGCAGGCTCAGAGGATCGTTGTTTGCCATGCCGGCCGAGGCGTCCTCGCCCTTGAGGTAGGCGTCGTAGGCGGCGAGGTTCTGGGTGGGCTTCTCCGAGAGCCGCTGCTCCTCACCCTCGCCGAGCGCGCCGCCGAGGGCCTGCGCGACCTTGGTCGCGATGTCCGACTGGACCTGAAACACGTCGGTGATGGCCGCGTCGAAGGGCTGCTGCCACCGCGACGCCGGAGCGCTGGATTCCCCGACCTCGACGAGCTCGGGACGGACCTGCACGCGGCTGCCGCCGGCGCTCTTCTGCCAGCGGACGGTGGCGGTCAGGAGATAGTGAGCGTCGAGCTCCTTGGCGATCTGCTGCGGCGTCTTGGTGCTCTTCTTGTAGGGCGTGGAGCTGCCGCGCGCGATCACCTCGAGACCCTTGACGGAGGTGAGCTTGCCGCGGACGTCGTCCGCGATGCCGTCGGCGAAGTAGTCGTCCTCGGGGGCGCCGAGGTTCTCGAACGGCAGGACCGCGAGGCGCTTGACGCCTCCCGGGGCGATCCCGGCGCCGCCCTCCGGCCGGTGCGATCGGCGCGCCAGGAAGAGTCCGGCCGCGGCGGCGATCACCAGCGCCGCGGCGACGACGAGCGTCTTCCCCCGGCTGCCGGCGGCGGCGGCTCGCGAGCCCGTCGCGGTGGTCCCCGGACCGGAGGCCTCGCTGAGCGCGAAGGCGACGTCCTTGGCGGACTGGAACCGGTTCGACGGCTCCTTCTCGAGGCAGTGCCGGACGATGTGATCGAGAGACGGGGCGACGTTCCGCCCCGAGGTCGTGAGCTCCGGAGGCTCCTCCTTCAGGATCGCCGCGATCGTCTCGCTCGCCGAGTCACGCTTGAACGCCTTCTTTCCCGAGAGGAGCTCGTAGAGCACCGCGCCGAAGGAGAAGAGGTCCGAGCGATGGTCCACGGGGAGTCCGCGGAGCTGCTCCGGAGACATGTAGCCCATCGTGCCCATCACGGTGCCCGGCTCCGTGTGGCCGCCCGTCGGCGCGCTCGTCTGATCCTTCTCCGAGATCGCCGCGACGCGCTTCGCGAGGCCGAAGTCGAGAATCTTGACGTGCCCGTCCTTCGTCACGAAGATGTTGTCGGGCTTCAGGTCGCGGTGGACGATGCCCTGCTCGTGCGCCGCGGAGAGGCCCCGCGCCACCTGGAGCGCGTAGTCCACGGCCTGTCTCTGCGTGACCGCGACGCCTCCGTCGAGCCTCCCGCGCAGCGACTCGCCCTGGAGAAGCTCGGTGACCGCGTAGGCGACGCCGTCGTGCCGGCCGAAGTCGAAGATCGCGAGGATGTTCGGGTGCGACAGCGCGGCGACGGCCTTGGCCTCGCGCTCGAAGCGCGTCAAGGCGTCCGGGTCCTCGGCGACGGAGGCGGGAAGGACCTTCACCGCGACGTCTCGATCGAGCTTCGAGTCGCGCGCTCGATAGACCTCTCCCATCCCGCCAGCGCCGAGCGGCGCAAGGATCTCGTACGGACCGAGTCGTGTGCCGGGAGCGATCGTCAAACGGCGCCCTTGAGAGCCGACTCTAGCAGGTCACGCCAATTTCAGGCGAGTCGGATCTGGCCCGTCTTCCGTGTCCGGGCTCCCCGGATCAGGAGCCAGAAGATGATCGGCAGCTCGAGAGCGGTGATCTTCGTGAACGGTTCGATCGCCTCGCGGTACTGCGGAACGACGAGCCCGGCGAAGGAGGCCGCGAGGTAGCCGAACGCCGCGATCCACAGGAAAACGCCCAGGAAGCGCGGGATGAATCCCGAGCGGATCACGCAGGTCCCGAACGGGAAGAGCCAGAGTCCCCAGAACACCTGCGCGACCAGGAATCCCTGGCCGTGCAGGCGGAGACACTCGTACGCCAGCGCGTCGCGCTGGTGCGCGTCGAGGGCGGAGAGAGCGCTCGTCGGCCCGGCGAGATCCAACGCGGCGACTTCGAAGAGGACGCCGAAGAACGTGATCGGGATCGAGAGCAGGATCAGGACCAGCATCGCGAGCGCGGGGGCCTCGCTCACCGGCCGGAACAGGCGATAGAGGACCAGGGCGACGAAGACGAACAGGCAGAAGCCGGCGAGCTCGGAGCCGATGCCCAGACGGAGCAGGCCGCCGGAGGCGCGCAGGCGGTCCGCGGTCGCCGCCGCGTCTCCCTCGACGATCAGCTTTCCCGGAACGTACAGGAGCGCCGGGGCGCCGGCGAGGCTGCTCAGCAGATAGAGAAGCCCGGCGAGCCGGGCGGTCTTCTTCGTGGCGTCCATGGTGCTGTCTACCGATACGCGACGGCGCGGTTCCGGTTCCTCACGCCCGCGTCTCGACGCCCATCTCGGCCCAGTCCAGCTCCTCCTCGAGACGGTGGAACGCCTCGTCGCCGATCTCCTCGCGCGTGCGCATGTCGAAGACGGCGCGGCGCGCGGCCGAGAGCGCGTGGCGGTGTACGTCCAGGTGCGAGGCGCCTGGGGGCTCGGACTCCTGCTCCGAGGAATCGTGCGTCAGGTGGGCGAGGATCTCCTCACGCACGGAGACGGCCGTCGGAGACTCGTCGCCGTCCAGGCTCGACAGCGCGGCCTCGAGCGCGCGCCTCCGCGCGGCCTCGACCTCGCGGCCGACCGGATCGTCGTCCTTCAGCTCGAGCCACTGAATCAGGGGCCGCAGCGTGAGGCCCTGGATCACGAGCGTCCCGAGCACGACCGCGAACGCGATGAGGACGACGAGTCCTCGATACGGGAAGTCGTCCGGGAGCGCGGCCGCCGCGGCGAGGGAGATGATCCCGCGCATCCCGGCCCAGGAGACGACGACCCCGCCCTTCAGCGTCGGCGGCTGGATCGGCCGCCGGGGATGGAATCCGAAGCGGCGGATCCACGCGACAGCGACGCTCGTGTGCAGCATCACCCAGGCGATGCGCACGACGATGACCGTCGCGAGGACGACCCCGGCGACCCAGAGGTAGCGGGCGCGCATCCCCGACTCGAAGCTCGACAGGATCGGGCGGATCTGAAGGCCGATGAGGATGAAGGCGAGCACGTTCAGCAGGAACACCGCCGTCTCCCAGACGGCGTAGGAGGGGATCCGGATTCGCGCCGGCGTGCTCGCGGGGGCGCGCCGCGCCACGGCGATGGCGAAGCAGACCATCGTGAGGACGGCCGAAAGCCCGAGCCGGTCCGCGAGGATCCAGACGCCGAACGTCGTGACGAACTGCACGATGACCGCGGTGGGCACGTCGCGGATCAACCGCGTCACGCGGAGCGAGATCCACGAGACGCCGAGCCCGAGGGCGGCGCTGCCCGCGAGGATGAGGAGGAGCGACGGCGCCGCCGACTGAACGGAGAACGCGCTCATCGCGACCGCGGTCACCGCGAGGCGGTAGATGAGAAGCGCCGTCGCGTCGTTGAGGAGGCTCTCGCCCTCGAGGATTGTCAGGATCCGATGCGGCGGGCGGAGCTGGCGCAGCACGGCGGTCGCCGCGGCCGCGTCCGGCGGCGCGACGATGGCGCCCAGCGCGACGGCCGCCGCGAGAGGCATCCCCGGCACGATCCGGCGGACGACGACCGCCACCGCGATCGTCGTCAGGATGACGCTGACGACCGCGAGGCTCGTGACCGGGACCCAGTGGTCGCGCAGGTCCCGGGGCGAGGTGTCGTACGCGGCGTCGAGCAGCACCGGCGCCACGAACAGCGCCAGCGCGACCGCCGGGTCGATCGAGACCCGCGGCGCGCCCGGGACGAAGGCGAGCACCGCGCCGCCGAGCGCGAGGAACGCGGGGTACGGCGCTCCGGCGCGGCGCGCCACGGACGCGAGGACGGTCGCGACGAGGAGGACGCCGAGGAGGGCCTCGAACTCAGCCATCGGACGCCTTCGGCGTCACTTCGCCCGAGGCATGGCGTAAGGGGTCAGGTCCCATTGCGGGAGACTACCTCGCCGCGCGCCCGCGCGGCGCGAGTCGAATTCGCTGAGCGTGGTCAGCGAAGCCGCTCGGCGGCCTCGAGTCCCTTCCGGAACGTCTCCGCGTGGCGGGGATCCTGAAAGGGATAGGACGCGGCGAGGTACTGCTCGTCCATCGAGCCTCCGAGCGACTCGATCGCGGCGAAGGCCTCGCGCACGAGCGTCGCGTCGCCGGACAGTCCCCCCAGCACGACCTGCCGCTGCCGGGCCCGGAGATTGGCGGGGTTCAAGCCGATCGCGCTGCGCAGGTGCTCCGCCGCGCGGTCGTGTCTCCCGGCGAGCAGATGCCACAGTCCGAGATCGGCCTCGACCACGTCGGCGTGGCCGTACTGCGGGTCCACGCGATAGACGTTGCCCTGCGTCGCGATCGCCCCCTTCAGGTCGCCCGCGAAACCGGAGATGCACCCGGAGAAGTGATGCGCCATGGACGCGCTCGGGTTGAGCTCGAGGGCCCGGTTCGCATGGAGCCTCGCGCGCGGAAACGAGAGGTTCGTCCACAGCTCGCCGGCGCTCATCAGCGCGTGACCCAGCCACGAAGAGGGGTCGAGCTCCACCGAGGTGCTCGCCGCCTCGAGCATTTCGCGGAAGAGGTCGCGCACGCCGCCGGGAGCGCCGCCGGACGCGGTCCATCCCTTGAGCGCCTGCTCGAATCGGGCCAGCGCGATGAAGCTCCACGGCATCGCGAATCCGGGGTCCACGCGCGTGGCGTCCTCGAGGAGGGCGAGCGCCTGGCCGAAGTCGTGTTGCGTCGCGCGGTGCAGGTGCCAGAGGCCCTTGATCGTCATGTCCCACGCCGTGAGGTCCTCGTGGCGCTTGCGCATGATGCGGCGCGTCTCCTCCGAGGTCAGCTCGGGCGCGATGCGGCGGAAGATCTCGGCGGCGATCTTCGATTGCAGCCCGGCGAGCTCGGCGGTGCCCACGCGGTAGTGCGTCGACCAGAGCTGCGTGTCGCTCGCCGTGTCGAGCAGCTCCACCGTGAGCCGCGAGGAGTCGCCGGAGCGCAGGAGCCGGCCCGTGACGGCGTAGCGGGCGCCGACGGCGGCCGCGCGCGCCGACGCCGGCAGCGCCGCGCGGCTCCGATCGAACGACGAGTCGCGCGAGACGATCGGGAACCACCGCCACGACGAGAGCTCGGCGATCAGATCCTCGGCGATGCCCTCCGCGACATAGGCGTCCTCCGCGCGTCCGCCTTCGTTCTCGAAGGGCAGGACCGCCAGGACCGGGCGGGCGAGGACCTCGTGCGTCCACTCCTGCGCCGCGGTGGGGCTCGCCGCCGGCGCTTTGGCGGCCTCGGGCGCGGCCACCGACTCCGCCTCGCCCACGAATCGGAATCCCTGTCCGTGCACGGTGCGGATGAGCCGCTGGGCGTTGCCGTCGTCGTCCAGGGCGTGGCGCGCGGACTTCACGCGGCTCGAGAGCGCGGAGTCCGAGACCGCGCGTCCGGTCCAGACCGCCTGGATGATCTCGTCGCGCGGCACCATGCGGTGGCGGTTCTCGACGAGCAGCGTGAGCAGGGCGAAGACCTGCGGCTCGATCGGCCGAGGCCTTCCCTCGCGGCGCAGCTCGTAGCGGTCCGTGTCCAGCTCGAAGGATTCGAAGCGATGGATCATGCGGAGATCCCGGCGAAGGGGGGATCTTCAAGAAAAATCCAGCCCGCCTCCAAGCTTGGGCGCCCCCGGCTCTCTACCCTCGGGATCACGTCGGAATCGGTCCGGCGTGATCTTACTGGAGGCACCCATGCCGCTCGTCGACATTCAGCTCATCAAGGGAGTCTTCGACGACTCGCAGAAGAAGGCCATGATCGAAAGGGTCACCGAGGCCATGCTGGGAATCGAGGGAGAGGCCATGCGCGGCGTCACGTGGGTCCGCGTGCTCGAGGTCGGAAGCGGGGAGTGGGCCATCGGCGGCAAGCCGCTGACGACCGCCGACGTCAAGGCGCTGGCGGCGCAGGGCCGCTGAACCGGCGGAATCCGAGAAAGAAGAAGGAGAGAAGGAGAGAAACCATGACCGACGACAATCGTTTCAAGCCTCTGCGCGTCGTCCTGATCCTGGTCGGCGCCACCTTCATGGTGGGTCTGCCCTTGCTGTTCGTCGTCTGGCCGTCCGGCTGGTCGTGGCACACGGGCCACTCGGACTACCCGCTCATGATCATCGGGGTCTACGCCACGCTGGGCGCGTTCCTGATCCTCGCGGCCCGAAATCCGCTCGAGAACCTGAGCCTGATCCGATTCACCGCGTGGTCGAGCATCGTGCACGCCGCGATCATGACCTTCCAGTCGTTCGAGGGTCCGATGAACCACGGCCACCTGGTGGGAGACGTGCCGGCGCTCTTCATCGTCGGATTCGTCCTCCTGGCCCTCACGCCCCGGGGAGCGGCGGCCACGGCGGTTCCGGCCCGCCGCACGGCCTGACGTCCGCCTCGCCTGCGTTTCGTTTCCCGCCACCCCTCTCCCCCGGCGGCGGGGGAGAGGGGTACATAGACGAGGTGCGCCGTTCGGTCGCAGGCTCCTACTCGGGCCCGATCGTGTTCGCCTACGACGGGCTGAGGGTGCCGGTGCGCGCGGTCCCGTCCCACCGCTGAGGAAGCGTTACCGGATCGTCGCGACCCGTCCCTGCGCGGGGAACCTCTCGAACTGCGTCGGGTCGTGGCCCGGGACGACGCGGTCGGGGGAGCCGGCGAGATCCATCATGCGGTCCTGGTTGCGGACGTTGGCGAGCCGGTCCGCTTCGCTGAACGTCGCGCTCGCCTTCCGCTCCGAGAGATTGCGGTAGAGGTAGCAATTATCCGAGGCGAGCACGAACGGCGGATCGCCGTCGACCCGGATGTACTGCGATGCGAACGTGTGGCGCGCGCCGGTGTACGCGCGGATCCCGGGCAGGATCTCGACGCCGTCGCCGTCCACCAGGCGGACGAGGCCCTGGTCCTTGCGTCGCTCGAGCGCCTTGACGTCGTCGGGGTCGATGCCGCCGTGCTGGCCGCCCGGCTGCCACGCGTCACCCGTGTAGTACCCGTACTCCTGCTTCTGGATCCAGACCGTCGCCTTCGGGAAGAGGTCGACGCCGCCCATATGGTCCCAATGCGCGTGGCTGATCACGACGTCGGTGACCTCGTCGGGCGCGACGCCGGCGAGCCGCACGGCCTCGTCGGGCCGCAGGAAGTCGGTCGTGTCGGGAAACTCGGCCAGCCACTTCTCGCGATGGAAGCCGGAGTCGAAGAGGACGTTGTGGCCGCCGCCGCGGATGAGCCAGACGACCATCGCGATGTCGACCTTCTCGTTCTCCGGCGCGCCCATCACGAGCGCGGAGACGGGGAAGCTCTTGATCGTGGCGTAGCGGATCGCCTGGATCGTGTAGGCGGGACGTTTGCGCGTCCCGGTACGAGGAGCCGTCTTCGCGGCGATCTCGTCGAGCGTGTCGATCTTCTGGAGCGCGCTGTCGCGGATCTCCTCCTTCCGGGTCTCGGAGTCCGCCGTGTCGGGCGCCAGCCGCGCGAGCGCCTTCTCCGCCTCCGCGCGCGCGAGCGCGTTCTGCCCATCCGCGAGGTACGCGTCGCCGAGGCTGTCGTGCGCGTCGGCCGAATCGGGATACGCGGCGACGTTCAGCTTCAAGATCTCGACGGCGCGCTTCGTGTCGCCGGCGCCCAGGTAGTGGTAGCCCATGAGCGTGACGACGGCCTCCGGCCACAGCTGCGCGCTCGGATCGGAGGCCCGCGCCTGCGCGAGCTTCTTCGCGGCGCGATCGGTTCCGCCCGGCGCCTCCATCTCCTCGAGGATCGGCGTCGCCGGCAGGGCCGCCGCGGTCTCGCGCACGTCCGCCCGTCCCGGCGTCTTCAGGAGCGTCTCGACGAACCAGTCGACGAGGATCCCGGACAGCTCCGGATGTCCCGCGAGCATGTCGGTGCCGTGACCGCCGGTCGCCGGGATGCCCTCGCGGTCCTCGAACCCGAGCCAGGGGGGACGCGTCCCCCCGTAGTGCACGAACCGGCGGCCCGGTCCGGCCAGGACGCTGTAGGTCCACTCCATCGCGTCCTGCGTCGGCGGGTACTCGTCGTCGTCGGCGACGGCGAAGAGGATGGGCAGCCGCGCGTCCTCCTCGAGGAAGCGCCCGCCGGCGAGGTCGGTCTCGCCCGAGAGCAGCGCGAGCGACTTCACCTCGCCGGGATGCCGGCGCGCGGCCGCGACCGCGCTTCCGACGCCGTCGGCCCCGGCGCCGCCGATCCCGACGACGTCGTGCGAGACGCCCGGCTGCGCGAGCAGGAATCGCCACGCGGCGTCGACGTCGCCCGGCCGCGCCTTCCGGGCCGCGGAGCGATCGGCGGCCGTCCACCTCTCGTGCGGCGTCCCGCCGCTGTCGCCGAAGCCGCGCATGTCGACGGTGACCGTGTGGATCCCGGCCGCCGCGAGGCGCGCGGCCACTCCGTCCCACGACGCACGCGGCCGGTTGCCCTGGTGGAGGAGGAGCACGCCGGGTCCCGGCCGGGCCGATGAGGGGGCGAAATAGCTCGCCTCGAGGGAGACGCCGTCGGGCGCCGTCAGGTCCACGACGCGCGGGGCGCTCGCCGGCGTGGACCCCGCGTCCGCGCGGCTCGCCGGCGGCACGATGCCGTTCATCCGCAGGTACTCGACCATCTGGCCGTAGTGGTCGTACGCGTGGGCGACGGCGAAGGTCGCGAGGTGCAGGCGCGTCCGGCCGTTCGGGAAGCTCTCCAGCATGGTCGCCGGCGTCAGCGTGGCCGCGGCGCGGTGGCCCAGGGCGAACGAGTCCTTCAGGAAGGACAGGATCTGCGCCTTCGTCTTGAGTCCCTCGGGACCGTTGCCGCCCTTGAAGTCGTCCGGGAACGCCTCGCCCGTGAGCCGCCACCAGATGGCGTAGTTGGAAGCCGCGACGTGCCGGACCTCCTGTCCGAAGGTGCGGACGCCCGCGTAGTCGCCGCCCGGGATGCGGAGGCTCTCGGGCGAGAAGCCGTACTTCTCCTCCGGCATCGCCTCCGCGGCCTCCGTGACGAGCTTCTCGACCGCGCGGATCTGCTGGTCGACGACGGAGGCGACGGTGGGAGGCGCTGTCGGAGTCGGAACCGGCGTCGGAGACGGCTGCGCCGAGACCGGGGCGGCGGCGGCCAGCGACAACGCCAGCGCGAGGGTCGGGAACGCCTTGTTCGTGGGCATGGGTTTAGCCTTTCTCAGATTCATACGGCGAACAAGTGGCGGCGTTTTCCGTAGGGGCAAGGAGCCGCGCTTCGACTTCCCCGAAGGAGGTCCCCATGACGCTCAGGACCAACTCCCGGGTCGCAGGGATCGCGTTCCTTCTCTACATCGCCGCCGCGCTGACCGGGATCATCCTCGCGAGCCGCGCGGCCCGGGGCGCCGGCCTCGCCGAGAGGCTCGCGAGCATCGCCCAGCACGCGGGCGCCGTCCGCCTGGGCTTCGTGCTCGAGCTGATCGGCTGCTTCTGCGCCCTCGTGCTGGCGGTGACGCTCTACGCGATCACGCGCGGCGTGGACGCCGACGTCGCGCGGCTCGGCATGGTCTGCCGCGTCGGCGAGGGCGTGATCGGGGCCGTCGGGCTGCAGAAGCAGGTGGGCCGTCTCTGGCTCGCGACCGCCTCGGGCGCCGCCGCGCCGGAGCCCGGAACGGTGAACGCGCTCGCGGAGTACCTCCTGAAGCTGCCGTGGAGCTCGGACATCGGCGCGACGTTCTTCGCGGTGGGCAGCACGTGCTTCGCGTGGCTCCTGCTGCGCGGGCGGATCGTGCCGGTCTGGCTGGCGGGGCTCGGCGTCTTCGCCTCGCTGCTCGCCGTCGCGGTCCTTCCGCTCGTGGCGGTCGGCGGGATCACGGGGATTCCGGCGCAGATCGTGTGGTTGCCGATGCTCGTGTTCGAGGTGGGGCTCGCGCTGGTGTTGATTTTTCGGGGCGCGGCTCCGCCGGCGGGCGCCTACCGCTCCCAGTAGTCCGCGATCCTTCGGATCTTCGGGCCCTCGAACTCGAAGACCGTGACCTGCTCGCGCTGGCGCGGCTTCCAGCTTCCGCCGTCCTGTTTCTCCTCGAACGCGACCGACTGGAGGAGGACGACGACGTTCGCCGTGGCGATACGGCGGGTCACG
>DASXAG010000047.1:0-156281 GCA_036406835.1 Thermoanaerobaculia bacterium
AAGGCGATCTTCGCGTACATCCGCTCGCGGCCGCCGATGAAGCACCGCGTCAGCAACTCCGATCCGCCGACCTTCTGCCCGGTCTGCGGCCGCTATCACGGCCTGGGCGACTCGAACGATCCGGCGACGAAGCCCTAGGACGTTTCGCCCAGGCTCGCGAGGTACTCCTGGTCGAACGCGGCGAGGAGGCTCTCGTCCGCGGAGTAGAGCCCCGGCCGGTACGCGCGCGAGGAGATGCCCTCCAGCGCCAGCTCGCACATGCGCCAGTCCTGGCGGTTCGTCAGGTCCCAGAGCTCGACGCCGTCCGAGGGATCGAAGCCCGGCCGCGACGCGGCCTCCGGAGCGAAGAGGAACTCGGCGGTGATCCTCGTCCGGTCGGCGGCGAGGGGCTCGATCCGCGTCGCCATCACGAAGTCGGACTGGATCGTCAGGAAAAGGCTGGGGTAGAGGGAGTAGTAGTAGACGCGGCGGAGTTGCTCCGCCGGCATCTCGGTGATCGGCGCGGCGCAGCGGCGGCCGCTCATCGTCAGGCTCTCCGTGCCCTCGTTGACGAGCATGTAGCCGCCGAGCAGGCCTCCCTCGCGCAGGTCGTTGGCGCCGCTGCGGTAGTGGGAGATCTTCGCGAGCGCCGGGTGGACCGGCGGGCAGTGGTAGCACTCCGAGAAGTTCTGGAAGATGAGCTTCCAGTTGGTCCGGACGTCGTACTCGATCCGCTGCACGCTCACGAGCTCCGGCAGACGCCACGGCGCGAAGCGGCCCTCGAGCGGACGGAGAGCGTCGGTCAGCGCCGGGGCCCTCGGTTCGAGATGAGCGAAGAGAAAGCCCTCCCACTCCTCGAGCCCGGCCGGATGCAGGGGGTAGTCCGCCTTGTCGAACCACGCGACCTCGCCCATGAGCGGCGCGCCCAGGAGCGCCCCGTCGAGCCCGTAGGTCCAGCCGTGGTACGGGCAGGTCAGACGCGCCGCACCGGCCCCGGCGAGGTGGCCGCGCTCCCCGGTGCAGATCCGCGTCCCGCGGTGGCGGCAGACGTTGTAGAAGGCGCGAACGCGCGCGTCCTTGCCCCGGACCACGATCAGGCTCTCCCCGGCGACCCGCGGACAGAGGTAGTCGCCCGGCGCGGCGACCTCGGCGGAACGGCCCACGCCGATCCAGCGGCGGCCGAAGATGCGCTCCTGCTCCCGCGCGAAGATCTCCGGCGAGGTGTAGTAGCGGCCGGGCAGGGTGGTCGCGCGCTCGGAGAGGACGTGGCCCTGGAAATCCATGCGGCGCAGCGTAAACCCCTCGGCGTTTGGCGGGCAAGTGGATAGACTCCGCGACGGCAATCCGCTCGAACAGAAGGAGGCATTCATGCGTCGACGGTTCTCGCGTCGTGACTTCGTCCGGACCGGCGCGGCGGCGGGACTCGTGGCCGCCTCCTCGCGGAGGATCTTCGGCCAGGCCGCGGCCGTGGTCGGGAGCAAGGCGGCGAAGCCGATCGTCATTTCGTCGGCCAACGGCAACTGGTTCAAGAACGGCGGCCCCGTGACCTGCGTCCAGAAGGCGTATACGCAGATGGTGCAGGGGGGCGACGTGCTCGACGCGCTCATCGAGGGCGTCAACATCGTCGAGCTGGATCCCGAGGACTACAGCGTCGGCTACGGCGGCGTGCCCAACGCCGAGGGCGTCGTCCAGCTCGACTCCTCCTGCATGCACGGCCCGAAGAAGCGCGCGGGCGGAGTCGCCTCGCTCGAGGGAGTCCGCACGCCCTCGAAGGTCGCGCGGGAGGTCATGAACCGGACGGACCACCACCTCCTGGTGGGCGCCGGCGCGCAGAAGTTCGCGAAGCAGATGGGCTTCACGATCGAGGACGACCTCAACACGCCGACGTCGCGCAAGCTCTGGCTCGAGTGGAAGCAGCGCACGGACCCCGGCCACTTTCCGACCGACAAGGAGCGCGAGATTGCGTCGCGCGACGTCGACGTCATCAAGCAGATGGCGCGCGAGGGACTCCTCCATGCCTCGCAGATGTACGGCACGATCAACTGCGACGGCGTCAACGCGAAGGGCGAGGTCTGCGGCGTGACGACGACCTCGGGCCTCTTCTTCAAGATCCCCGGCCGCGTCGGCGACTCGCCGATCCTGGGCGCCGGGCTCTACGTCGACGGCGACGTCGGCGCGGCGGGCTCGACCGGCCGCGGCGAGGCGAACCTCTACGGCCTGTCCTCGTTCCTGATCGTGGAGAACATGCGGCGGGGCATGCACCCCAAGGACGCGGGGATGGAGGCGCTCAAGCGGATCAAGGCGCACACCGTCGAGAAGCGGCTCCTGAACAAGAGCGGCAACCCCAACTTCAACGTCAACTTCTACGCGATCAACGCGAAGGGCGAGTTCGCGGGCACCGCGATGTACGCGGAGGATCCCGAGGATCGCGGCTGGGCCGGCGGCACGACGAACGCCGTGCGCTTCGCCGTCTGCGACGAGAAGGGGCCCCGGTCGCTCCAGGTCGAGGGCCTGCTGCCCGGGAACACGAACGGTTGAATCTGAAATCTAAATCTAAAATCTAAAATTCTTCCTACGGCAGATATTCCTTCGGGATCGGGTTCTCCTTCGTCTCGTCGGTCCAGACGCCGTTCGCGATCCACCAGCGCTTGCCGTCCCAGTAGAGCTCGATCGAGTTGATGCCGCGCCGGACGACCGGCCCGTTCTCGACTCGCCGTGTCTCGTAGGTGCTCCAGACGTGCGCGATCGGCCCGAAGCGCTCGGTCACGCGATGAATCTCCTTCTCGAAGAATCCCTTCGAGAGGCTCGCGTCCGATCCGTCGACGTACTCCTGGTGGTTCACGATCTGCGGGTCGATCTTGCCGTCCTTGTCGGTCTCGACCATCACGAAGCGCAGGTCCTTCATGTAGAGCGTGCGGTCGCGCGCCCACTCGCGCGGCTTCCCGGCCGGGCCCGAGATGACGTCGTACCAGGCCTTGATCATGCCGTCGATCGTGCCGACGTCGGCGGGATTCGCCTCGATCGTCGCGACCTCGACGTGCTTCGGCTTGGGCGGGGGGGTGTCCTGCCCCACAGAACTTGCGACTCCAGTCAACAGGATCGCGGTGAACGAAACGAGAAACCGATTCAAGGCCGTCATGCATCCTCCGCCCCCCTCTCCCTCGCCCCCTTCCCCCGGCGGGGGGAGAGGGAAGGGGTGAGGGGGAAATTCAATTCACGATCACTCCCGCATACCCGACCACGCTACCCGTGTCTCCCGTCTCGTCGCCGCTGTCGCGCCGGGCGACGACCCGGGCCGTCTTCGCGCCCGCCGAGCGCGCCGCGTAGAGGAGCGCGGTGGCAGGCAGGAAACCGCACATCGAGATCGATTCCTCGAGCACGACGCGGAACAGCCCCTCGGGATCGATCGCGCCGATCCGCTCGAGCGCCAGCCCGTCCTTGCGGCGGCCGACCTCCCGGCTCTCGTAGTGGTTCATGTCCGAGGAGGCGAGCAGGAGCGGCGGCTCGTCCTCCTCCTCGCGGAGCGCGGCCAGGGCCTCGCCGAGCTCGCGGCAGAGCGCGAGGTCGGGCAAGCCCAGGCAGATCGGCACGACGCGAACGTCGGGTCGGAGGAGCCGGAGAAACGGCAGCTGCACCTCGAGCGAGTGCTCGCGCCGGTGGGCCTCCGCGTCGGTCCGGAGGGACGGGGCGAGCGAGAGGATCTTGTCCGCGAGACGGCGATCGACCTCGAGGTCGCCCAGCGGCGTGCGCCACGCGTCCGAGGGATCGAGCGCGGCCGGCTCGCCCCGCCCCGTGTGGTTGGGGCAGAGGATCACGACCGCCGGCGGAATGCGCAGGCGCGCGTAGACCGCGCCGGCCACGGGTCCGGAATAGACGTAGCCGGCATGCGGAACGATGGCGCCGAAGGCGGGCTCCGGGCTCGCGCCGGAGCCCAGGCATTCGCGGACGTCGTGTTCGAGCCGGTCTGGCCTCGACTCGTAGAACATGCCGGCGACGGCGGCGGGACGGATCCGCATCCGCAGATCCTAAGCCGGGACGCGTCTAGTTGACGAGGAGCGTCGCCTCGGCGCTCTGCCCCGCGAGCTCGGCCCGGATGACCGCGGCGCCGGCCTTCTTGCCCGAGGCGACGCCCGCCGAGTCCACGCTCGCCACGCCCGGATTCGACGACTTGAACGCCGCCGCGACCTCCGGGATGGGGACGCCGTCCGGTCCGTACGCGGTGACCACGAAGTGTTGGGAGTCGCCGACGTGCACGAGCGCCGTCGCGGGCCGGATCTCCAGCCGCGCGATCGCGTGGACCACGACCTCCACGTCGCACCCGCCCTGCACGTCCCCGATCCGGGCGACGATCATGGACTTTCCGGGCGCGACGGACGAGACGACGCCGTCTTCGCTGATGGCCACGATCTTCGGGTCATGCGACGAGAAGGCGGGCTTGAGCGAGAGCACCTTGCCCTTCGAGTCCTTGACGGTGTACGTCAGCGGGACGGAGGTGCCGATCGGGCCGAGGATCGAGAATGCCGGCGTCGCAAACTCGACCGTCGCGACGTCCACTACCTCCACCGGGACCTGGACCTGGAGCTTGCCGAGGGTCGCCGTGGCCGTCGCCTTCCCGGCCGACTTCGCCACGAGGCGCCCTCCCTCCTCGGCCGCCACGATGCCGGCGTTCGAGGAGCTCCATTCCGGGTTGCCATCCATCGGCTGGCCCTTCTTGTCGAGGACGCGGACCGTCATCCGCTGGGACTTCTCGAGGCCGTAGATCTTGACCTTCTTCGGCGACACGTCGAGGGATGCCGGGCCGCGCGAGCAGCCGGATGCCGACAGCAGGCCGAGAACGACGATGCCTACCCATGCCCCGACCCAGCCCCGGATTAGACGCATCCCCTTTTCCTCCTGTGGGTTAACGCTCGTCAGGATAGCACTTCTCCTCACATCCAGCGCAGGATTCGCTGCGCGCGCCGCGCCACGCGGTCGGCGTGGGCCACCGGGTCGTAGATGCGGGGCGACGGAATCACCGCCGCGAGCGTGGCGGCCTCCTCGCGCGAGAGGTCCCGGGCCGGCTTGTGCAGGTAGCGCCGCGCGGCGGCCTCGACGCCGAAGGTGCGCGGGCCGAACTCGATCACGTTCAGGTAGAGCTCGAGGATCCGTTTCTTCGACAGCTCCCGCTCGAGCCGCGCCGCGATGGCGAGCTCGCGCAGCTTGCGCCAGGGTGTCCGGGCGGGGGAGAGGTAGAGGTTCTTCGCCAGCTGCTGGGTGATCGTGGAGCCCCCGACCTTGAGCGCGCGCTTCTCGAGGTTCTTCTCCACGGCGCCGCGCATCGCCTCCCAGTCGATCCCGCCGTGCTCCCAGAAGCGGGCGTCCTCCGCGACGACCGCGGCGCGCTGCATGGAGGGCGCGATGCGGGAGAGGGGGACCGGCGTCCACTCGAGGCGGGTGCTCTTGCCCTCGCGGGCGAGCAGGGCCTTGCGCCGTTCCATGAACGCCGTCGTCTTCGGCCAGTCGCGCGCGAGCGGCGAGACGTCGGGAAGGGTCAGCCAGAAGACCGCCGCGGCCGCGATCGCGGCGGCACCCAGGACGAGAGCGGCCCGGCGCACGAACGCCGGGGCTTACTTCTTGACCGAGCCGAGGGCGCGGCGCAGCTTGCGGACGCCCTCGTCCGCCTCGTCCTTCGAGAGGATCAGGTGCGGACGGAAGCGGATCGCGTTCGCGCCCGAGGCGAGGCCCATCATGCCGTTCTCGAGACACGCCGCCAGCGTCTTGTCGCGCGTCTCCTTGTCGGGCAGGTCGAACGCGATGAACAGGCCGCGGCCGCGCACGTTGGTCATGATGCCCGGAAACTCGGTCGCGAGCTCGCGGAGGCGCCCCTGGAGGTGCTCGCCCACGACGCGCGCGTTCTCGATCAGGTTCTCCTCGGCGATGATCTCCATGTACCGCGCGCAGCGGATCATGTCCACGAGGTTTCCGCCCCAGGTCGAGTTGATCCGCGACGACACCTTGAAGACGTTGTCCGGAATCTCGTCGACCCGATGGTTCGCGGCGAACCCGCAGACCTGGGTCTTCTTGCCGAAGGCAAACATGTCGGGCTCGACGCCCATCTGCTGCCAGCACCACATCGAGCCGGTCAGGCCGACGCCCGTCTGCACCTCGTCGAAGATCAGCAGGAAGTCGAGCTCGTCGGCGAGCGCGCGGAGACGGCGGAAGAGCTCCGGCCGGAAGTGGTTGTCGCCGCCTTCGCCCTGGATCGGCTCGAGGATCAGCGCCGCGACGTCGTCGGGAGAGGCCGCGCACGCGGCGCGGATCTCGCGCTCGACCGCCTCCTCGGCGGCGGCGACCTCGCGGAGCACCTCGTCGGTCACGGGGAAGCGCAGGCGCGGGCAGGAGAGCCTCGGCCAGTCGAACTTGGGGAAGTACTGGGTCTTGCGCGGGTCGGCGGTGTTCGTCATCGAGAGCGAGTAGCCGGAGCGCCCGTGGAACGCGTTCTTGAAGTGGAGGACCTTCGTTCCCTTCTCGCCCTTGCCCTTCGCCAGGTTCTTGCGGATCTTCCAGTCGAACGCCGTCTTCAGCGTGTTCTCGATCGCGAGCGTCCCGCCCTCGACGAAGAACATGTGGTCGGAGTGGGTCTTCGGAACGGCCAGGCTCGAGAAGGTCTCGACGAAACGGGCGAAGTGCTCGGTGTAGATGTCGCTCGTGGAGGGCTTCGTCAGCGCCGCCTCCATGAGGGCCTCCCGGAACTCCGGGTCGTTCATCCTGGGGTGGTTGTAGCCGATGGGAATCGTGGCGAAGCACGAGAAGAAGTCGAGGATCGGCCGGTCGCTGCGCGCGTCGTAGAGGTAGGAGCCCTGGCTCCGCTCCATGTCCATGACCACGTGGTAGCCGTCCACCAGGATGTGGCGGGACAGCACGTCGAGGACGTTCTTCGGCGAGAGCTGCTCTTTGGTGCTTTGGATCGTGGTCGGCATGGGGTGGCTCCTCAGGCGAAAAACGGGCGCAAGAACGTGAAGACGGGCGTCAAGAGCGATCCGCGGAGAGCCAACGCTAGCACGGGAAAAGGGAGGTAAACAACCCCCTCGGGACGAGCGCTTCGAGCGCTACGACAGCATCGCGGGGATGCGCGCGTCCTCGAGGCTCGCGGCGGTGCAGCGGTCCTTGCCGTGGTCCTTGGCGCGGTAGAGCGCCGTGTCCGCGGCGCGCAGCAACTCGTTCTTCTGCTGCTCGACCGAGGCGCCCGCCGTCGCGTGCGAGCGAATCGAAGAAAGGCCCAGCGAGGCGGTGATGACGCCCTGGAGGTTCAGGGCGGGCTCGTTGAAGCCGTAGGGACGGAACAGGAACGTCGCGCTGCGGATCGAGTGTCGGATCGCCTCCGCCACTTCCATCCCCTCCTGCAGGTTGTGGCCCGGCAGGATCAGGACGAACTCGTCGCCGCCGTAGCGCGTCAGCGTCGCGCGCTCGTCGGTCACCGTGCGGCGGAGGAGGTAGCCGACCTCGCGCAGGACCTGGCTGCCCGCGAGGTGCCCGTGCCGGTCGTTGACCGCCTTGAGATTGTCGAGGTCGAGGAAGATCACGCAGCAGTCGCCGCCGTCGCGCGAGATGCGCGAGAGCTCCTGCGTCAGCCGCAGGTGGAGGTAGCGCTCGTTGTAGAGGCCCGTCAACCCGTCGCGCTTCGCGACCTCGTACGCCCGCCGCGCGTCGAGGAGGTTCTGGATCGAGATCGAGGCGTACTCGGCGAAGATCTCGAGCAGCCGGCGATCCTTTTCGCGGAAGCCTCCCGGGCCGTTGCGATTGACCAGCTCGAGGACGCCGCACACCGAGGACTCGATGCGGATCGGCACGCAGAGGACCGACTTCGTCTGGAAACCGTCCGTCAGGTCGAGCGTCGGGTAGAAGAAGGGATCGTCGACGACGTCGTCGGTCATGTACGCGACGCCGGTGGCGTAGACGTGGCCCACGATCCCGACCCGCGCGTTCATCCGCTTGCCGAGCCTCGCCTCGCCGTGGGCGCCGTAGGTCGCGATGAAGACGAGCTCGTTCTCGAGCCGGTCGTCCGAGTTCTTCGTCATCGGGTCGTCGAGCAGGATCGATCCCGCCTCGGACGGAACGAACTCGTTGGCCTTCTGGAGAATCTCGCGCAGAAACCGGTCGATTTCGATCTCGCCCGTATAGGCGTAGTACGCCTTGTGCCTCTCGAGGAAGTTCTCGAGCCGACGGTTTTCGAGCGTGTGAACCTGCAACACCGGCCTCTCGATCCGAAAAAGTTTACCATCTGATAGCCTCGAAGGCCGTGGGGTATCGCGGCTCCATGCCGCCACAGCATGACCGCCGGGCTCGTCCCGGCGCGGTCGGCCCTCCGGCCCGGAAGCGCTGGGGGCAGCACTTCCTGGCGCACCCCGAAATCGCGGAACGCATCGCCGACGCGGCCCGCGTGTCTCCCGACGACGTCGTCCTCGAGGTGGGACCGGGCGACGGCGCCCTGACGCGGCCGCTCGCACGTCGCGCGGGGCGGGTCGTGGCCGTCGAGATCGACCCGCTCCGCGCGGAGCGTCTCGCCACGGAGTTCTCGGGAGAGCGCGCTGTGACCGTTCTCCGGGGCGATGTGATGCAGCGCACGTTCCGGGAGTGGCTGGACGCGGCCGGCGTCGAGGGCGCGGCCGTGATGGTCGCGAACCTGCCCTACAACGCCGCCACGCGCATCGTCACCGCGGCCCTCGAGGATCCCGTCACGATCCGCCGCGTGGTCGCGACCGTGCAGTCGGAGGTCGCGCAGCGGTTCGTGGCCCGCCCGGGCGATGAGGGATACGGATACCTCTCCGTCCGCACCGCCGCGCGCGCGAGCGGGCGGCGCCTGTTCGACCTGCCGCCGGCGGCGTTCCGGCCCCGGCCGAAGGTGCACTCGACGGTGATGGAGCTGACTCCCCGGTCTCCCGATGCCGGCGACGAGACGCTCCGCCGGGCGCTGCATCTGGCGTCGCTCGGCTTCCGCGCGCGGCGAAAGACGCTCGCGAACGCTCTCGCGCCGGTCGGGCGCCCGCGGGCGGAGTGGGAGCGTCTGCTGGAGGCGATGGGGAAGGGGAGCCGGGCGCGCGCCGAGGAGCTCTCGCTCGCGGACTTCCTCGCGCTCGCGCAAGAGAACGCGCCATGAGCGAATCGCCCGAGACGCTCCCGACCGCGTCGGTGGAGGTCGTCCCGCTCGGCGGCGTCGGCGAGTTCGGACGCAACGTGCTCTGGCTCCGCTGCGCGGGATCGAGCGTCCTCGTGGACGTCGGCGTCTCCTTCCCGGACGAGACCTTCCCGGGGATCGACCGCATCGCGCCGGACCTCTCCGCACTTCGCGGCGAGAGCATCGACGCCGTCTTCCTCACGCACGGCCACGAGGACCACATCGGCGCGCTCTCGCTCCTGCGCGAGTGGTGCCCGGCCCCGGTCTACGGCTTTCCGTTCACGCTCGCGCTCGCGCGGCGGCGCCTCGAGGAGGCGCAGGTCTCCCTCGACGGGCTGATCGAGGTCCGCGGGGGAGAGCCCATCCGTGCGGGGGCGTTCACCGCGACGTTCTTCCGCGTCTCGCACTCGGTCCCGGACTCCGCCGCGATCCTGATCGAGGCGGGAGGCCGGAGCCTGCTGCACTCCGGCGACTTCAAGTTCGACGACGATCCGCCCGACGGCGAAACGACCGACCGCGCCGGACTCGCGTCGGCGGTCGCGCGCGTGGGCGGCGTCGACCTCGCGTTCGTCGACTCGACCAACGCCGAGCGCCCGGGGCGCTCGCTCTCGGAGCGCGAAGCCGGCCGGGGACTGACCGCGGCCTTCGGCACCGCGCGCGGGCGCATCATCCTCACGACCTTCTCGAGCCACGTCGCGCGCGTGGCGCAGGGCGTCGAGGCCGCGCTCGCGCGCGGCCGCCGCGTGGCGCTGCTCGGCCGGAGCATCCGCTCGGTGGCGGAGATCGCGGAGCGCTTCGGCCGGCTCCGGCTGCCCTCCGGCGCGCGCCCGGCCACCGCGGACCTGCGCCAGGTGCCCCCCGGACGTCTCCTGTGCCTCACGTCGGGCAGCCAGGGCGAGCCGTTCTCCGCGCTCTACCGGCTGGCGCTCAACGAGCATGCGGATCTCGAGCTCTCGGAGGGCGACGTCGTGCTCCTCTCGGCGCGGACGATCCCGGGACACGAGCGCTCGGTCAATCGGATGTGCGACCACCTGGTGCGGCGCGGCGCCCGCGTGATCCGCGAGAGCGACCCGCCGATCCACGTCTCGGGCCACGCGCACCGGGACGAGATCGCGGAGTGGCTGCGCCTCGCCTCCGCGCGGGCCGTCATGCCGGTGCACGGCGACCGGCGCATGCTCGTCGCCGCCGCCGAGATCGCCGCCGAGGCCGGCGTCCCGGCGGAGCGCGTCTACGTCGTCGACAACGGCGATCGGCTCGTCCTGCGGGACGGCGCCGGGCCCGCGCGGATCGAGCCGCAGGCGGTCCCGTGCGGCACGGTGTATCTGGACGATCGGCCGGAGACCGTGGACGCCGAGGTCGTGCGCGAGCGGCGCCAGCTCGCGGAGGAGGGCGTCGTCGTCGTGCTCGTACGCGGGCGAGAGGTCGACGTCGTGTCGCGAGGGGTGGCGGCGCCCGACGAGGCGCTCGCGCAGGAGGTCTCGCGGGCCGCGCGCGAGGTGCTCGCCCGCGCGTCGGCCGAGGAGCACGCGGATCCCGAGTGGCTGCGCGCCGAGATCGCCATCGCCGCGAAGCGGGCTTGCCGGCGCTCGCTCGCGCTGCGGCCGGTCATCGTGCCGGTGGTCGTTTGAGGCGGCTGTCCGCGCTGCTCGCGGCGGCCGTCGTCGCGCGCATGGCGTTTCATGCCGTGTTCGTGCCGGCCTTCGAGGGCCCCGACGAGCCGTTCCACCTGGCGCGCGCACTCGCGTTCGCGACGCGGCCGTGGCCGGACGCCTTCGCGGGCGCGCGGGTCGAGCCCGCGCTCGCGGCCGCGGTGCGCGATCGTCCCTGCGGCGAGAGTCTGCACCGCGTCCTCGGCTGCCCTCCGTTCGGAGAGCACGCGGGGACCGCGCGTTTCGACGTTCTCGTACCCGATCGGCTCCCCACCACTCTCGGCCCCGACCTCGTGAATACCGAGGACAACCAGCCGCCGCTGTACTACGCGCTGGCGGGCTTCGTCCTGCGTCCCCTTCAGCGGTGGATGTCGGTGGTTCGGGCGCTTCTCTTCCTGCGCCTCCTGGCCGTCGCCTGCGTGGCCGCGGCGCTCTTCGGGCCGCTGCGGCTCCTCGCGCGGGACCGCGCCGCCGGACTCGCGCTCGGCGTGCTGCTCTTGATGCTGACCCCGGGCGCGAGCGAGGCCCTCGCGCGCGCGTCGAACGACGCGCCGGTCTTCCTGTGGGCGGCGCTGTGCGTGGCCGCGGTGAAGCGCCGGGCGGGAGGCGCCATCCTCGTTCCGCTTCTCGCGGCGGGACCGCTCCTGAAGCTGACGGCGTTTCCGGTCGCGGCGTTCGCGGTCGCCGCGCTCGTCGCGCGCGGCCGACCCCGGCTCGCTCTCGGAGGCGCCGCGGCGGCGCTCGCGGTCTTCCCGGTCCAGGCGCTCCGCGGCTGGCGCTGGGGCGGGACGCTCGAGTTCAACGGCGCGGCCTCCGCATGGGCCGCGCTGGGAGGCTCCGTCGGGCAAACGATCGTCGGGCTCGCGCGCTCCGCGTACACGCTGATCAAGACGACCTTCTGGCTGGGGGAGTGGAGCTTCTTCCGCGCACCGCGGCCCCTCGTCGCCGCGTACTTCCTGCTCCTCGCCGCGGCCCTGTTGCTCGCGCGGCGGCGTCCCGATCCGCACCACGCCGCGCCCCACGTCATCGCCGCGGCCGTCGCGACGGGAGGCTTCCTGGCGTTCGCGGTCGGCAACCGCCTGTACTACGGGGACTGGGGCGGCGTCGGCGGGTGGTACGTGTGGACCTGGCTGCCGTGGCTCGCCATGGCGGCGAGCGATCTCGCCGTCGTGCCGCGCCGCGCCGCGTCGGGGTGGCTCGCCGCGCTCGCCGTCTTCGTCATTCTCGCGAACGTGCTCTGGTTCGCCGTCGCCTGGCCGCTGTACGGCTGATCGCGAGCGAAATGTCTTCGCAATCCAAAATCCAAAATCTAAAATCGAAAATCGAATGACCTGGCTCGACGCAATCGTCCTGGGTGTGATCCAGGGCCTCACCGAATTCATCCCCGTGTCGTCCGACGGACACCTCTCCGCGGCCGAGATGCTGCTGCCGCGCTTCGGTCAGACCGGCCTGCTCTTCGACGTGCTCGTCCACGTCGGGACGCTCACGGCGATCCTCATCTACTACCGCGTGCTGCTGCGCGAGGAGGTCGTGGGGCTGGTCGCGAGGGATCCGGCCGAGCGGCGCAAGGCCTGGCGGCTCGCGATGCTGCTCCTGGTCGCGACGATCCCGACGGGGATCACGGGCCTCCTCATGAAGCACTACGTCGAGCACACGAAGACGGATCCTCGTTTCGTGGGCGCGATGGAGATCCTGAGCGGCCTCTACCTCGCGATGTCCTACCTGCGGCGCAACGGAACCAAGACGCGCGAGACGATGACCTACCTCGACGCGGTCGTCATCGGCGCGGTGCAGGGGCTGGCGGTCCTGCCGGGCCTGTCGCGGTCCGCCTCGTGCATCGGCTTCGGTCTGCTGCTCGGTTTCACCGGCCCGTGGGCGGCCCAGTACACCTTCCTGCTGGCGATTCCCGCCATCGTCGGCGCCGCGGGCGTCGAGATTCTCTCGGCCCTGCGCCACCACGGCGCGGGCTTCTTCGCGACGCCCGACTTCGCGCGTTACGTGCTGGGCGCGGTCGTCGCGGGGGTGGTGGGCTACTCGACGATCGGGTTCCTCATCCGCATGGTCTCCACGCGCCGGGTCCGCTGGTTCGCGGTCTATTGCTTCCTCTTTGGCCTCGTCCTGATCCTTCTTTTCCCGTCCTGAGAGAGAATCCGGGGCAGCTTCGCGTCCCGTACACATGATGGAAAAAGGAGGAACCATGAGAAGGCGGATGCTTTCGGTGGCTCTCGGTCTCTGGGCCTCGATGGGCATGGTCTCGCTGGCACACGGACAGGCGGCGTCCGCGACGTCCCTCTACAAGCGGCTGGGCGGCTACGACGCGATCGCGGCGGTCACCGACGACTTCATCCCGCGCCTCGTCAACGACAAGGTCATCGGACGCTACCTGGTCGGCCTCTCGGACAACTCCAAGGCGAGGCTGCGCCAGCTCTTCGTCGATCAGATCTGCGCGGCCGCTGGCGGTCCCTGCGTCTACGTCGGACGCGACATGAAGACGGCCCACAAGGGACTCGGGATCTCGGGCGCCGAGTGGGACATCTCGGTCAAGCATCTCGTCGATACCCTCGACAAGTTCAAGGTGCCGGAGAAGGAGAAGGCGGAGCTCCTCGCGGCGGTCTCGGCTCTCAAGCCGGATATCGTCGAGAAGCCGTAGCGCTAACGGGTGTCGCCGCGGCCGGCGCTGAGCCGCCGGCCGTGCCGGCTGCCCAGGCGGATCGCCGCGTACACCAGGACGCAGCAGACGAAGTCGAGGAGAAGGCCCGCGTCGATCCGCATCGGTTCGTGGCGGAAGGCCGGGGGCAGGCTTCGGAAGAGCACCGCGAAGTAGATCGCGTTCCCCGCGAGCACCGCCACCAGATATTCGATCCACCGCCGCGGCGTCACGGCGGCAGCCTATCGCGCTTTCTCGGTCTCCTCCTCGGGGACGCCGGCGCCGCACGCCGAGAGCCGGTCGAGCGTCGCCTCGAGCTGGCGCTGCGAGGAACCGCGGCCCTCCGCCAGGTTGTGCCGCGTCCGGATGGCGACCGCCTCGCGCAGGGCGGCGGCGCTCGCCTCGAGGTGCCGCGGCGCGTTTTCCGGATCGAGCTCCGCGAGCCGCCGGAGCGCGAGGCCCATGTTGTGGAGCGACACGCCACGGGCGATCTCGCGCTCGCTGGTCCGCCAGGCGAGGGCGCGCTCGAAGAGGGAGACCGACTCGCGCAGCTCGCCCTCCGTGGCTCCCAGGTTCGAGAGCGCCGTCGCGAAGTTGTGGAGCGCACGGGCATGCCAGCCCGTCTCCGGGTCGGCGGCGAAGTGATCGAGCGCGGCCGCGAAGCAGGAGCGCGCGCGACCGAGGTCGGCCGCCGGGCCGGGGCTCCCGTAGAACACGGCCGCGTTGTGCAGGAAGCGGGCGCGGGTCTCCCTCGGCTCGAGCGAGAGCGCCGGCAGGAGGCCCCAGAGGTCGTCCGCCAGAATCCGCGCCGTCTCCCCGTCACCCCGCTCGCGAAGCTCCTCCTGCGTGCGGAACCAGTCCCGGTAGGCGCCGACCGCGTCCGCCGAGAGGGCGTCCCGGAAGTACCGCCGCAGGGCGTCGTGCGTTCCCGTCTCGGTCATCGGCTAGAAGCGCCGCCCGTCCGCGGAGGCGCGCAGGGCGGGCAGCGCGAAGTAGGTGCGCGCGTGAAAGGGACTGTTCTCATGGTTCACGATCAGGTTCTCGAGGCCGGGCGCGTCGCCGACGTAGAGACGGAGCGGCCCCGTCCCCGACCCCGGCGGCACGGTGAAGGCGACCGTCGAGACATACGACTCGCCCGGCCGCAGCGGGCGCTCGAGCGGTGCGATCGCCGTGGCGGGCGGAAACCGGAGCCCCGTGTCGTCGACGAGGAAGACGGTGCGCGGGTTGGGGTAGAGGGGGCCGTCGCCGCGAAAGGGCGCGATCGTGCTCGGATCGAACCAGGTCCGGATCGCGACGCTCACGGACCCGCCGCCGCCCGACACCGAGTCCACGGAGTACGCGAGGTGGCAGTCCATTTCGCAGAAGTACTTCTTCTCGCCGGCGGCGAGCGTGCGTTCGCGCGAGAGGAGAGAGGCCCCGAGCAGGACCACGCCGTACGCCACGCCGGCCATGAGCGCTCCCGCGGCCAGGAAACGGGCGAGGCGCGTCCGCCGCGCCGCGCCGGCGATCGCGGCGCCGATCGCGCAGCAGAAGATCACGAAGCCGGCGCCCAGGAACAGCAGGAGCACGAGCGGGGCGAGCGGCGGCACGAAGGCGTCGAGCGCCAGGCCGGAGAACAACGTGCTTTGCGTCATAAAGTAAGACTCCAAAAAAAATCAGCGCCCGCGCGCGTGGCCGATCAGCGCCTCGAGGTGCGACAGGTACCGCTCGAGCGCGCGGCGCCCCTCCGCCGTCAGGCGGTACGCGGTCCGGGGAAGCCGCTCCTCGAAGGACTTGGTGCACGCGACGTAGCCCGCCTCCTCGAGGCGGCGCGCGTGCACCGAGAGGTTGCCGTCGCTGCACCCGAGGAGTCCCTTGAGCTCGTTGAAGGTCAGGGTCTCGTTGGCCGCGAGCGCGCTGACGATCCCGAGGCGCATGCGTTCGTGGATCAGCCGGTCGAGCTCGGGAAGCGCCCGAGGTTTCGCGCCTCGGGCCGGCTTCGGCTCGACGCGAGACCTGAGGCTCGCGGCTGGAGACTTCATCCTACCCACCGTGCCTCCGCGCGATCGCGAAACCGAAGGCGATCTGCAGGACGCCGAATCCGGCGGCCAGCCAGGCCGTGCCCCACGACGCGGGCGAGGCGAGAGCGGCCGCGCCGAGCAGCATGAACAGCGCGCCCATGACGAGGACCGTGCGTACCGACATCGCCCCGCCGGTCACGACCGCCGCGCCGTAGAGCAGGAGCCAGATTCCCGGCAGCAGAGTCAGGTGGCCCATCCGCTCGAGAGCGAGCGTCAGGATCGCGGCGGCCCCGAGCGGGGGCGTGAGGCTCAGGAGGAAGCGCCGGGCGGGCCCCGAGAACAGGTCCGTGTGGGTCCGGCGCGCCTTCCGCGCCATGGCCCAGACGCCGATCGCGACGGCGAGGCAGGCCTCGGCGAGCCAGACGCCCAGCCACTGCTCGGGCGTCCGGGTCTGAAGCGAGACGGCGGCGGCGGCCAGGGCGGTCGCGCCCATCGCGGCCATCCCCGCGCCCGGAACGGCGGTGAACCGCGACGCCCGCTCCATCGTGTCGCGGATGAAGCGGATGTTGTCGGCGGCGCGGGCCGGCAGCGGCGTCGGTTCCATCACGCGCAGCCTAGGTCCGAGCGGGGGTCATGTCAAGTACTTTGTGATATAAAGTCGGGCGCGGGCGGCGGCGTCGCGGGCTCCGCGAGCCGGGTGGGGAGGGGGCCGATCCGCGTCGCCCGGTCCGCGCCCGGCGCCGCGACCTCGAACACGATGCCGTTCTCGCGCGCGAAGCGCAGCGCCTTCTCCTGGACCACCTCGGCCCGCAGCGCGAGCGCGTCGTCGTAGGAGATCTGGTCGTAGCGGCGGGCGGAGCGCTCCGGATGGCCGGGGTCCCCGTCGTAGACGCCGTCCACGTCCTTCAGCAACCGGCAGGACGCGCCGAGGGAGTGCGCGAGGTGGAGCGCCGTCAGGTCCGAGCCGCCGCGTCCGAGCAGGTAGATCTTGCCGTCCGGGCCGCGGCCGTAGAAGCCGGGGACGACGCCGACGCGGCCCCCCGCGATCGCGCGGCGCACGAGCTCCGTGTCCAGGCCGCACGGCAGCGCGTCGAGCGGCTCTCCCTCGCAGCGCAGCCCGATCCCGACCGGCTCCATCAGCGCGACCGGGAGGCCCGCGTTCTCGAGGGCCATCGTGAGGAACGCCGCCGCGACGTCCTCGCCGGTCGCGACCATGAGCGCGAGCGCGGAGGGCTCCGGGGTGCGGGAGATGCGGTGCGCCTTCTCGAGCAGGACGTCGGTCGTCGCGCCGATCGCGGACACGACCGCGACGACGGACCGGCCGAGGTCCCGGTGCCGCGCGATCTCGGCGACGGCGCGCGGGAGCTCGTCCTCGGAGCGGAGCACCGAGGAGCCGAACTTCAGGACGATGGCGGGGCGCCTCTCCGGCGGTGTCCCGGTCACGACGCGTCCCGGAGCACGGCCGCCTCGGAGCGCACGAAGAGCTCGGCGTTGAGGAGGCTCCCGCCCGCGGCGCCCCGCACGGTGTTGTTGGCGACGACGGTGAACTTCCAGTCCAGCACCGCGCACGGCGCGAGCCCTCCGATCCACGTGACCATGCCGCCCTCGCGCTCGGCGTGCCGCCTGGGCTGCGGCGCGTGCGCCTCGTCCACGTACGCGAGCGGGCGGGCCGGGGCGGAGGGCAGCGCCGCGACCTCCGGGCCGGCCCGGAACTCCCGCCACGCCTCGACGATCTCGCTCGCGGTCGCCTTGCGCGCCAGCGCCACGGACACGGACTCGGTGTGGCCGTTCTCGACCGGGACCCGGTACGTGTGGGCGGAGATCGTCAGGCGCGCCGGCTCGACGCGGCCGTCGGCGAGGCGGCCGAGGATCCGGGCGGTCTCGCGCTCGATCTTGTCCGCCTCCCCCGGGATGTCGGGCAGGACGTTGCCGAGCGCGTCGAGCGAGGCGACCCCGGGGTAGCCGGCGCCCGACACGGACTGGAGCGTCGTGACGAGGACCCTCTCGACGCCGAAGGCGCGGTGCAGCGGCGCGAGAGCCAGGACGAGCTGCGTGGCGGAGCAGTTGGGGTTGGTCAGGATCCCGCCGTCCCAGCCGCGCCGGGCGCGCTGGACGGCCAGCAGCCGCAGGTGGTCGGCGTTGACCTCCGGCACGAGCAGCGGCACGTCCTCCTCCATGCGGTGCGCGGACGCGTTCGAGAAGACGAGATAGCCCGCGCGCGCGAACCGCGGCTCGAGCTCCCGCGCCGCCGCGGCGTCGAGGGCCGAGAAGACGATCCGGCACGGAAGGTCCGGCTCGGCGCGCCGGAGGACGGTCCCGGCGAGCCCCGGAGGAGCCGGCTCGGCCAGGCGCCAGTCCGCCGCGTCGGCGTAGCGGCGGCCCGCCGACTTCTCCGACGCCGCAAGCGCCGCGATGGCGAAGTCGGGGTGTCCGGCGAGCCGAGAGAGGAAGCGCTGGCCGACGGCGCCGGTGGCTCCGAGGATGCCGATCGGGATCTTCCGGGCGTGCATGGTGTTGGGATGCCGTGTGCGTCGCGCGTGTGTCTCGTCGGGAGCAACGGGCCGCCGGCGCGCGGAATTCCGGCGGCGTGGTCCGCGCTCAGGATGGCGCGTCGAAGAGGGTGCCCTGCGGTCCCGGCGGCCGCCGGAACGTGCTCGTCCGCGGGTGCTTCGGTTCGCCGTCCGCGTTGAGCCCGAGCCGGCGGCATTCCACGTCGAAGAGACTCTCGATCGCCGCCCAGCGGGGACCGTTCCCCTCCATGCGCGATCCCCACCGCGAGTCGTAGAGTCGTCCGCCCCGGACCTGACGCATCGCCGACCAGACGCGCGCCGCGCGGTCCGGGAAGTTTTCCTTCAGGCGCTCCTCGAAGACCGGCAACACCTCCGCGGGCAGCCGCAGCAGCGTCAGGAAGGCTCCCGTCGCGCCGGCGTCGCGCGCGCGGGCCAGGATCTCGGCCATGTGGCTGTCGTTCAACCCGGGGATCACGGGGGCGAGGGAGACGCCCGTGCGGATCCCCGCCGCCGAGAGCGCCGCCAGGGTCTCGAAGCGCCGGGCGGGCGAAGCGACGTTGGGCTCGATCGCGCGAGCCGTCGCCGCGTCGGCGAAGGGGATGCTGAGGTAGACGGTCGCCGCCGCCTCGCGGGCGAGCCCGGCCAGCAGGTCGACGTCCCGGCGGATGAGCGCCCCCTTGGTCACGATGCCGACCGGGTTGCGGAACTCGAGGCAGACCTCCAGGCAGCGGCGCGTCAACCCGTAGACCGCCTCGAGCGGCTGGTAGCAGTCCGTCACCCCCGAGAAGACGAGCGTGTCGCCCTTCCAGGATTTCCGCGACAGCTCCGCGCGCAGGCGCTCGGCGGCGTTGACCTTGACGACGATCTTGCGCTCGAAGTCCGTGCCGGCGCCGAACCCGAGGTACTGGTGGGTCGGGCGTGCGTAGCAATAACTGCAACCATGGAAGCATCCGCGGTACGGATTGACGCTGAACTCGAATCCGATGTCCGGACTGTCGTTGGAGGCGATGATCGACTTCGCCCGCTCCTCGTAGACCTCGAGGGTCGCCTCCGGCGGCTCGCCCAGCCACTCCGCGTGGACGGATTCCCACGGATTCGGGGGATTGGAGACCCGGGTCGGCATGCCCTCCGGAGTATAGCGGCCGTTACGTCGCCTTCCGGATCGGCCGGGTCGGCCGGTCGAACTCGGGCAGGGCCTTCCCCTTGAGGAACGGCCCGGCGAAGCGCACGAGATCGGTGCGCAGCCGCCGGAACGCGTTGAGGGGGTCCTTCGAGAGCCCCGGGAAGCGCATGTCCCCCGCCACGCCGAGCCGCTCGAGGTACTTCGGATGGAGAAGCTTCTTCTGCCCCGCGCGGTAGGTCGCGACGGGGACGCCGGAGCGGACCTGCAGCTCGACCGCGCGGTCCTTGCGGCGGAACTCGCCGACGGCGATCCGGCGCGTCCCCGACGTCTCCTCGCGCACCCCGCCGAACTTGAAGCCGTACGGCTTCATCGCGTCCGTCAGGATCCGCGCGCCGGTCTCGAGGAGGGCGGCGTCCGAGGCCCGGGCCTGCGGGCGGCGGAGCGCCTCCATCAGCGCGTCGATCCGCCGGCGGAGGTCGTCCCGCGTGGTGCGGAACGCCTCCCAGCGCTCCTCCTCGGTGCCCACGACGAAGGTCGGATCCTCGATGGACCAGTTGACGAGGTGCCTGGCGCCGGGCCAGATCGGGCAGTCGGCCGCGGCGGCGTCGCAGACGGTCACGACCACGTCGAAGGGATCATGGAGGAACTTCTCCGCCGCCTTGGAGCGGGCGCGCCCGATCGGGAAGCCCAGCTCCTCGATCGCCCGGATCGCGAGCGGGTGGACGAATCCCGCCGGACGCGATCCGGCCGAGACGGGGTCGAGCAAATCGGGGTAGTCGATGCGCGCGAGGGCCTCGGACATCTGGCTGCGAGCCGCGTTCCCCGTGCAGAGGAAGAGGATCTTCTTCTTGGAGTCGGTCATGGTCGCCGGGGCCCCGCTTCCAATTCTGTCACGAAGCGTCGCAACGCCCCGGGAGGTTTCCGGATTCCGCTCGGAGGGCCGATAATGAAGGGCGATTGAGCGAAACATCCTTCTGGAAGAGCCGGCTCGCCAACGAGGCCATCGGCGTTCTGCTGATGCTCGCCGGGGTTCTCGCCGTCCTCGCGCTCTTTTCGTACGACCCGCGGGACCCCAACATCTTCTCGTGGACCGCGGGCGGCGCGGCCGCGGCGCCCAATAACTGGATCGGCGGCTTCGGGGCATCGCTGGCCGCCGCGCTCTATGCGCTGTTCGGACTGGCCGCCTGGGGCATCGCGGCCCTGGTGCTCGTCCTCGGCTGGCGCCGCTTCTGGGGGCGTCTCCTGCCGAATCCCGGATCGAAGGCCGCCGGCATCGGGATGCTCGTCTTCTCCCTGCCGATGCTCCTCGCGTTGTCGCTCGGGCGGCGAAGGCTGTACGGCGAGGAGACCGAGACGGGCGGCATCGTCGGACGCGCGCTCGCCGACGCGTTCCGCTCCCGCATCGGCACGACCGGCGCCGTGCTCCTGGCGGCGACACTGGTCCTCCTGGCGGTGCCGCTCGCGACGCAGGTCTCGCTGCAGGACGTCTTCCTGCGCCTGCGGGTGCGGTTCGCCGGGCTGCTCGGACGGCTCACGGTCGGCTGGGCGCGCCACCGCGACCGCCGGACGAAGGAGCGGCTTCGCCGCACGGTCGTGGCCAAGCACCTCGAGAAGGCGCGTCCCCCCGAGATCTCACTCGACTCGATCCCGTTCGCCGAGGACGACGCGCCGCCGATCGTGCGCGAGGTGCCGGGACCCGGCAAGTTCTCGATCAGGAAGACGATCCTGGCTCCCGCTCCGTCGCCCGCGCCGGCGGCGAGCCGGCCGAAACCCGCGTCGGCGCCCGCCGCCTCCCGCAAGAAGCCCGAGCCGCAGCGGAGCCTGCCCATGACGGTGGCGGGCTACACGATCCCGCAGGTCTCGCTGCTCGAGAGGCGCGAGCAGGAGAGCGTGGTCGACAAGCGGGTGCTGGCCGACACGGGCCGGCGCATCGCGGCCAAGTGCGCCGAGTTCGGCGTGGAGGGCGAGGTCGCCGAGTACCATCCGGGCCCCGTCGTCACGACGTACGAGTTCCGCCCGGGGGAGGGCATCAAGGTCAACCAGGTCATGAACCTCTCGGAGGACCTGGCGCTCGCGCTGTCGGCGGAGTCGATCCGCGTGGAGCGGCTCCCGGGCCGCGCGAGCGTCGGCATCGAAGTTCCCAACCCGGGCGGGGGCGAGATCATCAGCATCCGCGACGTCATCGAGTCGGAGCGGTTCCAGAGCTCCCGCTCGCTCCTGACGCTCGCACTGGGCAAGGACATCCACGGCGAGCCCGTCGTGGACGACCTGCGCGCGATGCCCCACCTCCTGATCGCGGGCACCACCGGCTCGGGGAAGAGCGTCGGCATCAACGCGCTCATCACGTCGATCCTGTTCAAGGCGGCGCCGAGCGAGGTCAAGCTGATCCTGATCGACCCGAAGATGGTCGAGCTCGAGATCTACGAGAACCTCCCGCACCTCGCGACGCCGATCATCACCGAGCCCAAGAAGGCCGCGAACGCTTTGAAGTGGGCCGTCGCGCAGATGGAGGAGCGCTTCCAGACGCTCTCCGACTTCGGCCAGGTCCGCAACGCCGAGCAGTACAACGCGGCGATCAAGGATCCCGAGGCCGTCGCGCGGGTGCGCGCGCAGCACCCGGACGACCCGGACCTGAAGCTCGAGCCGATGCCGTTGATCGTGATCATCATCGACGAGCTCGCGGACCTCATGATCACGGCGCCCAAGGAGGTCGAGGAGGCGATCGTCCGGATCGCCCAGAAGGCCCGCGCGGTCGGCATCCACCTCGTGGTCGCGACGCAGCGCCCGTCGGTGGACGTGCTCACCGGCGTCATCAAGGCCAACCTGCCGTCTCGGGTCGCGTTCAAGGTCTCGTCGAAGATCGACTCGCGCGTGATCCTGGACGGCAACGGCGCCGAGCGCCTGCTGGGACGCGGCGACATGCTCTTCCTCCCGCCCGGCACGTCGCGGCTCAAGCGCGTGCACGGCGCGTACGTCTCGGTCCAGGAGACCGCGGCGCTCATGAAGTTCCTCAAGAAGCAGGCGAAGCCGCAGTTCGACGAGGAGATCACGAAGGACCGCGTCGAGGCGGTGCAGCGCGACGACGCCGGCGACGAGACGGATCCGCTGTACGACGAGGCCGCGCGCCTCGTCGTCCGGGAGAAGATGGCGTCGATCTCCTTCCTCCAGCGCCGGATGGGAGTCGGGTTCTCCCGCGCGGGCAAGCTCATCGACATGATGGCCCGCGACGGGCTCCTGGGCCCGCCGCGCGGATCCAAGCCGCGCGAGGTCCTGGTCGCGGACGACTATTTCGCGGAAGTGGACCGGCAGCCTCGATGACGCGCGCGATGCGGCTGTTCGTCCTGGCGCTGCTGGCGGCGCCGGTGTTCACCTGGTTCGTCTACAGGCTCGCGAGGGGGCTCGGCTTCCTCGAGCCGGCGGCCGACAAGCAGCACGAGTACCGGCGGACGATCCTGACCGCTCTCTTCGCGTTTCTCCTCTTCCTGCCGATCATGCTCTTCGGATTCGCGAACGACTGGCCGCGGATGTGGCGGATCTTCGGCGTCGTCAACGGGCTCGCGCTCGCGTTCTTCGCCCTCATGGGCGGGCTGGCCGCGCTGCGGCTGTGGCGGCTGCGCCACCCGAGCGAGGGGCCGAGCGCTTCGAAGGACGCGGACGTTCAGAGCTCGTAGTTGTCAGTTCTCCGTCTTCAGTTTTCCGTTCGGGGATCTCGGTACTGTGAACTGAAAACCGCTAACTAACAACTCGTCACCATGCGCGTCGTCTTCTTCGGCTCGCCCGCCTTCGCGGTCCCGTCGCTCTCGGCGCTGCTCGAGGCCGGCTTCGACGTGCCGCTCGTCGTGTCGCAGCCGGACCGGCCGGTGGGGCGATCCTCCGCGCCCCGCCCCACCGCGGTCGCGGCGCTCGCGGAGGCGTCGCGCATCCCGGTCGCGAGGCCCGAGCGAATCCGCGACGACGCGGACTTCCTCGCGCGCCTCTCGGCGACGGCGCCCGACGCGATCGCGGTGGTGGCGTATGGCCGGATCCTGCCGCCGGCGATCCTCCGGCTTCCGCGCCTCGGCGGCGTCAACGTCCACGCCTCGCTCCTCCCGAAGTATCGCGGCGCGTCGCCGATCCAGGCGGCGCTCCTCAACGGAGACGCGCAGACGGGCGTCGTCACGATGCGGATCGTCGACCAGCTCGACGCGGGACCCCTGTTCCTCGAGCGGGAGGTCGCGATCGCGCCCGGCGAAACGGCGGGGGAGCTCTCGGAGCGGCTCGCCGCCCTCGGAGGGTCGCTTCTCGTCGAGACGCTGCGGGGGCTCGAGGCGGGGACGCTCGCCGCCCGTCCCCAGGAGGGCGAGGCCACCTTCTGCAAGACGATCCGCCGCGAGGACGGCGAGGTGGACTGGACGCTCCCGGCGCCGGTCCTCGCGCGGCGGCTGCGCGCGTTCACGCCATGGCCCGGGCTGTACACGTTCGCGGGCTCCGAGCGCGTCAAGATCCTCGAGGCCGCCGCGTCCGACCTCGCCGCGTCCGGCGAGCCCGGGACGGCGCGCCTCGAGTCCGGCCGCCTCCTCGTCGCGGCGGGCGGCGGCAGCGCGCTCGAGCTCCGGCGCGTGCAGCGCGCGGGAAAGGGTCCCGTGACGGGCGCGGAGCTGGCGCGGAGTCTCGGAGCGTGGCGCTTCGGCAAGACCTCGCCGTGAAGAAGCGGCGGCCGGCCGCTACCGCGCGGACGCGAGCGGTCGAGGGGCTGCGCAGGGTCCTGGGGTCGGGGGAGCGGGCCGGACCCCTCGCGGGCGAATTGGCGCGGGGCCTGCCGTCGCCCGACCAGGACCTGCTGCGCGAGCTGCTCCTCGGCGTCCTGCGCTGGAAGCGCGCGCTCGACGCGGAGATCGCGGCGGCGTCGCGCGTGCCGCTCGGCAAGCTCGCGCCCAACCTGCTCGAGATCCTCGAGGTGGGCCTCTACCAGCTCCGCCATCTCGACCGCGTCCCCGAGTACGCCGCGGTCAACGAGGCCGTGGAGCACGCGCGGCGAAGCGGCGGCGAGGGCGCCGCGAGGCTGGTCAACGGGATCCTGCGCCAGATCCTCCGGACGCCGGCTCCCGCGCCGCCGGACGGCGCGGACCCTTCGGCGCTGGCGCTTCACTTCTCGCACCCGGAGTTCCTCGTCCGACGCTGGGCCGAGCGATTCGGAGCCGAGCGGACGCGCCGCATTCTCGAGCGCGACAACGCGGCGCCGCGCCTCGACCTGCTGACGAATCCGCGACGCGCCGGTCGCGACGCGCTGCGCGACCGCCTCGCGGAGGAGGGCGTCGTCGCGGAGCCGGTCCCCGGCGCGCCGCTCGCGCTCTCGGTGCGCTCGGGCAACCCGCTGCGCTCGCGCCTGCACGCCGAGGGTTTCTTTTCGATCCAGGACGTCGGGTCCCAGGTCCTCCCGCTGCTCCTGCCTCCCGGCGGCCTGCTCGTCGACCTCGCGGCCGCTCCGGGAGGAAAGTCGCTGTCCGCGCTGGCGCACGGACGGGCGACGGCGACGGCCGCCGTCGACCGCTCGCTGCCGAGGCTGCGCCTCCTCGCGAAGAACACCCGCCGGCTCGGGTACGGGGAGGCGCGTCCGGTCGCCGGCGACGTCGCGGCGCCGCCGCTGGCGGAGGGGCGCTTCGACCGCGCCCTGCTCGACGCGCCGTGCAGCGGTACCGGGACGCTCCGCAAGAATCCCGAGATCCGCTACCGCGTGACGCCCGACGCGATCGAACGCCTCGCGCGTGCGCAGGAAGCCGCGCTCGAGACCGCGCTGAGGCTGCTCGCGATCGGCGGTTCCGTGCTCTACTCGACGTGCAGCCTGGAGGAGGAGGAGAACGAGCGCGTCGTCGAGCGCGTGCGCGAGCGCTTACCGGCGTCGGGAATCTCGGTGGGCGTCGCCGCCATCGAGTCGCCGATTCCCGCGGCGTCGACCGCCGCCGGCGGCGTCCGGATCTTCCCCGACGAGACGACCGACGGCTTCACCGCGCACCTGCTGCGCCGGGAGGGGTGACGCGTGAGCCGACGCGTGGTCTCCGGCGTGCGTCGAAGAGAGGTGAGCCTTCACACGGCCGCCCTCTGCCTGTCGGCGGCGCTTCTCGCTGCGCCCTCCCGGGGGCAATGCCCGCAGTGGACCTCGTCCGATCCGTCGGCGCTGCGCGCGGTCGCGTTGTTCGAGGGGGAAGCGGATCCCGCCGTCGCGCGGTCGATCGCCGCGCTCGGGGCGAACGCCGTCGCGAGCCTGAACCCACCCGATGCGGCGGCGGGCGCCAGCCTCGCCGCGGCGGGGCTGGGCTACGTCGCGCGCATTGCGGTGAGGGACGTCGAGAGGCTTCCGGTCGACCCGGACGCCGTGCGGCGGCTGCGGGCGGTCCCGGCGCTCGTCGGTCTCGAATATTTCGACGACAGCGTGACGGAGGGCTACGCCGCTCCCGAGACGCAGCAGCGCGCCTACGGGATTCTCAGGAGCCTCTTTCCCGATCTCCTCGTCCTCTACGCGACGCGCCTGGATCCGATCGCGACCGATCCGACCTACCTCGACGACTACTTCCGGCCGCAATTCACCGACCTCGTCGTGCCGTACTTCTATCCGGTCGGCGACACGATCCTGGGGCCCGAGCAAGAGACCGATGCCTGGGAGGATCGCCTGCGGGCGCTGCTCGCGCCGGTGGCGGCGCGGACTCCGGCGACGCAGGGGATCTTCCCCGTCCTGCAGGCCTTCGAGCAGGCCGGGTATCCGCTGAGCGGAGGGTTCCTGCGCCGGCAGGTCGGGATCTACGCGGAGCTCTGGCCCGCCAATTCCAACGCGATCCTGTTCGCATGGTCGGCCGGCGACTCCTCGCGCGGGATCGACGAGAGCCCGGTCCTGCGGCGCGCCACGGAGTGGCTCTTCGGCGCGGTGCCGTCGGCCCCGCGGCCGTGCCTGCCGCCCGCGAGGGGCGACCGCTGATGCGCCGTCCGTGCGTCGTGCCCAATCGGCGCGCTCAAAGCGCGCCGCTCGACGGAGTCCCCGGCGCCGTCGCCGCGGGAGGAGTCGCCTGGTAGACGCGGCGGATCGTCAGGTCGCGCCGCCCGCCCTGGAAAGTGGTCGTCACGGTCAGCTGTGAATGGTCGGCGGTGATCGCGTAGGTCTCGGTGACCTTCGGGCCGTGCTCGGGCGTCGAGACGACCTCGACGCGTCCGTCCTTCCAGCGCGTGACGACATTCGTCGTCCCGCCGTAGGAATGCTCCTCCTCGAGTTTTCGTCCGTCGGTATAGAGAACGCGCTCTCGTCCGCCGGCGTCGGTGATCGAGATCTTCGGCTCCTCGTGCCTGATGTCGAGGATCTGCAGCCGCATGCCCGACTCCTGCGCCGAGCTGCCGTCCTCGCTCACCGGGCCTCCGCCTCCGTCGCCGGACGGCTGAGACCCGCGCGCGTGCCGGCCGCCGCCATGGCGGCCCATGCCCCCGCCTCCGCCGTGGTAGCCGGAGCCGGACCCGCCGCCGCCGGATTCGCGCGACGCCGACGCATCCGGCAATTCGCTCGCGTCCTTGTTGAGATACCACTTGCCCGTCAGGTTGGGCATCTCGATCGCGGCGGCGGCGGCCCCGCCGAGAAGCATCCCGGTGAGCAGCCACCCGACGCGGCCGAGGCAAACGGTGCGCATGGTCGAATCCCCCCTCGATAGGCGTACGCCGCGGGCCGGCCGCGGATTACATCCGTCGTAAAATCCGGCCGTGGCCGTCGTCTCGACAGCTCTCGTCCCCGTCATCGACCTCACCCGCTACGAGCCCGAGCTCCGGCGGGAGATCGCGCGGGCGGTCGAGTCCGTCTTCGCGTCGGGCCGCTTCGTCATGGGGCCCGCGCACGACGCCTTCGAGAAGGCGCTCGCGGAGCGGCTCTCGGTGAAGCACGCGATCGGCGTGTCCTCGGGCACGGACGCCCTGCTGGTCGCGCTCATGGCGCTGGGCGTCGGCGCCGGCGACGAGGTCGTGACGTCTCCGTTCTCCTTCTTCGCGTCGGCCGGTGTCATCGACCGTCTCGGCGCGCGGCCGGTCTTCGTCGACATCGATCCGATCAGCTTCAACCTCGACCCTTCGCGGCTCGGGGCCGCGCTGTCCCCGCGGACGAAGGCGATCCAGCCGGTGCACCTGTACGGACAGAGCGCCGACATGGATCCGATCCTGGAGATCGCGCGCGCCCGCGGGATTCCGGTCCTCGAGGACGCGTGCCAGGCGATCGGCGCCGAGTACCGCGGCCGCGCCGCGGGGAGCCTCGGGACGATGGGCGCGTTCTCGTTCTATCCCACCAAGAACCTGGGCGCGGCGGGCGACGCGGGCGCGGTGACGACGGACGACGACGGGCTCGCCGCGCTCCTCCGGAGCCTGCGCCTCCACGGGTCCTCCGTCACCTACCACCACGACCGGGTCGGCGGAAATTTCCGGCTCGACACGATCCAGGCGGCGGTCCTCGGCGCGAAGCTGCCGTACCTGGAACGCTGGAACGAGCGCCGCCGCGCGATCGCGGCGCGCTACGGCGAGCTCCTCGCGAAGGCCGCGGCCTCCGGACGCCTGAGCCTGCCCACGGAGTCTCCGGGACGGCGCCACACCTACCACCAGTACGTCGTGCGCATTCCCGGCGGCTCGCGCGACGCGGTGCGCAAGCGGCTCGCCGAGCGCGGCATCGGCTCGTCGGTCTTCTACCCGATTCCGCTGCACCTCCAGGACTGTTTCCTGGCGCTGGGCGGCCGCGAGGGAGACTTCCCGCAGGCGGAGAAGGCGGCGCGCGAGGTGCTCGCGCTGCCGATGTTCGCCGAGCTGACCGGTCCCGAGATCGAGCGCGTCGCGGAGGCGCTGGTCGAGAGCCTCGGCTGATCCGCCCTACGGGCGGGGCTTCGAGGCCGCGTCCGTCCGCTCTCTGACCAGGAATCCCTTTCGCGAGCGCGCCGCGTCGAGCGTCCTCCAGAGATATTCGCCGAGCACGCCGAGCGACAGGAGCTGCACGCCCGAGAAGAAGGCGAGGGCCACCATCAGCGAGCTCCAGCCCTGGATCGGCTGGCCGTGCACGAGCTTGTAGACGATCAGGAAGATGGCGTAACCGAACGCCAGCAGGGCGAGCACGGCGCCGAGGACCGACATCCACCGCAGCGGCGCGTACGAGAAGGAGATGACGGCGTCGATGAAGTATTTGAGCTTCTTCGCGAGCGTCCAGCGCGACCCGCCGTCGCCCAGGCGCTCCTCGCGCGCGACGCGGTCGTAGGGGACGAGCGCCGTCGGGAAGCCGCCCCAGACCAGGAGCCCGGGCAGCGAGACGTGGATCTCGCGGTTCTCGACGAGGAAGTCGATCGCGGGCCGCCCGATCAGGAAGCAGTCGAAGCCGCCGGACGGCATCTCGGAGAGCGCGAGGCGGCGCAGCGTGCGGTAGTACACGCCGGCGGCCGCGCGCGCGGTCCAGCCTTCCGGCCGGCTTCGCCGCACCGCGAGCACCGCGGTCGCTCCCCGCCGCCACGCGGCGACCAGCTCGGGCAGGAGCTCGGGCGGCTCCTGCAGGTCGGCCGAGAGGACGGCGGCCGCCTGGCCTCGCGCCTCCCGCAGCCCCGCCGCGATCGCCATCTGCGAGCCGAAGTTGCGAGTGAGCCGGATTCCCCGCGCCGCCGGCCACTCCCAGGCAATCTGCTGGATGCGTTCCCACGACGCGTCGCCCGAGCCGTCGTCCACGAAGATCGCCTCGACGTCGAAGTCCGCCGCGGCGGCGATCGCCCGGAGCCTCTCGGCGAGGCGGGGGAGGCTCCCCGCGTTGAAGTAGACGGGCACGATCACGCTGACGAGCGGGCGGTTCACGGTCTCGCCCCCTCGCGTGCGGCGAAGAAGTCGCGGACGGCCTCGATCACCGCGTCGACCTGCGCGTCCGACAGTGTCGGGTAGATCGGGAGCGAGACGACCGAGTCGCAGGCGGCCTCGGAGACCGGGAAGTCGCCGCGCCGGTAACCCAGGAACGCGTACGCCGGCTGGAGATGGAGCGGCACGGGGTAGTGGATCCGCGTCTCGACGCCGTGCGCCGCGAGGTGCGCCTGGAAGGCCTCGCGCCGCCCGCTCGCGACGCTCGCGACGCGGACGGGGTAGAGGTGCCGCGCGGGCACGGTTCCTTCACGGACGGCGAGGAGGCGGAGCGGCAGGCCGGCGAACGCGGCGTCGTAGCGCCGCGCGATGGCGCGCCGCCGGTCGTTCTCCGCGGCGAGGGTCGCGAGCTTGGCCCGCAGGATCGCGGCCTGCAGCTCGTCGAGGCGCGAGTTCCAGCCCTCGCGTTCGGCGTAGTCCCGCCGGGTCCAGCCGTACTGCCGCAGCTGGCGGAGCCGCTCCGCGATCGCCGCGTCCCGCGTCGCGACCGCGCCGCCGTCGCCGTAGGCGCCGAGGTTCTTCGTCGGGTAGAACGAGAAGGCGGCGGTCCGTCCCAGGCCGCCCGTCATCCTTCCGCCCACGCTCGCGCCGTGGCTCTGGGCGCAGTCCTCGACGACGGCCGCGCCGCGGCGCGCGGCCAGCGCGAGCAGGCCGTCGCCGTCGGCGGCGCCGCCGTAGAGGTGCACGGGCACCAGGAAGCGAACGTCCGGCGACGCCTCGCACGCCGCCTCGGCGCGGACGGCGTCCATCGTCAGCGTTTCCGGGTCGACGTCGCACAGGCGGGCGTCCGCTCCGGCGAGACGGACGCCGGCGAGCGTCGGGCCGCAGGTGTTCGCGGGCACGAGCACCGCGTCGCCGGGGCGGACGCCGGCGCCGAGCAGGGCGAGCGCGATGGCCTCGGTACCGTTGGCGCACGCGACGACGTGCTCGACGCCGAGCCAGCGCGCGAACTCCTCCTCGAAGCGTTCGACCTCTTCGCCCAGGATGAACCAGCCGCTCGAGAGGACCCGCGCGACCGCCGCGTCGATGACGGCGCGCTTCGCCGCGTAGTCCTCCCGCAGCGCGCCGAATGCGACACGGGGGGCGACGCTCTGGCCCGCGGTCATTCGCTCTCGCCGACCCCGCCCTCGGCGTCCATGCCGTAGCGCCGTCCGCAGGAGCAGGCCGCGTCCGGCCCGTTCTCGAACCGCAGCCCGTTGCCGCACCGGCAGACGTGGCCGTGCACGCGCGCGGGACTCCCGTAGACGAGCGCGAAGTCCGGGACGTCGCGCGTGAGGAGGGCGCCCGCGCCGACCATCGCCCAGCGGCCGACGGTCACGCCCGGCAGCAGGATCGCGCCCGCGCCGAGGCTCGCGCCCGTGCGGACGCGCGTGCGCGGGTGCTCGGCCGGATGCTGGCGGCTTCGGGGACGGAGGTCGTTCGAGAAGGTCACGTCGGGGCCGACGAACACGTCGTCCTCGAGGACGAGCCCGTCGTAGAGAGAGACCCCGCACTTGACCGTGACGCGGTCTCCGAGGACGACGTCGTTCTCGATGAAGCAGCGGTCGCAGATGTTGCAGTCGCTTCCGATGCGCGCGCCGGCGAGGATGTTGACGAAGGCCCAGATGCGGGTGCCGTCGCCGATCTGCGTCGACGCGACCAGTGCGGTGGGATGCTTCGAGATCACGCTTCGCCCTAGCTTATCCAATCGCCGGCGCGGAACGCCGGCAGCCTGAAGGAAGTCAGAAGTAATCGGCCTCGTGCTCGCGGTAGAACGCGACGGTGCGCTCGAGGCCCTCGCGGAGCCCGACGCGCGGCTCCCAGCCGAGGAGCTCGCGGATGCGGGTGATGTCCGAGACGAAGTCGCCGGGCTCCTGCGCCTTGCGTTCCGGCGAGAACTCGGTGAATTCGATGCGCGCGCCGGGGACGAGCTCGACGAGGAGCGTCGCGACCTCGAGGAACGTCGAGGGGCGGTCGTGGCCCACGTTCAGGACCTGGCCCACGGCGCGCGGCTCCCGCGCGGCCCGCAGCAGCGCGTCCACGCAGTCGTCGACGTAGAGGAAGTCGCGCACGATCTTTCCCGTCCCGAAGATGGGAATCGGCCGACCCTCGAGCGCCAGCCGCACGAACCAGTTGACCACGCCGAACTGCGAGTGCTTCATCTGCGCACGCGGACCGTAGACGTTGGTCAGGCGGAGCGGCACGGTCCGGATGCCGTGGATCCGCGTGTAGGTCCGGCAGATCATCTCGGAGGACAGCTGCGAGATCTCGTAGATGCCGCGCGGGTCGGACGGCGCGTCCTCGGACACGGGCAGCTTCACCGCCGGCCCGTACTGGCCGCGGGTCCCCGAGCGCACGACGAGCGCCTTCGGGTTGCGCTTGCGGCACGCCTCCAGGACCGCGGCCGTGCCCTTGATGTTGATGTCGATGTCGGGGTACGGGTTCGACAGCGACATCACGTGCGAGACCTGCGCGGCGAGGTGGAAGACGACGTCCTGCCCCTCGACGAGCTGCCCCATGACGGTCTCGTCGCGGACGTCGGCGAAGTTCACCGCGACGCGGTCCCGGATCGCGGCCACGTTCGCGAGGTTCCCGCCGTAGCCCTCGATCATCGCGTCGCAGAGCGTGACCCGCGCGCCCTGCGCGACGAGGCGGTCCGCCAGGTTGGAACCGATGAACCCGAGCCCTCCGGTGACCAGGACCCGCGCGCCGTCGTAGCTCACGCGCGCGATTATCGGGCAGAACCGCGCGGGGCCCGCGCGGGGCGGCGAAAGCGCGAGCCGGCGGCGACGGCCGCCGTGCCCAGGAGCGCCGCGAGCGTCGCCAGGCTGATGGCCGCTCCCGCGACGAACCCGTCGGAAAGGTACCGCAGCTCCAGCCGGTGCCGGCCCTTCGGCACGCGGAAGCCGAGGAAGGCGTGGTTGTAGGAGAGGGACGGGATCGCGCGGCCGTCCAGGCGCGCCTTCCAGCCCTTCCAGGCGGTGATCGACGTGCCCACGATGCACTCCTCGTCCGCGTCGACGTCCACGGTCATCGCCTGCTCGAGGTACGCGACGATGCGCACGCGGGCGGCGCCGTTCCGCACGAGCTGCTCCTTCGCGGGCGGCGGGGCGCCGACGATGCCCCACTCGGAGAAGTCGGCGACCCGCGCGAGCCACTCGAAGTGCCGGGGCGCGTAGGACTCGTAACAGATCGCCTTCGGGACGAAGACGCGCGGCAGGACCCGCGTGTTCTCGAGCAGCCCGCCGCCGGCGTCCTCCGCGATCCGGGACCATCCGGCGGGAACGGGATAGCTGCGCGGAACGACCGCGTAGCGGACGTTCAGGAAGGACAGGAACGGCTTCTCGAGATCGTCGACGCGGTTGTACCAGGCCGGCTGCGGAACGCACCAGAGACGGTAGGTCTCGTAGAACGCGTTCAGGGTCATCGACTCGTAGCCGCGCACGTCCTCGAGCTCGTACATCGCCGACTCGTTCGGGACGAGCATCTGGCCGACGCCCACGACCCGCTCGGGCCGGTCCCGCTCGATCGCGTCGAAGAGGGGCATGTCGGGAAAGAACGCGGACGAGGGGAGCGTCGGATACACGGACCCCGCCTCCGCGACGCGCGAGGCGAGGAGGAGGGCCACGAGGAGCGGCGCGGTCCGCCCCCAGGCCGCGCGGCGCCGCGCGACGAGCACCGCCAGGGCGCCGAGGAGGAGGGGAGCGAGGCCCCAGGCGAGGCGCGCCCGCGCGAACTCGGGCGGCATGAGGAGCGCCTCGAGCCCGGCCCGGCGAAATCGGAAGATCGCGAAGATCGCCGCCGCCGTCACCGCGGCGCCCGCCAGGAACGCGCCGGCGCCCTCGCCGCGGCTCAGCCTGTCGGCTCCCAGGGCGGCGAGCGCGCACACCGCGAACAGCGCGAGAAACACGAAGTAGTCCAGGATGCCGATGTCGAAGAGCGGCAGGCGCGCGACGAGGTCCGTCACCCCCTCCAGCCGGACCCAGAGGGCGACCCCGATCGCTCCGAGCACGAGGAGCGCCCAGCGATGGCGGCCCCGCGCGACGAGGCCCGCGGCGGCCAGGGGAAAGAGGAGCGATCCCGCGTAGGACGCGGGGACGCCGAAGTTCTCGGCCAGGAAGCTGCGTCCCGACTCGCCGTACGCGTAGGGCACCGCGAGCAGGATCGCGCGGCGCGCGCTCTGGAAGGGACTCACGGATCGGTGCGCGTGGGCGTACCACGTGCTGCGGAAGGCGTGCTCCCACGTCTGCGGGATGGCCTCGAGCAGAGGAAGCAGCTGGACCGCGGAGAGGCCCAGCGCGACGACGCCGGACAGGAGCGAGAGGAGGACGGGCCGGAGGCGCCGCCCGCGGGGGGCCGAGGCGAGCTCGAACAGGAAGAAGATCCCGGCTCCCGCGACCGAGAAGAGGAGCGTCTCGGGATGGCCGGCCGTGACGGTCAGCGTGAGCGCGACGGCCGTCAGGAGAACCGCGCGACCGTCCGACGCGGTGACGAGGCGGCGGAGCCCGAGCAGGACGAGAGGGAACGGGCCGACGGAGTTCGCGAGCGGATAGCCCAGGTAGAAGACGAGGAAGTCGGAGAATCCCCATCCGACGGCGCCGAGGAGGGCCGGAGCCTCGCCGCAGCCGAGGTCGCGCAGGAAGAGGTACGCCGACAGCAGCGCGAGGAGGAGCCGCAGGCTCATCTGGAAGGTCCAGCTCTGCGCCGGAGGCAACAGGAGCCCGAGCCACGTCCCCGGGTGCGCGGCCGCCGGCTGCTGGACGGCGAGCAGCGGCTCGCCCGCGAGCACGAAGCGATTCCAGACGGGAACCCGTCCCTCGGTCACGGCCTCGCGGACGGCCTTCTGCCACGGCATCATCTGGGACACGACGTCCGAGAGCAGCGGCGTCCGGATTCGCGCGATTCCGTGGTCGAGGCGGCGGGAGCGGAACGGCTCGTCGTGGTACAGGATGTCGACCGGGCCGTACACCCCGCCGGTCAGCGTCGCGCGTCCCGTGAACAGGAGCGGCAGGAGCGCGAGGACGAAGGCGATCCGTTTGCGTACGGGCCACACCCAGCGGTGCGCGGCGGCGAGCAGGAGAGCCGCAGTCGCTCCGTAGAGAGCGACCGACGCGACGACGAGCGGGAGCACTGTCGCGATTCTACGTGATTCAATCTGGCTGACATGTTGCGCTGGGTCGGCATCGGGGTCCTCTTCGTCCTGCTGTGCGCCGAGGTCCTCGCGCGCGGGCCTCTCGAGCTGAAGCTGCCGCCGACGATCCTCTCGAACGCCGAGAAGGTGCAGAAGGACACGGCGCCCTACCTCGCCTTCCTCCACTGGGTCGCGCTGCAGGTCCCGCGCGGGGTGACGCTCGCGGTGCGCACGCCGGACTCGCTCTCCTACTTCATCGCGATCGGGCAGCTGCCCGACCAGACCGTGTGGCCGGCGACCGGCGTCGGCGGACCGCTCGCCGCGGGCGCCGAGGACGTCGACTGGGTGGCCTGCTACTTCTCGAACCTCGACGACGCCCGCTACGAACGCGTCGCGACGTACGCCAACGGCTCGCTGCACCGCCGGCGGCGATGACGGGCCTCGTCTTCGTCGCCTCGCTCGCGGCCCTGCCGCTCGTCGGGTATCCGTTCGCGAGGCTGCGCGTCTTCGCGACCCTGACGCCCGCGGCGCGCTGGGGCCTGGCGAGCGCGGCCGGGCCGCTCGCGCTGTGCGTGGAGATGGTGCTCGCGACCGTGCTCCACGTACGGTGGTCGGCGCCGCTCCTGCTCCTGCCCCCGGCCGCCGCGCTGGCGCTTCCCGGGGACTGGCGTTTCCGCCGGCCGGCGCGGCCGGAGGGGGGCCCGACCCTCGCCCTCTCGGCGATGGCCGCGATCCTCGCCGTGGTCGCGTATGCGGCCGTCACCGCCCGGGCGACCGCGGCCGACTTCGTCCTCTTCTGGGGCGCGAAGGGCCAGCGGTTCGCGCAGGCGCGGGCCATCGACGTCGACTTCCTGCGCGACCCGCTCCACTCCCTCATCCATCCCGACTACCCGCCGCTGGTGCCGTGTCTCTACGCGTGGGGGAGCCTCGTCGCCGGCCGCTTCGCGTGGAACGCCGCGCTGCTGTCCTTCCCGCTCTTCGTCGCGTTCACCGCGCTGACGCTCTACGGCTTCGCGACGCCGCGCGTCGGCCGGCGCGTGGCCGCGGAATACGCGTGCCTGCTCGCGGTCCTGCTCGGCCTGCTCGGCCTCACCAACATGATCGGCGGGGACGCCGAGCCCGAGCTCTTCCTGTTCGAGGTCCTCGCTCTCTCGGCGCTGATCTTCGCGGGCGGCACCGCGGCGGGCCTCGCGGCGGCGGCGATGGCCCTCGCGGGCGCCGTGCTGACGAAGATCGAGGGCACCGTGTTCGCGGCGCTCGTGGCCGCCGCCTACGCCGCGTTCGGGTCCGGGTACGGAACGCCCGGCCGGCGCGTCCGGGCGGCCGCGATCCTCGGCCTTCCGCCCGCGGTGGCGCTCGGCTCCTGGCTCCTCTTCTGCGAGCGCCACGGCCTGCTGGACATCTACCGCCTGGGCAAGCGGACGACGCTGTCCTTCGCGGAGCTGCCGGTCATCGCCCGCGAGCTCGTGCGCGAGGACCTCTTCGGCGTGCGCCTCGCTCCGGTGGCGGTCGTCGCCGCGCTCCTCCTGTACAGGCGCCCGTCGCGCGAGGCGGTGTTCCCGCTCGCGGTCGCGGCCGGGTTCTGCGCCTTCATCGTCTACATGTACCTGACGGGCTCGGGCGATCCCACGCACTGGATCCAGTGGTCGGCCGCGCGCCTTTCGATGACCCCGCTGATCTGCGCCTTCCTAGCGGCCATCCGACGGCCGTCAGAAGCGACATAAGATACTGAAAACACAAGATAAATTGGCCACCGTGGGCGGTGCCGTCCCCGGGTTGCTAGCACTCATCGGTGAGGAGTGCTAGTATTCGCTCCCCGCGGCGGCGCGAAGCCGCTCGCTCTTGAAAAAAGGCCATTCAACTTTCACAGGAGGAAGTTTCATGAAGATTCGGCCACTTTACGATCGGATCCTGGTCAAGCGTCTCGAGAGCGGCGAGACGAAGAAGGGCGGCATCATCATCCCGGACACCGCGAAGGAGAAGCCGATGGAGGCGGAGGTCGTCGCCGTCGGCAAGGGCAAGGTCAACGAGGAAGGCAAGCAGTTTCCCCTCGACGTCAAGAAGGGCGACCGCATCCTCATCGGCAAGTACGCCGGCACCGAAATCAAGATCGACGACGTCGAGCACCTGATCCTGCGTGAGGACGAGGTGCTGGCGGTCGTCGAGAGCAAGTAAGGAGCACGGACATGGCAGCGAAAACGATCATCTACGGTGAGGAGGCGCGGCAGCGCGTCCTCCACGGCGTCAACAAGCTCGCCGACGCGGTCAAGGTGACGCTCGGGCCCAAGGGCCGCAACGTCGTCATCGAGAAGAAGTTCGGTTCCCCGACGGTCACCAAGGACGGCGTGACGGTCGCCAAGGAGATCGAGCTCCAGGATTCGCTCGAGAACATGGGCGCGCAGATGGTGCGCGAGGTCGCCTCGAAGACCTCCGACGTGGCCGGCGACGGCACCACCACGGCGACGGTCCTGGCGCAGGCGATCTACCGCGAGGGCATCAAGAACGTCACGGCCGGAGCGAACCCGATGGAGCTGAAGCGCGGCATCGACGCGGCGGTCAAGTCGGCCGTCGAGTCGCTCGACAAGCTCTCGAAGCCGGTCGAGGGCAAGGACATCGCCCACGTCGGCACGATCTCGGCGAACAACGACTCCGAGATCGGCAAGATCATCGCCGAGGCGATGGACAAGGTCGGCAAGGACGGCGTCATCACGGTGGAGGAGGCCAAGGGCCTCGAGACGACCCTCGAGGTCGTCGAGGGCATGCAGTTCGACCGCGGCTACCTCTCCCCGTACTTCATCACCGACGCGGAGCGGATGGAGTGCATCCTCGAGAACGCCAAGGTCCTCCTCTTCGAGAAGAAGATCTCCAACATGAAGGACCTGCTCCCGATCCTCGAGCAGATCGCCAAGCAGGGCAAGCCGTTCCTCATCGTGGCCGAGGAGGTCGAGGGCGAGGCGCTGGCGACGCTCGTGGTCAACAAGCTGCGCGGCACGCTCCAGGTCTGCGCCGTCAAGGCGCCGGGCTTCGGCGACCGCCGGAAGGCCATGCTCGAGGACATCGCGATCCTGACGGGCGGCAAGCTCATCTCCGAGGACCTCGGCATCAAGCTCGAGAGCGTCAAGTGGGAGGACCTCGGCGACGCGAAGAAGGTCACCGTCGACAAGGACAACACCACGGTCGTCGTGGATGACCGCTCCAAGGGCAAGAAGGACGCCATCCAGGGCCGCGTGAAGCAGATCCGGGCGCAGATCGAGGACACGACCTCGGACTACGACCGCGAGAAGCTGCAGGAGCGGCTGGCGAAGCTCGTCGGCGGCGTGGCCGTGATCAAGGTCGGCGCCGCGACCGAGACCGAGATGAAGGAGAAGAAGGCCCGCGTCGAGGACGCGATGCACGCGACCAAGGCGGCCGTCGAGGAGGGCATCGTTCCCGGCGGCGGCGTGGCCCTGCTCCGCTCGATCGACTCCGTCAACAAGGCGGCGAACGAGTTGTCGGGCGACGAGAAGATCGGGGCCCGGATCGTGATCCGCGCGCTCGAGGAGCCGACCCGCCAGATCGTGGCCAACGCCGGAGCCGAGGGCTCGGTGATCATCAACGAGCTCAAGGCGAAGGGCGGCAACTACGGCTACAACGCCAACTCCGAGAAGGTCGAGGACATGCTGAAGTCGGGCATCATCGACCCGACCAAGGTCACCAAGAACGCGCTGCAGAACGCGGCGTCGGTCGCGGGCCTCATGCTGACGACCGAGGCGCTCGTCTCCGAGATCAAGGAGAAGGAGAAGGCCCCGGCGGCCGGCGGCGGCATGCCGGGCGGCATGGGCGGAATGTACTGATCCGTTTCGAGAGTCTCTGGGAAGCCCCGGCGAGAGCCGGGGCTTTTTTTTGGGCGTGAGGCTAGAACACGCCCTGGAAGGTGTTGCAGGCTCCCGGGTCGCCGCTCTGGAGTCCTCGCCGCAGCCACTCGACGCGCTGCTGCGAGGAGCCGTGCGTGAAGGACTCCGGCTGAACGACCCCGGCGGACATCTTCTGGAGCCGGTCGTCGCCGATCGCGGCGGCCGCGCGCATCCCCTCCTCGGCGTCGCCCGGCTGGACGAGCCCCTTCTTCGCCCCGCGGTTGCCCCACACGCCGGCGTAGCAGTCGGCCTGGAGCTCGAGGCGCACCGAGAGCTGGTTGCCGTCCTCGCGCGAGACCCGCTCCTGGAGCTGGCGCATCTTGCCCTCGGTGCCGGTCAGCGTCTGGACGTGGTGCCCGATCTCGTGGGCGATGACGTAGGCCTGCGCGAACTCGCCGGCTCCTCCGAGGCGCGCGAGCTCGTTGAAGAACGAGAGGTCGAGGTACACCTTGTGGTCGTCCGGGCAGTAGAAGGGTCCCTGCGCCTCGCGGCCGAGGCCGCACGCCGTCTGCGTCATGCCCGTGAAGAGGGTGAGCTTCGGCTTCTCGTACTGACGGCCCTGAGCGGCGAAGATCTCGCCCCAGGTGTCCTCGGTGTCGGCGAGGATGACCGAGACGAACTTCTTGCCGGTGTCCTCCGTCCGGGTTCCGCCCGACGGACCGGCGGGCGCCGGCGCGGGCGCCGACTGCGTCGAGGACTGAGCGCCGCTCAGGAGCGCGAGGATCCGGAGCGGGTTGGTGCCGGTGAGCCAGCCGATGACGAGCGCGAGGATCACGGTGCCGCAGCCGATCGTGCCGATGCGGCCGCCGGGCATCCCCCTTCGATCCTCGACCTGGTCGCTTTCGCGTCTTCCCATCCAGTCCATGGGGCGGACTCTATCTCCGGATAGGATCGCGAGTCCTCCGTATACTCGTTCCGATGGATATGGCCTCGCGCGGCAGCCTTGTCAGCGCGGTGATCGTCCACTACAAGACCCCTGACGACACGCTGGCGGCGGCGAGGGCGGTGGAGGAGACGGCGCCGGCGGCCGAGATCGTCGTCGTCGACAACGCCTCCGGGGACCGGGTCGCCGAGGAGCTCGAGCGGCGGATTCCCGGTGCGCGGCTGATTCGCGAGCCCGTCAACCGGGGATACGGCGCCGCCTGCAACCGCGGCGCCCGCGGCAGCTCGCGCCCCCTCCTCCTGTTCCTCAACTCGGACGCCCAGGTCCGCCCCGGCGCCGTGGCCCGGCTCGAGGAGGCGCTCGAAGGCGATCCGCTGGCCGCGGCGGCGGGCCCGCGTCTCCTCGACTCCGCGATGAGGCCGCAGTCCTCGATCCGGCTCCTGCCCACGCCGTGGCGCATCTTCTGCGAGAGCTCGGGCCTCGCCTTTCTGGCGGGAGGGCGCGAGCCGTTCGGCGGCCACACCGCCACGCGGCAGGACCACGGCCCCGGACTCCGCCTCGCGGTCGCGGTCGAGGCGCTGATGGGCGCGGCGCTGCTCGTGCGCCGCTCCGACTTCGAGGCGGTCGGCGGTTTCGACGAGTCCTTCTTCCTGTACGCCGAGGAGACCGACCTCATGCGCCGGTTCCGGGACGCCGGGCGCCGCGTCCTCTTCGTGCCCGAGGCGGAGGTCGTGCACGCCGGGGGCCGCTCCGGCGGCGACCGTCTCTTCGGCCAGCTGCACGCGTCGCTGATCCGCTACGTCCGCAAGCACCACGGCGGCGCGGAGGCGAGCCTCGCGGCGGCCGTGCTCGACGCGGGCGCGGCCGGGCGGTACGTGGCGGCCCTGCTCACGCCGGGAGAGCGCGGGCGCGCGCGACGGCTCCGGTATCGGGCCGCACTCTCGAGGCGAAGCGCTCGTTGATGAAGCCTCTGCTCTACAGCCTCCTGCCGCGCCCGCCGCATCCGACGCGCGACGGCCTGGCGATCCGCAACTACCACCTGCTCGCGGCCCTCGCCTCGCGGTTCCGCGTGCGCGCGTTCTGCCTGCGCGATCCCGAGCGCGCGTACGGCGGCGGCGAGTTCCCGCCGGGCGTGGACGCCGAGTTCGTGCCGCAGGCCCCGCGGGGCGCCCGGCGCGCCGGGGCCGCGCTGGCGAGCCTCCTCTCGGGCGGCGCGTACTCGGAGCGGCTCTACCGCTCGGGCCGGCTGGCGCGGCGGGTCGCGTCGCTCGCGCGACGGGAAGAGCCGCGCTGGATCGTGGCCCACGCCTACCACGTGGCCCCGGCCGCGCTCGGCGCGGGACGCCCCGTATGGATCGACTTCCACAACCTCGACTCGGAGATCTGGGAGCGGACCGCCGAGACCGCCTCGGCGGGAGGCATCCGCCGCTTCGCCCGGCTCCAGGCGCCTCGCGTGCGCGCGCTCGAGCGCCGCCTCGTCGCCTCGGCGGCCGGCGTCTCGTGCGTGTCGGCGCGCGACGCCGCGGGATTGGTCGCGCTGGTCGCGCCCCGCACGGCCAGGCCCCCGCTCGTCGTGTCCAACGGCGTGGACCTCGGGCGCTACCCGATGCGGTCCGATGCGGCTCCCGGCGAGCGGCTCCTCTTCGTGGGCGACCTCTCGTGGCCGCCCAACGCGGAGGCGGTACGGTGGTTCGCGAAGGACGTCTGGCCGCGGATCCAGCGCGCGCGTCCCGCCGCCCGCGCGGAGATCGTCGGGCGCTCGGCGCCGCGCGACCTCCTGCGGCTCGCGTCGGCCGGGCTCTCCTTCGCCGGCGACGTTCCGGACACGCGCCCGCACTGGACGGCGGCAGCGGTGGCGTTCGTGCCCCTGCTCGCCGGCGGTGGGACGCGGCTCAAGATCCTCGAGGCCGCCGCCTGCGGCGTTCCCGTCGTGGCGACGCCGGTCGGCGCGGAGGGGCTCGAATTCGCGCCGGAGCGCGAGATCCGCCTGCGGGAGGACGCCGCCGGGTTCGCCGACGCCGTCGCCGCGCTGCTCGCGGATCCCGCGGCCGCGCGGGCCCAGGCGATCGCGGCGCGGTCGCGCGTCGAGGCGCTGTACGACTGGCGGCGGATCGGCGCGGAGTTCGCGCGGTCCCTCGAAGAAGACGGGACGGGGGAGGCTCGAGGGTGACGGCGGCCGCCCTGGCTCTCGCGAGCCTCTCCGCCGCGCTCTTCCTGTGGTCGTACGCGATCTACCCCGCGTGGATCGTCCGCCGCGCGGCGAGGGCCGCGGTCGACGTCGCGGACGAGACGCCGCCGGACGCGGGCGCGTCGCCGAGCGTGGAGGTGCTCCTCTCCGCCGCCGACGAGGAGACCGTGATCGGGGCGCGCGTGCGGGACCTGCTCGCGCAGGCCGGCGTGTCGGGAATCGCGATCGGCTGCGACGGCTCGCGCGACGCCACCGCGGCGCGGGCGCGCGAGGCCGCCGCCTCGGCGCCCGAGTCCATGCGGGCGCGGGTACGGGTGCGGATCGTCGAGTTCCCGTCGCGGCGCGGGAAGGCCGCGGTCCTGAACGACCTGATCCACGAAAGCACGGCGGACCTGCTCGTCTTCACCGACGCGAACACGCGCTTCGACGCCGGTGCGGTCGCCGCGCTCGCCGCCGCCTGCGCCCCGACGCGCGTCGGCGCCGCCTGCGGGCGTCTCGTCTTCGAGCGCGCGGCCGGTGCGCGCGCGACGCCCGAGAGCGACTTCTGGGACCGGGAGACGCGCCTCAAGGAGGCGGAGGGACGGCTCGGCGTCTGCCTCGGGGCGAACGGCGCGATCTACGCGATCCGGCGGGAGCTCGCGACGCCGCTGCCTCCCGACACGACCTCGATGGACGACTTTCTGATTCCCGTGCGCGTGGCGCGGCGGGGCCGGAGGATCGTGTTCGCCGGCGAGGCGGTCGCGCGCGAGGACGCCGCGCGCGACGTCGCGGCCGAGGCCGCGCGCCGGTTCCGGATCGGCGTCGGCGCGGGCCAGGTCCTGCGCCGCGAGCGATGGCTGTGGAACGCGCGCGCACACGCGACGCTGACCCTCGCCTACGCGTCGCGCAAGGCCGCGCGCTGGCTCGCGCCGCTCTGCGGGCTGCTGGCGGCGTGCGCCGCGCTCGCGTCGCCGCCGCCCCTTCGCGCGTGGGGCGCCGCCGCGGTGGGGATCCTCGCGCTCCTGGGCCTGCGGCTCGCGCTGCGTCCGAGTCTCCGCGGGATCGGGGGGAGGCTCTATTATTTCGCCGTGCTGAACGCCGTCCTCGCCCTCGGCGTCGCCGCGGGACTGCTGGGCTACAGCCGTCCCGCCTGGACGCGGACGGCGCGCTCGTGAGCCGGGGCGCCCGGCTCGCGCGCCGCCGCTCGACGTTCGCGGCCGTCGCCGCCGTGGGCGATTGCGCGATCGCGGTCGGCGCGTTCGACGCCGCCTTCTTCCTCCGCACGCACGTCGCGGTCCCCGGAACGGTGACCCTGCTGCCGAGCGGGAGCGTGCGGTTCACCTTCGGGAACGTGCTGATCGTGGCCGCCGTGCAGCTCCTCTGCCTCTGGTACTTCGGCCTCTACCGCGACCACGAGCGCTTCCGCGAGTCGATCGCGCGGCGCCTCCTGCCGGTCCTGCTGGTCGAGCTGATCACGCTCGCCTCGATCTACTTCCTGGGGCTGGGACAGCCGTATGCGTTCCCGCGGTCGGTGCTCGTCGTCTACGTCGTCTTCAACGGCGTCCTGCTGGCGCTCTGGCGCGCCGCAATGGACCGGTTGTTCCCGGCGCCCCGCCGGAGGGCGCTCGTCGTCGGGACGGGCCCGGCCGCGAACCTGATCGCGGAGACGATCCGCCGGCACCCGTGGACCGGCGTCGAGCTGGTCGGCGCGCTGGGCGAACAAGGCGGCGACGCGCGCGGCCTCGAAGTTCTCGGACCTCCGGAGACGCTCGTCGAAGTTGTCGAGCGCGAGGCCATCGACGAGGTGATCCTGACGCCCGAGGCCGCGTCGTGGCGCGACCAGATCCCGGAGCGCATCCCGTCGGGATTCGCGGCGGACCTGCTCGTCTGGCCCTCGCCCTTCGAGACGATGATCGGCAGGCTTCGCTTCCGTATCGTCGGGGACCTCCCGCTCCTCGAGGCGCGCGTCCGCCCGCTCGACGGCGCCGCCGCCTTCGTCAAGCGATTCTTCGACGTCCTCGCCGCGGGCGCTCTCCTGCTCGCGCTGTCGCCGGTGCTGGCGGTCGCGGCGCTGCTCGTCGTCTCGACCTCCCGCGGCGGTCCTTTCTACCGGCAGACGCGCGTCGGCCGCGACGGAGTGCTCTTCGAGCTGTGGAAGCTCCGCACGATGCGCCGCGGCGCCGAGATCGAGACGGGCGCCGTCCTCGCCGTTCCCGACGATCCCCGCGTCACCGCGATCGGCCGGGCGCTGCGCTCGGCCCGCGTCGACGAGATCCCGCAGCTGTGGAACGTCGTGCAGGGCGACATGAGCCTCGTTGGGCCGCGGCCCGAGAGGCCGGAGTTCGCGGAGCGCTTCGCGCGGACGATCTCGGGCTACACGCTGCGCCACGCGGCCCGGCCGGGCCTGACGGGCCTCGCCCAGGTCTCGGGCGAGTACTCGACCGAGCCCGACATCAAGTTGCGCTACGATCTGGCGTACTTGAACAACTGGTCGATCGGTCTCGATCTGGCGATCCTGCTGCGCACGTTGCCGGTCATCCTCACGCGCCGTGGCATCTGACGCGACCCGACGCGGCCGCGTCGCCGTCGTCATGCCGGCGTACAACGCCGAGAAGACGCTCGAGCGCACGTACGCGGACGTGCCCAAGGACTGCGTCGACGACGTGATCCTGGTGGACGACCGCTCGCGCGACCGGACGGTCGAGATCGCGCGAGGGCTCGGCCTCCACGTCGTCGTCCACGAGCAGAACCGGGGCTACGGCGGCAACCAGAAGACGTGCTACCGGACGGCGCTCGAGCGCGGTGCCGACGTCGTCATCATGGTGCACCCGGACCACCAGTACGACCCGACCGTCATCCCGGACCTGCTCGCCGCGCTCCACAGGGGGGCGTTCGACGCCGCCTTCGGGAGCCGCATGCTGGGCGGCCGACCCATCCAGGGCGGCATGCCGAAGTGGAAGTTCTTCGGCAACATCCTGCTGACCGCCATCGAGAACGCCACGTTCCTGATCTACCTGACCGAGTACCACAGCGGGTTCCGCGCCTACACGCGACGGTACCTCGAGGCGGTGAACCTGGAGGCCAACTCGGACGGCTTCGTCTTCGACACCGAGATCATCGCGCAGGGAATGGCGAAGGGCCTGCGCATCACCGAGATTCCGATCGCGACGCGGTACTTCGACGAGGCCTCGCAGATCGCGTTCGGTCCGTCGGTGCGCTACGGCCTCGCGATCCTGAAGACGATGATCCTCTTCAAGCTCCACACCTGGGGCATCTACTCGAGCCGGATCTTCCGCGACCGCTAGCGCGGCTCGTCGGAAGGCAGCGGGGGCGGGGCGGCGAGCGTTCCCTGACGCAGCTCGGCGTCGAGGCGCGCGATCTGCGCCTGCAGCGGTCCGCGCGGCGCCTCGGGCAGGCTCGCCAGGATCTCCGGGCTGATCCAGCCGGCGCGCAGGAGAGCGGCCTCGCCGGGCTCGCGCTTTCCGATCGCCAGGTAGGAGCGGCCGAGATTCAGGTCGATCTCCGAGCGCTCGCCGGTGGCCAGCGCCGCGCGGTAGAACTCGAGTGCGCGCTGCGGCTGGCCCGTCACGAGGAGGGACGAGGCGCCGATCATCCACGGACGCGGGTCTCCCGGCAGCGCCGTCGTCGTGGAGAGCGCGAGCAGGCCCACGGCCTGGATCCGGTGCTGCGTGTCGGGAATCTGCGGCGAGGCGACGAGGTCCTGGAACGCCGCGGTCGCGACGCCGACGCGCCGCTCGGCCCCGTAGCGCGGGATCTCGGGCGCGGCGAGGAGGGCGAGCACGGCCGCCCCGGCGAGCGCGATCAGCAGCCTCACGCGTCCGCCTCCGCCGTCGCGGCTTCGGGGCGCTCTTCGTCCGACCGGCCGGCCACCCTCCAGGCGCGCCCGGCCGCGAGGAGCAGCGGCACCGCGGTGATCGGCCGCTGCAGCGGGAACCAGGTCAGGGCCGCCACGGCGCCCGCGACGAGCACGGCGAAGAGGAGCGCGGCCTCCGGATCGGAACGGGCCCGGGCGGCGCGCGCCGACGTCACGAGCAGGCAGGCCAGGGCGCCGAGGGAGAGGAGCGCGAGCGGCACGCCGCCGTCGCTCGCGGCCTGGAGGTAGTCGTTGTGGGCCTCGCCGTACGAGCTCGTGAGCATCGGGCTGAGGAAGCGCCGCCGCGCGCGGATCTCCGCCGCCAGCCGGTGGGGGACGTATTCGGCGGCGAAGACGCCCGGGCCGAATCCCGAGAGCGGCCGCTCGCGCGCCATCTCGACGGCCGCGGCCCACGGCCCGCCCCGGTACGAGACGAGGGCGTTCCAGTCTCCCGCGCGCAGCAGGAACCAGTCGGCCCGCGCCCGCTCCCGCAGCGGCGGATACGCGGCGACGAGGAGCCCGGCGGCGACGACGGCGGCGAGGAGCGGGATCGCCGCGCGCCGGCGGAAGCGGGCGAGGAGGAGCGCCGCGACGCCGGCCCCGGCGGCGCTCAGCGCCGTCAGGTTGCGGTTGACGAGCAGGTCCGCCGCGAAGAGCGCGAAGGCCGCGCCGGTGAGGAGGCGGACGGGCCACCGGCTCGCCGAGAGGAAGATCGCGAGGGCCGCGACGCTCGCGATCGCGAGGGTGATCGCGAGATAGCCGACGTTCCCGGCGAAGGCGCCGGTGTCCTGCCGGGAGCCCGCCGTCTCGAGGGCGAACGGGTGGTAGACGCCGGTCCCCTGCAGGATCGAGACGGCGGCGTTGACCGAGCACGCCGCCAGGAAGACTCCGGCGAGCCACGCGCGGCCGCGCGCCACCGCGTCGGACGCGCCGAGCGGCAGGAGCGCGGCGAGGAGGAGGACCGAACGCATTGCGTCGAGCGAGAGGGCGCGGCGGGGGGACAGGAGCGCGGCGAGGAGCGCCATCGCGAGCGCCGCCGCCGCGAGCAGGACCGCGGCTCGGCGCAGAGGAGACGCCGCCCGCCAGCGTGAGAGCGAGGGAGCGGCGCCGCGGGCGGCCACGAGGACGAAGAGGGCGACCGCGGCGGCGAGCGCGGTGCCGAGCAGCGCGACCGCGCGCTTGGGAGCGTCGAAGGCGGCCGCGGCGGAGGTGTCGACCGCGAGCGACGTGCCGGCGAGGACGACGGCGAGGATCGCGGCGATGGCGATCCCGCCGACCGCGCCCGGTTCGCTACGCGGCGGGGGCGGCGCGGCCTTCGTCCGGGCCGGCGGCGTCGCGCCGCGCTTCTTCGCCATGCGGGCGCGATGGTATGACGTTATGCTGCGGCCGGGTGAACCGTGTCTGAGAGCCCTCCCCGCGCACGCCTCGTCTCGCTTCCCCTCTGGGTCTACCGGCACCGCATGCCGATCCTCGCCGTCCTGGGCGGGACGCTGCTTCTCGGCGTCGTCGTCCTCGGCTCCTTCACGACGCGGGTCGTCCAGCGGTTCGAGGGGCGGCGGTGGAACCTTCCCTCGCGCATCTATTCCGACCTCTACCAGGTCCGCGCCGGAGAGACGGCGTCCGTCGGGCCGCTGACCGCCAAGCTCGAGCGCCTCTACTACCAGAAGGTCGAGGGCGACCCCGACCGGCCCGGCCACTTCCGCGTCGACAAGGACGCGGTCGAGATCCATACGCGCCCCTTCCGCTATCCCGGGCGCTTCTTCCCCGAGCTGCGCGCGCGCGTCGTCTTCGCGAAGGATCGCGTGAAGTCGATCTCGGGCGCCGGCGGCGACGCGCTGCCCGCGCTCGTCCTGGAGCCCGAGCTCCTGGGCTCGGTGTTCGGGGCGGAGCTCGAGGACCGGACGGTGATCCGGCTCGGGGACGCGCCCCAGACCCTGATCGACGCCATCCTCACGACCGAGGACCGCGACTTCTACCGCCACACCGGGGTCTCGGTGAAGCGGCTCTGGGGCGCGATCTTCGCGACGATGCGCGGCGGCATGAAGCAGGGCGGCTCCACGCTGACCCAGCAGCTCGTCAAGAACCTCTACCTCTCTCCGGAGCGGACGCTGCGGCGCAAGGCGACCGAGGCGATCATGGCCGTGATCCTCGACGCGCGCTACTCGAAGGACGAGATCCTCGAGGCGTACCTGAACGAGATCTACCTGGGCCGGCGCGGCTCGATCGGGATCACGGGCGTGGGCCAGGCCGCGCGGCACTACTTCGGCAAGGAGGTCTCGGACCTCGACCTCGCGGAGTCGGCGACCCTCGCGGGCATGATCCGCGCGCCCAACGCCTACTCGCCCTTCCGCAGCCCCGAGAAGTGCAGGCAGCGCCGCGACCTCGTTCTGCGCCTCATGCGCGAGGAGGGGAAGATCACCGACGCGCAGCTGAAGGAGGCGACGGCGGAGGCGCTCGTGCCGCGGACGCGCGTCGAGGAGCGCACCAAGGCGCCGCACTTCGTGGACTTCGTCAAGTCGGAGCTGACCGAGCGCTACGGCAAGCAGCTCCAGACCGAGGGCCTGCAGATCTACACGACGCTCGACGTCGACCTCCAGCAGGCGGCGCAGCGCGCCGTGACGCAGGGCCTCGAGAACCTCGAGAAGACCTACAGGCGCCTCGCGACGGCGGCGAAGTCGGCCCCGCTCCAGGGCGCGCTCATCGTGCTGGAGCCCGAGACCGGCGGCGTCCGCGCGTGCGTCGGCGGGCGGGACTACGCGCTCTCCCAGTTCAACCGGGTGACCCAGGCGCACCGCCAGCCCGGCAGCCTGTTCAAGCCGTTCGTCTACCTGGCCGGCTTCTCGCGCCGGGACCTGGATCCCCCGGTGACGCCGGCGACGATCCTGGATGACTCGCCGATCACGGTGGAGTGGGGCGACAAGAGCGAGGAGGAGCAGTGGACGCCGCGGAACTACGACGGCGAGTACCGCGGCCGCATGTCCGCGCGACAGGCGCTCGAGCAGTCGATCAACATCCCGACCGTGCGCGTCTCGCTCAAGGCGGGGCTGCCGGCGGTTCTCGGCTCGGCGCGGCAGTCGGGCATCACGTCGCGCCTGCGCGGCTTCCCGTCGGTCGCCCTCGGCGCGTTCGAGATCTCGCCGATGGAGATCGCGGGCGCGTACGGCTCGCTCGCCAACAGCGGCATCTTCGTCGCGCCGAGCGCGATCGTCGGCGTGATGACGGGCGACGGCACGGTGCTCGACCGCAAGGCCGCCGAGCTGCGGCCGGCGCTTCCGGCGGACGCGGTCTTCCTCGTCGACTCCATCCTGCGCGGCGCCGTCGACCGCGGCACCGGAGCCCAGGCGCGATCGACCGGCCTCAAGGGCATTCTGGCGGGGAAGACCGGGACGACCAACGACGGCCGCGACGCGTGGTTCGTGGGATTCTCGCCGCGCTTCCTGGCGGCGGTGTGGGTCGGCTACGACGACAATCGCGGCCTGAGTCTCTCGGGCTCGCAGGCGGCGGTGCCGATCTTCGCGGACTTCGTCCGCTCCGTGCCGGCGCAGCTCTTCGCGGAGAATTTCCCCGTGCCGTCCGACGTCGTGACCGCCGAGATCGACCCGGACTCGGGATACCTCGCCTCGTCCGGGTGTCTGCGAAAGATGACGGAGGTGTTCATCGAGGGCACCGCGCCGACGCAGATCTGTCCCGAGCACGGAGGGCGGTAGGCGAAACGGCGGCCGCCCGTTCTGATAATCTCGGTGGTTTGAGCAAAAACCCTCGACCCACCCGCCCGTCTGGCGTCATCCGCATCCTGGGAGCCCGGACCCACAACCTCCAGAACATCTCGGTCGGAATCCCCCTGGCCCGGCTGACGGTGATCACGGGCGTGTCCGGATCCGGCAAGTCGTCGCTGGCCTTCGACACGCTCTACGCCGAGGGCCAGCGCCGCTACGCGGAGTCGCTCTCGACCTACGCGCGCCAGTTCCTGGAGCGGCTGGACCGGCCCGACGTGGACTCCATCGAGCCCGTGCCGCCCGCGATCGCGCTGGAGCAGAAGAACGGGGTGCGCAACGCGCGCTCGACGGTCGGGACGCAGACCGAGATCCACGACTCCCTGCGGCTGCTCTTCGCCCACGGCGGCACGACGTCGTGCCCCGACTGCGGCGAGGAGGCCGTGCCCGGCGGCGTGGACCGCGCGGTCGAGGAGCTGTGCGCCACGGAGGAGGGCGCGCGGGCGACGCTGGTCGCGCCCGTCGCGTGGCGCGACGCCGCCGGAGGCGAGGGCCGGATGCGGGGGAGGAAGCGCCGTCCCGCTCAGGAGTCGGCGCGGCTCGCGGAGCTCCGGCGCGCGGGGTTCTTCCGCGCCGTCTCGCCCGAGGGCGAGACCGTCGAGATCGGCGACTCCGTCGACGCGCTCCTGGACTCCGACGGCCGGCTTCCGATCGTGGTCGGGCGCTTCGTGGTCTCGGCGGCTTCGCGCCCGGAGATCGCGTCGGCCGTGGAGACGGCGTTCGCGCTCGCGGGCTCGCTCGAGGCGCGCCTCCACGGGGCCGGGCGGGTCCGGACGTTCCGGCGCGGCCTGCACTGCCCGCGCTGCGGCCGGGAGTTCCGCGATCCGACGCCCTCGCTGTTCGCGTTCAACTCGCCGCTCGGCGCCTGCACCGCGTGCCAGGGGTTCGGGCGCGTGATCGGGGTGGACCTCGACAAGGTCATTCCCGATACGGATCGGACGCTCTCCGAGCGGCCCGTCGCCCCGTGGAACACGCCGGCCTACGAATCGGCGTACCGGGACCTCTTCCGCGCGTGCCGCCGCTACTCCGTCCGCACCGACGTGCCGATCGCGCAACTCTCGGCGCACGAGCGCGAGGTCCTGATCGAAGGGCGGGGCGACTTCTACGGCATCCGGGGCTTCTTCGACTGGCTGGAGACCAAGCGCTACAAGATCCACGTCCGGGTCCTGCTGGCGCGCTACCGCGCGTACACCCTGTGCGAGTCCTGCCGCGGCGCCCGCCTGACGCCCGCCGCGCTGTGGGTCCGATTCCGCGGAAAGACGATCACAGAGTTGACGGACCTGTCGCTGTCCGAGCTCCAGCGGTTCCTGCAATCGCTGACGCTCGGCGACGCGGAGCAGGAGAAGCTCGCGTCGGTCCTCTCCGAGCTGACGTCCCGCGTGCGCTACATGAACGACGTCGGCCTCGACTACCTGACGCTCTCGCGCCCCGCGCGGACGCTCTCGGGCGGCGAGGCGCAGCGGATCGGGCTCGCGTCGGCGCTGGGCGGGGCGTTGACCGGCACGCTGTACGTCCTCGACGAGCCCACGATCGGGCTGCACGCCGCGGACACGCGGCGGCTCCTGTCCATCCTGCGGCGGCTGGCCGACCGCGGCAACACGGTCGTCGTCGTCGAGCACGACCCCGAGGCCATCGAGTCCGCGGACCACGTCATCGACCTCGGCCCGGGGGCCGGCAGCCACGGCGGCCGCCTGCTCTTCGAGGGAACCCCCCGGGCGCTCGCGCGGGTCAGGGACTCGGCGACGGGCGAGCTGCTGCGGCGGCGCGCGCGAAAGAGCGCTCCATCGCCTCCGGCGGAGAAGGCGACGCCTCGTGGCCGGGGAGTCGCGCCGCTACGGCGCGCTCAGGGAGTCGTCCCGTTCCGTCCGCGTACCGAGGCCGCCCTCACGATCGTCGGCGCGCGCCAGAACAACCTGCGGAACCTGACCGTGCGCATCCCCCTCGGCCGGCTCGTGTCGGTGGCCGGCGTCTCCGGGTCGGGCAAGTCCACCCTGGTGCGCGACATCCTGCACCACGCCTACGCGCGCCGGGTCAAGGGCGCGACGCAGTTCGACGTGGGCGCGCACGACCGCCTCGACGGGCTCGACGCGATCGCCGATCTGCTGTTCGTGGACCAGAGCCCGCTCGGACGCTCGGCCCGGTCGAATCCCGTGACGTACACCAAGGCCTGGGACGAGATCCGCCAGCTCTTCGCGAAGTCCTCGCGCGCGACCGCGCGCGGGATCACGGCGCGCGACTTCTCGTTCAACTCGATCGGCGGGCGCTGCGAGGCGTGCCGCGGGACCGGGTGGCAGACCATCGACATGCAGTTCCTCGCCGACGTCACCGTTCGCTGCGACGTCTGCGACGGGCGCCGCTTCCAGTCCCGCGTGCTGGGCGTACGGGTCCGCGGCAAGAACATCGACGACGTGCTCGAGATGACCATCGACGACGCGGCCGCGTTCTTCGCCACGGAGGAGAAGATCGTGCGCAAGCTCGAGCCGCTGCGCGAGGTGGGCCTCGGCTACATGCGCCTCGGCCAGCCGACCGCGACGCTGTCGGGCGGCGAGGCCCAGCGGCTGCGCCTCGCGGCGTTTCTCGGGATTCGTCCGGCGTCCTCGCGCGGCGCGCTCTTCCTCTTCGACGAGCCGACGACGGGCCTGCACGCAAAGGACGTCGACCGTCTCCTCGCGACGCTGCGGCGTCTGCTGGCGCGCGGGCACTCGGTGCTCGCCGTCGAGCATCACCTCGGTTTTCTCGACGCGTCGGACTGGATCCTGGAGCTCGGGCCGGGCGGCGGAAGCGCGGGAGGAAGCCTCGTGGCGGAGGGAACTCCGGACGACCTCGCGCGCCATCCGCGAAGCCTCACCGGACGCTTCCTGGCGGAGCGGCGCGCTCCGGAGGGCGCGCGCGACGCGTCCGAGGCACCGACCCGAGTCGACGAGCCCTCCGACAGCCGCGGCTGACCGCGAGCGCCGGCGGCTCCGCGCTGCGCGCCGCCCGTCGGAAGGCGCCCGGGGCGAATCCCTTATAATTGCGGCTGCCCGCTTCCCAACACATCGCCGTGCCGAAACCAGGTGCCCAGACAAGCTCCGGCCGTCCCGCCGGAGCGATGCGCGGATGGTGCGCTTCGCTCGCCCTCGCGGCGGCGGCGCTGCCGCTCGCCGCCGCGCCTCCGAAGGATCCCCCCTTCGAGGGCCGGTTCGTGTTCCGGACCTACGGGGAGGAGGAGGGCCTCTCGGACCTCTCCGTCGAGTGCGTGACCCAGGACCGGACCGGGTTCCTCTGGGCCGGAACCGACGTCGGGTTGTTCCGCTTCGACGGCCGCCGCTTCGTCAAGTACGACGTGGAGCAGGGAATTCCGCGGACGCGGATCTACCAGGTCTACGAGTCGCCCGCCGGCGTGCTCTACGTCGGCACGGGCTCGGGGCTCGTTCGACGCACGGGCGACCGGTTCGTGGCGATCTCCACGCAGGCCGGGCTCGGTCCCTACGCGATCGGGCACCAGGGGATCGCCGCCGACAACCACGGGAACGTCTACGTGGGCACCGACCACGGGCTCTTCGTCGGCCAGGCCGACCGGTTCCGGCTCGACCCCGACGGCGGCGGGACCGCCGAGACCCCGGTGTCCGCCGTCCACGTCGGCCCGCTGGGAACGCTCTACTTCGCGCGCGGAGGGACCCTCTTCCGAAGGCCCGTCGGAGGCCGCGCGGAGGACTTCGGAAAGCCGCGCGGGCTTCCGGCGGACGAGACCGTGGACGAGGTGCAGACCGACCGCGCGGGACGCCTCTGGGTCCGGACGCTCAAGCACCTGTACGCCCTGCCGCCGGAGGGCGCTCGGTTCGAGCGCCGCGACGAGGGACTCGCGGAGTCGAGCGAGGTCGGGCGCCTCGCGTTCGACGGCGCGGGCAACCTCCTCGTGCCGACGGTTCACGGCGTCGCCTACGAGCAGGACGGCGCCTGGCGCACGATCGGCCGCCGCGAGGGGCTCGCCGCGGACACGGCGCTCGCGGCCGTCGTCGACGCGGAGGACTCGCTGTGGGTCGGGCTGCTCGGCGGAGGGCTCACGCAGCGAATCGGCCGCGGCGAATTCACGAACTGGACGCCGCTCGACGGGCTCTCGCACGAGGTCCTCTGGGCGATCGCGCGGCAGGAATCCCCGGCGGGCAACGGCGCGCTGTGGGCGGGGACCGAGCAGGGGCTGAACCGCATCGACCCGAGCGGGTCGATCCGCGTGCTCACGGAGAAGGACGGCCTCGGCGGCAACACCGTGAATGCGCTCGAGGCCGGCCGGGACGGGAGCCTCTGGGTCGGCTCCTGGCCGGGCGGCGTGACGCGCCTCGCGCCGGACGGCCGCGTGCGCCGCTACGACGCGGAGGATGCGCCGCCGGACCAGTTCCGGATCGCCGCGATCCGCGAGCGGTCCGACGGCGAGGTCTGGGTCGGCGCCGCGAACGGCCTCTACCGCCTGCCCGCGGGCTCCACCGCGACGCGGCTCGAGCGGGTCGCGGTCGGCAAGGAGAAGCCCGACGGCGTGCGCGGCTTCGCCGAGGATCCGCGGGGCGTCCTGTGGGCGGTCAGCAAGCAGGGGCTGCTCCGCCTGACCGGTGGCGCGCCGCGCAAGTTCACCCACCTCGACGGACTGCGCGAGGACTTCCTCTCCTCGATCGTCTTCGCCGCCGACGGCAGCCTCGTCGTCGCGTACCGGGAGCCCATCGGCGCGGAGAAGATCGTGGTGGAGAACGACGACCGGCTGGTCGTCCACCCGATCACGACCGCCACCGGCCTCGTCTCGAACAAGGTCGTCCTGCTCGGCACGGACGCGGCGAGCCGGCTCTGGGTCGGGACGGGATCCGGCGGCGACGTGTTCGCGCGCGACTGGTCTCCCGTGCGCGCGTTCGGGAAGATCGACGGGATGATCAGCGAGGACCTGGATCAGAACGCGTTCCTCGCCGAGCGCGACGGGACGGTGTGGCTGGGCTCGAGCCGGGGGCTGATCCGGTACCGGCCGGCCGCGACGCCCGCGCCGCGCCCCGCGCCGCCGGTCGTGATCACGGGGGTGGGCACCGGCAACCGGCGGCTCGATCCGAGCCAGAGGCTCGTCCTCGGACCGGGCGAGAGCGATTTCTCCGCGTCGTGGGCGGGGCTCACCTTCCTCGAGCCGCGCCGGGTGCGCTATCGCTACCGGATGCTCGGGCTGGTCGACCATTACACCGAGACCGAGCTGACCGAGGCGCGCTTCCCGGCGCTGCCGACGGGCGACTACACGTTCGAGGTCCTCTGCGTGTCCGCCACGGGCCAGGTGTCTTCGCGCCCGGCCGCGGTCTCGCTCCGGGTCCTGGCCTCGTGGTGGCAACGGTGGTGGGCCCGCGCGATCTGGGCGCTCCTCGCCGCGGGCGCGGTCGCCGCCGTCGTCCGCCTGCGCACGCGCCACCTCGAGGAGGACCGCAGCCGGCTGGAGGAGGCCGTCGCCGCGCGCAGCGCCGAGCTCGCCGCCGCCAACCGCGAGCTGCGGGAGGCGTCCTTCACGGATTCGTTGACCGGCGCGCGCAACCGCCGCTTCTTCTCGACCGTCATCGACGAGGACGTCAGCCGCACCCTGCGCGTGCACGCCACGCCGCCGCAGAACCGGCCGCGCAACTGCGACCTGATCTTCTACATCGTCGACATCGACCACTTCAAGGACATCAACGACGAGTACGGCCACGACCGCGGAGACCAGGTCCTCGCCGAGGTCGCCCGGCGCCTCACCCAGGTGGTGCGGGACTCGGACCGGCTGATCCGCTGGGGAGGCGAGGAGTTCCTCCTGATCTCGCGGGACGCGGACCGGTCGCGCGGCGACGTCCTCGCCGAGCGCATCATGGCCGCGGTGGGCTCCGAGACGTTCTCGCTGGGCGGCGGCCACGTCGCCCGCCGGACCTGCTCGGTCGGTTGGGCGCCCTTCCCCTGGTTCCCGGATTCGCCCCGCGCGCTCGCCTTCACGGAGGTGCTGAAGCTCGCCGACCGGGGCATGTATCTGGCCAAGCAGGCCGGCCGCAACCGCGCGGTCGGGGTGCTGCCCAACGGCATGCACGTCGACGCGGTCATGCCCGAGGGCGACTGGTTCGAGAGGCCGCTGACCCAGTTCGAGGGGAGGCTGCTCAACCTGGTCCGGGCGGCGGGGCCCGACGTGGCGCCGCTCCTGTAGGGGCGGCCCTCGCGGCCGCCCTCGGGGGGGGACGAGCCCGCCCCTGCGCCCGGAGCCGGAACCTTCCTCCTCGTCCGGCGTCTCCGGGCCGGAAGGAGAATCGCATGGCGCACACCTCGTCTCCCAAGGCCGCCCTCACTCTCGCCCTGTTCCTCGCCGCCGCCGTGGCGTCGGCGGGTCATCGCGGGGTCAGCATCTCGGAACACACGGATGCGTCCCGCTGCGAGGACCTCTCGATCACGATCGACGACGACCAGGTCGAGCGCGCGCAGGACACGATCCAGGTGCCCGACACCGGGGGAGTGCTGAAGATACGCGTCGCCGATCGCTCCGGCATCCGGGTCGTCGGGACCGATCGGAAGGACTTCGAGGTCGTCGCCTGCAAGGCCGCCACCTCGAGCGCGGACCTTCCCCGGATCTCGGTCGTGCAGAAGGCGGGGGAGATCTCCGTCGACGGTCCCTCGAGCCGCGAGTGGGTCGCCTACCTGCTGATCGCGGCGCCCCGCGGAGCGTCGCTGGATCTCGAGGCGGAGAGCGCGCCGATCGGCCTTCGCGGCCTCTCCGGCCGCGTCACCGCGCGCACCGTGAACGGACCGATCTCGTTGCGCGACTGTCCCGGCGAGATCGACGCCGAGGCGGAGAACGGCCCCATCCACGTGTCGGGCGCCGGCGGCAACCTGCGGCTGCGGACGTCGAACGGTCCGATCGGCGTCGCGCTCTCCGGTACGGCGTGGTCCGGAACCGGACTGGACGCCAGCGCCGTCAACGGCCCGGTCGACCTCGTCATCCCGGCGGGTTATCGCTCCGGAGCGGTCGTGGAGTCGCTGGGCCACGCGCCCGTGCGCTGCGTCGCCGAGGCGTGCGCCGAGGCCCGGCGCACCTGGGACGACCGCACGAAGCGCATCGAGCTCGGCGAGGGCGCCGCGGTGGTCCACCTCTCGACGCGCAACGGTCCGGTGACGGTCCGGTCGAAGACCGGAGGCGCCGACGACGAGGACGAGGAGTAGCGCGCGCTACGGGGAGGCGGCGGGCTTCTTCTTCGCCTCCTTCAGGAACTCGACCAGCGCCGCGCGGCCGCGGTAGCCCTCGATCTTCGCGATCAGACGGCCGTCGGGAGACGCGGCGACGAGCGTGGGGAAGCCGGAGACCTCGAAGCGCTGCTGCAGCGCGTCGATGTCGGCGGGATTCTTGCCGTCCTCCCGCTGGCGGTCGATGACCCGGGCCGGGACGAAGCCGTCGTTGACGGTCTCCGCGATCGTCGGGTCCTCCCAGTCCTTGTCGAGAAGCTTGCACGGGCCGCACCAGGCGGCGGAGAAGTCGTAGAGGATCGGCTTGCGCGAGACGAGGGCGATGGCGGCCGCCCGCTCGCGGGGCTGCCAGCCGACCATCCCGCCGCCCTCGCCCGCGTGCGAGGGGCGGTCGAGAATGCCGGTCGCGATCCGGAAGACCGCCGCCGCCGCGAGCGCCCACAGGAGGACGCTCGAGATCCGCGACTGCGACTGCGGGCGCGCGCTCCCGGGCGCGGAGACCTCAATCCCGTCCATAGGCAAACTCCCTCCGGCTGAACACGAGATCCGCGAGCACGAGGTACCCGACGACCGCGAGCAGCCACCGGCCCGTGGGCTCGGCGAGCAGGTGTCGTCCGGAGAACGCCTCGCCCCAGTCCATGTCCGGCATCAGGTTCTGGCGCAGGAAGGTGCCGACCTTCTCGATCACGGGCGCCTGGAAGATCCGGGCGGCGGCGGTGGGCAGGGCGAGCATGCCGCCCAGCAGGATGTAGCCGAGCACGTCGCCGTAGCCCGGCAGGAACGTCGAGAGCAGGAGGATGGGCGCCGCCATCGCCGCCGCCGTCAGCATCGATCCGGCGGCGCCGCGTCCGAGCGTGGCGAGGGAGACGGCCGTGGGAGCGGCCCCGATCAGCGGGAGGACGCGGGAGATCACCAGGGCGAGCCCGCAGCAGGCCAGGAGAAACGCGCCGTAGCCGGCGAGCACGCCGACGTAGCGGCCCATGAGGTAGTCGGTGCGGCGGATCGGCCGGCAGAGGATCATCTGGAGCGCGCCGCTCGACTCGTCCTTCGAGACGCACGCCGCGGCCAGGATCAGGAGCGCCAGCGTGCCGGACTCGAAGCCGCTCTCGCCGCCGCTCATCGCGAGCGGTCCGGCGGACAGGAGCGCCAGCGCGGACAGCGCGACGACCACGCCGACGCTGTGGAACTTCTGCCGGAGGTAGCGGCGGATCATCTCGATCATGACGGGCGCGGCTCCCCGTCGGTCTCGCGGAACAGCTCCTCGAGCTCCGCGGAGGCGCGCACCTCGAGCACGGCGACGTCGGCCAGGGCCAGGGCCTTCACGGCGGCGGCCACCCGTTCCTCGGAGGTCTCCGCGAGGCGTACGACGCCCGCTTCGTTGGTCGCGGGCTCGGCGGCGACACCCGCGGCGGCGAGCACGCGGATCGCCTCCTCGAGCCGGTCGGGCGGGACGCGCACCGCCGTCCTCCGGCGCGTCGCGGCCTGGCCCTGGAGCGTCTCGTCGCGGGTCAGCCGGCCGTGGTCGATGAAGACGACGCGGTCGCAGACGCGCTCGACCTCGGAGAGCTGGTGGGAGTTCAGCACGATCGTCGCGCCGCGCCGCTTCGCCTCCAGGATCCGCTCGCGCACGATCGCGACGCCCAGCGGATCCGTGCCCGACGCGGGCTCGTCCAGGAAGAGGAGATCGGGGTCGTTCAGCATCGCCTGGGCCACGCCGATCCGCTGGAGCATGCCGCGCGAGTAGGTGCGCAGCCGCTTCGAGAGCGCGGAGGGCTCGAGACCGACCGCCTGCGCGGCGGCGGCCACGCGTTGCGGCGTCTGATCCGGATCGCCGCCGGTCAGGCGCCAGTGGAACGCGAGGAAGTCCGCGCCGGTCGAGTCCCGGTCGAAGCCCAGCCGCTCCGGCATGTAGCCGCTGCGCGCGCGGGTGCGCAGGTCGTCGACCGGCCGCCCGTCGATGAGAACCGTCCCCGAGTCCGGCCGGAGGAATCCGAGGAGCACCGACAGGAGCGTCGTCTTCCCGGCGCCGTTCGGACCGATGAGGCCGACCGTCTCGCCGCGGCGCACCTCGAGGCTGACACCGTCGAGCGCGCGGGTCCGCCGGCCGAAGCGGCCGTACGTCTTCGAGACGTTCGCGACGGAAATCACTCGCGGGACATCATACGGGTTCTCCGATCCCTTCCGGGAATTCGCGGGCCGACTTTTCGGGAATATGGTTTATCCTTCCGCGATTTCTTAACCCGGCCCGGACCTCGGATTCGCAGATCCCGGCAATCGCATGATTGAAGTTCAGAGCCTGACGAAGAAGTACCCCACGCGGCTCGCCGTGGACGACGTGACCTTCTCGGTTCGTCAGGGCGAGATCGTCGGCTTCCTCGGGCCCAACGGCGCCGGGAAGACCACCACGATGCGGGTGATCACGGGCTTCCTCCCGCCGACGTCGGGCGCCGCGCGCGTCGCGGGCCACGACGTCGCGACCGAGCCGACCGCGGCCCGCTCCGCCCTCGGCTATCTTCCCGAGTCGGCGGCCGTCTACCCGGAGCTGCGCGTGCGCGAGTACCTGTCGTTCCGCGCGCGCCTCGAGGGCGTCTCCGGCGCCGACGTGCGGAAGCGGGTGGACGAAGCCCTCGACCGCTGCCTCCTCGGCGAGGTCGCCGATCGCAAGATCGACAACCTCTCGAAGGGCTTCCGGCAGCGAACGGCGCTGGCGGGAGCGCTCGTCCATCAGCCTCCGGTGCTGATCCTCGACGAGCCCACGATCGGGCTCGATCCCGTCCAGATCATCAAGGTCCGCGAGACCATCCGGGAGCTTTCGCGCGACCGGGCGGTCCTGCTCTCGACGCACATCCTGCCGGAGGTCGAGGCGGTCTGCGACCGCGTCCTGATCATCGACCGCGGACGCATCGTCGCCGAGGGGACGCCGGCCGACCTGAGGTCGAGGCTCGCCGGCGCGCCCGTCGTCCGCGTCGCGTTCAAGGGAACCGTGCCGGCGGCCGACCTCTCCGGGATTCCGGGCGTGGCCGGCGTCGAGTCGGAAGGCGACTCGTCCGAGACGCGCGCGCGCGTGACGTGCGCGCCGGGCCAGGATCCGCGCGAGGAGATCTTCCGCATGGCGGTCGCGCGCGGGTGGGTGCTCCGCGAGCTGACGCGCCAGGCGATGTCGCTCGAGGACGTCTTCGTGCGGCTGACGCGCCACGAGCCGGCGGTCGGCGAGGCGGACGCGGCCGCCCGGGTCGCGGCCGAGGAGCCCGACGCCGCGCCGGCGCCGGCCGAGGAGCCGCCGCAGTGAGGAAGCTCTTCGCGATCGTGGGCCGCGAGTGGCGCGCGTACTTCCTGTCGCCCCTCGGCTACGTCATCCTCGCCGCGTTCCTCCTGGTCAACGGCTACATCTTCTCGTTCATCGTGAACTACCTGAACTCGCCGGGCACGCCGAAGGGCCAGGCGCTCCAGTACCTCTTCACGAACTCCTTTTTCTGGTTCTACACGCTGTTCATCGTGCCGGTCATCGCGATGCGGCTGTTCGCGGAGGAGCGCAAGGCGGGGACGCTCGAGGTCCTGCTCACCTCGCCCGTCACCGAGACGACCGTCGTCCTCGGAAAGTTCCTGGGCGCTCTCGGCTTCTACCTTTCGCTGTGGCTCCCGACGCTCGTGTACGTCGCGATCCTGCGGAGCCAGACGCCGGTCGATCCCGGTCCGGTCGTGGCGTCGTACCTGGCGATCGCGCTCATCGGCGGCTACTTCCTGTCGATCGGCGTCTTCGCGTCCACGCTGACGAAGAACCAGATCATCGCCGCGATCCTGACGTTCGCGATGCTCATCGTGGTCTTCTCGGCGGGCCTCCTCGAGAACCTGGCGACCGACCCGAAGCGGCGCGAGATGCTGGGCTACTTCAACCTCTGGGAGCACATGGACGAGTTCACCAAGGGCGTCGTGGACACGCGCCGCGTCGTCTACTACCTGTCGGCGACCGCGTTCTTTCTGTTCCTGACCGTCGTGTCCATTTCCGCCAAGAAGGAGACGCCGTGAAGGCCCGTGCCGCGCGCGCGGGCGCCTCCGCGATCGGGATCCTCCTCGCCGCCGCCCTGCTGGTCGGCGTCAACTACCTCTCGTCGCGCCACTGGAAGCGCGGGGACTGGACGCGAACCAAGATCTTTTCGCTCTCCGAGAAGACCCTCAAGATCCTGGCGGACCTGAAGCAGCCGGTCCGCGTCACGGTGTTCATGACGCCGCGGTCCAGCATGTACGCGGAAGTGCGCGAGCTCCTGTCGCGATACCAGGCCGCCTCGCCCAAGATCGAGGTGGAGTACCTGGATCCGCAGCGCAACCGGGCGCGCGCGGAGGCCCTCGTCCGCGAGCTCGGCGTCCGCGCGGAGACCGTGGTGTTCCGCTCCGGCGACCGCAAGAAATACGTCGAGAACGACAAGCTCGCCGACATGGACTACTCCGGCATGCAGATGGGCGCGGCGCCGACGGTCAAGGCGTTCAAGGGCGAGGACGCGTTCACGTCGGCGATCCTGACCGTGACCGAGGACAAGCCCACCCGCGTGGCCTTCTCGAAGGGACACGGGGAGGCCGCGATCGACTCGGGGGACCGCGACCGGGGCTATGCCGACGCGAAGACGCTCCTCGAGCACGACAACCTGACGGTGTCGAGCTTCGACTCGCTGGGCAAGGACGCGATCCCGACCGACGCCGACGTCGTGATCGTGGCCGGTCCGAAGACGGCGTTCCTCGCGCCGGAGGCCGGCGCGCTCCAGAAGTACCTCGCGAACGGCGGCAAGGCCCTCATCCTGCTTGACCCGGTCCTGCCCGGCGCGGGCGCTCCGCCGCCGGACTTCGGGCTGAAGGCGATCCTCGACGCCTATGGCGTCAAACTCGGCAACGACCTCGTCGTGGACCCCGCCAACGCGCTGCCCATGGTCGGCGCCGAGACGGTCCTCGCCAACAAGTACGGCAACCATCCCATCGTGCGGTCGCTCTCCTCGGAGGGCCTGCCCCTGATCCTTCCGCTCGCGCGTTCGGTGACGAAGGCCGAGAAGCCTCCCGACGGCGTCGCGGAGACGATGCTCGTCGAGACCTCGCCGGAGGGCTGGGGCGAGACGAACCTCGCGCAGCTCGAGGGCGGGATCAAGAAGGAGCCCGGCGACACGCAGGGCCCGGTCTCGCTGGCCATCGCCGTCGGCCCCGCGGACGAGAAGAAGGCCGACAGCAAGGTCCCCCGGATCGTCCTCGTCGGCAACTCGCGCTTCGCCGGCAACGCGTCGCTCGCCAACGGCGCCAACGGCATCTTCTTCGCCAACATCGTGCACTGGCTGGCGGGAACCGAGAAGCAGATCGGCATCGCTCCGAAGACTCCGGAGCAGGCGTCCGTCGCGCTCAGCGACGGCCAGGTCCGGCGCATCTCGATCGCCTCGATCGTGGGCCTGCCGGGACTCGCCATCCTGCTGGGCGTCTGGGTCTGGTTCAAGCGGCGCGACTAGGGTCGTCGAAGGAAGCCTCGCGTGTCTCCGAAGAAGCTGATCGCCCTGACCGCCGTGGTGGCGGTGCTCTTCGCGTTCATCGTGTTCTTCGAGCGCAAGATGCCCACGACGGCCGAGCGCGAGCGCAAGGGCGATCTCTACTGGGACATCCCCTCCGACCGCGTCGACCGCATCACGCTCACGCGAGGCGCGGAGAAGCTGGAGTTCCAGCGCGCGGACGCCACGCACTGGAAGATGACGCTTCCCCAGAAGTATCCGGCGGAGTCGTTCGTCGTCTCGTCGCTCGCGACCGATCTCGCCGCCATGAAGCGTTCGGGCGACGAGGCGCCGGACGCGAAGCCGGCCGACTACGCGCTCGACAAGCCGGTCGCGACGGCGAGCTTCGAATGGACCGAGGCGGACGATCCGAACCCGAAGGCCCGCAAGACGCGGACGGTCGAGTTCGGCGCCGAGGTCCCGGGCACCGACATGGTCTCGGCCCGCCTCGCGCACTCGGACAAGGTGCTCTTCGTGCCCTCGTCCGTTCTCGCGAGCGTCAAGAAGAACGCCGACGACTTCCTGAGCAAGGACGTTTTCGGAGAGCCCGCGTCGGACGTCAACCGCATCGAGATCCTGCGCGGCCGCGGCCGCCTGGTCCTCATCCGCAAGAACGGGACGTGGTGGCTCTCCGAGCCGCTCTCCGACCTGGCGGACTCGCAGGAGGCCGACCGGCTCGCCGGACAGCTCGCGGCCCTGCGCGCGCGCGAGTTCGTCCGCGGCGGCGTCGATCTCGCGGCGCAGGGCCTGAACCCGCCGCTCTTCCACGTCGCGGTGACCGACGCGAAGGGGGGGACCGTCGCGGTCGACTTCGGCGCCACGAAGTCGGACGGCAGCGCGATGTACGCCCAGCGGGACGGGCAGGTCCTGGTCATCGACCGCGAGATCGTGGACGACCTCTCGAAGGAGGCCGTCGCGTTCCGCAGCAGCCGGCTGGTCGACTTCAACCGCACCGACGCGACCGCGCTCGACGGCGTCTTCGGCAAGACGACGTACGCGCTGGTCCAGAAGGACGGCGGTTGGACGGCGGGCGGCCACGCGATCCTGGCCCCCGCGGCGGACGACGTCGAGTCGGCGCTCCTCGATGCCCAGAGCAAGGGCTTCCTGGACGAGGCCGAGGCGAAGGGCCTCGGTCCCGCCGAGGCGACCGTGACCGTGAAGACGAAGGCCGAGCTGAAGGCGGAGCCGTGGGTGCTGACGCTCTACCCGCGGTCGGGCGGCGCCGCGGCGAGGGTCTCCGGGCGCCCCGGGGCGTTCGCGGTGGATCCGGGCCTGGCGGCCCGGCTGGAGGACGCCTTCCGGAAGGCGACGTCGCCCCCGCCCACGGCGGCGCCGACGAAGGCCCCCGAGCCGACGAAGGGCAAGCCGGCGAAGCCCTGACGGCTTCGGTCTTCTGGAGCCTCTAGCGCCGTCTGCCGGTCTGGTGGGGCGACCGCTTCTCCGCCTCCGCCTCGAGCTCCGCGATCCGCTTCTGGCGCTTGGACTCCTTCTCGTCGGCCGCCTTGGTCTTCTTCTCCTTGGCCTTCGAGAAGCTCGTGGACAGCGAGAACAGGAGGCTCTTGCCGGCGGGGGCCTTGGCCTTCCGGGCGGTGGCGCCCCAGAATTTCGTCTTCTTGAACTTCGCCTCGGTGAAGTCCGAGTTGGCCAGGTCGGCGCCGGACAGGTCCGCGTTCGCGAAGTTCGCTCCGATCGCCCGAGCGAACCGGAGATCCGCCTCCTGGAGGTTGGCGTCCTCGAAGTTGGCGCTGATCAGGAGGGAGCCCGAGAGGTCGGCGTCGAACGCCTTGCAGCCCGAGAGGTCGGCCCGTTTCAGGTTGGCGAGCCGGAAGTTCGCGAGGGAGAGGTCCGCGCGCGAGAAGTTCACGCCCTCGGCCTGCACCTCGGAGAAGTCGGCGTTGGCCATCGAGGCGGCGACGAAGGAGTAGGCCTTGAGGCTCGCGCGCCGCAGGATCGCCTTGGCCATGTCGGCGCCGTGGAAGCTGGCCTTCTCGAACTTGGCGGTTCGCAGGTCCACCTCGTGCAGCTTGGCCTCGGCGAAGCTGACGTCGGTGCCGCCCGCGTCCAGGAAGACGGCGCGCTTCAGGTCGGCCTTCCGGAGCTTCGCGCGGTCGAAGCCCGCGCTGGTGAAGTTGGCCTCGACCGCCGACAGGAGCTCCATGTCCGCGTCGGTGAACTCGGCGCGCTCGCAATCGGCGGCGTTGAGCGCGGCCTGCCGGAGGATCGCGCCGCCGAAGTTGGCGCGCCGCAGGTCGGACCCGGAGAGGTCCGCGGTCTTCAGGTTGGCCCCGGTGAAATTCGCGTTGGGGAAGGATCCGCCGATCGCCGCGAGGCCCTCGAACGTGGCACGGGTGAGGTCCGCGCCGTCGAACGAGGTGTCGGCCATCTTGACGCCGCGGAAGTTGACGTCCTTCAGGATGGCGCCCGCCAGGTTCGCCTTGGACAGGTCCGCGCCCTCCAGGTGGGTCCGGCTGAGGTCCGCGCCCGCGAAGTCCGCGCCGACGAGCGTGCAGCTCTGCATCGAGGCCGTGCGCAGCCGCGCGCCGGCGAAGAACACGCCGGAGAAATCCAGGAAGTCGAGCACGCAGCTCTCGAAGACGGCGCCCGGCGCCTGCATGCCCGCGAACTTCGCGCCGAGGAACGTCGCGCGCGTGAAGTCCGTGCCGGCGACGGTGGCCCCGGAGAGGTCCGCCCGCGTGAGGTCCGCGCGCTTGAGGTCCTTGCCGGAAAGGTCCTTCTTCGTCAGATCCGCGCCCGTGAGGTCCGGCGTGACGTTGGGATTCTTGGTGCGCCAGTCGTTCCACTCGGGAGTCAGCAGAAGACGCGCGTGCTCGGGATTCGCCATTCTCGGGGCATTGTAACCGGGCGCACCGCGCGGTCGCGTTACAATCGTTGTGATGAGCACCACAGCGCCGACCGCGGCGACCACGGCCACCGGAACGATCGCGGCTCCCTCGAAGGCGATGGAGCGCGTCCGACGGGCGCTGCTCGGCGGACATCCGCTGATCTACGTGCTGACGTGGGAGGAGACCCGCGTCGAGCGCCTGACGCAGCACCTCGCCAAGACGTTCTACGGCGCGCCGGTCTCCTACGGCGTGTGGTCGGTGGTCGACGGGCTGACCGTCGACGGCACGCCGGTGCCGAACACGCAGGATCCGCTGCGCGCGCTCGAGGCCATCCTGGCCTCGCAGGACAAGGGCTTCTTCATCCTCAAGGACTTTCCGACGACGAGCGACGGCCGGCCCGAGATCGTCCGCCGCCTCCGCGACCTCTACCGCGCGCTCAAGGACCGCGGCCGCCACGTGATGATCGTCTCGCCGCGGCTCGCGATCCCCGAGGACCTCAAGAAGGAGATCTACGTCGTCGAGTACGAGCTCCCCGACGACAACGAGATCTCGAAGATCCTGGACGGCCTCCTGCGGCGGCGGCTGTCCGTCACGATCGACGAGGCCGCGATGCGGCGGCTCTCGCTCGCGATGCGCGGCCTGACCGCCGACGAGATCGGGCACCTCGTGTCGAAGGTCTTCGCGTCGCGCCGGGTCTTCGACGAGGCGGCGTTCCTGGAGGTCCTGGCCGAGAAGGAGCAGATGTCCCGGAAGGAGGGCGTCCTCGAGTTCGTCCCGCCGCGCTTCTCGCTCGAGGACATCGGCGGCTACCTCGTGCTCAAGGAATGGCTGCAGAAGCGCCAGTCGCTCTTCTCGAAGGACGCGCTCGACGCCGGCATCCCGATCCCGAAGGGGATCCTGCTCATGGGGATCTCGGGGTGCGGGAAGAGCCTGTGCGTCAAGACCATCTCGACGCTCTGGAACCTGCCGCTCTTCCGGCTCGACATGAACGCGGTCTTCGGGACCGACAACGCCGAGATGACCTTCCTGCGGGCGCTGCGCGCGGTCGAGGCCGTCTCGCCCGCGGTGCTCTGGATCGACGAGATCGAGATGGGCGTCGGCGGGTACCGCGAGGGCCAGGACGCGTCGATGTCGCGCATCTTCTCCGGATTCCTGACGTGGATGCAGGAGAAGGCCGCGATGGTCTTCGTGGCGGCGACCGCCAACCGGATCCACCTGCTCCCGGCGGAGATCATCCGCAAGGGCCGCTTCGACCAGGTCTTCTTCGTGGACCTCCCGAACGAGGAGGAGCGCAAGCAGATCTTCTCGATCCACCTGAAGCGCAACAAGTGCGACGTCGAGCGGTTCGACCTGGTCTTCCTGGCCAAGGCGACGGTGGGCTGGAACGGCGCGGAAATCGAGCAGGCGGTGGTCTCGGCCGTCGTGGACGCCTACGCGGAGAACCGCCAGCTGACGGAGGACGACCTCTACAAGATGATCTCGGCCACGGTCCCGCTGTCGGTGACCATGGAGGAGCAGATCAAGCAGATCCGCAGCTGGGCCCACGAGCGGGCGCTGAACGCGTCGAGGAATTAGTTCTCAGTTTTCAGCTCACAGTTTTCAGTCTCTCAGAATTGACAACTGACAACTGACAACTGACAACTAGTTTCGCCGCGCGTCCATCTCCCGCGGCCGAAACGGCGCGAGGAAGTTGACACGGGCCTTCCACTCGGACATCCGCCCGAAGACCGCCGCGTACCGCTCCGGGAGCGCGTCGGTCTCGAGCAGGGACTGGAGCTCCCACGGCGTGTACCGCAGTCGCAGCGCGATCTCCGAGGCCAGCCGCTCCGCGGAGAGAGACTCGGAGGGCAGCGGGGGGAGCTCGAGGTCGCGCGCGAGCTCGCCGAAGAGCTCCACGGCGCCGGAGAGCGCGCGGGCCTGGACGTCCGGATCGAGGAAGGGGAGCGAGCGGATCTCCTCCACCCGCGCCACGCGGTACGGGCGGCCCCCGGCCTCCTCCTCGAGCACGCGGTAGCGGAATCGGGCCTGGAGCACGATGTTGTAGCGGCCGTCCTCGAGCTCCTCGGACTCGACGATCTCGCCCGCGCCGCCGATCGGGAAGATCTCGGGGACCGCGATTCCCTCCGATCCCGGCTTCCACATCGCCATGCCGATGGTCCGGTCGCCGCGCAGGGCGTCGGACACCATCGCCCGGTAGCGGTCCTCGAAGATGTGTAGCGGCAGAAGCGTCTCGGGGAGCAGCACGACGCCGGGTAGCGGAAAGAGCGGAAGCGAGCGGATCACGGCGCGGAGGGCGCCGCGGGCGCGCCCGTCGCCCGCTGCGAGGCGGCGGCCTGCGACGAGTGGGACAGGGCCTCGACGTACTCCACGGTCTGGCGAATCTCCTCGTCGGTCAGCTTACCCTCGAAGCGCGGCATCGGGTCGCGGCCGTTCCGGATCTGGTTCTCGATGGCGGCCGGGCTCCCGTCGGAGCGCCAGACGCCGTCGACCAGGTTCGCGTAGGGGAAGTGCCCGGCCACGACCGTCCGCCCGTCCCCGTTGGAGTTGTGGCAGGACGCGCACTTGCGCTGGAAGATGCGCTCGCCCGCCGCGACGTCGCGGTCCACGCGGGCCTCCTCCGGAAGCGGCGTGTTCCGGCAACCGGCCGACACGAAGGGGAACAGCAGCAGCAGCCACGCGGCGAGCGGCAGCCTTCGCACGCGCGGAGTCTAGCGCACGGGTCCCGCCCTCCCGCCGTCTTGAAGGAACGCTCATTTACCCGAGGGAACGGCCGTGCTAAGTTCCCGCCCTCATGGCCGAGCGGAAGGACCGGGTCCTCGAAAACGTTCCGGGGAAGTACTACGTCGACGCCCAGTGCATCGACTGCGACGTGTGCCGCGTCACGGCGCCGTACAACTTCCAGCGGAACGAGGACAAGGGCTACTCCTTCGTGATCCGCCAGCCCGAGAGCCCGGAGGAGGAGGCGCAGTGCCAGGAGGCGATGGACTCCTGCCCCGTGGAGGCCATCGGGAGCGACGGCGTCCGGGCCGAGCCGGCTCCCGCCGCCGACCGCGCGCGCCGCTAGGTCGCGAGGCCTCGCGAGGACGGAACCGAGCGGAAGTACTCGATTGTCCGCTGCAGCCCCTCGTCGAGCCTGACCCTCGGTTCCCAGCCCAGGAGCGTCCTCGCCTTGGTGATGTCGGGCTGCCGCACCTTGGGGTCGTCCACCGGCAGCGGACGGAAGACGATCTCGCTCTGCGTTCCGGTCAGCTTCTTGATCGTCCGGGCGAACTCGAGCACGGAGAGCTCCGCCGGGTTGCCGATGTTGCAGGGATCGGCCACGTCGGACAGCAGGAGCCGGTAGATCCCGTCGATGAGGTCGGCGACGTAGCAGAAGGAGCGGGTCTGCGAGCCGTCGCCGAACACCGTCATGGGCTCGCCCGTCAGGGCCTGGCCGATGAGGGCGGGGACGACGCGCCCGTCGCGCGGACGCATCCGCTCGCCGTAGGTGTTGAAGATCCGGACGATCCGCGTGTCGACGCCGTGCGAGCGCCGGTAGGCCATCGTCATCGCCTCGGAGAATCGCTTGGCCTCGTCGTAGACGCCGCGGGGGCCGATCGGGTTCACGTTGGCCCAGTACGTCTCGGGGTGGGGATGGACGAGCGGGTCGCCGTAGACCTCGGAGGTCGAGGCGAGGAGGAACCGGGCGCTCTTGGCGAGCGCGAGACCCAGCGCGTTGTGGGTACCGAGCGAGCCGACCTTGAGCGTCTGGATCGGCAGCTCGAGGTAGTCGATCGGCGACGCGGGCGACGCGAAGTGCAGCACGGCGTCGAGCGGGCCGTCCACGAAGATGTACTGGGCGACGTTGTGCCGGACGAAGCGGAATCGCTTCTCGTCCTGGAGGTGCGCGATGTTGCGCTCGTTGCCGGTGAGGAGGTTGTCCATGGCGATGACCTCGTGGCCCTCGCGAAGCAGCCGGTCGCAGAGATGGCTCCCCAGGAACCCGGCGCCGCCCGTGACGAGTACTCTCACTCTGGACTCCTTTGATCTCGACCGCTAGCCGCGCCCGACGCCGGCGTAGGTCCAGCCGGCCTCGCGCATTTCGCTCGGTTCGTAGACGTTGCGGAGGTCGATCATGGTCGGCGAGCGCAGGAGGCCCTCGAGGCGCTTGAGGTCGAGCGCCCGGAACTCGTTCCACTCCGTGGCCAGCACGAGGAAGTCGGCTCCGGAGGCGCAGTCGTACGCGTTCTTCGCGTAGTGGATCCCGGGATGGGACGCGCGCGCGTTCGGCATCGCGGCCGGATCGAAGGCGCGGACCGACGCGCCGGCCTTCATCAGGCCCTCCACGACGGCGAGGGCCGGCGACTCGCGGATGTCGTCGGTCTCCGGCTTGAACGACAGGCCCAGCACGGCGGCGGTCTTCCCGGCGAGGGGTCCGGCCGTCGCCGCGATCTTCTCGAGCATGCGCGCCTTCGTCTGCGCGTTGACGCGCATCGTGGCCTCGATGATCTCGAACGCGTAGCCGTTCTGGCGGGCGAGGTCCGCCGCCGCCGCCGTGTCCTTCGGGAAGCAGGAGCCCCCGAAGCCGGGCCCCGGGTGGAGGAACTTGCCGCCGATGCGCCGGTCGAGTCCCATGCCCTTGGCCACGTCGTGCACGTCGGCGCCCATCAGCTCGCAGATCCGCGCGATCTCGTTGATGAAGGAGATCTTGACCGCGAGGAAGCCGTTCGACGCGTACTTGATGAGCTCCGCCGACGCGACGTCGGTGATGAGGATCGGCGTCTCGATCAGGTAGAGCGGGCCGTAGATCTCGCGCATGACCTCGATCGCGCGGGGGTCGTTGGCGCCGATGATGATGCGGTCCGGCCGCAGGAAGTCGGAGACGGCCGAGCCCTCGCGGAGGAACTCGGGGTTCGAGACGACCGAGAAGTCGTGGCGCCCGTTCTTCTGCCGGATGATCTGCTCGATCATCTTGCCGGTTCCCGTGGGCACCGTCGACTTCGTCACGACGACCTTGTAGCCGTTCATGTGCTCGGCGATCGCCGTCGCGACCTGCTGCACGAACGTGAGGTCCGGCGAGCCGTCGGGGCGGGGCGGCGTTCCGACCGCGATGAAGATCGCGAGCGCGTCCTCGATGGACCCCTTCAGGTCCGTGGTGAAGCGCAGGCGCCCGGCGCGCTCGTTGCGCGACACGATGTCGTGGAGGCCCGGCTCGTAGATCGGGATCTCGCCGCGCTGGAGGGAGGCGATCTTCTCCGCGTCCTTGTCGACGCAGACGACGTTCATGCCGAAGTCGGCGAGGCAGGCCCCCGTGACCAGCCCGACGTATCCGGTCCCGACCATGCAGATGTTCATGCTTGTGTTTGTTGGCTCCGGTACCACTCCACCGACTTCCGGAGGCCCTCCCGCAGGGACACCCGGGGACGATAGCCCAGCAGACGCTCCGCCTTCGCGACCGAGGCGAAGGTCACCGGCACGTCTCCGGGCTGGTCGCCGTCGCGCGCGAGGCGGGCGCGCCTCCCGGTGGCCTCCTCGAGCGCCGCGACGAGCTCCGACAGCGTGACCGGGTGCGCGCTGCCGAGGTTCAGGATCTCGAAGTCGAGGTCCGCCTGGAGCGCCGCCTCGACCCCGTCGGCGATGTCGTCGATGTAGGTGTAGTCGCGCCGCGAGCTGCCGTCCCCGAAGAAAGGGATCGGCTCGTCCGACTCGAGGCAGCGGATGAAGCGCGCGATCGCCATCTCGGGCCGCTGGCGCGGGCCGTAGACGGTGAAGAAGCGAAGGCAGGCCGCCCGGAGGCCGTGCAGGTGGTGGACGGAGTAGACGTGCAGCTCGCCGGCCCTCTTGGTGGTCGCGTAGGGGGAGATCGGCCGCGCGATGGGGTCCTCCTCCGCGAAGGGCAGCTTCGAGTTGGTTCCGTACACCGAGGACGACGAGGCGAAGAGGAACCGCGGCCCGCCGTGCGCGACGGCCGCCTCGAGGAGGTGGAGCGTCGCGACGCAGTTGACCTCCTCGTAGAGCACCGGCTGGTGCAGCGACGGACGGACGCCCGCGCGGGCGGCGAGGTGGATGACGGCGTCGAAGCGCTCCTCGGCGAAGAGGCGGAACACGAGCCCCCGGTCGCGGATGTCGCCCTCCACCAGGCGATAGGCGGGGGAGCCCAGGTGCGCCTCGACGTTCGCGCGCTTGAGGCGCGGGTCGTAGAAGTCGTTGAAGTCGTCGAGCACGACCACCCGATCGCCGCGCGCGAGCCGGCGGTCCGCGAGATGGGAGCCGATGAAGCCGGCCCCTCCCGTGATCAGCAGCCTCATTGCGACGCGGACGGGGCGGCGGGGGTCGGCGTCGTCTCGACGACGTTCATGGGCGGGAGCGGCGCGGGAGTCCTCGTGAGGTAGTCGTGGTACTCCTTGCGAATCCCGGCCTTCTGGCGGTCCTTGATCAGCCAGCGCAGGATCGCCGACTCGTCGACGCCCACGACCAGCCGCTGCGCGGCGTCGTAGACGGACGGGTCGTTGATGAGCTTGCCGGCCGTTCCGGTGCCGCCGTCGAGCTTGCGCCCGATCGAGTCGAGGCTCTGCGAGAAATTGCGGAGGTTCCCCGTGAACGCCTTGCCGAACTGCTCGTCGTGCAGCAGGATCGGGAGCGCGCCGTGGCCCTTCTCGAGGCTCTCCGCGGTGCGCGAGAGCGACGCGGCCGCGGCCGCCAGCGTGTCCACGAGCGCGTAGACCTTCTTCTTGCCCTCCGGGTCCGCCAGGAGCGCGGGGATCGCGCCCTGGCCGGTGCGGACCTGCTCGTCGATCCGTCCGAGCAGCGACTGGACCGACCGGAACGCCCCGGCGAGCGACTCGCTGGTCTCCTTGCCGTACTTCTCGTCGATCAGGAGCCGGCCCGCGAGCCCCTGGCCCCTGTTGACCTTGTCGAGGATGGAGTTCAGGGAGTGGAGCGCCGCGTTGAAGCTGTTGCCGAGCTCCTCGCTCTCCTTGCTGTTCGAGGTGATCGAACCCAGGAAGCCCTCGCCCTTCTCCGTCCGGCCGAGGATGTTGCGCAGCGATTTCGCGATCGCCGAGAGGTCCGTGAGGAGGTCGCCGCTGCCCGCGAGCAGCTTCTCGATCCCCGCGCCGGGCGCCGCGGGGATGTCGCCGCCGATCGGGACCTCGGGCTCGTCCGCCCTCCCGCCCTCGAGCTCGATGTACTTGTCGCCGAGGAGCCCGCGCGTCTTGATCGATGCCCGCGTCCCCTTGCGGAGCATCGGCGCCCACCGCCGGACGACGTCGTAGACGACGCGGACGGTCCGGTCGGCGGGATCGCCCGAGAGGTTGACCTCGAGGACGTTGCCGACGACGACGCCGTTGAGCGAGACGACGTTCCCGGCCACGAGGCCCGACGCCGAGTCGAAGCGGGTCTCGTACGGGAACTTCTTGCGGAACAGGTTGGCCCGCTGGCCGATCATGAAGATCCCGATCATCGTCGCGAAGAGCGCGATCAGGACCACCAGGCCGACGCGAAACCGCCGGCCGACGTTCTGCTGCGAGGGCACGCTCAGACTCCCTTCACGGCCTGGTAGACCCCCGTGCCGCACGGGAATCCCATCGCCCGGAAATAGTCCTGGAGGATCGGGTGTCCGCTGCGCGTGGCCTCCTCGAAGCTGCCGATGAACTGGAAGCGGCCCTGGTAGAGGAAGGCCACGCGGTCGGAGACGGTGCGGGCGGTGACGACGTCGTGCGTCACGACGACCGAGGTCGTCTGGAGCCGCACGTTCAGGTCCACGATGAGCTGCGCGATCTTCTCGGAGGAGACGGGATCCAGGCCCGTGGTCGGCTCGTCGTAGAGGATGATCTCGGGCTCGAGCGCGATGGAGCGCGCGAGCGCCACGCGCTTGCGCATGCCGCCCGAGAGCTCCGACGGCATCTTGCGCTGGATGCCCGGCAGACCGACCATCGTGAGCTTCTCCGAGACGATCGCGGCGACCTCGTCGGGACTCTTGTCCGTGTGCTCGGTCACGGGGAACGCGATGTTCTGCTCCACGTTCATCGAGTCGAACAGCGCGCCGCCCTGGAACAGCATGGCGACGCGGCGACGGATCGGCGCGAGCTCCTCCTCCGAGAGGCCCGCGATCGCCTCGCCGAAGACCTGGACCACGCCGTCGTCGGGCTGGGTCAGCCCGTTGATGTGCCGCAGGGTCACGCTCTTGCCGGTGCCCGACGGGCCGAGGACGCAGAGGACCTCGCCGCGCAGGATCTTGAGGTTCGCGCCGGCCAGGATGTCCTTGCCGGAATAGCGCTTCCAGACGTTGTCGAAGGAGACGATGGTCTCGCCCTTCGTGCCGGGCGCGGCGTGGGAAGACGTCGTCGCGGTCTCGATCGTGCTCATCAGATCGCCAGGAACAGCTTGGTCAGGAAGAAGTCCGACACCAGGACGAAGATCGACGCGAAGACGACCGTCCGTGTGGTCGCCTGCCCGACGGAGGCGGCGCCGCCCTCGACGTGGAGGCCGTTGTAGCAGCCGATCGCCGCGATCTCGAGCCCGAAGAAGAGCGTCTTGGCGAGACCGCTCAGGATGTCCGAGATGACGAGCTGCTGCCAGATGCTGGTGATGTAGTCCTGGGCGGTCATCTGCAGCTCGAGCACCGCGATGCCGAGCCCGCCGAGGATGCCGAGCACGTCCGCGATCGCGGTCAGGACCGGCATCATGACGATCGTGGCGATCAGCCGCGGGACGACCAGGCGGCGGACCGGCGAGATCGCCATCGACCGCAGCGCGTCGACCTGCTCGGTGACCGTCATCGAGCCCAGCTCGGCGGTGATTCCCGAGCCGACCCGGCCGCCGACCATGAGCGCGGTGAGCACGGGGCCGAGCTCGCGGACGAGCGAGAGCGCGACGACGCGTCCCACGAACTGCTTGCCGCCGAACGCCTCGAGCGAGTACGCCGTCTGCAGCGCGAGCACCATGCCCGTGAAGAGCGCGGTGATGCCGGTGATCGACAGCGACTTCACGCCGAGCTCGTCCATCTGGGCGAGGACCTCGGTCGAGTAGAAGGGACGGGTGAAGCAGCCGGTGAACGCCTCGCCGAGGAGCTCGGCGAGGCCGCCGATGTACTCCAGGATCTGGCTGCCCTTGCGGCCGAAGCGGTCGACGAACTTCAGCCATCGCAGGTTGCGATAGAAGATCGCCGTCGCCGAGGGCTGTGGTTGAGTCATGAGGACGGGGCATTCTACGCTGCCCCTCCGCGACGTGTAAACGTCGCCTGCGACGAGACTTGCGCTCGCCCTCTGCTAGGATTTCGGCCCGTGCGTCTGCTGCGATCTCTGGCGGCCTGGACCGCGATCGTCGTCTCCACGATCCTCTTCGCCATTCTCGCGATCCCGCTCTCGCAACTTCCGGGCGGCGGGAAGTGGTTCCAGCGATGCTCGAAGGGCTGGTCGGCGCTCATCCTCGGTGCCGCCGGCGTCCGGTTCCGCGTGCTCCACCCGGAACGGATGCGCGGCGACGGTCCCTACGTCATCGCCTCCAACCACGAGAGCTTCTTCGACATCCCGGTGCTCTTCGCCGCGCTGCCGATGCCGGTGCGGTTTCTCGCGAAGCGGAATCTCTTCCGGCTGCCGTTCCTGGGCTGGGCGATGGCCGCCGCCGGCTTCGTCCCCGTCGATCGCGCGGACCACTCCCATGGGAAGGAGATGCTCGACACCGCGCTCTCGCGCCTCCAGGGAGACCGCTCGCTGGTGGTCTTCCCCGAGCAGACCCGTACGCGAACGGGGGAGCTCTCGCCGTTCAAGTCGGGCGCGGCCGTGTTCGCGATCAAGTCGGGAATGCCGCTCCTGCCGGTCGGGCTCGCCGGGACCTTCGCCGTGCTGCGCCGGGACAGCTTCTGGATCTCTCCGGGGATCGTCACGGTGGCCGTCGGCGAACCGCTCTCGGTGGAGGGCAGGACCACCCGGGACCGGGCCGCGGTCACCGCGTCGCTGCGCGGCGCCATCGAGGCCTGTCGAGACGAGGCGCGAGCCGCTGACATAAGATCCGAATCGAAAGAGCCATGAGCGCCGCGGCCGAGGTGACGGAAGAGCGAGTCCTGGAAGCGCTGAGGGAGGTCCGGTTTCCGGGCCTCTCGCGCGACATCGTGTCCTTCGGCTTCGTCAAGGACGTGACCGTCGGGGGCGGCAACGTCGCCCTGCGGCTCGAGATCATGACGGAGTCCGAGGCCGCCGCCCGTGAGATCTACCGGGACGCCACCGAGAAGCTGCGCGCGCTGCCGGGGGTCACCGCGGTCACGATCCGCCTCGAGCGCAAGGCGCCGGGAGGAGCGGCCCCGCGGCCCGGACCCGCGGCGCCGCCCGAGACCTCGATCCTGCCCCAGGTCCGCTACAAGATCGCGGTCGCGTCGGGCAAGGGAGGCGTCGGCAAGTCGACCGTCGCCGCGAACCTCTCCCTGGCCCTCGAGCGCGTGGGGCATCGCGTGGGACTCATGGATTCGGACATCTACGGTCCCTCGCAGCAGATGATGATGGGCATCGACGAGAAGCCCTTCGTCAACGAGAACAACCAGATCGTGCCGATCGACCGTTACGGCGTGAAGGTCATGTCGCTCGGCTTCCTCATGGACGTGGACCAGCCCGTCATCTGGCGCGGGCCGATGGTCATGAAGGCGGTCGAGCAGTTCCTCCAGGACGTGGCGTGGGGCGCGCTCGACTTCCTCGTGATCGACCTGCCGCCCGGGACGGGAGACGCGCAGCTGACGCTGACGCAGAAGATCCACCTCTCCGGGGCGGTGATCGTGACGACGCCGCAGGACGTCTCGCTGATCGACGCGAGGAAGGGCCTCGCAATGTTCCAGAAGGTCAACGTCCCCGTCCTCGGCATCGTCGAGAACATGTCCTACTACCTCTGCCCCAAGTGCGGGCATCGCGAGGAGATCTTCAAGCACGGCGGCGGCCGGCGGACCGCGGAGCAGCTCCGCGTTCCCTTCCTGGGCGAGATCCCGCTCGACACGCGTGTCGCGATCGGCGGCGACGCGGGGCGGCCGATCGTGGCCGGCGAGCCCAAGTCCGAGGTGACCGAGGCGTATCTGCGGATCGCCGAGCAGGTCGCGCGCGCCGTCCGGGAATCCTAGAGCCTAGAGGGTAGCCCCATGCCTCCGGTCATCGAGCTCGCGACGACGGACATCACCCTGATCGAGGTCGACGCCATCGTCAACGCGGCCAATGAGGCGCTCCAGCTCGGCTCCGGCGTCGCCGGCGCCATTCGCCAGAGGGGCGGCCCGACGATCCAGGAGGAGTGCGACAAGATCGGGACCTGCGCCGTCGGGCAGGCCGTGGTGACGCGCGCCGGCAAGCTCAAGGCCAAGTGGGTCATCCACGCCGTCGGTCCGGTCTGGAAGGGCGGCAACTTCGGCGAGGAGATGCTGCTCGCCTCCGCGATCCTGCAGGCCCTGCGCCGGGCGGAGGACATCGGCGCGACGTCGATCGCGCTGCCGGCCATCTCGACGGGGGTCTTCGGCTTCCCGGTGGAACAGGCGGCCGAGATCTCGGTCGCGGCGGCGCGCTCGTTCGCCCCCAGCGCGGAGTACGTGGAGCGCATCGTCTTCTGCCTCATCGACGGCAAGACGCGCGCGGCGTTCGAGGCGGCGCTCAAGAAGGCGTGACTTCCAGCCGATGATCCTCCTCGGGGCGCTGATGGGCCTCGGAACCGCCCTGGCGGCCCCGGCGACCCCCGCCGACCTCGCGCGCCTCCAGGAGGCCCGTAACGTCGGGCTCGCGTCGCTCGAGCAGGGAGACGCGGCGGAGGCGAAGAAGCGGTTCGAGGCCGTGCGGCGGCTCGCGCCCGAGGACCCGCTCGGCTGGGCCGACGGCGCCGTCGTCGCCCTGCGGGCGGGCGATCCGCCGGCGGCCGCGACCCTGATGGCCGAGGCGCTGCGGCTCGCTCCCGCGAACGCGAAGGTCGTGGCGCTCGAGGGCGTGCGGCGCGAGCAGGCGAACGATGCGGCCGGCGCCCTTCCGTTCTACGACAAGGCGGTCGCGCTCGACCCGAAGGACCTCGCCTCGCGGTGGAGCGCGGTGCGGCTCCGCAGCGAGGGCGGGGAGGCGGATCGCCGGCGCGCGATCTCCGACCTCGAGGCGGCGCTGCGGCAGGCTCCGGCGAATCTCTTCCTCCTGGTGCGCCTGGGCGAGCTGGCGCGCAAGGCGCGCGACGACGCGAAAGCCGGGGCCGCGTACGCGACGCTCGCGGGCCTCGTCTCCGAGGACCCGAAGGTCGCGAAGGCGCTGACCGACGCCCGGGCGGCGGCCGACGCCGGCGACCGCGACGCGGCGGACTTGAAGTACCGGATCGTCGAGAACCTCCTGCGGGTGTCGCCGCGCTACCAGCAGTCGCGACACGACGTCGATCCCGGCGTCGTCGGCCTGCCTCTCGAGGACTGGGGGCCCGGAGTCGCCGCCGCGGCCGCCGCGCGCGCCGGGGAGCCCGTGCCCGTCACGTTCGCTCCGGTCGCGGCGGTCCTCGAGGGCGTGAGGGGGGCCGCGGTCGTCCGCGCGGCGGGGAGGGAGGGACGCGACGTCGTCTTCGCCGGGCCCTCGGGCCTCCAGGCCGCCCGTCGCTCGGAGGGCCGCTGGCGCGTCGCGCCGGCGATCCCGGGCTCGGCTTCCCGGGACCTCGCGGTCGCCGACGTGACCAACTCGGGCGCGCTCGACTTCGCCACGCCCGGCGCGCTGTGGGTGGACACCGACGGCGCGCCGCGAAGGATCGCGATGCCGCCCGGCGACGCCGTGACGCCGCTCGACTACGACTCGGACGGGGACCTCGACCTGTATGTGTCGTCCCCCGGGCCAACAGGCCCGGCGGGGACCGCAGGAGTCGGCGATCACCTGATGCGCAACAACCTCGACGGCTCGTGGACGGACGTGACCGGGGCCGCCGGGATTCCGACGGGCACCGGGTCGGTCGGCGCGGTGGCGGCCGACTTCGACCGCGACGGCGACACGGACCTCCTGCTGCTCCTGAAGGACGGCGGGATGCTGCTCCTCGACAACCTGCGGGGCGGTCGCTTCGCCGTGCGCGATGCCGGACTCCCGACCGCGAAGGCCGGGGCGATGCGCGCGCTTCATGTGGCCGCCGGGGACCTGAACAACGACGGTCGCGTCGACCTCGTCTACTCGGACGCGCAGGGAACGTTCGTCGCGCTCAACCGCGGCGACGGGCGCTTCCTCGCGCCGGCACGGATCGGCGGACCGGGCTCGCCGCTGCTCTTCGACTACGACAACGACGGGTTCCTGGACCTCTTCGTGGCGTCCCCGTCGGGCGCCTCGGCGCTCTACCGCGGGGACGGAACGGGCAGGCTCGCCGCCGCGCCCTCGTCCGCCGGCGCGTTTCCGGCCGCGCTCGCGGCCGAGGCCGTCGACGCCGACGGCGACGGCGATCTCGACCTGATCCTCGTGACCGCGGGCGGGGGCGCGGAGCTCTTCGAGAATCGCGGCGGGAACGCGAACGCCTGGATCGACGTCGCGCTCGAGGGCCTGCCGACGGGATCGGCGAAGGTCAACCGGCTGGGCTACGGATCCGAGATCGAGGCGAAGGCGCAGGACCTCTACGTCTACCGCGTCGCGTCGAGGCCCGTGACCCGGCTCGGGCTGGGCGCGCGCCGCAGGGCCGACGTGCTGCGCGTCGTCTGGACCAACGGCATCCCGCAGAACGCGCTCTCCCCGCCGGTGAAGACCGTCGTGAAGGAAGTCCAGCAGCTCAAGGGTTCCTGCCCGTTCCTCTACGCGTTCGACGGCGTGCGCTGGACGTTCGTCACCGACGTGCTCGGCCGCGCGCCGGCCGGCCTCCTCTACGACGGCCTCCACCAGGCCCCGGCCGACACGCGCGAGTGGCTGGTGGTGCCGGGCGCGTCGCTGGCGCCGTCCGAGCGCGGGCTGACGCTCGACTTCACCGAGGAGCTCTGGGAGACGGCGTACTTCGACCTCGCGGAGCTCCGCGCCGTCGACCACCCGGCGGGCGTGGAGCTCGTGCCCGACGAGAAGATGGTGCCGCCGCCGTTTCCGGAGAAGCGCCTCTACGCGCTGACGCGTCCCCTCGCGCCGCGGGCGACCGACGGCGAGGGCCGGGACCGCACCCGCGAGATCGCCGCCGCGGACGGCGTCTACGTCGCCGGCTTCGCGCCAACCCGCTACCAGGGGATCGTCGCGCCGCACGAGCTGATCCTCGAGCTGCCCGAGGCGCGCGGCGCAAGGCGCGTCATGCTCTATCTGACGGGGTGGATTCTCTACGCGGACACCTCGATCAACGTCTCGCTCTCGCAGCGGCGCGACCTGGCCGCCGAGGGACCGGTGCTCGACGTTCCGGACGGCCGCGGCGGCTGGAAGACCGCGCTCGCGCCGATGGGCTACCCGGCCGGGAAGACGAAGACGATGCCGGTGGACCTGTCGGCGATCCTCGACCGCGCCGACCCGCGAGTCCGCCTCCGCACGAACCTCGCGATCTTCTGGGACCGCATCGCGTACACGGTCGACGAGGCGGACCCTCCCGTCCGCGTCACGCCGCTGCCGCTCCTGTCCGCGGAGCTCTCCTTCCGCGGCTTCTCGCGCATGGTGCGCGAGACTCCCGAGGGGCCGCAGGTGTTCCTCCACGACGACGTCTCGACCGAGCCGCGGTGGGCGGACATGGCCGGCCGGTACACGCGGTTCGGCGACGTGCGCGCGCTCCTGACCGCGGCCGACGACCGCTACGTCGTGATGAAGGGCGGAGACGCGGTGCGGCTCACCTTCGGCGCCGATCCGCTGCCGCCGCTCCCCCGGGGATGGACACGCGACTACCTGGTGGTGCTCGACGGCTGGGACAAGGACGCGGACAAGAACACGGTCGCGGGTCAGACGGTCGAGCCCCTTCCGTTCCACGGCATGGACGATGGGCGCTACGGAGCGCTCGCCTTCCCGGATGCGGAGAGCCCGGCGCACCGCGCGTTCGTCCGCGAGTACCTGACGCGGGCGGCGGGCCCGGACGAATTCCGGGACGCGGTGAGGGGCCGGAACCCGTGAACGGGCGCCTCGGACTCGGAGCGGCCGCCCTGCTCGGGTGTGTCGCCCTGGCGGCTCCTCGCGCGACCGGCGCGTTCGAGGACATCACACCCTCGTCGGGCGTCTCCATGAAGGTCGCCAGCGATCTGCCGCGCCTGAAGCTGATCGCGACGATGGGCGGCGGCGCCGCGCTCGGGGACTACGACGGGGACGGGCGGCCCGACCTCTACGTCACCAACTCCACCGCCCACTGGGGGAAGCCGAACACCCGGCACTGCGGGCGCCTGTTCCGCAACCTCGGCGGCGGGAAGTTCCGGGACGTCACGGCGGAGTCCGGGATCCGAGCCTGCGGCCTCGGCATGGGGGCCTTCTGGGCGGATCTCGACGGCGACGGCCGGCTCGATCTCTATCTGACCAACGTCGGGTCCAACGCCGTCTGGTGGAACAGGGGCGACGGCACCTTCGAGGAGGGCCACGACACGGGCCTCGAGGACCCGCTGTTCTCGGTGGGCGCCGCGTTTCTCGACTACGACGGCGACGGACGGCTCGACGTGGCGGTCGCGAACTACCTCGTCTCGACCCCCGAGTGGGAGGCCTCGCAGCCGCAGTTGGAGCTGCGCGTGCCCGAGGACTACATGGGCCAGCCCTCGCATCTCTTTCGCAACGAGGGAGGGCGCAAGTTCCGCGACGTGACGAAGGCCGCCGGCCTCACCGTCCCTCCGGCGGAGATGAAGACGCTCGGGATCGCGGTCCTCGACTACGACGGCGACGGGCGGGACGACCTCTACTTCGTCAACGACCGCACGTCGAACCGCCTCTTCCACAACGAGGGGAACGGGACCTTCGAGGAGGTCACGGCGGAGACGGGCGCCGGCGTCCTCGGGGACCGGCCGCGGGCGGGCATGGGCGCGGCGGTGGGGGATCCCTTCGGCGACGGCCGCGACAGCCTCTTCGTGACCAACTTCGGCGCCGAGCCGAACAGCCTCTACCGCAACGTCAAGGGCGCGTTGTTCGAGGATGCCGGGGCCGCGTCCGGGGTCGCGGCCGTCGGGATGCCCTTCGTGCGCTGGGGAACCGGCTTCGCCGACTTCGACAACGACGGCTGGCCGGACCTCTACGCGGCGGGCGGGCACCTCGCGCCGCGCATCGTCCGCATGCTCGGGCACTACAAGAACGGCTATGCGGCGTACGTGGACGCCGGCGACAAGGCGTTCGCGCAGCGCACCGTGCTCCTGCACAACCGCGGCGAGGGGCGCTTCGAGGAGTGGTCCGACGCGGGCGATCTCGCGACGCTGAAGATGTCGGCTCGCGGGACCGCGGTGGGCGACCTCGACGGCGACGGCGCGCTCGACCTCGTGATCGTGGATCTCGACGGCCCCGTGCGCCTCCTGAAGAACACCGCCGCGGAGACGCGCGGCTGGATCGCGATCGAGCCCGTCCCCGGCGGCGACGCGAAGACCGTCATCGGCACGCGCGTCCGCGTCACGGCCGGGGGCCGCACGCAGGCCCAGACGTACCGCGTCTCCGCGTCCTATGCCTCGGGATCGCTCGTCCCGCTCCACTTCGGACTCGGCGCCGCGGATGCGGCCGAGCGCGTCGAGGTCCGCTGGCCGGACGGCCGCGAGCAGACCTTCGCGGGGGTCGCGGGCCGGAAGACCTGGGCGCTCGCGCCGGGCGGGGAGCTTCGGCCCCAGGGTGTAGGATCCGGACGCGCGGCCGGCCCCTCCGAATCACGGTCGCGAGAGTAGGCCGAGATGATCCCCATCGGCGACGACAACTCCGACCGGCGCCTCACGCCGGTCGTCAACTGGATGCTGATCGCGGCGAACGTCTTCGTGTTCGTCGTCTTCCAGGGCCTCGGGACCAACCAGCGCTTCACGATGGCGTTCGCGACCGTGCCCGCCGAGATCCTGAGCGGCCACGACATCGCCCAGTCGATCCCGATTCGCGACGCCTACGGCCGCACGGTCGACCAGATCCAGCTCGAGCCGACGCCGATCCCGGTCTTCCTGACGCTCTTCACGTCGATGTTCATGCACGGCGGTCTCGCGCACATCGGCGGCAACATGCTGTACCTCTGGATCTTCGGCGACAACGTCGAAGACGCGATGGGGCACCTGCGCTACCTGATCTTCTACCTGCTGACGGGAGTCCTCGCGTCGTTGTCTCACGTGCTCGTCACCGCGGCGCTCGGCGCCAACCCGCTGATCCCGTCGCTGGGCGCCTCCGGCGCGATCTCCGGCGTGCTCGGCGGTTACATCGTGCTCTATCCCCAGCGCCGCGTCCGCGTGATCTGGCTCTACCAGATCCTGCAGGTTCCCGCGCTCGTGGCGATCGGCATCTGGTTCCTGTTTCAGCTCATCTCCGGCGCCGGCATGCTGGGCGGCAGCACGGGCGGCGTCGCGTACGGCGCGCACATCGGCGGCTTCCTCGCCGGGCTGATCTTCGTCAAGTTCTTCGCGACGGCGAACCGGCGCCCGATCCGCGCGTATTGATCAGTCCCCGAGGGGCTTCTCGAAGACGCGCTGCGTCTTGATCTCGCCGAAGCCCTCACGCCGGTAGAACCCGTGAGCGCGCTCGCGGATCACGTTCGAGCGCACGCGCAGCACCACGCAGCCGCGCTCTCGGGCCCATCGCTCCGCCGCGCGCAGGAGTGCCGGCCCGATTCCGCGGCCGCGCGCGTCCTCGTCGACGACGAGCCCCGCGATCTCGGCCTGCCGCGACGACTCGAAGATGCGGGGGAGGCTGACCTGCAGCCAGCCCGCGAGCCGGCCGTCCGACTCCGCCACGAGCAGGGCATGGTCGGGATGTCCCGACAGCTCCGAGAGCCTCGCCGAGGCCTCGCCCGGGGTCAGGGGATAGCCGAGCTGGGTCGACAGCCGCGCGAGGTCGTCCCGATCGGAGGCGGCCGCCAGGCGGATCGTGACGTTTGGGCTCATCCCGGGCGCGCCAGTCTACAGCGGCCCGATACCCTCCGATGCGGGCTGGAGTAGAGTCCGCCTCAAACGAAGGAGGGTCCCATGCGGCGCTCTCTTCCCCCGCTCCTCTCCCTTCTCCTCGCGGTTCTCCTCTCGGTCGATCCGATCTGCGGCCGATCCCTCACTGCGGCGAGACCCACGCGCACCGCAGCGGCCGCCAGCGGCCTCGGCGTGAACCTCTCCCTCGTCGGCCGCCTGGTCGGCGCGGGCAACACGTTGTACGCGTCCGCGGTGGACGTGCACAACAACGCGCCGACGGACGTTCAGGTCGACTTTTACCTCAACGGCGTCAACGCCCGCACGGGCGGCGCGGTCGCGACGGCCGGGAGCATTTCGGCGACCGGGGAGCTCGTGAGCCAGGGCGCCGGCTCGATGCGCGGCCGCTCGAACGCGCACTACGAGGATCTGATCGACTCCCTGATCCTGCGGGGCTTCCTCTCGGAGTCGCTGCGGAGCGACGGGTTCCTCGGGTCGATGCTCGTCGTGTTCAACGGCCACTCGAAGAAGGGGCAGGGAGGCGCGACGGTCCGCTTCTACAACTCGCTCTCCGGCGGGACCGTCGGACAGTCTCTCAAGGGGCGCGAGATCGGCATCTCCGAGCCGCAGAAGCTGGTCGCTCTCGCGCGCGACACGCGCGGCCAGCCGGGGACGAAGCTCTACACCAACGTCTTCGTCAACAACCTGGGCTTCACGCCCGGCGGGATCGGAGCCTCCGGGCCGGTGACGGTGCGCTTCCAGGCGTACGCCAACTCGTCGGGGCAGCCCACGGGAATCACGCTCGACCGGACGATCGACGTCGGGCAGACGGTCGGCGTCTCCGACGTGATCCACGCCCTCCAGGTGCCGGCGTCGGAGGACACGGTCCTCGTCTACGCCTCCGTCGTCTCCGGCACGTCGGCCATCGCGGGAGTGTTCGTGCAGATCGACGACGTCACGAAGGACGGCTCGACGACCGACATGTCGCCGGCCAACTTCTGAGCGGGAGGCGACGATGCGAGGGCAAGGCTCCGGACTCCTCCGTCTCCTCGCGGCGCTGCTCCCGCTCGCCGCGGCGCGCGCCGCGAGCGGCCAGCCGTGCACCATCCAATGTTGGCCCGACTTCTCGGTGACGGCCGAGGGTGAGTTGACGATGGTGCCGCTGCGTCTCCCTGCGCTCGCCGGCTGCTCGCCGGGGCGCTACCTCACGCAGTGCAACGACCCGGCGAACAGCGAGTACCCGGTCGGCACGACCACGGTGTCCTGCACCATCACGGTCGAAGGGTCCGATCAGGTGCTCGTCTGTGAGTACGACGTGACCGTCGTCCCTCCCACGGAGCCCGGCGTGACCTTCACCGAGTCCCCGGTCCCTCACCCTATCCCGACCGAGAGCGTCTACGAGGGCGCCTCCTTCGGGCGCATCGACGTCTTCTACACGTCCTCGCAGCAGTTCTACGTCTACGAGGACGGCGCGTTCCGCTACGGGATCCCCTCGCAGGGCTTCGTCGCCTTCAACGCCGCGCCGACGGACACGGGGGTGAGCTTCATCGGGCACGACGCGTCCGACCGGCTGGCGACCGCGGACGTCGAATTCTGCGACGAGGGGGCATACGCGTTCGCCATCAAGCTGTTCGACCAATTCTCCCCAGATACCAGCCAGGGGATCTTCTGGAACGGGAACGGCACGGGGCTCGTCTGCGGCGGCACGCCCGCCGACGGGACGGTCTTTTTCCAGCGGCCCGGCGGACTGCTCGACCACTACCCGCTGCCGGCCGGCGCGCACCTGCAGGAGCTGTTCCCGGATGGGAACGCCTGTGTCGCGCTCACGACGGGCACCAACGGGATCTTCCGCTACGACTCGGACGGAACGGCTTTCACGAATCTCCCGTTCACGCCGGGCAGCGGGACGCCCGCACCCAGCGGAAACCTCTACGTCACGGACGCCTTCGACCCCTGGCTCTACGAGATGACGAGGAGCGCGCAGCAGCTCGCGCAGTACGGCTTGCCGCAACCGCTCTTCCGGGTCCACACGCTTCCCAACGGCGATCTGTTCGGCTTCGCCGGGGGGCGGACGTTCGTGATCTTCGACCCGGACTTCGGCCAGTCGGCCACCCACGTCCTCTCGGGAACCGGAAGCACCATCATCGACCTCAAGCCGTCGCCCGGAACGGAGACCCTCGTCTTCCTGCGCGACGCGGCGGCGGGGCGGTCCTTCGTCCGAAACCTGGATGAGGACCTCCAACGGCTCATCGACGATCTCCCGAGGTACCTCACCGAGTGCCTTCGCAAGGATCTCAGGGCCGACGGTCGCTTCCCGGGTGCGCCTTGAAGAAGTCCCAGATGATCCGCGTCGCGTCGACGTCCCGGCAAACGCGGCCGATGACGAGCTTCGGCAGATACTGAGGGCCGCCCGGCCAGGTGTGGCCGCCGCCCTCGAAGGTGTAGAGGACGACCTCGGCTCCGTCGCGGCCGCCGGTCCAGGTCGAGCGCGTCGCCCGGCACGCGTCGGCGGGATCGGTGTCCGGAAGGATCTCGATCTTCGGCGGCGCCGCGCATCCATCGGCGGCGGTCCACAGGCGTACGGCGTCTTCGGTGCTGAGGACCCTGCCGTGGGTGCCTCCGACGTTTCCTCCGCCGTAGGGCACCAACGGATCCTCGGTACCGTTCAGGATCAGCACCGAGACCGGCCGCTCCGGCTTGAACCTGGCCCGGAACGGCTCCGCGACGCCGCCGGCGACCGGCGCGATCGCGGCGATCCGCGTCGAGAGGCGGGCGCCGAGGTAGTGGCTGAAGATCCCGCCGTTGCTGATCCCCGTGGCGAAGACGCGCCTCGGATCGACCGCGTGCTCCTTCGCGATCGCGTCGATCAGCGCGGAGACGAACGCGACGTCGTCGACGCCCTTCCGGTACGTCTCGAAGTCGGCGACGTCGCGCCCGTCGTTCCACTGCTTGCCGAAGCCGTCCGGATAGGCGACGAGGAAGCCCTCACGGTCCGCCAGCGCGTCGAAGCCGGTCAGCCGCTCGACGGACTCGCCGTCGCCGCGGCCGCCGTGGAAGACGAGGACGAGCGGCGAGGGCCGGGACCTGTCCAGCGAGGGCGGCGCATGGAGGCGGTAGGAGCGGCTGAGGCCGCCGGCCTGGATCTCGTGCCGCGTGGAGCGCGGCGGCGCCGCCGCGGACACGGCGATGCCTGTCAACGCGAGCAGGACGAGCCAGCCGATCCGCAGGACGTCGCGCATGCGTCTATTCAGACGACGGAGCCTCGGTGATCGTTGACCGCGTCCCTCCGGGAAGGTCGTGCAGCGTCTGCGTGGCGCCGTCCGGCCAGCGGATTTCGAGCGTGTCGATCTTCGCGGCCGTCCCCAGACCGAACGTCAGCGTCTTCTCGGGCGAGGACAGGTAGGACTGGCCCCCGGTGACCTGCTGGGAGAGGCGCATCCCGCCGATCGTCGCCGTCACGCGGGCGCCGATGGCGTCTCGATTGGATTTGCCGGTGCCCACGAACCTGAGCCGCACGCTCTTCTCCGGCGCGTTGGCCGGGTTCAGGTAGACGCGGGCCGGGCCGCCGTTCTGCACGATGACGACGTCGAGATCGCCGTCGCCGTCGAGATCGGCATACGCGGCGCCGCGGGCCACGAGCGGCCCACCGAGGTCGCCGGCGCGGTCCGCGGCGAGGGCGGCGAACTTCCCGTTGCCGAGGTTGCGGTAGAGCATGGGGCGCTGGCGATACGCCACCTCCTTCTGCACCTCCTGGACGGTGGGCTCGACGTGCCCGTTCGCGAGCAGGAGGTCGATGCGGCCGTCGAGGTCGGCATCGAAGAAGAAGAGGCCGAAGGTGAGATCGAGAAACGAGCTCGGCCCGACGCCGCTCGCCGGCGACTCGTCCAGGAAGACCTCGCCCGAGTCCGTCCAGTACAGCGACTTGAGCTCGTTCGAGAAGTTGCCGATCGCGACCGCCGCCCCCTTGCCGTTCTTGATGTCCGCCCAGGCGACTCCCATCGAACCGCGCGAGCGGCCGGCCTCGTCGACCGCCACGCCCGTGGAGATCCCGGCGTCCTCGAAGGTGCTGTCGCCCTTGTTCCGGAAGAGGTTGTTGGGCGCGGTGTCGTTGGCGACCAGGAAGTCGATGCGCCCGTCCCCGTCGAAGTCCCACGGCGCCACGCCCAGCGCCTTCTGGTTCGTGGTGAAGACGCCGGCCTTCTTGGTCGCGTCCTCGAAGCGGCCGTGGCCGAGGTTCCTGTAGAGGCGCGAGGAGGTGCCCGGGTAACGCTCGGGCGTGCAGTAGGACTTGGTCTTGCCGTCGAGGGTGCAGAAGAGGTCCCTGGCCGGAGTCCAGTCGACGTAGTGGCAGACGTAGAGGTCGAGGAGACCGTCGCCGTCGTAGTCGAACCATGCCGCCGACGTCGTCCAGCCGGGATCCCCGACGCCCGCCTTCGCCGTGACCTCCTCGAAGCGCCCGCCGAGATTGTGGAAGAGCCGCGCGTGGTCGAGCGCCGTCACGAGGACGTCGTCTTTGCCGTCGTTGTCGTAGTCCCCGACCGCGGCGCCCATTCCGTAGAGCGGGCCAATCCGGTCGAGCCCCGCCTCGCGCGTGACGTCGCGGAAGTGCGGCAGGCCCGAGGCGTCGTTGCCCTCGTTGCGATACAGCGCGAGGGAGGAGGACGGCGGGCCCGACGTCGGGTCGCCCGGCCACGGAGAGCCGTTGACGAACAGAAGGTCCGGCCTGCCGTCCCCGTCGTCATCGAGCACGGCGACGCCGCCGCCCATCGTCTCGGGCATCCACTTCTTGCCGCGCGCGCCGTTGACGTGCGTGAAACGAATGCCCATCGCCTCGGACTTCTCCGTGAACGGCAGGGAGAACGCCGGCGTCGGGGACGGTGCGGCGGGAGCGGACGCCGCGGGCTCCGGGGCGCGCCGGCAGGACGCCGAGGCGAGACCGAGGGACAGGAGGAGGATGACGACCGCGTCAAACCGGGGGTGCATGCCGCCGTCGTCTCGCGCGGCAGGCGGTCCCCCGGTTTGGACGGGTGCGTGTCTCAGATCTGAGGCTCGAGACTGAAGCCCGCCTTCTGCGCGGCGGCCCGACGAATCAGCGCCCTGCGAAGAACGGCCCGCCGCAGGGCCTTGCGAGCGACGGTCTTCCGCGCGACGCGGCGCCGCACGGCCTTGCGCGCCACGGCCTTGCGCGCGACGCGGCGCCGAACGGCCTTGCGAGCGACGGCCTTGCGCGCGACACGGCGGCGCACGGCCTTGCGTGCCACGGCCTTGCGCGCGACGCGGCGCCGCACGGCTCTCCGGCCTGTGGCCCTGCGCGCGACGCGGCGGCGGGCCACCCTGCGGCGAACGCCTTTTCGTCGAACGGCTCGTCGCACTTTTCTCCGCGCAACCCTCCTCATCCTCGCCATGCTGTCCTCCTTTCTAGGACTTCGTATCGGACCCCGTGCTATGGAGCCGAGGATACCTTCGGAGAGGCCGCCGACAAGTTGCCCCCTCGGGCAAAAACGTACGACCACTGATCGCGCTCGCTCGGCACCGGCGGGTGTCGGCGCGTGAGGTAGCCGCGATCGGTCTCGTAGCCCTTCGGCCCCATCTGCGCCACCCAGTCGGGAACGACGGGCGGCGGCGGTTCCGGCTCCGCGTGCACGTGAATCGGCAGCGACTCGCGGTTGGCCCACGGGTTGCGCAGACGGTAGTCGCCCGCGATGGCGCGGATGGTCTCGTCGTCCTTGTATTTCCGATACGCCGCGTCCTCGATGTCCGCGTTCTTCCGGTCACCCATCGCGCGGTAGACGCGCATCCGGTTGTAGTGCGCGTTCAGATCCTCCGGATCGATGGCGAGCGTCTTGCCGTAAGCGTCGAGCGCCTCCGGCAGACGCCCGGCGAGCCAGTAGACGGAGCCGAGGTTGTTCCACGCCACCCGATCGATCGGGAACTTCGCGAGGACCGCCTTCAGGTCGCGTTCGGCGTCGTCGAGCCGTCCCTCGTCCTTGGCGACGGTCGCGCGGAAGAACGCGGTCTTGCCCCAGCCCGGGCGGCGCCGCTCCGCTTCCGCCAGCGAGGCGCGCGCGTCGGCGAGCCGGCCCTCGGCGATCTCGGCGCGCGCGCGGTTGAGCGGCCCGTCCGGCTTGTCCTTCGCGAGCTCCTCCACGCGCGTCCACGCGCGCGCCGCGCCCTTGAGATCGCCCTGAAGGAAGAGGCCGATCCCGTAGTCGTTCCAGCGAAGCCAGAGAGGATCGGGATTGCCGCGCGACCCGGGAGACGGCGGAGAGGCGGCCGTCGATCCGACCGGCAAATCCAGCGTGTCGCTCGCCAGCGTCGTGACCGGCAGCAAGGGATGCGCCGCGCCGAGCGAGAACGTCGTGTAATCCCGCGAGAACTTCCGGTAGTGCGTGCCGGCGGCGAGCGTGATCGCGCCGTGCGCGTCCGGCGGCACCCGCAGGCGGTAGTGCACGACGCGCGCCGCGCCGGGACCGATGCCGTTGTTGTAGAGCGGCACGCGGATGTCCTGCGGCTGGCGGCGGTCCATGTGATCCCCGTCCGTGTCGATGATGAACGTCTCGAGCCGGTCCGCCCCGCCGTCGAGGCGGCCGTCCGCGTCGAGCACGCCGCTCTCGAAGAACTTCTCGCCGGAGCCGGCGACCGTTCCTTCCAGCGAGACCCACGTCTCGTTGGAGTCGGCGGTGCCGTTCGTGTAGGGATGGCCGACGCCGCGCGTGCGGACCACGACCTCGACGTCGAGGGTCTCGCCCGGCCGCACGCCGGGGAGCGGCGCGTCGCTCGACAGCGGGATCACCTCGTCGCCGCGCCGGATCGCGAAGAGATCGACCGTCAGGACCTTGTTGCGCAGGAACTCCTGGATCGTCTTCTGCGTCGGCGCGTCGTTGCGGATGAACGGCAGGGCCGTGTTGGCGGCGGGGAAGAGGTGGTCGTGGAGGAAGCCCTGCCGGTTGCCGAACTCGTCCGAGCGGTACGGCGGCAGGTGGCAGTCCCGGCACGCCTTCGGCTGCGGCGGATCGTAGAAGGATCGGACCGCCCGCCCCGAGACCCCCGAGTCGTACCAGGTGTCGTAGTGATCCTGGCCGCGCATCCAGCGGTAGCCGTTGAGCGCCGGGATGAGCGAGACCTTGTGGCAGGTCGAGCAGAACTCCGGGGTCCGCATGACCGGCTTCATGAACGTCTTGCGGTGCAGCGACGGCTCCATGCGGATCAGCAGCCGGTTGACGGCGGCGAGGGCCGGGTTCTTCGAGAAGGCGAACGGATACTGCTTCGCCTCCTCGATCACGTAGGACCCGTTGCCCTTGACGTCCTTGACCTCGGTGATCGAGTGGCAGGACATGCAGGTCAGCCCCTGCTGCGCCTCCCAGGAGTCGTAGGAGAACGCGGCCTGCGTCGCGGTGCCCATCTGGCCCGTGAAGAGCACGACCGGGTCGTGGCAGCCCGAGCACCACTTCGTGCGCTCGCGGCCGACGCGGTCGGCCATCAGTTCGACGCTCTTCCGGTAGAACGGGTTGTTGAACGACGAGAAGCGGTGCGCCGAGCGCTCCCACTGGTGGAACGAGTCGGGATGGCACGACTGGCAGTAGGCGTTCGCGGCCAGCTTCTTGCCGTCGAGCAGGCCCTGATCGAACGTCTCGGAGGACGACGGGAAGAACACGGTGTCGCCGTTGACGTTGACGATCCGCTTCGGCGGCTTCTCGAGCTTCGCCAGGACCGCCATCGCGGCGAGGAAGACCGCGACGGCGCCGCCCCAGGCGTAGAGCCGGCGGAACTGCAGCTTGTGGGTGTGCGCCCGGCGGTGAAGGATGAACGCGACGAGCGCCAGCGGGACCGAGGAGACGTGCAGCACCCAGGCCGCGCGATGGTTCAGGGTCGCGCCCTGGAACACCATGAACAGGCCGGTCGAGACGCAGACGATCGCGAGCGAGAAGATCGCGAGGCCCGCGTACTTCGCGCGCTTGTTCCACATCCGGATCATCCGCTTCGCGTGGGTCGCGGCGAAGACGAAGAACGGGATCGCGATGAGCAACCCGAGCGTCAGGTGGAGGAGCAGCATCGCGTAGAAGAACGCCGTGTCCCGCGTGAACGCGGCGAGGTAGATGGAGTTCGCCGCGATCAGCCCGAGCGGGATGAGGAGGATCCGGTAGAGGCGCCGCTGCCACGGCGCGAGGACACCGGATGGTCTGTTGGACGGAGAGCGCCTCTCGACCATCGAGCCGATTCTATGCCGGCGTCGACGCTCCCGTCAGGGCTCCCGTTGCGCCGGCATGTAGATCGCGTCGCCGGAGGTGTTGTCGACCGAGACTCCGTAGGGGAGGACCCGGCCCGTGCCGGAGTCCACGGTGAACTCGAGGTAGACGTTCGTGAAGGCGCCGTCGCCGACGATCTGGTCGAGGTTGGCCTGGAAGGAGCCGTTCGCCGGCACCGGGAACTGTCGCGCGCCGAGCAGCTCGCCCGTGTCGCCGCTCTTCGCGGTCACGCCGACGAGCGCGTCCGCGCCGCCGACCTCCGCGAAGCCGAAGTTGCTCCGGAATCCCTGCGCGGCCGTCGTCTGGTCGAGTTGGATGACGGCGGCCTTGCCGTTGCCCGCCCCGATGGCCTGCGACGCGGCGAGGCCCGGAATCGAGAACCCGAACGTCCCGCCGAACTTCTCGACGTAGGTGCGGGTCGAGACCGCGAGCCGCGCGGCGCCGCTGGGATGGATCCGCAGACCCGCCGCCGAGGGATCGCCGAGACCGAACTCGCTCGCCAGCACGTCCAGCTTCTCGAGCGTCTCTCCCGGCGCGATGACGTAGACGCGGGGCGCCGCCGGCGTGCCGGTCAGCACGCGGGGAAGGAGCGAGACCGTGATCGTGGCCGCCGTCGCGCCGAGGTTCGTGACGTGCAGGTTGGTCCGGAAAAACGTGCCGTTGGCGCCCGAGGCGTGCGAGGCCTGCGCCACGACGAGGTCGTCGCTCGAGAGAGTCCCGCGCTCCGCCGGCTCGAAGACGCCGTCGCCGGTCGTGTCGTCGACGAACGTGGCGAACGGCGCGACCCGGCCGGACGGCGAGACGACGGAGTAGTCGACGCGGAAGTTCGCGGTCGCTCCGAGCCCGCGGTCGCCGGCGATGTCGGTCACGAGGACGGTCCCGTTGGCGGGCGCCGAGCGCGTGGTCGTCGCGAGGAGCGCGCCGCCGGCGTCGCGGAGGTCCATCTTGACCGAGACGGGGGATCCCGAGACCTCCGTGAAGCCGGCGTTGGTGTGGAACTGCCCGTTCTTGAGGAGCCCGTTGGCCGTGGCCGCCTCGCCGAACCCGAGGGCGTCGGCGCTCGAAAACCCCGGGACGAACTGTCCGAACGTCCCGTTGCCGCCCTGCGTGTAGGCGCGGCTCGTGACCAGGAAGCTCGTGTCGGCGCCCAGGATCGTCAGCTCGCCGATCGATTCCGCGTAACCGAACTCCGAGCCCACGACGTCGTCGAGGGCGAGCACGCGTCCGGCCGGCACGGTCTCCGTGGCGCGCACGGCCTGCGAGCCGGCGAGCCCCTGGGCCACGTAGTAGAGCGAGAGCTCCTGGTCCGTCGGGCGCGGGTTGAAGATCCGGACGTCCGACAGGAAGAAGTGGGTTCCCTGCACGCGCCCGACGATCGGGACGACCTCGGTGTCGGCGGCCGGGGGGATGGACGCCGACGGCTGTCCGGCCACCATGCGCATCGCGAAGGTGCGGATGCTCCCGGCGGTCCCCGGCCGGTCGTCCGCGACGCTCAGCGTCCAGACGCCGTCGGCCAGCTTGCCCTGGAAGGCGCCCAGCGACTGCGCCGAAGCGAGCGTCTTGCCGTAGATCCCGTTGATCGGGTGCTGCGCCGCGCCGGTGTGGTCGTGCAGCGTCACCGTGGTCCCGTCCGGGCCGGTCAGCGTCACGAGGAGCTGCGTCGGATCCGCGTGCGCGATCTCGACGACGGCCTCGACGCTGGCGAGCGTCCCGGCGAACCCCGTGATGGTCGCGGTCGCGGTGGCCGAGCCGGTGCCGTCCGGCACGGGCACCGCGTCGCCGACGTAGGGCGCGAACCCGCCGCCCGTCAGCTGCGCGCCGGCGAGCGTGTCGATCCGAGGCGTCGCGATGCCGTTGCGCGAGTCGACGAGCGTACGCCCGGTCGTCTCGAGGAGGCTCGCGATGCCCTTCGGGGTGAGCTCGGGGTGCGCCTGGTGCATGAGCGCCGCGGCGCCGGAAGCGGCGGGCGCCGAGGCCGAGGTGCCGTGGAAGAAATCGGTCGCGCCGCCCTTGGTCACGACGAGCCAGAACGCGCCGGGGGCGAGCAGCGAGAGATTGGACGCGGAGTTGGAGAAGCAGACGATCGTGTCGGGAGTGACCGAGGTGTCCTCGCAGAGCGTGCCGCCGGCGTCGTCCTTCCACCCGACGTGCACGAACGAGTCGGGATACACGGCGCCCACCGAAACGGCGTTCGAGACGCAGGCCGGCGCGGCGATCGCATCGGTCAGCGCGTCGTTGCCCGACGACGCCACGAACACGATGCCGGCCGCGTTCGCCGAGTCGATGGCGGCGACGTAGTCCGGATAGAGATCGTCGCAGTAGCCGTGGGCGAGCCCGTCCGTCGGCGCCCCGCCGAAGGAGAGGTTGATGGTCGAGATGGAGTACGTCGCCTGGTTCGTGATCGCCCAGTTGACCGCGGCGAGGATGTCCGAGTCGTTCGCCTCGTCGCAGCTGACGCCCTTGACGACCTTCAGCGCGACGATGGTCGCGTCCGGCGCGACGCCCGTGGGCCCCGCCGCGACCGCGGCGACCGAGGTCCCGTGTCCCTCGCAGTCCATGGGGTCGGGGTCGTCGTCGCCGAAGTCCTGTCCCGCGACGACCTTCGCGTTGGGGAACGCGCCGCCGCCCAGCTCCGAGACCGTGTAGTCGACGCCGGTGTCGAGGATGGCGATCGACTGGCCCGCGCCCGTGAAACCGAGGGCGTTGGCCTGGTCGCTGTGGATGAGCGTCTGCGCCTTCTGGGCGGTGGAGCTCGCCTCGTGCATCTTCCGCACGCCGTCGACGGTGATCCAGTCGACGTCGGCGCGGTTCGCGAGGCCCACGATCCCGTCTCGCGTCGCGCGGCCGGCCAGGATCGAGAAATTCTCGTAGCGGCGGAGGACCCGGAGCGTCGCCGGGAAGTCGCGCGCGACCGCGTCCTGCGCGGCCAGCCGCCGGAGCCGCCGCGACGGCTCGCCCGCGGGATCCGGATGCGCGGCGAGGCTCCTCGCGGACGGCGTCCCGTCGCGCACGCCGATGATCACGTTGACCTCTTCCGCGCCGCCGTTGATCGCGCGGAGGACGGAGGCGTCGGCGCGCGGCGCCTCGGCGGGCGCAATCGGCCGCAGGGCGCTCAGCGGAAGCGACGCGCCGAGGAACAGGAGGACCGAGACGGGGCCGAGCCGGGCACCCTTCATGGATGGAGCCTCACTTGTCGGTTCGAACGACAAATCATACCGCAGCAGAACAGCCGGAAGACCCGCAAATTCCTGGACTTGGGTTATGGTTCGGCCGGTGCGCGCCGTCTTCGCGGATTGCCACGTCGGTCGCCGTCCCGGCGACGAGGAGCCGTTCCTGAAGGCGCTCGACACGGTGCGCGCTCGGGGCGCGAAGGCCGTCACGCTCCTGGGCGACATCTTCCATTTCTTCATCGCGCATCCCAAGTTCGAGACGCCCGCGATCGGGCGCTTCCTGGACAAGGCCCGGGAGCTCCGCGACGCCGGCGTCGCGGTGACCTACGTCGAGGGCAACCGCGACTTCTTCCTCCGCGGCTCCTACGTCGAGGACACCTTCGCCTCCGTCTGCGACGAGGAGCTGTTCGGGGCCGGCGGCAGGCGCTTCCTCGCGACGCACGGGGACCTGCTCAACGAGAGGGACCTGCCGTATCGGTTCTGGAGGATGCTCTCCAAGAATCCGATCTCGCGGGCCGCGATCGACTTCATCCCGAAGGCGACGGCGAACCGGATCGTGTGGAAGATCGAGGCGCGCCTCTACCGCTCCAACTTCAAGCACAAGACGCGGCTGCCGGTCGAGATGATCCGCGCGTTCGCGCAGCGGCGACTCCGGCAGGGCGTCGACGTGATCCTGCTGGGGCACTTCCACAAGTCGTGGACCGAGGCCGTCGACGGCGGCCGCGTCGAGATCCTGCCTGCGTTCGTGGAGGAGCGGCGCTGGATGGAGATCGCGCCGGACGGGTCGACCTCGCTCGTCGCGCTGCCGGAGTGACCGACTTCCTCGCGCTGCCCCCGGTCTCGGAGATCCGCGGCGAGGTCCGCGTGCCGCCGTCGAAGAGCGCGACCAACCGCGCGCTGCTCGCGGCGGCGCTCACCGGATCGCCCGTCCGGATCGGGGACCCTCTCGAGAGCGACGACACCGAGGCGCTCCGCGCGTGCCTCACCGCCATGGGCGCCTCCTTCCGGCGGATCCCCGAAGGGCTGGAGGTGCGGGGGCCGCTGCGCGGGGACTCGCCGCGCGAGATCGTCCTGGACGCGAGGGAATCGGGGACCGCGGCGCGGTTCCTGGCCGCCGCCGCCGCCGCGACGCCCGGCCGCTTTCTCCTGACGGGCTCGGCGCGGCTGCGGGAGCGGCCGGTCGGCGAGCTCGTCGCGGCGCTGCGATCGGCCGGCGCGGCGATCGCGTATCGGGGCGCCGAGGGCTGCCTGCCGCTCGCCGTGGACGGCGGGTCGTGGCGGAGCGGAGAGATCGCGGTCGACGCGTCGCGCTCGAGCCAGTTCCTCTCCGCGCTCCTGATCGGCGGGCTCGCGGTCGACGGCGGCGTCTCCGTGCGCGCGACCGGCGAGGTGGCGTCGGCGCCGTACGTCCGCATGACCGTCGAGACGCTGCGCGCGCTCGGACACGACGTGGAGGAAGGCGACGCGCTGCGGGTGCGGGCTGCCACGCGCGCGGCGGAGCGGTATGCCGTCCCCGGCGACTACTCCTCGGCGATCCCGCTGCTCGCCGCCGTGGGCGCCGCGGGCGGACGGGTCGTCCTGAAGGGCCTGCGGTGGCCCTCGGGCGATGCCGACGCCGCGGCGCTGCCCGTCCTCGAGCGCATGGGCCTGCGTCTCTCGGCGACGCCGGCCTTCGTCTCCACGCAGGGCGATCCCGCGAACCTGCGGCCCGTCGACGTGGTGGCCACCGACTTCCCCGACGCGGTTCCCTCGCTCGCCGCCCTGGCCGCGCTCGCTCCGGGAGAGAGCCGCTTCTCCGGGATCGGGCACCTGCGGCTGAAGGAGAGCGACCGCATCGCGGCGCTCGCCGCGCTGCTCACCGCGTGCGGCGCGCGCGCCGTCGCGGAGGAGGACGCGCTGGTCGTCGTGGGACCGGCCGCGGCGGACCGAGGCGCCGCGTCGCCCCTGCCGACCGCGGGGGACCATCGCATGGCGATGGCGGCGGCGATCGTGGGGATCGCGCGTCCGGGGATCCTGATCGAGAACCCGTCGTGCGTGTCCAAGTCCTATCCCGGTTTCTTTCGCGATCTCCAGGCGATCTCGGTCCGCCGATAGCGCGCGCGTCGCGACAATAAAGGGTTGTGTGCCCTCGAGGCGGAGCGGTACCCGCTCGGCGCCGGCCGGCGCTGGCTCGAGCTCCTGACGTTCGAGCACGGGACGCTCGCCCGAGCGATCGACGTCGCCCGCGAGGAGGACGCGGTCGTCGTGCAGCGCGACGTTCCGGCGTCGGCGCGGACCCTGTCGGGGTCCGCCCTCGCGCGCGTGCATCGCGCTCCGCTCCTGCTGCAGGCCGCGGCGGCCGCCGCGTTCTTCGCGTCGCACGGGCTCGCCCTCGCCCCGGAGGATCTCGAGTCCGCCGCCGTCGAGATCCGGTCCGGCGTCGCGCTGCTCTGGCTGACGCGCCTGCCGCGCGCGGCCGCGGCGACCCCGGCCGCCGACGCGGGAGCGGACGCCTCGGTCGCCGGGACCCTCGCGGCGTTCCTGCTCCGGCTGTTCGCCCGCGGGAGGCGGGTCACGCACCGCGCGGCCGCCGACCTGCTCGCGCGGCTGCAGGCGCCCGAGGCGCGGTGGAGGCGCGCGGAGTTCTGGCCGGCGAGCATCCTGCGCGGCTTCCCCGAGCTCGCGGCCCCGTGCGCCGCCGAGGCGCGGGCGCGGACGCTCGGCGTCGGCGGCGAGTCGCTCCGGTCGGCGGAGTCCCGCGCCCTCTCCGCGAAGGCGAGGGCCCTGGCGGCGGAGCGCGTGCCGCGCGTGTTTCGCCCGGACGGCTCGCGGCTGACGCCCGGAGGCGCGCTGGGCGTCCCGAGCGTGCGCCACGCGGCCGAGGCGAGCCGGCTCCTTCGCGAGCACGCCTCGCGCGACGGAGACCGCGCGGTCTGGATCGCCGTCGTCCCGGAGGACTGGGACGCGCTGTCGCGGCGTGCGTTCGAGTCGGCGGCGCTGTCGCTCCCTCGCGGCGCCGAGGTCGTGCGCCTTCCGCGAGATGTGCCGCCGCCGGGCGCTCCCGCGGAGTGGCGCGACGCGCTCTGGGTGCCGTGCGGCACGATCGCCGCCTCGGTGCGCTTCTACGAGCGCTTCGCGGAGCTCACGCGCGGCGCGACCCGGAACGGCCTCGCGCTCGCCCGGGAGATTCTCGCCTCGGACGGCTGGGCGGCGTTCGCCGCGGATCCGACCGGGGATGCGCCATGGCCCGAGAGGACGTCGACTCCGCGCGAGGCGAAGCCGCGGGCCGTTTCCGAAGACGCGGCGGACCCGGGACTCCGCATCGAGCGCCTCCTCGCCGAGGGATCCGTGCCGGCGGCGCTCGACGAGGCCGGGCGCTGGGTGGCCGGCGCGCCGGAGCGGCCGGTCGAGGTCTGGTTTCCGCTGGCGGCGCGACTCGTGGCGGCGGGAGGGGAGTCTCCTCCCTGGCTCGAGGCGATGGAGGCGGAGCGCGAGCTCGCGGGCGGCCGGAGCGCCGACGCCCGCGACCGTCTGGAGCGCCTCGTCCGTTCGCCGGCCACGGCGCCCGACGTGCGGCGGCGCGCCGAGCTCCGGATCGCCGAGATCGCCGGCACGCGGGACGCGTGGTCGGAGGCGGCGCGGCGCGCCGCGGCCTGGAGGCGGTCGCATCCCGACGCCCCGGACGGAGAGCGCGTGCGCGCCCTCGCGCTCGGCGCCGTGGGCCTCGCACGCGAGGGCGGCTTCGACGCCGCGCTCGCCCTGCTCGACGAGGCGGAGCGGACCGGCGCCGCGCTCACGGCGGAGGAGCGCGTCGGGATCGCGCTCGAGCGCGCCCGCGTTCTCGCGCTGGCCGGCCGGGTGGAGGACGAGGAGAGGCTCTACGAGGCCGTGCGCCCGATCGCGCTCGCGGCGGGCGACTCCGTCGCGGCGCGCTTCCTGGCGCAGGAGGCGCGAAGGCTTCTCGACCGCCGCGAGTCCTCGCGCGCGATCCTCCGCTTCCGGGAGGCGCTGGAGGCCGAGCGCGACGACGCGGGCGAGCGAGCGGCGCTCCTGCTGGACCTGGCCGCGACGCAGTACCACGCCGGCGACCTCGCGCAGAGCGAGGCGCGGCTCTCGGAGTGCCTGGCCGCGGCCGCTGCGGCGGGACGGGAGGATCTGGTCCGCGTCGCGCGCGGCAACCGCATCGAGCTCCTGATCGAGCGGGGCGCATGGGACGAGGCGGCCGCCGAGATCGCGTCGCTCGAGGCGGCGGCGCCGGCGGCCGAGGACTCGATCCCACGGCTCGTCGCGCTCCACCACCGCGGCCGCCTCGCGCTGCGGCGGGGCTTTCTCGACGAGGCCGCCGCGGACAACGCCCGGGCCCGCGCGCTCTCCGAGAGGCTGTCGGACCGTCTCGAGATCGGCGAGCTCTGGCTGGAGGAGGGCGACCGTCGCGTCTACGAGGGCGAGCTCGGGCTCGCCTCCGAGGCCTTCGCGAGGGCGGCGAGCCTCCCGCCGGACCGCTCGTGCCGAGACGGCGTGGCCCGTGCGCGGCTCGCGGAGCTCGCCTGGCAAGGCGGCGCGATTCCCGATGCGGCCCTCGACGCCGTGCGGACGCTGTTCGGGATGGATCCGTACCGCGCCGCCGAGACCGTCGCCCGGTGGCGATTCGTCGTGGGCGAGGAGCGGTTGCCCGAGGCGCTGCGGCGTCTCGCCGAGCGGACGCTGCGCGCGCGAGGCGGCGAGGCGCTGGCCGAGCGCGCGTTCCCGCGGGCGGCGCCGGCTCCGCCGCGCGAGGCCCTCCGAGGCCTTCGCGAGGAGATCGCGTCGGTGTTCCGAGGCGACGAGCCCGACGGGCACCGGACGCTGGAGTCGCTGGGCGTGGCCGGGCTGGCGCTGCGCGACGCGGAGGGGCGCGAGGTCGCCCGCCTGGGCCGCGCCGCCGGTCCGGGAGAGAAGGCCTGGCAGAGAACGCTCGAGGCGGGGCAGGTGCGGTTCGAGCTCCAGTTGTGGCCGGCGGTTCCGGGGGAGTCCGCGGAGTCGATCGCCTGGCTCCTCGAGAACCTCCTCTTCCGGGGAGCCGCGTCGCGCGCCGCGAACGACTTCGCGGAGGGATGGCGGAGGCTGGGCATCGTGACCGCGGACCGCAGCATGGAGGAGCCGTATCTCCGGCTCACGCGCTTCGCCGCGCAGAACGTGACCGTGCTCGTGCTCGGCCCGTCGGGCTGCGGCAAGGAGGCCGTCGCCCGCGCGGTCCACCGCCTCTCGCCCCGCGGGTCGGGACCGTTCGTCGCGGTGAACGTGCCGGCGATTCCGGCGGCGCTGCTCGAGAGCGAGCTCTTCGGCCACTCCCGCGGCGCGTTTACGGGAGCGGAGCGCGATCGCCGCGGCCTGCTCGAGGAGGCCGCCGGCGGGTCGATCTTCTTCGACGAGATCGGCGACCTCGCGCCGCCGCTCCAGGCCAAGCTGCTCCGGGCGCTCCAGGAGCGGGAGATCCGCCGCGTGGGCGAGAATCGCGCGCGCCCGATCGACGTGCGCGTCGTCTCGGCGACGACCCGGGACCTCGCGCTGCTGGTCGAGGCGGGTCAGTTTCGCGAGGACCTCTTCTACCGGCTGCACGTCGCGGTGCTGCGCCTGCCTCCGCTCCGGGACCGCGGCCGCGACGCGTTGCTGCTCGCGCGCCACTTCCTGGACGCGTTCGCGCGCGAGTACGCCCGCGGCCGCCTGTCCCTCGCGCCCGAGGCGGCGGCGGCGATCCTGGCGTATCCCTGGCCGGGCAACGTGCGCGAGCTGCAGAACGCGGTGTCGCAGGCCGCCGCCCTGTGCGACGCGGGCGGCTGCCTGGGCGCCGCGCTCCTGCCGGAGCGGGTCCGCGGCGCCGCGCCGCGAGCCGCCGACGCGGAGCCCGGCGACTACCGCGCGCGCGTGGACGCCCATCGGCGGGATCTGATCGCGGACGCGCTCGGCCGGGCCGGCGGCAACCGGACCCGCGCCGCGCGCCAGCTCGGTCTGTCGCGCCAGGCGCTCCACTACCTCATGCGCGAGCTCCGGATCGGCTCGGCGGGCCCGCACTCCTGACGGCCGCGCGACTCATATACTGCGCGCGTGATCTCGCTGCTCGACATCGTCGGGCCGGTCATGGTCGGCCCGTCCTCGTCCCACACGGCGGGCGCCTGCCGGCTGTCGCGCGTCGCCCGCGCGCTGCTCGAGGAGGAGCCCGTCGAGGCGCGCTTCGAGCTGCACTCCGCGTTCGCCAAGACGATGCGCGGTCACGGCACGGACCGGGCGCTCGTCGCGGGCGCGCTCGGCATGGAGGTCGACGACCCTCGCCTGAAGGACGCGCTCGAGATCGCGAAGGCGCGGGGGCTCAAGTACGCGCTGAAGCCTCGGAACATGGGACCGGAGGCGCATCCGAACAGCGTCGCGATCACGCTGGCGGGCCCGTCGCGGACGATCGCGGTCCTGGGGGCGTCGATCGGCGGAGGGATGATCGAGATCCGCGAGGTGGACGGTTTCCCCGTGTCGCTCTCCGCCAAGGACCCGTGCCTCCTGCTCTTCTACGAGGACCGTCCCGGCGTCGTCATGCGCGCGTCCGAGATCATCGGGCGGCGCGGCATCAACATCGCCTCCATGGAGGTCCTGCGCCGCGGAAAGGGCGACCAGGCCTTCATGCGCATCGACCTGGACGCGCCGCTTCCGCCGGAGGACGTCGACCTCCTGCGCGGGATGCCGGGCGTGCGCCGCGTCCACGTGCTGGACCGCGTGGCGGGCGGCGCCCCCATCACCTGACCGAACCGAAAGGAGACCCCTTGGCCACCCTCAACACGTTTGCCGAGCTGCTCGAGTCGGCGGAGCGCTCCGGCCAGCCGCTCGACGCGATCTTCCTCGAGGCCGAATCCGTGGAGCGCGAGCTCCCGCCCGAGCGCGTGTTCCAGATCTTTCGCGACCGGTGGGCGGTGATGAAGGATTCGGTGAGGCGCGGCCTCGCGGGCGGGAAGTCGTTCTCGGGACTCGTGGGCGGCGACGCGCGGAAGGTCATGGAGCACACGGCGCGTGGCGACATCGCCGGCGGCCACCTCGTCGCGAAGTGCATCGCGTACTCGATCGCCGTGCTCGAGGAGAACTCGCGCATGGGGATCATCGTCGCCGCGCCGACGGCGGGCGCCGCCGGCATGGTGCCCGGCACGCTTCTCGCGCTCGCGGAGGAGCGAGGGTTCGACGACGACTTCGCGTCGCGCGGACTCGTCGTGGCCGGAGGCTTCGGCGCGCTCGTGGCGGGCAAGGCCGAGCTCTCCGGCGCCGCCGGAGGGTGCCAGGCCGAGCAGGGCGTCGGCGCCGCGATGGCGGCGGGCGCGCTGACCTTCCTCCTCGGAGGGACGCCGGGGATGTCCGTGCACGCCGCGGCCCTCACGCTTCAGAACACGCTGGGCCTGGCCTGCGATCCGGTGGCCGGGCTCGTGGAGGTCCCGTGCGTCGTCCGCAACGGGTTCACCGCGATGCTGGCGCTGACCGGCGCGCAGACGGCGCTCGCGGGAGTCGAGAGCGTCATTCCGATGGACGAGGTCGTCGAGGCCATGATCAAGATCGGCGAGGCGATGCCCCGTTCGCTCAAGGAGACCGCCGACGGCGGCCTCGCGATGACGCCGACCGGCTGCCGGATTCGGAACGAGCTGTATCAGATCCGCTGACGCCCCTCCGCCGGCAGAGCCGGCGGATGCCACCACTCCGTCGGCGGGGCCGGCGGATACCAGCGTTCGGATGCCCCGGTCGTGGGCCCTGTTCCTCGTGGCCGCGTGCATCGTGGCCTACGCCAACGGGCTCACCGGAGCGTTCACGTACGACGACAAGGCGATCGTGCGGGACAACCCGCGCATTCACGCAGCGTCGCGGGTGGGCGACATCTTCACCACTCAGTACTTCGGCGGCCCCGCCGGGACCGGGACCGCGTACCGGCCGATCCTGCTCCTCTCGTTCGCTCTCCAGTGGTGGATCCACGGCGGCGAGCCCCTCGCGTTCCACGCCGTCAACGTCCTGCTCCACGCGGCCGCGACGATCCTCTTCGCCCGGCTCCTCCTGCGGTTGGGGCTTCCGCCGCCCCTCGGCTTCGGCGCCGCGCTCCTCTTCGCCGTGCACCCGATCCACGTCGAGGCGGTCACCGGCGTCGTGGGCCGCGGCGAGACGCAGTCGGCCGCGCTCGGCTTCGGTTTCCTGCTCGCCGCGCTGCGGTTCGTGGACGCGACGGGAAGCCGGCGACGGTGGGCGTGGCTCCTCCTCGCGCTCCTCCTCTACGCGCTGGCCTCGCTCACGAAGGAGAGCGCGGTCGTGGCGCCTGCGCTGCTCTTCCTCTGCCTGGCGTTTCGAGAGCCGGGGGGAAAGCCCTTCGCGGCGCGTGGACTCGCGGCGTTCCGGCGCGGCCTGCTCGTCTACGCGGGATGCGCGGCGGAGCTCGCCGGCATCTTCGTTCTCCGCGCGCGCGTGCTCGGCGGGCCGCTCAAGGCCCCCGGCACCGGGATCTTCGCCCTCGAGAACCCGCTCGCGCCGCTCGCGTGGTTCGAGCGCGCCCGCAACGCCGCGGTCCTCTCCTTCCGCTACCTCGGCCGCATGGCGCTTCCGCTCCGGCTGTCCGCGGACGAGTCCGCGTGGTCGATTCCGCTGCTCGGGCCCGGCGACGTCCTCGGCGTGGCGTGCCTGGGCCTCCTCGGCGGCCTCGTGGCGCTCTCGATGTGGAGGTTCCGCCCGCGGAGCGCGGCGGGCTTCGCGGCCTTCGGCTTCCTCTGGCTGTGCCTCACGGCGCTGCCGACCTCGAACCTCGCCTTCCCGACCGGCACGATCTTCGCGGAGCGCCTCGCGTACTGGCCCTCCGCGGGCTTCTGCCTGATCGCCGCGTCCTGGATCGTCGGGATCGCGCCGTCCGCGGCGGAGGTCTCCCGCGCGCGGCGCGCCGTTCTGGGCGCCGTCGCGCTCCTCCTCTCCGCGCGAACCGTGCTCCGCAATCCGGTCTGGGCGAGCGACGAGGCGCTCTTCTCCAACATGGTCCGGGTCAGCCCGGCCAGCGCGAAGGCGCACTACGACTTCGCCTACATGACCGCCGAGAAGGGAGACCGGCGCACGGCGCTCGCGGAGTACACGCGCGCGACCGAGATCTACCCGGGCTACTGGGATGCGTGGGCGGGGCGCGGGCGCATGGAGCGCGAGCTCGGCGATTTCGCCGCCTCGGAGTCGGCGTACGCGGAGGCGCAGCGCCTCGCGCCCTTCAACGAGAACGGATACTTCGGCCTCGGCATGGCGCGCGAGGGTCTCGGGGACCTGGCCGGCGCGGAGCGCGCGTATCGGGAGGGGCTCCGCACGCGCCCGCAGTCGCTCCCGCTGGCCTACCGGCTGGCGCTGCTCCAGTCCGCGCAGTCCCGGCCGGGAGCGGTTCACGCGTGGCACCGCGCGCTGGCGATCGAGCCGGGCTCCCTCCCGGCGCGGCTGGGGTATGCGGAGTGGCTGTTGCGGGACGGGAGGCGGGAAGAGGCGCGGGCCCAGGTTGCGGAAATTCTGCGGCGTTCTCCTCGCTACTCCCCGGCCCTCAATCTAAAAACTAAAATCTAAAATCTAAAATCTAAAATTCCTTTCAGTGGATCCGCTCGTCCGGGCGGTGCGACGCATCCTCGACGCGCGGCGGGAACGCCTCGAGCTCGCGCTTGCGGGCGGCGCGCTCCGCGACCCGCGGATGTCGCCGGTGGTACAGCATGAGCACGCCTCGCAGCGCGAGGTAGGTCCCGAGCGCGATGAGGGCGGCGAGCAGCGTCGTTCCGACCAGGAACGAGGCCAGCCGCGGACCGAATCCGGGGCCCCGGAACGACACCCAGAAGTCGTGATGGAGGATGCGCTGCCACTTGAGCGGCGGCACGCGCGCCGGCGCGTACCCGAGGATCGCGCGGCCGACCTTGTAGCCCAGCGCGTAGAAAGGCGGCAGCGTCCAGGGATTTCCGACGAGCGATCCGAGGACGGTGTCGAGCTTGTTGAGCCGGAAAAGAAAGGCGATCGCGATCGCGAGGAAGAAGTGGAAGCCGATGAAGGGCGAGAGCCCGACGCCGACGCCGACCGCGACCGCGGCGGCGACCCGCTCCAGGGACTCCTCGCGCCGCATGAGGCGCAGCAGGACCTTCAGCGCGCGGCGCCGGAGCGAGCGCTTGCGGCGTTTCCGGCCCGTGTCGGTCGTTTCGCCGGGGGCGCTCACGAGGCCTCCGGATGGGCGAGGTGGTCGTATCCGAGGCTCGCGACGTCGCGCTCGGTGTCGCCGTCGCGGAGCACCGCGCCGTCGCCCGACTCGACGCGGCCGATCCGGCTCACGGGCACGCCGAGCTCTCCGCGGCGGCCGTCGAGGAGGCCGAGAGCGCGCTCGGGCACGGTGAAGAGGAGCTCGTAGTCGTCGCCGCCCGCGAGGGCGAGGTCGAGCGGGTCGAGCGACTCCATCTCCGCCGCGGCGCGCAGCGCACGGGACAGCGGGATCGCCTCCTTCTCGAGGACGATCCGGACGCCCGAGGCGCGCGCGAGCCGGCCCGCGTCGACGCCGAGACCGTCGGAGACGTCGATCGCGGCGCTCGCGAGTCCGTGACGCGCGAGCGCGAGCCCGAGTGCGAGGCGCGGCGTCGGGTCCCGATACGCCGAGAGGAGCGCCTCCTGGTCCGCCGTGGGGATCTCGGGGAAGCGAGGTGTCGGGACCGAGCCCTGATCGGAGAACGCGGCGAGGACCCGCGCGAGGCGCAGCCCCGCGGCGGCGTGCCCGAGGTGCCCCGACACGTAGACGGCGTCGCCCGGCCGCGCGCCCGAGCGGGTGAGCGGGTCCGCCTCGGGCCTTCCCCAGAGCGCAATGGCGATGACCGCCTGGTTCGCGGCGGAGAGGTCTCCGCCCACGAGCGCGGCGCCGAACTCTCCGGCGCGGGCGATCGCCCCCCGCGCGATCGCGAGGGGGAACGCGTCCCCGCGGTCGGCGGGGAACGCGATCGAGAGCAGGAAGAACTCCGGCCGCGCGCCCATCGCCGCGAGGTCCGAGAGATTCACGGCGGCGGCGCGGCGCCCCAGCCGCTCCGGGTCCTCTCCGTGGAGGAAGTCGACGCCCTCGACGAGGAGGTCGGTCGTCGCGGCGAGCGGTCCGGCGGCGCGCGCGACGATCGCGGCGTCGTCGCCGGGAGGGAGGAGCACGCAGGGGGCCGGCGGGATCAGGGCGCGGAGCCGTTCGACGAAGCGGTCTTCGGGCTTCACGGCGGCGTGGGGATCGGCGGCGGCCTCAGGGCCGCGGAGCGGGGGGCGCCCTCCGGCCGGTCGCGGGGGTCGCGGCGACGGGAATCTCGCGCCCCGCGGGCTCCGGCGGCGCGGGAGGCGCCGTGGCCTCGCCCTCGGCCTCCGGCGCGAGGAGCGCGATCGCCAGCACCTCCTCCATGCTCTCGACGTAGCGGAACGTCAGGCCGTGGAGGATGCGCGACGAGATCTGCGTCACGTCGCGGCGGTTCAGCTTCGGAAGCACGATCGTGGTGATGCGCGCCGCGCGCGCCGCGAGGACCTTCTCCTTGACGCCGCCGATGGGCAGGACCTCGCCCCGCAGCGTGATCTCGCCCGTCATCGCGACGTCCTTGCGCACCTTGCGCTGCGTGAACGCGGAGATCATGGCGGTCGCGATCGTGATGCCCGCCGAGGGGCCGTCCTTCGGGATCGCGCCCTCCGGCACGTGGATGTGCACGTCGTGCGTCTCGAAGTAGTCGCTCGGGATCTGGAGCTCCGCGGCGTGCGCGCGCGCGTACGACATCGCGGCCTGCGCCGACTCCTTCATGACGTCTCCGAGCTGGCCGGTCAGCCGCAGGCCGCCCTTGCCACGGACGCCGAGGGCCTCGACGAACAGGATGTCGCCGCCGACCGAGGTCCACGCGAGCCCGGTGGCCACGCCGACCTGGTCCTTCTTGAGCTGCTCGTCCCGGAAGTGCTTGACCGGGCCCAGCATCTTCTCGACCGAGAGCGCGTTGATCCGGTAGCGGCGCTCCTTGCCCTTCGCGACCGAGACGGCGACCTTGCGGCAGATCGCGCCGATCTCCCGCTCGAGATTGCGCAGCCCGGCCTCGCGCGTGTACGCCTCGATGACCTTCTCGATCCCGCTGTCGGTGAACTCGACGTTCGTCTCGGTGATCCCGTTCTCCTCCATCTGCTTGGGGATGAGGTGTCGGCGCGCGATCGCCTTCTTCTCCTCGAGCGTGTAGCCCGAGAGCCGGATCACCTCCATGCGGTCGAGGAACGCGGGCTGGATGGGGTCGAGGATGTTCGCCGTCGCGATGAACAGGACCTTCGAGAGGTCGTAGGGCACGGACAGGTAGTGGTCGCGGAACGAGAAGTTCTGCTCCGGATCCAGGACCTCGAGCAGCGCCGCGGACGGGTCGCCCCGGTAGTCGGCGCCGATCTTGTCGATCTCGTCGAGCATGAAGACCGGGTTGGACGTGCCGGCCTGGTGAATGCCCTGGATGATCCGGCCCGGCATCGCGCCGACGTAGGTGCGGCGGTGGCCGCGGATCTCGGCCTCGTCCCGGACGCCGCCGAGGGAGAGGCGCACGAACTTGCGGTCGAGCGCGCGGGCGATCGAGCGGCCGAGCGAGGTCTTGCCGACGCCGGGAGGTCCGACGAAGCACAGGATCGGACCCTTCAGGCTCTGCTTCAGGGCGTGGACGGCCAGGAACTCGAGGATCCGCTCCTTGACCTTCTCGATGTCGTAGTGGTCCTCGTCCAGGATCTTGCGCGCCCGGTCGATGTCGCGCGAGTCCTCCGAGGTGACGCTCCACGGCAAGCCGGTCATCCAGTCGAGGTAGGTCCGGATGATCGCCGTCTCGGCCGAGTCCGGATGGCTGCGCTCGAGCCGCTTGATCTGCTTCTCGATCTCGGTGGCGGCTTCCTGCGGGATCTTCTTGTCGGAGATGACTTTACGGTAGGCGTCGAGCTCCTCGGAGATCTCCTCGCCTTCGCCGAGCTCCTGCTGGATGGCGCGGAGCTGCTGCCTCAGGTAGTACTCGCGCTGGGTCTTGTCCATCTCGCCGCGTGCCTGCGAGGAGATCTCCTGCTGCATCGTCAGCACGGTGATCTCCTTGGCGAGGCTGTCGTTGACCAGGCGCAGCCGCTCCATCGGGTTGGTCGACTCCAGGATGTTCTGGGCGTCCTCCAGCTTGAGGTCCAGGTTCGAGGCCGCCAGGTCCGCCAGGCGCGCGGGGTCGTCGAGGTTCCCCGCGATGACCATGACCTCCGGGGAGATGTTCTTGCCAAGCGCGACCGACTTCTCGAGGTTCTGCTTCACGCTCCGCAGGAGCGCCTCGTGTTCCGGCGGCAGCTCGCCGGGCGACTGCGGCTCCTCGAGGCGCGTGATCTTGGCCTTGAGGTACGGCTCCTCGGCGAGCACCGAGTCCACGCGCGCCCGCGTGAGGCCCTGTACCAGCAGCCGGATCCGCCCGTCGGGCAGCTTGAGCATCCGCATGATCGCGGCGACGGTGCCGACCGTGTAGAGGTCGTTGGGGCGGGGCGTGTCGTTCTTCCCGTCGCGCTGCGCGACCAGCATGATGATCCGCTGCTCGGCGAGCGCCGCGTCCACGGCGTTGATCGACTTCTCCCGCGAGACCGAGAGCGGCAGGATGATGTAGGGGAAGACGACGACGTCCTTGAGGGGAAGGACCGGCAGGATGTCGGGGATCGGCAGGTCCGCATCCCGCTCCGTCGCGACTTCTTTCTCTTTCTCCTCGAACTCGGCCATGACTGCGAGACTACTCCTCCAGGTCCGGCTGGACCGGGATATCGATCTCCTTCTCCCGCATGTCCGGTACCCGCGGGAGGACGACCTCGAGCAACCCGTTGCGCATGCGCGTCTTGGCGAGGTGCGAGTTGACGGGGCGGGGCAGGGGGACCGACTTCATGAAGTTGCCGAAGTAGCGCTCCATGCAGAAGAAGCGCATGCCCTCGCGCGTGCGGATCCGTCCCTTCTTCGTGCCGCGGATCATGACGACGCGCCCGCGGATCGAGACCTTCACGTCGGGCGCCTCGACGCCGGGCAGCTCGGCCAGGATCTTGATGGTCTGGCCGTCGTCCAGCACGTCGACGTTGGGGTCCCACGAGGAGGCCGGCGCGCTGCCCTTGTTCGTCTCGACGAAGGCCGCGAACAGGCGGTTGAGCTCGCTCTGGAGCCGCGAGAGCTCGACGATCGGCCCGTAGAACTTGGCGGTTCGCTTCACCATGCGTCCTGCTTCATGGACGGGATCCCTCGCACGGCTCGGGATGACGACGACCCCGGGGGCCTCGCCTCACGTGGTCACCTTCGAGTCCGCTCGCCCGATCAGGTTCTTGAGCTCGTTCATGAACTCGTCGACGTCCTCGAACTTCCGGTAGACCGACGCGAAGCGCACGTACGCGACCTTGTCGAGCTCGCGGAGCCGCTCCATGACGAGGGCGCCGACCCGGCTCGTGGGGAGCTCGCGCTCCTCGGCGTCGTGGAGGATCGATTCGATCCCGTCGACGATGCGGTCGAGCTCGACCGAGGAGACGGGCCGCTTCTCGCACGCCTTGACGAGGCCCATCCGCAGCTTGTTCCGGTCGAACCGCTCGCGCCGGCCGTCGTTCTTGACGACCATGTACGGGATCTCCTCGATCGTCTCGTAGGAGGTGAACCGGCGGCCGCAGGCCGTGCACTCCCGGCGGCGGCGGATGACCTCGCCCTCGCGGCTCTCGCGGGAGTCGACGACCCGGTCGTCCACCGCCGCGCAGAAGGGGCACTTCATTCCGGGAGAGCTTAACCGAGATCGGGGCGTTCCGCGGGCTCGACGGTCTCCGTCGCGAGCTTCCGGAGGTCTCCCTTCTGGAGAGGGCTCGCCGCGAAGAAGGCGAAACCGATGATGGAGATCGGCACGAACGACACGGCATGCGCGACGAGGGCCACGCCGGTCGCGACGTCGAGCGGGACGTGGAAGATGTCCGTCAGCGCGAACTGCACGGCGGCGTGGTAACCGCCGACGCCGCCGGGAGTCGGCACCGCGAGGCCGAGCACCCCGGCCGTGGTGACCACGAACGCCGCCGTCAGGGGGAGCTGCAGCCCGAAGGCGCGCATCACGCACCAGATCTGGACGTTGATGACGCCCCACATCGCGATCGACCCGATCCCGACGAGGAGCGCGAGCCGCGGCGTCTTGAGCGAGGCGAAGCCGTCCAGGAACGTGTGCGCGATCCGCATCGCCCCGGGCCGGAAGCGGACGGGCAGGATGCGGAAACACCGCTCGAGCAGGCGCTCCGTCGTCGTGCGCCAGAGCACCGCGAAGAGCGCGATCGCCACCGCGACGGCGGCGACGCCCCCGACGACCCAGCGAATGCGGCCCGAGGAGAGGGCCCCGGACTCGCCCGCGACGCCGGCGACGAGGGCGATGCCGAGGAAGGCGAGCTGCGCGAGCGCGTCCAGGATGCGCTCGAACACGATCGAGGCGAGGAGAGCGGAGAAGGGGAGGCCGCGCTCACGCGCCAGGAGCGCCGGCCGGATCACCTCGCCCGCCCTGGCCGGGAGGACGGTGTTGGCCGCGAAGCCGATCGACGTCGCCCTAAACGCCGGCATGAAGGGAACGCGGTCGAGCGGGCGGAGGATCCACGTCCACCGCAAAGCGCGCGCCACGAAGATCGAGAGCGACACGATGATGCTCGCGAGGAGCCAGCTCGGGGAGGCGCGCGCGATCTGCCGGCCGATGTCCCCGAGCGGAACGCGCGAGAGGAAGTAGGCGAGAAGGCCGACTCCGAGGACGATCGAGACCGTCGCCTGGAAGCCGCGCGAACGGAGCAGGGCCCTCATCGCGGACACGGCTCGGCCGCCCGGCCAGTGCCCTGTACGGGTGGCGGAGAGGGCGGTCCGCCGCCGTCGCGGCTTGCCCGGCGGGGCGACGAATTCACTGACGCCGTTTTAGCATTGGGATGCCCGGTTTGCCTAAAAAAATGAGGCGAAGGCCCGATAACGCTTGACTTTGCAGCACATTTTTCTCATTCTTTTCTTACATTTTCGGGAGGAATACGCATGTTTAGGAAGGCGCCCCGGGTCCTGGCGCTTCTGGGTACCGCGGTGTGGTTGCTGGCGCGTTCGTCCAGCGCCCAGCCGATCGGCGGAGTCGACACTCCGCTCGACGGCTCCACGGTTTCCGGAATCGTCCGCGTCACCGGCTTCGTCTTGGACTTCAACGCGATCGACCGGATCGACCTCTACGTCGACGGCAATCCGGTCAATCACGCCGACATGGGCCTTCCGCGCCCCGACGTGCTCGAGATCTTCCCGACCTACTTCAACAGCCCGACCTCGAATCCCGGATTCATCACTTCGTTCCTGGCGCGCGGCAACTACGGCGACGGCCCGCACTCGATCCAGATCATGGCGCGGGAGGCGGCGAGCCAGATCACGTTTCCGATCGGCGGGGCGATCACCGTGCAGATCGACAACAGCGTCAACCAGCCGCCCTTCGGCTGGATCGACTCCCCGGGCGCCGCGGGCCTCGAGACCTTCACGGGCTCCGTTCCCGTCGCCGGCTGGGCGATCGACGACTCGGGTGAGATCGACCACATCGACTTTCTGATCGACAACCAGATCGTGGCGGGTTCCGTCGGCCGCGGCGAGCCCGGGACCGCGATTTACGGCAGCACCCGGCCCGACATCCAGGCCGCGTTCCCCGACGTTCCGTTCTCTCTCTATACAGGGTTCGTCGCGAACGTCGACGCCACGAAGCTCGTCAACGGCGTGCACACCCTCTCGGTCGTCGCCACGGACGGCGACGGCGGGAGCCGCGAGATCGGCGAGCGGACGGTCCTCGTCAACAGCGTCGGCGCGAACCTCGGTCCGTTCGGCCGCATCGACTTCCCGCTCGACAAGGCCTCGCTGCTCTGCGAGGTGGTCAGCCAGGACACGGGGGGCGGCTGCCCGTCGCCGTGCATCCCGCGGACGTTCCCGATCGTGGCCAATCCCGTCGAGGGCTGGGCGCTCGACGTGGGCGCGGCCCTCGACCGCGGCCAGGTGTCCTACGTGGAGCTGATGCTCGACGGCGCGATCATCGCGAACACCCGGAGCGACTGCCTTCAGGTCGGACAGGCGCTCACCAACTGCTACGGCCTCAACCGGCCCGACGTGGCGCGGGCGTATCCCGGCTACGTCAACGCCGACAACGCGGGCTTCGCGTTCTCGTTCGGCCTGGTCCGCAGCGGCGCGTCCAGCGTCATCGACGTCGAGAGCCTTCGGCAGGATCCGGACCACCCGGACAACACGGTCTACCTACCGCAGTTTCAGACCGTCGCCGGCAAGCACACCCTCTCGATCCGCGCGGGCGACGAGGAGGAGACGCTGACCCAGTTCGGCGCGATGTCGGTCGACATCCTGTGCGACGAGACCTCGGCGAATCAGCCGGCCTTCGGCTACATCGACACGCCGAGCGACTACCAGTTCATCGACGGCCTCTTCGAGGTCTTCGGCTGGGCCTTCGACTTCCAGGGCATCAACCACGTCGAGGTCGACGTGGACGGCAGCGACATGGGCCCCGCCGTCTACGGTCTCAACCGGCCGGACGTTCCGCAGCAGGACGTCCGGGTCACGAATCCGTTCGTGGGCTTCTCGTTCATCCTCGATACGACCAAGCTCCCCGACTCGGAGCACGACCTGGTGGTCTACGTCTTCGACCGTTCGGGCGTCAAGAGCGAGATCGGCCGGCGCAAGATGGTCGTCAACAACAACGTCGCCACGCACCAGTAAGCAACGCGGGGATAACCCCGAGAAACCATTGCCCCGCCGAGAGGCGGGGCATTTTGTTTTGTGGGCGGGAGCGCCCGCCTCGTCCAGACGCCGCGGACTGCTCTCTCAAAGCCGGGCCGTCCGCGGCTCCGCTCGGGCCGCACAGTTCCCGGATCGCAACGGCCCGTTCCCGTCGAGTGCGGCCCGAGAGACTGGCCTGCGGCGGGCACTCCCGCCTCTTGGGTTGGGCTCGGTCACCAGTTAGGCTCTGATTAGCGCGGCGGAGCGGCAAGCGGAGCCGCGCGAGAATCGAGGTAAACAGTGTTCGTTGGTCTGGTCGGGAAGGCGCTCCTCGCCGTCGTTGCGAGTCCACTCATGCCCATTCAGATCGAGGCTCCTGAGTTTCCAGACAGCGCCGTGAAAGCGCAAATGACCGGTACCGTGGACGTTGAAGTCGTCGTTTCCCCTGATGGATCGGTCACCTCCGCGGAGGGAAGTCCCAAGCCCAATCCGTTGCTTGCGAGCATTTCGAAGACTGCTGCCCGAGGCTGGCGGTTCGAGCCCTCGGCGGATCGGACCGAGCGGCGAACCATCCTCCACTTCGAATTCGATGTGCGAGTGGATGAACCTGCCGGGCGCGAGTGCTACGTGGGGCCCTCGCGCGTCACGGTCGTCCTTCCCGATACCGTACGTGTTCTGGGATGGTCGCGGCCACCGCCGCCGACGACCGTCTATGGCGCTCGGGAGTGAGGCTCTGATTAGCGCGGCGGAGCAGCAAGCGGAGCCGCGCGAGAATCAAAGGAAATCGAGCTGATGCCGCCGCCCGTCCTCGACCATCTCGTCTACGCCGCGCCCGATCTCGACGCCGCGGTCGAGGAGCTCGAGCGGCGAACCGGCGTCCGCGCGGCGGCGGGGGGATCGCATCCCGGCCGGGGGACGCGCAACGCGCTGATCGGGCTCGGCCCCGGCGCCTATCTCGAGATCCTCGCGCCCGATCCGCGACAGCCGCGCCCCGACGGAGCGCGCTGGCTCGGGGTCGACGCGACCGACGGCCCCAGGCTGACCGGCTGGGCGGTCCGGACCTCGGACCTCGACGGCGCGGTCCGGATCGCGTCCGACGCGGGCGCCCGGCTCGGCCCGTTGGTCGCGGGCTCGCGGCGCGCCCCCGACGGCACCCTGCTCTCCTGGAGGCTGACGGATCCCGGGATCGTCCTGGAAGACGGCCTCGTCCCCTTCTTCATCGACTGGGGGAGCTCACCGCATCCGGCGGGCACGGCTCCCGGCGGCATCGTCCTGGCGGCCCTGCGCGGCGAGCATCCCAGGCCCGGGGACATGGCGACGCTGCTCGGGAACCTGGGGTTGGAGCTGCCGGTCACGAAGGGCCCGCGCGCGGCACTGATCGCGGTGCTCCAGACGCCGGGAGGGCTGGTCGAGCTGAAATGAAAACGGGCGGCCCATGACCGCCCGTCGATTGCGAAGCCCGAGGCTCCCGCCTCTCTAGCCGCCGCCGGCCTTGACGGCCAGGTCCCGCTTCTTCTTGGGAAGCGACGCGATCCGGGCGGCCTCGGCGAACTGCGTGAGGCCCTTCTGGATCTGCGGGTCGCCCGAGGCGAAGGCGCGCCGGCCGGCCTCCGGGCCGAACCGGGACGTCACGACCTCGATCTTGAGGGCGAGGTCGACGAGGGCCTTGTTGGCGTCCTCGGCGTACTGCTTGTTCAGCTCCTCGACCGAGGAGTAGTGCGCGGTCTTCTCGACGAACTGGAAGAACTCGTTGCGGATCTCGGGGGTGACGATGAAGTCCTCCCCGACCTTCGGATGCCGGGAGAGGTAGTCGACCGCGAAGTTGAAGAAGGCGTACCGCGCCAGGAGCTGCTGCAGCAGCTTGGAGTCGCGGTCGTTCTTGACGATCACGTCCGGCGTGATGCCGCCCTGCGCGTAGACGACGCGGCCGGCGTCCGTGTAGAAGACCGCGCCCTCGCCGTGGGGCGCCTGATCGCCCGTCTCGGCTCCGGAGTCGGGGTCGCCCGGGTTCACGTACGCGAGGAGGTCGCTGTAGTCGCGCTGGATCCAGCGGCCCGACGGGGTGTAGTAGCGGGCGGTCGTCAGGGCCAGGCCGGCTCCGTAGGACAGCGTGTAGACGCTCTGGACGAGCCCCTTGCCCCAGGTGCGCTGGCCGACGAGCACTCCGCGGTCGTGGTCCTGGATCGCGCCCGCGACGATCTCCGAGGCCGAGGCCGAGCCGCGGTTGACGAGCACCACGAGCGGCTGATCGAAGTGGGGGGCGTCGCCGGGCGCGTAGTACTCCTGTGCGGAGGTCGCGGTGCGGCCGCGCGTGTAGACGACCATGGAGCCCTTCGGCACGAAGACGTCGCTGACGTCGACCGCCTGCTCGAGCACGCCTCCGGGATTGCCGCGGAGGTCGAACAGGAGCTTCTTCATTCCCTGCTTCTGGAGCTTCTGGAGCGCCTCGTCGAGCTCCTTGCTGGAGGTGTGGGTGAAGTCGGACAGCATGATGTAGCCGACTCCCGGCTCCAGCATGAAGGCGTAGCGCACCGACCGGGTCGGGATCTCCGCGCGCGTGATGGTCAGCTTGATCGGCTCCGAGAAACCGACGCGGCGGATCGTGATCGTGACCTGGCTGCCCTTGGGGCCGCGAAGCTTGCGGACGACCTCGTCGGTCCCGATGTCGTCCTTGAGCTCCTCGTCGCCGACGTGCGTGATGATGTCGCCGGCCCGGATGCCCATCTTGTAGGCGGGCGTTCCCTCCATGGGGGAGATGACGGTGATCTTGCCCATCCGCTTCTGGATCTGGATGCCGAGACCGTAGAAGGAGCCGTGCTGCTTCTCCTTCATCGCCGAGAACTCGTCGGGCTCGAGGAACGCCGTGTGCGGGTCCAGCCGCGCCAGCATCCCGTGGATCGACGCGTACACGATCTTGTCCGGCGCGATCGGCTCCGGCGACCAGTCGGAGAGCGTCGTCAGGATGTCGGCATACTCGTCCAACGACGGCGTCTCCCGCTCGGGACTCGCGTTCAGCCGGCCCGCGAAGGCGCCCCCCGCGACCGTGGCGCCCGCCACGAGCGCCAGAGCGACCAGAAACCGCGACTTGTGTTGACTCACCGGAACCCCCTATACCCTGGGACTCAACATTCTGGCATGCCGCTCGTCTAAAGTCTCGCCGGGGTCGGCAGGGCGGCGTAAAATCATCTTCGCGAGGAAAGAACATGTTCGGTTCCATCGGAATGCCCGAATTGATCCTGATTTTCGTCGTGGCGCTGCTCGTCTTCGGTCCCAAGAAGCTCCCGGAATTGGGCCGGTCGCTGGGCAAGGGCCTGGCCGAGTTCAAGAAGGCGTCGGACGACCTCAAGAAGACGATCGAGGACGAGATCGAGCAGGGTAAGCAGGAGGCCGCCGACGTCAAGAAGCACGTGGCCGACGTGCGGTCCACCCTGACCGCGGCTCCGCCGCTCGAGGCTTCCCGGCCCGCGACCCCCGCCACCGAGGTCCACGCTCCCGAGGCTTCCGTCCCGAGAAGCGACTCGCCGATCCGTCCGGCTTGAGCCCCTTCAATCCGCGCCAGCTCCTGGAGGGAAAGGTCGGCGGGACCGGTCCGGGCCAGGAGCCCTCCGGGGAGGACCTTCCGCGGATGAGCTTCTTCGAGCATCTCGAGGAGCTCCGCAAGCGCCTCGTGGTCTCGATCATCACGGTCTTCGTGACGTTTCTGCTGTCCTGGGGATTCGCGGACCGGATCTTCGAGTTTCTGGCGCGGCCGGTCACGAGGGTGCTCCCGCCCGGGCAGCACCTCTCCTACACGACGCTGACCGAGCCCTTCCTGATGTACTTCCGCGTGGCGCTGCTCGCCGGAACGCTGGCGGCGTCGCCCATCCTGCTCTGGCAGGTCTGGCTCTTCATCTCGCCGGCGCTCTACCGTCGCGAGAAGCGCTGGGTGCTGCCGTTCGTCTTCTTCGGCGTCGTCTTCTTCCTGTCGGGCTGCGCCTTCGCCTATTACGAGGCCTTCCCGCTGGTGGTGGGCTTCCTCATCGGCGTCGGGACGAAGGGCAATTTCCAGGCCGTCATCACGATCAACGAGTACGTTTCGATGGCCTCGAAGCTCATCCTGGGGTTGGGCCTCTGCTTCGAGATGCCGATCCTCGTGTTCTTCCTGGCGCGGCTGGGAATCGTTTCCGAGCGCTGGCTGCTCGCGAAGTTCAAGTACGCCGTCCTGATCATCTTCGTCATCGCGGCCATCATCACGCCGACACCGGACATCGCGACGCAGTGCGTGTTCGCGTTCCCGATGATCGGCCTCTACCTGCTGGGCATCCTGATCGCGTGGATGTTCCGGCGGCGGAGCCCCGCCGAGCCGACCTAGCGTCGCGGCGCCTGGCCCGGCTTGTGCGTCACGACCCGGGACTTGCCGTCCCGGGCGAGGATGAGCTCGATGAACTCGCGCACCGCGCCGTGGCCCCCCGGGCTCCGTAGAACGACGTCGGCGGCCTTCCGGGTGGCGGGCGTCGCGTCGGCGGGGCAGGCGGAGAGCGCCGCGGCCTCGAACATCGGGATGTCCGGCTCGTCGTCGCCCATCGCCGCGATCTGCGCGCGCACGAGCCGGAGCCGGCGCCGGACCGCCTCGATGCGCGCTCCCTTGTCGCGGACGCCCTGGTAGCAGAAGCGGACGCCCAGCTCCTTCGCGCGCTTCGCCGTGGCGGGAGAGCTCCTCCCCGAGATCCAGCAGAGCGTGATGCCGGCGTCGGCCGCCTTCCGGATGCCGTGGCCGTCCTTGGTGTTGAAGACCTTGAGCTCGTGGCCCCGTCCGTCCAGGTAGATCTGGCCGTCGGTCAGGACGCCGTCGACGTCGAGGAAGAGGGCGCGGATGGCGGGCCGGTTCGGGCGGCGGCTCAACGGATCCCGGCCGACAGCAGGTCGTGCATGTGCAGCGCTCCCTCGACGCGCCCCTCCGCTCCGACGATGAACAGCGAGGTGATCCTGCGTCGCTCCATCTCCTCGAGAGCAGCCGACGCGAAGGAGTCGGGAGCGATCGTCTTGGGGTCGGGACGGCAGCAGTCGCCCGCCGTCTGGCGGAGGCGTCCGGGGTCCTCCTCGAGCGTGCGGCGGAGGTCGCCGTCCGAGATGACGCCGACGAGCCTCCCATGGCCGTCGACGACGGCGGTGATGCCCATCATCTTGCGGGACATCTCGTGAATCGCGGCCGGCATCGGCGTCGACGCCTCGACGCGCGGCACCCGGTCGCCCGTCCGCATGAGGTCGCGCACCTTCAGGAACCTCCGGCCGATCGAGCCGCCGGGGTGGAGCGCCGCGAAGTCCTCCTCCTTGAAGCCCTGGCGCACCGAGATCGACATCGCGAGCGCGTCGCCGACGGCCAGCATCGCGGCCGTGGACGCGGTCGGCGCCAGGTTGAGGGGGCAGGCCTCCTGAGGCAGCGCCACGGAGATGGGAATCTTCGCCGCCCGGGCGACCGCGGAGCCGGGCGTTCCGACCAGCGCGAGCGTGCAGATCGAGCGTGCGTTGGCGAACTCGAGGAGGCGCACGACCTCCGGGGTCTCGCCCGAGTAGGACAGCGCCAGGACGACGTCGCCCGGCATGAGCATGCCGAGGTCGCCGTGGCTCGCCTCGCCGGCGTGCAGGAAGTAGGCGGGCGTCCCCGTCGAGGCCAGCGTCGCCGCGATCTTCTGGCCGATGAGGCCCGACTTGCCGATCCCGGTCACGCAGAGACGCCCGCGGGAGCCCTCGATCGCCTCGACCGCTCGCGCGAACGGCTCGCCGAGGGCGCCGATCTGCCGGCGGATCGCGTCGGCTTCGATCTCCAGCACCTTGCGGGCGGCGTCGAGATCCATGGCGCGTATCTTAAGGCCTGCCCTCCGCGGGAAACCCGCAGCAAGTATGATCCGCGTCCCATGGCGCAGCTCACGGACGCCGTCATCCATTACGGCCTGCCGCTGATCTTCGTGATCGTGTTGCTCGAGCAGATCGGGCTGCCGATCCCCGCCATGCCGATCCTGATCGTGGGCGGCGCGCTGGCGGTGGATCGCGACCTCTCGGCCCCGAAGATCCTGGGGATCGCGGTCCTCGCCTCGATCCTGGCGGACACGCTGTGGTACTGGCTCGGCCGGCGGCAGGGCCGCCGCGTCCTGAAGCTGCTGTGCAAGGTCTCGCTGTCTCCGGATTCGTGCGTGCGGCAGACGGAGTCGGTCTTCGAGCGCTACGGCATGCCCTCGCTCCTGTTCGCGAAGTTCATCCCGGGCTTCTCGACGGTCGCACCGCCGCTCGCGGGAGCCGTCGGCGCGACGCTCCTCTCGTTTCTTCTCTACGACGCGGGCGGCGCGCTGGTGTGGGCGGGAGCGGGCGTGGGCGGCGGCATGATCTTCCACAGCGCGATCGATCGGGTGCTGGACTTCCTGACGACTCTCGGGAGCGGCGCGATCGTGCTGCTCGCGGTCGCCCTCGTGATCTTCGTCGGCGCGAAGTGGTGGCAGCGCCGGCGGTTCTACCAGTTCCTGCGGACCGCGCGTATCTCGCCCTCGGAGCTCTGGACCCTGATCCAAGAGGGCAAGGAGCCGGTCGTCCTCGACGTCCGGACCTCGGCGGCAAGGCTGACCGACCCGCGGCGCCTTCCCGGGGCCTCCGTGCTCGCGACGACGGACTTCGACGCACGGCTCGCCGACCTGCCGCGCGATCGGGAGATCATCCTCTACTGCACTTGACCCAACGAGGCCTCGGCCGCCCGTGTGGCGCGCATGCTGATCGATCGGGGGTTCAAGATGGTCCGGCCGCTGGCCGGCGGGATCGACGGGTGGGAGCAGGCCGGCTACCAGGTGGAGTCGCAGCCGCTCATCCCGATCACGCCACCTTTAACCGGCACGTTCAAGCGTCCCAGCTGAAAGGAAAAGGGCCGCGCCCGCGGCGCGGCCCCGTCCTCACGAATCGAATCGTCTACTTTCCGGCGGCCTTCTTCTTGGGAGCGGCCTTGGTCTCGGCGGCGGCCTTCACGTCGACCGTCGTCGCGACCATGCGGTACTTGATGGTCACCTTGGAGCCGACCTTGAGATCCCCGGTGACCTTGGTGCCGGCGTCGCGGGCGACCTCCCAGCGGTCCTTGCCCTTCTGCACGGCGATCATCGTGTCGGTGACCTCGAGCACCGGGCCGGTGACCTGATACTTGTCCGCCGTCTCGGCGTACGCCGCCGCGACGGCCAGCAGACCCGCCAGACCGAGACCCATGAGAATCCGCGTGAGTTTCTGCATGCTTTGTCCTCCTTCGTTTTCTGAGATTCGCGTCCGGGTGGACGCGGGCGTCATTGCGTCTTCGGCGCGCCTTCCTTGGAGGCGCGGTAGCCGGCCTTGATGGCGTCGGACTCGGTCATGAACTTGCCTTCCTTGGTCTTGCCGTACCAGCGGTCGCCCTCGTAGTGGTAGACCTTGCTCGACGTGTTGACCCAGACCATGCCCCTGGCGGGGGCGGTCCGCGCCGTCGCCTCTGGCTCGCCCTCCTCCTCCGCCGACTGAGCCTTCGCGGAGGAGCGGGTCGACGCGCTCGAACCCGACGTCGACGGCGAAGCCGCGGACGACGTCGAGGCGGGCTCGGAGTGCGTCTTCTTCGAGGCGGACGACGAGGAGGCCGATCCGGCGCCGACGCCCGAGGCGCCCGCGACGGCGGGTTCCACCTTCTGGGCCTTGCTCACCATGAGGTGCGGGCGCGCCTTCTCGAGGGACGCGGACGAGACGCCGCTGCGGGAGAGGTCGTCGAGCGACTTGTAGGGGCGCGCCGCGATGATCTTCTTGGCCGAGGCCGCGCCGATTCCCGGCAGCGCCTCGAGCTCCGATTCCGAGGCGGTGTTGACGTCGATGCGGCCGGCCTGCGTCGCCGTGGTTTCCCTGGGCTCCGCAGCCGCCTTCTTCTCGCTCGACGACGTGGACGCCGAGGACTTGGAGGAGGCGGTCTTCTTCGAGCTCGACGACGCCGCCTTCTCCGACGAGGAAGCCGCGCTCGAGGAAGCGGCGGATCCGCCCGAGACGGTCACCTTCGATTTGATCTTCGAGATCGTGGACGCGGAGACTCCGGCCTTCGAGAGATCGTCGACCGACGCGTACGGCCGGCCCGCGACGATCTTCTTGGCCGTCGCCTCGCCGACGCCCGGCAGAGCCTCGAGCTCCTCCTGCGTGGCGGTGTTGAGGTTGACCTTGCCCGACTTGGACTTCGCCGCCTGGGCGGGCGCGGCCTGCAGGGCGAGGCCCAGCAGGACGGAGAGCAGAACCGGGAAGAGCCTCGAGCGTTTCACCATCGTTACCTCCTGGCGCTGGCGCGCCGATCTCGCCGGGGACCGTGCGGGTTCGCCCGCCGCAGGGAGTCCTCGTCCCCACACTCTCCGCGGATTCTCCGCCCGCGAGTATGAACCGCGCGTGAACGACGGGGGGCGGCGATTCTTTTTCGGCTACCTCGGTGCGCCTCGCCGGCTGGCTCGGCGTGCCTCGCCGGCTGCCTCGGTGCGCCTCGCCGGCTACGCCTGGGCCGCGGTCTTCGCGAGCGCGGCGAGGGAACGGAGGAGGGAGGGCAGGAGGTTCACGTCGAGCTGGGTCGCGCGGTCCGACAGCGCCTCCTCGGGCCGGTCGTGGACCTCCAGAAAGAAGCCGTCGACGCAGCCGGTCGCCGCCGCCGCCCGCGCGAGCACCGGCGCGTACTGCTTGAGCCCTCCCGTCTCCTTGCCGCCGCCCGGGAGCTGCAGGGAGTGGGTCACGTCGTAGATCACGGGGTACCCGAGCTCCCGCATCATCGGGAAGGACCGCATGTCGACCACGAGGTTGTGGTACCCGAAGGAGCTCCCGCGCTCGCAAAGGAGGATCCGGTCGTTGCCGGCCGAACGGAGCTTCTCGACCACCGGCGCCATGTCGTCGGGCGCCATGAACTGCCCCTTCTTGACGTGAACGGGCTTGCCGGTCCGGGCCGCCGCCACGAGCAGGTCCGTCTGCCGGCACAGGAACGCGGGGATCTGCAGGACGTCGAGGACGCGCGCCGCCGCCTCGGCCTGGGCGGGCTCGTGCACGTCGGAGATCACCGGCAGGCCCGTCGCCGCCTTGACCTCGCCGAGGATGGCGAGCCCCTCCTTCAGGCCGGGACCCCGGAACGAGTCCTTCGAGGAGCGGTTCGCCTTGTCGTAGGAGGACTTGAAGACGATCGCCGCGCCGGTCTCCTCGCCGATCGCCTTCAGGCGGCGGGCCATGCCCAGGGCGTGCTCGCGCGACTCGATGACGCAGGGGCCGGCGAAGAAGAGGGGAGGGCTTCCTCCTCCCGCCGCATATCCCGGGGCGATTTCGACCCTCCGGGGCTGCGTCAGGCCATCTCCTCCGGCGCCGGCGCGGGCACCGGGACGGGCTGCTCGGCGGCCTGGGTGGCCGTCTCGCCCCGCGTCGCGGCGCGGTGGGCGCGGGCCGCGCGGATGAAGTCCCGGAAGAGGGGGTGGCACGCGAAGGGCTTGGACTTGAGCTCGGGGTGGAACTGACAGCCCAGGAACCACGGGTGCGCGTCGTGGAGCTCGATGATCTCGACGAACTTCCGATCCGGCGACATCCCGGTGAAGGAGAGGCCGGCGTCCTTGAGGGCCTGCAGGTATTCCTGGTTGACCTCGTAGCGGTGGCGGTGCCGCTCGGAGATCGTGCTCTCGCCGTAAGCGCGGGCGGCGAAGGAGCCGGGGGAGAGGTCGCACGGATACTTGCCGAGGCGCATCGTGCCGCCGAGCGCCTCGACGCCGATCAGGTCGCGGAGCTTGAAGATGACCTTGTGCGCGGGCTCGTCGTCGAACTCCGTCGAGTTGGCGCCGTCCAGGTGGGCGACGTTGCGGGCGAACTCGATCACGGCGGTCTGGAGTCCGAGGCAGATCCCGAAGTACGGCACCTTCTTCTCGCGGGCGTACCGGATCGCCTTCATCATGCCCTCGACGCCGCGGCGCCCGAAGCCGCCGGGGACGAGGATCGCGTCGGCCCGGAACAGCACGTCCGGATAGTGGTCGCCCTCGAGCGTCTCCGCGTCGACGTAGTGGAGCTTCACGCGGACGTTGTTCGCGATCCCGCCGTGCGAGAGCGCCTCGTTCAGCGACTTGTAGGAGTCGCCATAGTCCACGTACTTGCCCACGACCGCGATGTCCACCTCGCCGGCCGGGTTCTTGATCCGGTTGACGAGGCTCTCCCACTTCGAGAGGTCGCGGTCGTAGTGGGGCAGCGAGAGAAGGTCGAGCAGGATCTCGTCGAGCCCCTCCGCCGCGAACCGCAGCGGGACCTCGTAGATCGAGGGCACGTCCTTGGCGTTGATGACGGCCTCGACCGGCACGTTGCAGAAGAGCGCGATCTTCTTCTTGACGTCGTCGGGAAGCGCTCGGTCGGTGCGGCAGAGGAGGATGTCGGGCTGGATCCCGATCGACAGGAGCTCCTTGACCGAGTGCTGCGTCGGCTTGGTCTTCAGCTCGTCCGACGCCTTGATGTACGGGACAAGGGTGAGGTGCACGTTGATCGCGTTGCCGCGGCCCGCCTCCTGGCGGAACTGGCGGATCGCCTCCAGGAACGGCAGCGACTCGATGTCGCCGACCGTGCCCCCGATCTCGACCAGCACCACGTCGGCTTCCGTGCCGACCTTCCGGATCGACTCCTTGATCTCGTCGGTGATGTGGGGGATGACCTGCACGGTCTTGCCCAGGTAGTCGCCCCGTCGCTCGCGCTCGATGACCGACGCGTAGATGCGGCCCGCCGTCGTGTTGTTGGTCCGCGACGTCGTCATCGTGGTGAACCGTTCGTAGTGGCCCAGGTCGAGGTCGGTCTCGGCGCCGTCGTCGGTCACGTAGACCTCGCCGTGCTGGAACGGCGACATCGTTCCCGGGTCGACGTTGATGTACGGGTCGAACTTCGCCATCGCGACCGAGAAGCCGCGCGCCTCGAGCAGCGCGCCGATCGACGACGCCGCGATCCCCTTGCCGAGAGACGAGACCACGCCCCCGGTCACGAACACGTACTTGGTGCTCACGAGATCACCTCCTTCTTCCAGGCCCGTTCGGCCGCTTCCAGATCCGATGCGGTGTCGACCCCGATCGAGTCGCCCGCGGCTTCTCCCACCCAGACCGAATGCCCCGCCTCGAGCCAGCGCAGCTGCTCGAGCGACTCGGCGCGCTCCAGCGGCGAGGGCGGCAGGGCCGCGAGCTCGTGGAGCGTCTCCCCGAGGAACGCGTAGATGCCGAGGTGCTTGCGATACGCGGGCTCTCCCGAGCGGTAGTAGGGGATCGGGGAGCGCGAGAAGTAGAGCGCGCGCCCGTCCTGCGCGATCGCGACTTTGACGGTGTTGGGATCGTCCGCCGCCCCGGCCGGGACGGGCCAGGCGAGCGTCGCGATGCGGCGCCCCGGCCAGTCGAGCAAGGTCGTCAGCACGCGGTCGACGTTCTCGGCGGGCATGAGCGGCTCGTCGCCCTGGACGTTGACGTAGACGTCCGCCGGCACGCGACGCGCCACCTCGGCGACCCGGTCCGTGCCGCTCGCCGCCGAGGGCGACGTCAGCATCGGCTCGCCGCCGGCGCCGCGGACCGCGTCCGCGATGCGCTGGTCGTCGGTCGCGACGATCACCCGGTCCACGCGCCGGGCCGCCGTGGCGGCGTTCCAGACGTGGACCACCATCGGGAGGCCGGCGAGGGGAGCGAGGGGTTTGCCTGGGAATCGGGTCGAGGCGTAGCGCGCGGGTATTACGGCGAGGACCGTCATGCAATCATCGCGGGCAATAGTATCCTCGCTCCCGATCTTGGGTCAAGAAACGCCGCGACCGCCGAGCCGGTCGCTCCTCGCAAGGCCCTTCGGCGCAACGCTCTACGCGATCGCCTTCCTCGTCGTCGCCGCCGCCGCACTCTCCGCCCTCCGCACCGCGCACGCCGACCGGATGTCGCTCGCGACGGGCCGCGCCGAGTGGATCTGGTACTCGAGCGGCACGGAGAAGCCGCGGCCCCTCCGCTTCTTCGCGACGCGCGAGTTCCTCCTTCCCGGGCCGCCCACGCGCGCGACGGCCAAGGTCTTCGTGGACCGGGACCACACTCTCTTCGTCAACGGCGGGCGCGTCGGCGGCGGATCCCAGAGGCCCGGCGATCCGCTGCGGCTGTACGGGCTCGTTCCGTTCCTGCGCGAGGGCGCCAACCGGATCGTGATCGAGGCCTCGAGCCCGAGCGGAGTCGGCGGGATCCTCTTCTCGCTCGACTGCGACGCCTATGGCCGGGATGCGCTCGTCTCCGATGGGCGGTGGCGCGTCGACCTGTCGCCGCTGGCGGAGACGGCGGGCGGCCGCTATCGCCCCATGGTCTGGGGAAGGCCTCCTCAGCCGCCGTGGGGATACCCGAGGATGCCCAGGCCGGAGGAGCTCGCGGGGAGCCGGAGCCCGGGGCCGGGGAGCTAGCTGAGAGTCTCCGCCTCGGCGGCGGGAGCCGGGACTTCCGACTCCTTCTGCACGAGCGCGTCGAGCGCCTCGCGCGCCGCCGCGCAGAGCGGGTTGTTCGCGTCGTAGCCGGCGAGCGCGATGACCTTGCGGTAGCCGGAGACCGCGGCCTCCAGGTTGCCGAGACCCTTGTCGTGGATCCTGGCGAGCAGCAGGCGCGCGGAGAGGTGCCGGGGCTCGACGTCGACGGCCTTCGCGCAGAAGACCAGGGCGACGTCGAATCGCTCCTCGGCGGCCGCGAGGCAGGCCCGCCGGTAGTAGAGGTCCGCCTCCTGGGTGCGATCGGATTGACCGGGAAGGAGTTGCGAGAGATTCCGGATGGTCGAGGCCAAAGCCGTCCAGCTATTGAGGTTAGACGCCATCTGTTGACAGTGTACGACTTTCTCAGTGAATCTCAATAAAAATTTAGATCAGATAGCAGGAAATCCTTCTTTTGTATGGCGAGATGGGGCCGAAAGCTAACCCTAATGAAATAAGGAAAGCGCGCCGATTCATCTTATCTTATTAGGGAAGCGTCGCGAGCCGCGTTTCAGCGAATGCGGTCGATGATCGACTCGGTCGCGAGCAGCAGCCCGTCCTTCGCGTCGCAGTCGGGGAAGGCGCCGAGCGCCACCCGCGCCGCGCCGGCGTAGTCGCGGGCCAGCGCCCGCGTCTGCGTGATCGCGTCGTAGCGGTCGACGATCGAGAGGATGTCGGAGGGCTCGACGCTGCGGAACTCGCGCTCGCGCAGGACCGTCGCGACCTTCTCGCGCTCCTCGTAGGAGGCCTTGGGCAGCGCCAGAAGGAGCGGCATCGTGAGCTTGCCCTCGCGCAGGTCGTTCAGGACGGGCTTGCCGACCTCCTGCTCGCTGCCGGTGTAGTCGAGCAGGTCGTCGATGAGCTGGAAGGCCATCCCCAGGCAGCGCCCGTATTCCGCCAGCCGCTCGGCGGCGACCAGGTCGCCCCGCGGCGCGAAGTGCGCGGGCAGCCGGCACGCCGCCGCGAAGAGGTCCGCGGTCTTGCGCCGCGTGATCTCGAGCGCCTCCTCGCGGGTCACGTGCACCGACCCCTCCTTCTCCATGCCGAGGATCTCGCCCTCGATCATCGAGAGGGTCGTGTCGGAGAGCACCTTCAGGATCGTGAGGTCGCCCTCGTCGAGCGCGATGCCCATGGACATCGTGTAGAGGTAGTCGCCGAAGAGAACGGTGAGGTTGTTGCCCCAGCGCGCGTTCGCGCTCGTGCGACCGCGCCGCAGCCGCGCCTCGTCGATGATGTCGTCGTGGACCAGGGTCGCCGTGTGGATGAACTCGACGACCGCGGCGTAGCGCACGTCCTTCTCGCCGTCCCGCTTGTCGTAGCCGAGGAGGCGTGCGCAGAGGAGGAGGAGCGCCGGCCGGATGCGCTTGCCGCCGCCCTGCGCGAGGTAGCTGCCCATCCGGTCGATCGTCGGGATCGGCGAGCGGAAGTGGAGCAGGAGCTCCTCCTCGACCCGGGCGAGCTTCTCGGCGATCAGCTCGTACGCGCGGAGGAGGCGGAGCGGGGCGCTGCTCATCGGCTCACCGGTAATTGGTGAACTGCAGCGGGACCCCGAAGTCGCCCGCCCGGAGCAGGGCCATGACCTCCTGCAGGTCGTCCTTGGCCTTGCCCGCGACGCGGACCTGATCCGCCTGGATCGACGCCTGGACCTTGAGCTTCCGGTCCTTGATCGCCTTCACGATCTCCTTGGACTTCTCGACCGGGATGCCCTGCTGGATCTTGACGAGCTGGCGGACGGTGCCCATGGCCGCCGGCTCGACCTTCTGGAAGTCGAGCGACTTGACGGCGATCCCGCGCTTGACGAGCCGCGTCTCGAGGATGTCGATCACGCTCTTGAGCTTGTGCTCGTCGTCGGACGTCAGCGTCAGCTGGAGCTCCTTCTCGTTCCACTCGATCTTCGACTTGCTCCCGCGGAAGTCGAAGCGCGTGGCGATCTCCTTCGAGGCCTGCTGGACGGCGTTGGACACCTCCTGCAGGTCGACTTTGCTCACGACGTCGAACGAGAACTCCTGGGCCATGGGCGGAATCCTATATGACCACTGACCGAACACGTCACGGGATCCCTCGCTCTGCTCGGAAGGAGACGCCCGGCGGAATCGCCGGTCGTCTCAGTTCTGGACGATCCGCGTGCCCTTGGGTCCCTCGATCCTGTAGTCCGCCGGTGGCCGCGCCTTCTCGCTCGTCCAATTCTCGAAGCGGAACTCGGTGCGGCTGCCCGAGCCGTCCTCGTAGGACAGCGCGTCGACGGCGCCCTTCGCGGCGATCGACAGCTTGAGCCACGCGAGGTCGGGATCCGGCGCCCGCGGCTTGAACAGGATCGCGCCCGAGGCGTCGCTCTGGATCTCGTAGCGCTTCGCGAGGTCGGCGGGGCTCGTCAGGAAGACGATCGGCAGGCGCGCGATCTCCTGAGGCGAGAGCTTGCGGATGGTGAGCTGCCTGTCCTCGGGCGAGAAGAAGCGGCCCTCGCCCGCGTCGTAGGTGAAGACCTTCTTCTCCGGCGCCGCGTAGTCGAAGCGGAGGCGCTGCGGCGCCTGGATCCAGATCTGGCCGGACTCGCGGCGCGAGGTCGCGAAGCCCGACGGCGTGTAGACCTGCGTGAACGCGGCGCCGTGCGCGGAGCCGTCGCCATAGAGGGTCGTGGCCGCGGTCAGGAGCGCGGCCGCGTCCGGCGGGATCGCGGGCGGCGCCTGGGCGAGCGCGGCTGCCGCGAGGAGAAACGAAACGACCGCGAGGGGCAGCCGGAGCCGCCTCACCTCAGTGTCGGAAGTGGCGGCGCGGCGCCATGAGGAACGCCATGTTGTGCTCGTCGGCCGCGGCCACGATCTCCGCGTCGCGGATCGAGCCGCCGGGCGCGACGACGGCCGTGACTCCCGCCTCGTGCAGGATGTCGACGCCGTCCCGGAACGGGAAGAAGGCGTCGGAGGCCGCGCCGCAATTGACGATCGGCAGGACGGGCTTGGTCACGGCGAGGCGGCAGGCGTCCACGCGGCTCATCTGGCCCGCGCCGATCCCGATCGTCTGGCGCGCATTGGCGAGGACGATCGCGTTCGACTTGACGCGCCGCGCGACCCGCCAGGCGAGCTCGCACGCGGCCCGCTCGACGGCGGTCGGCTTGCGCTGCGAGACGATCTTCCAGCTGGAGCTCTGATCGGGCTCGCCGTCGGAGTCCTGGAGGAGGAGCCCGCCCTCGATGCGCTTCCAGTCGAGGCCCTGCACCGGCCGGCGCGACACGCAGACCTTGAGCAGCCGGATGTTGGGCTTCTTGGCGAAGAAGGACAGCGCCTCCTCGGTGAAATCGTCCGCCGCGACGACCTCCACGAAGTGCTGGAGCACGAGCGAGGCGAGCGCCCCGTCGACCTTCCCGCGGATCGCGATGATGCCGCCGAAGGCCGCCAGCGGATCGCACGCGAACGCGCGGCCGAACGCCTCCGAGATCGTGTCGCCGATGGCCGCGCCGCACGGGTTGTTGTGCTTGACGATCACCGCGGCCGATCCCTCGAAGTCGCGGGCCAGCGTCACGGCCGAGTCGAGGTCGAGGAGGTTGTTGAACGAGAGCTCCTTGCCCTGGAGCATCTGGAAGCGGACGAGCGCGTCCGGCGGCGCCGAGGGGAACGCGTAGAGCGCGGCGCGCTGGTGGGGGTTCTCGCCGTAGCGCAGCGCGCCCACCCGGTCGAACGCGAAGACGAGACTCTCGGGGAACGCGTAGGGCTCGCGCACCGAGCTCGCGAAGTAGCCGGCGATCGCGGCGTCGTAGGCGGCCGTGCGGGAGAAGGCCCGCGCGGCCAGCCGCTCGCGGGTCGAGAGCTTGGTGCCGCCCATCTGGCGGATCTCCTCGAGGACGGTCGCGTAGTCGGCCGGGTCCACGACCACGGCCACGCGCGCGTGGTTCTTGGCGGCCGCGCGGATCATCGCCGGCCCGCCGACGTCGATCATCTCGATGACCTCGGACCGCCCCTTGCCGGCGGCCACCGTCTTCTCGAACGGATAGAGGTTCACGACGACGAGGTCGAACGCCTCGATCTCGGTCTCCGCCATGTCGCGCGCGTGGTCCTCGCGCGAGTCGTCCGCGAGCACGCCGCCGAAGATCTTGGGGTGCAGCGTCTTCACGCGGCCGCCGAGGATCTCCGGGAAGCCGGTCTTCTCCTCGACGAGCGTGACGGCGACGCCGGCGTCCTTGAGGTGCGCGGCGGTGCCGCCGGTCGAGACGAGCTCGATGCCGTGGGAGACGAGCTCGCGCCCGAGGTCGGCGATTCCCGACTTGTCGTGGACGGAGACGAGCGCCCGCCGGATCGGGGTCACGGCGGAGGGCATGGGGATCGGTTCGGCCATATGGACGCGCATTCTAGCAGCGGGCCGGAGAGGTCTCGCCCGCCACGCGACGCGGAGCGCGCGCCTAGAAGACCTTGAGGAAGTTGAAATTCAGCGTGAGTCCCTTCACGCCGTGCGCGACGACCGGGTAGCCGGTCTCGATGCGGATCCGGGTGTTGTCCCACGGGCCATTCATGTCGAGGTCGAGACCGGCGCCCGAGAAGTAGGTGTGGTCGTAGCCCGAGAGCTTCTGGGTCACGAGGGCCTGATCGTAGTTGATGCCGAAGCGGAGCACCTCGCCGAGGTTCACGCCGTAGGAGAGGTTGGCGAGAAACGCCTGGTCCGCGCGCACGCTGCCGCTCGGGAAGCCGGCGATCTTGTTCGTCGTGAAGGGGCCGAAGTCCCACTGCGACCAGCGGTCGAGGCGCGCGCCGTCGAGATAGGACACGGAGACGCCGAGCTTCCGGAACTTGGAGAAGTAGAAGCCCTTGGTGAGCTCGGCCGAGTACTTCCAGTACGTCTTCTGGTTCGGATCGTAGCCCGAGGTGGCCGGGTCGCCCCACGGCTCCCACTTCGCGCGCGACGCGTAGCTGCCCTTGGCGACGAAGTTGTACCCGTCCTGGTTCCAGGCGAGCCGCAGCTCGGCTCCGTACGTCATCGTGTCGACCGGCGTCACGAAGTTGGGCCCGGTGTCCTCGTGCCGCTGGAAGTTGTCCCACTGACCGAAGACGCCGAGCGAGGTCTTCAGGTAGGGCCCGATCGGCAGACCGAGGTTGACCTGCCCGAACTCGGTCAGGTGCTTGATGCGCTCGGAGACGATCTCCTCGCCGCCGCGATACGCCTGCTCGGTGAACGGCAGCGCCTGGCCGAACACGTCGGCGCCGAGATCCATGTGCGTGCCGAGAAACGCCGGATCGGTGTAGTTGGCGAACAGGAGCACGCCGCCGAAGAACACCGAGAGCTGCTTCTGCTTGTGGAAGAGGTCGAAGTCGAAGTACTGCAGGCCGAGCAGCGGAAACGGATAGTCGTCGGAGCGCTGGTAGAAGACGCCGGTCAGCCCGAAGAGGCTCTGGCGCGCGAAGCCGTTCTCGACGACCCGCTCGTTTGGATTGGTCTTGTCCGGCACGAGGTAGCGCAGGCCCTGGTCGGTGTCGCGCACGATCTGGAGCTTCGACGCGTACGCCTCGGCGAGGCGCGTCTGGAAGTCTGGCGGATCGATCACGACGTCCGACATGACGACGTACCGCTCGATCGCGGTGACGCGGCCGGCCGTCGAGAAGACCTGCTGGCCCCGGATCGCGAGCGGCAGGACGACCTCGGGCCGCGACGGCACCGCGCGGTAGTACTCGGTCTGGATGTTCGACAGCGTGTCGCCCTTGAGGTTCAGCTGGATCGACTCGCGCCGCAGGAGCGCGAAGGTCTCCTTGTCGATCCACGCCGTGCCGCGGTAGAGCGGCTTGTCGCCGACGGCGGACTTGGGCCGGTAGTCGATGCGGTACGCGGGACGCTCGTCGAGCGTCGTCTCGCCGGCCAGCTCGTAGACGTATTCCTCCGAGAGGCGGATGTCGAGCGGGAGCGTCGTCACCTTCTCGGGCTGCAGGATCGGAAGCCTCGGGATCGTCCGGCCCTTCCACCGGACGCCGTTCAGGAAGAACTCCTCCCAGACCCAGTCCGCCGGCTTGTCCCTGGCCGCGAAGAAGGGGCCGCGGATCGTCAGGTCGAGCGAGTCCTGGAACTCGGCGATCCGGAAACGCAGGGACGTGTCCATGGCCGCCGTGTAGGTCTCCCACTTCGCGCGCTGCCCGGCGTCCCACGCCCGCTCGTGCGCGATGATCTCGTCCGCCGTCAGCCCGCGCGTCGCGCCGACGTTCACCTGCGCGCGCGTCTCGCCGCCCGCCTTCGCCATGGGCTTGAGGGCCACGGCGAGCGGTCCTTTGGAGAGGTCCAGCGTGAGCGCGGTGCCGCCCTTGAGCTCGAAGTCGCGCCGCACGCCGCTCGCGAGATTCTCGACCGACGCGCGCTCGAACGGGCCGCCACTGAGCTCGATGCGGGCTTCGCCCGAAGCGCCCGAGGCATCCGAGGCGAGGAACAGAGTGGGGGAGAAGGTCTTCGCGTCGAAGTAGCGCAGGGCCTCGACGCGGGAGCCGTCCTTGTGCGTGACCTCCGTCTTCGTCGGATCGGGCGACGCGTCCGCGGTGAGGTACCGCGAAAGCCGTCCCAGGCCCTCGACGTCGGCGTCGGTGAGAGGCCGCCCCTCGGCGATCGCGGCGGCGAGCACCGCGCGCGGGTGCCCGGCGAGGGCGCGGATCACCGCGTCCGCCGCGGATCCTTCCGCGCTCACCGCGGCGATCACCCAGACGCGCTGCGGAGACTCGGAACCCTCGGCTCCGGCCGCGCCGCCGGGGCGCACGACCAGCGCGTCGACGTACGGCGCGAGCTCCTCGGCGGCTTCCCCGGTCGGCGCCTGGTCGGCGTACAGCGCGACCTTGCCCTCCGGCGAGCCCGAGCGGAAGATCGACGAGAGGCGCTTGACCGCGTAGGAGACGCGCTCGGGCTCGGCGCCGGCGGGCAGCGACAGGATCAGACCGCCCGCGGCGCGCAGGGCCGCGAGCCGCGAGACCGTCTCGTCGATCTCCGCGTCGGTGAGCCCCGCGAGCGAGGCGAGGAACACGCAGCGGGAGCTCGTCGACCCCTCGGGCAGCGCCGCGCCGAGCCTCGCGATACCCAGGACCTTCGCGTCCGCGGGGCAGGAGCCGTCGGCCCGCTCCGCCGCGAGGATCAGCGGCTCGGCGCCGAGACGAGCGAGGGAGAGCGCCGATAAGAGAAGAGCGCCCGCCATCAGGCGAGCGCTCGAAAGGCGTCGCATCGTCATCGGGAACCCGAGCATCGCCGAAGATGTTCCCGCGAGCCTGTCATCCCGAGCGGAGCGAGGGATCCCTCTTGAAGAGGCGGCACGGCGTTGCAAGGGGTCCCTCGTCCCCTTCGTTGCACTCGGGTCCTCGGGATGACAGCGCGGCTACGCCGACGGCGAGGCCCCGGGCCTCCGGGGCTTCTCCTTCGCCGGCTCGACGGGCTCGGGCGGCGTCGCCGTGCCGAGCGCCGCGTCGGCGGCGCCTCCCGCGATGCCCAGCGTCTTGCGCAGCTTCTTCTCGATTTCCGCGGCGAGGTCCGGGTTGTCCTTCAGGAACTGTTTCGCGTTCTCGCGGCCCTGGCCGATGCGCAGGTCGCCGTACGAGAGCCACGCGCCGGACTTCTCGACGAGCTTGGTCTCGAGGCCCAGGTCGATCAGCTCTCCCGCGCGCGAGATGCCCTCGCCGTAGTTGATGTCGAACTCGGCCTGGCGGAAGGGCGAGGCCACCTTGTTCTTGACGACCTTGACCTTCGTGCGCGAGCCGACGACCGTGTCGCCGTCCTTGAGCGACGCGATCCGGCGGATGTCGATGCGGATCGAAGAGTAGAACTTGAGGGCGCGGCCGCCCGTCGTGGTCTCGGGGTTGCCGAAGAGGACGCCGATCTTCTCGCGGATCTGGTTGATGAAGATCAGGCTCGTGCCGCTCTTCGAGACGATGGCCGTCAGCTTGCGCAGGGCCTGGGACATCAGGCGCGCCTGGAGTCCCATCTGCGCCTCGCCCATCTCGCCCTCGATCTCGGCCTTGGGGACGAGCGCCGCGACGGAATCCACGACGATGACGTCGATCGCCCCGGAGCGGATGAGCATTTCGGCGATCTCGAGGGCCTGCTCGCCGTTGTCCGGCTGCGAGACCAGCAGGTTGTCCGTGTCGACCCCCAGCTTCTTGGCGTACTCGGAGTCGAGGGCGTGCTCGGCGTCGATGAAGGCCGAGAGGCCGCCCGCCTTCTGGGCCTGCGCGATGATCTGGAGCGAGAGCGTCGTCTTGCCGGACGACTCCGGCCCGAAGATCTCGACGACGCGGCCCCGCGGGATGCCGCCGACGCCGAGCGCGGCGTCCACGGCGAGAGAGCCGGTCGGGATGACGGCGATCGTGGTCTCGGGCCGTTCTCCGAGCCGCATGATCGAGCCCTTGCCGAACTGGCGCTCGATCTGCGTCAGCGCCGTCTCGACGGCGCGCCATTTCTCGTTGGGTTTCACGCTGGACATGTCCTCACCTTTCTCGATGTGGGAAAAATTCCGCGCGTTCTGCGCGATTATAGACTTCGACGGCGATTGCGGCAGGATTGATTCGGTTCGAGTGCGGGTTCGAACCGTCGGACGCGATGAGGATGACGACGCACGAATCTTCTCTCCGGCACGATCCGGTGTCAATGTCGGACGCCCGCCGGGCCTTCGCCGCGGCGCCCGTCTCCGCGTTCCTCGCGACCGCCTTCGGCGCCGGGCTCTCGCCCGTCGCGCCGGGGACCGCGGGGTCGCTCGTCGGGCTCGCGATCGCGTGGCTGCTTCGATCCCATGCCGGCATCGTAGGCTCGCCGGTCGGACTCTTGATGTCCGGGCTCGCCGTGGGTCTCCTGGGCGTCGCCGTCTCGGGTCCGGTGTGCCGCGCGCTCGCCGCGGAGGATCCGGGCTGCATCGTGATCGACGAGGTCGCCGGACAGCTGATCGCGTGCGCGGGAGTCGCGTGGGGATGGCCCGCGGGCGCGCCGGCGTGGGCCTGGATCGCCTCCTTCGTCCTCTTCCGGGGCTTCGACGTCGTCAAGCCGCTCGGCATCCGGGGGCTGCAGGCTCTCCCGGGGGGCTGGGGCGTCGTCGCGGACGACGTGCTCGGCGGCGTCTACGCCGCGGCGGCGATGGCGGTCGTCTCGCGATGGGGGTGACGCTCTCGGAGCGGGAGGGCTCCGTCCAGGAGGAGGCCCCGCTCTCGGCCCTGACGACCTGGCGGATCGGCGGTCCCGCGCGGTTCCTCTGCCGCGTCCGGACGGAGGGAGCGCTCGCGCGCGTGCTCGCGGCGGCGGCGGCCGAGGGCCTGCCGCTGGCGCTCCTGGGCATGGGGTCGAACATCCTGGTCGCCGACGAAGGGTTCCCGGGCTACGTCGTCCGGCTGGAGGGCGACTTTCTGGAGATTGCGATCGACGGCGAGAGGGTCCGGGCCGGAGGCGGGGCCGCGCTCGGCGGCGTCTGCGCGGCGGCGGCGCGCGCCGGCCTGTCGGGCATCGAGGCGATCTCGGGGATCCCGTCATCGATCGGCGGGGCGGTGCGGATCAACGCCGGCGCGTACGGCGGCGAGATCTTCGACGTCCTCGAGACGGTCCGGCTGGTCTCGCGCTCGGGCGAACGGCGAGCGGTCGAGGCCTCGCAGATCCGCCACGGTTATCGCAACACCGAGCTCGTGGAGTCGCGCGACATCGTGAGCGAGGCGGTCCTGAAGCTGGCGCGCGCCCCGCGGGAGCAGATCGACGCGAAGACCCGCTCGGTGGCCGAGAAGCGTCGCGGCGCGCTGCCGAGCGAGCCCAACGCGGGCAGCGTCTTCAAGAACCCCAGGGACGACTACGCCGGCCGCCTGATCGAGGCCTGCGGCCTCAAGGGGCGCGCCCGGGGCGCCGCCCTGATCTCGCCGCGCCACGCCAATGTGATCGTGAACACCGGCGGCGCCCGCGCGCGGGACGTCCTGGAGCTCATGCGCGCCATGCGGGACGCCGTGGCCGAGAAGTTCTCGGTTACTCTGGTTCCCGAAGTGGAACTGCTGGGGCTCAAATGGGAATGAACCCGCTGGCATTCCGGGGAGCGGAGCGACGAGGAATCCCTGTTTCGGGGAGATCGCGGCGTGAAAGGGGTCCCTCGGGCCTGACGGCCCTCGGGATGACATCCGAATGAGGATCCTCCTGCTCGCGGGCGGCGCGGGGACGCGGCTCTGGCCGCTGTCGACCGAGGACCGCCCGAAGCAGTTCCTCCCGATCCTCTCGGACCGAAGCCTGATCGCCGAGGTCTACGAGCGCGTGCGGCCGCTCGCCGGCGCCGGGGACGTGTTCGTCGCGACCGCGGCGCCCTACGCCCGGCTGGTCCGCGAGGCGCTCCCGGACGTGCCGCCGGAGCGGATCCTCCGCGAGCCCGCGCGGCGCAACTCCGGCCCGGCCATCCTCGCGGCGGCGGTCCGCTTCGCCGCCGACGGGGATCCCGTGACCGCCGCGATCCCCGCCGACCAGACGGTGCGCGACGGCGACGCGTTCCGCCGGGCGCTCGTCGAGGCGGCGGCGATCGCGGACGAGGCGCCGGTCGTCATCCTCACGGCCGTGCCCACGCGTCCCGAGCCCGACTTCGGCTACGTCGAGCATCAGGGAGGCCGGGTCTCGGGCTTCACCGAGAAGCCGCGGCCCGAGCACGCCGAGCGTCTGACCGGCACCGGCCGGCACTTCTGGAACGCCGGCATCTTCGTCTTCCGTCCCTCGCGGCTCCTCGCCGAGGCGCGGCGGGTGGCGGCCGACCTGTTGCGCGGCGTCGAGGCGTGGGCCGCGAGCGCGTCCGACGCGGCCTACGCGGCGCTGCCGAACATCTCGATCGACTACGCGGTCATGGAGAAGGCGGCGGGGATCCGCGCGGTGCCGCTCGACGCCGGCTGGAGCGACGTCGGGACGTGGCGCTCCGTGCGGGAGCTGCGCGGGCCGAGCGACGACGCCGGCAACCTCGTGCTCTCGCCGGTCCCGGTCATCGCGCCGGGCGTGAAGGACACGGCCATCGTCGTGGGGGACGGCGGCGTCCTCGTGCTGCCCTTCGAGCGAGAGGGGGAGCTTCGGGCCGCGGTCGACCGGATGCGCACGGGGATCCGGAGCCCCCGATGAACGCTCCCGCCTCGACGCTCTCGAAGCTGCGCGAGAACGTCGCGCTGGCCTACCGCGGCGAGCCGCGCGCGGTGGACCTGCTCCTCACCGCGCTCCTCGCGCGCGGGCACGTGCTCATCGAGGACGTGCCCGGCGTCGGCAAGACGACCCTGGCGCGCGCGCTCGGGCGGAGCCTCTCGCTCGAGTTCCGACGCATCCAGTTCACGAGCGACACCCTGCCGGCGGACGTCATCGGCATCTCGGTCTTCCACGCGCCCGCGGACCGCTTCGAGTTCCACCCCGGCCCGATCTTCGCGAACGTCGTTCTCGCCGACGAGATCAACCGCGCGACGCCCAAGACGCAGTCGGCCCTCCTCGAGGCGATGAACGAGGGCGCCGTCACGGTCGAGACGGACCGGCGCATCCTGCCGCAGCCGTTCATGGTCGTCGCGACCCAGAACCCGGTGGAGTACCTGGGCACGTACCCGCTCCCCGAGTCGCAGATGGACCGCTTCTTCCTGCGCCTCTCGCTCGGCTACCCGTCCGAGAAGGAGGAGCGCATGCTGCTCCGCCGGGGCGGCACCGAGCGCGTGCTCGCGTCGATCCCGCCGGTCCTCGGGCCGTCGGAGGTCCTGTCGCTCCAGGAGGAGACGGAGCGGGTCAACGTCTCGGACGCGCTCCTCGACTACCTGCACGCGCTCGTGCGCGCGACGCGCCGCACCGCGGAGCTGCGCCTGCCGGTGTCGACCCGCGGCGCGCAGGCGCTCTTCCGCGCCACCCAGGCGCACGCCCTCCTGCACGGCCGTGCGTTCGCCACGCCGGACGACGCGCAGGCCGTGGCGGAAGCGGTCCTCGCGCACCGCATCCTCTCCGTCTCGTCGGACGGGTTCGGAGCGGGGGGGCGGGAGAGGGAGATCGTGAGGAGGATCCTCACCCAGGTGGCGGTGCCGGTCTGATCCCATGAACCGCCTCATCCCGGACTGGGAAATCCGGATCACGAACTTCGGCCTGGGCTACATCCTCCTCTGCCTCGTGGTCGCGATCGCGGCCACGAACACCGGCAACAACGGGCTCTACCTCGTGCTCGCCGCGATGCTCGCGGCGATGATCGTCTCGGGCGTCCTGTCGCGACGGAACGTCCGGGGAGTCCTGTGCGAGCTCGAGACGGTGGGGGAGGTCGTCGCGACGCGGCCCGCCTGGCTCAAGCTCCGGCTCGAGAACCGGCTGCGAACCGGCACGGCGCAGTCGCTCTTCTTCCTCCACGAGTCGCTGCCCGGCCCGCTGTGGATCGAGCCGCTCCGCCCCGGCGAGACCCGGGAGCTCGTCGTGGAGGGCCGCTTCCCGCGCCGCGGCGTCTTCCACGAGGCCGACGCGGGCCTGCTGTCGCGTTTCCCGATCGGCCTCTTCCGCAAGTACCGCAAGGCGTCCTTGTCGCGCGAGATCGTCGTCTACCCGCTTCCCGAGGTGACCGCGATCCCGCCGGTGCCTCCCGAGGACTCGCGCGGCGGCCGTCCCCACCCGCGCCAGCGCGGCGGCGGCCCCGACATCCGGACGCTGCGCGAGTTCTCGCCGGGCGACGACCTGCGCGACCTGCACTGGAAGCAGTCCGCGCGGATGCGCCGCTGGATCGTCCGCGAGCGCGAGGCGGAGCGCGACCGCGTCGTGTTCCTGGTCATCGACAACGCGCTGCCCGAGCCGATCGACTCCGAGGCGCTCGCCCGCTTCGAGAACGCGGTCGCCCGTTGCGCGGGGCAGGCGCTGCTCCTGCTCTCGCGCGGGGCCGAGGTCGGATTCATGGCGCGTGGCGTGCGCGTGTCGGCGCAGACCGGCCGCGCCCAGCGCCTCCGTATCCTCGAGGCGCTCGCGCGGCTCGAGCCCGTCGACCCCGCGACCGCTCCGGAGTTCCCTTCGCTGCGCAAGGCCGACCTGTGCTGGATCATCGCGTGAGAACGCCGCCGAGGGCCGCCCGATGAGAGCGACGAAGAGGACCGCGGCTTGACCGCCGTGAAGGAGATGACCGCCGGCCTGCGCGCGGCGTACCTTCGGGTGCTCCTGCCCGCCGCCGCGCTCGCCCCGATCCCCCTGATCTGGACCGGGGGCACCGGCGTGCGCGCGATCCTGGTCTACGAGGCCGCGCTGGTCTGGCTCGCCTGGCGGGGCCTCGTCGGCCGGCCGATCCGCATCTCGAACGCGTCGATGAACGTCGCGGGCCTCGTTTACCTCGGCTGGCTCGGCTTCGAGACCGCCACGCTCCGCGTCGGGCTCCTGCGGTCGGTCACGCACCTGCTGCTCTTCACCGCGCTCGCGAAGCTCGCGTCGCTCAAGAGGCCGAGCGAGGCGCGCATGGCCCTGCTCGTCCTGTTCCTGCTGACCCTCGCCGCGGCCTCCTCGTCCACGCACGTCTCCTCGGTCCTCTACTTCGTGGTCATGGCCTGGCTGTCGTTCCGGACGCTCGCGCGGCTGGCCGTCCTCGCGGACTTCGAGGACGCGCCGCCGCGGCGGGTGCTCGAGTCGGTGCCCACGGGCGGGCTGACCGTCGCCGCGATCGCCGGCGGCGTCGCCTTCTCGGCGCCGCTCTTCTTCCTCCTGCCGCGCCTCCACGGTCCGTTCGCGGTGGCCCCGTTCCGCGTCGACGACGCGTTCTCGAAGGCGGTCGCGTCGGACCGCGTCGACCTCGACGCCTTCGCCGCGGCGAAGCGGAGCGACCGCGTCGTGCTGAGGCTCTCCTCGTCGCCCCCGCTCCCCGTCGCGGACGAGCTGCGGCTGCGAGAGGCCGTGTTCACCCAGTACGACGAGGGCGTCTGGGTCCGAGACCCCCGCATCGGCACGCGGCGCGGCGAGAAGTCCGCGTTCACGCTGCCCGTCCCCGCGCCGGAGCGGCCGCTCTCGGTCGTGTCCGTCGACCTGAACGTGTACGGGCAGGGCTTCCTGTTCCTGCCGTACGGGACCTACGCCGTCCGCGTGGACAAGGGCCGCGCCTCCGAGATGCAGGACGGCGTCCTCCAGGTCGGCACCGCGCGCGGCTCGGTGCGCTACGAGGCGGACGTGCGCGGCGCGGCGCCGCGCGGCTCGGGCCGAGGGGTGATCCCCGCGTCCGACGTGCCCGACGAGGTGCGGCAGTACGCGTACAGGCTGACGGGCGACCTCTCGAGCCCGCTGGAGATCTACCGCCGGATCGAGGAGCACTTTCGCCGGGACTTCATCTACACGCTCGAGCCGCCGAAGCCGCGGGGCGATCCCATTGTGCACTTCCTGACGCGCTCGAAGGCCGGGCACTGCGAGTACTTCGCCTCGGCGGCCGCCATGATGCTCGCCTCGCGCGGCATCCGCGCGCGGCTCGTGACGGGCTCCTACGGCGGCGAGGCCGGGCTCCTCGGGAGCTCGATCGTGGTCCGGGCCCAGAACCTCCACGCCTGGGTGGAGGCCGACCTCGACGGGAGCGGGTTCGCGGTCCTCGATCCGACGCCGCCGGCCGGCATCCCCCCGGCGCTCTCGACGTACTCTCTCTGGACGCGGCTCTCCGCGCTCGGACGCGAGATCGAGTTTCTCTACGACCGTCGGATCCTGGGCTACGACGCGGGCGACCAGGTCGGCGTCGTGGAGACGGTCCGGGAGGGAGTCGGGGCGGCGGCGGCGCGGCTCGCCGGCTTCGGGAAGGCGGCGCAGGAGTCCTTCTCCGCGGTTACGGCCGGCCTCCTGCTCGCGACCGTGCTGGTCGCGTGGCTGCTCGTCCGCGGAGTCTTCGCCCCGCACCGCCCGGCGGCCCCCGCCACCCGCGCGTACATCGCCCTGCGGCGCCTGCTGTCGCGGCGCCGCGGCGCGGTCGCGGCCTCGGTCCCGCCGGAGGAGGTCGCGCGCCTGTTCGGGGAGGAGGTGCCCGCCGCCCGCGACGACGCGGCGGCGGTCGTGGCGGTCTACACCGCGAGCGCGTTCGGGGGCGTCTCTCCGGGAGTCGATCAGTTGCTCGACCTCCGCCGCCGGATTCGGCGCATGCGCAGCCTGGTGTGAGCGACGGAAGATCCTGTTGAGGGAGAGGGTGCTGCTGAGACTTCCCCTCTCTCTCAGGTTGGGCCGCGCAGCGGCCCGCTAGGAGTCTAAGTCACCCGCGCGACGACCAGGGTCATGTCGTCCTGCTGCGGGAGTCCGGCCTGGTACGCGTCCACCGCCTTCAGGACGCCGCGGCAGATCTCGTCGACCGGACGGTCCTCGTTCGCGCGCACGGACTCCAGCAGGCGCTCCTCCCCGAACTCGCGCTCCTCCGCGTCCGGCGCCTCGGTCACACCGTCGGTGTAGACGACGAGGACGTCTCCGGCCGCGAGCGAGACGCTGTCCATGCGGTACTCCGAGTCGGGGAACACGCCGAGCGGCCGGCCTCCGGCGGCGAGGCGGTCCACCGCGCCGGCCTTTCGCATGAGGAGCGGCGCGTTGTGGCCGGCATTGACGTAGTTGAGGGTCCGGCCGCGTTCGTCGAACACGCCCCAGAAGAGCGTGGCGAAGCGGGTCGGCTCGGTCAGCTCGCACAGCTGCGCGTTGAGGTCGCGCGCCAGGACCGCGGGCGCCTCGTTCGCCCTGGAGACGAGGCTTCGCAGCGCGGCCTGGAGGCTCGCCATGAGCAGCGCCGCCGGGAGGCCCTTCCCGGCGACGTCGGCGACCGCGATCCCCGCGTGGCCTCCGTCGAGCGTCACGAAGTCGTAGTAGTCCCCCGCGATCCCGCGCGCCGGCCGGCAGACGCCCTGGCACTGGAGGTTCGGAATCTGCGGCGCCATGCGCGGGAAGAGGCGCGCCTGCACCTCCTGCGCGATCCGGACGTCGCGCTCGAGGCGCTCCTGCTCGGCCTGCTTCTCGCGCTGGAGGACGCGCTTGAGATCCGCCACGACCCAGACGAAGAGCGCGAGGAAGACGAGTCGCACGGCGATGTTCCAGTCGGCGACACCCGTCGACGGGTACGCGTGCGGCGAGAGCACGTCCTCGTAGGTCCAGAATGCCGCGGACGCGAAAGCGCCGAGGAGTCCCGCCCAGCGGCCCACGAACCACACGAGGAAGAGGACCGGGGCGACGTAGAAGATGAGGAAGGAGAGGTCCGGCGGCGCGAAGTAGTCGAGGACGCCGAGGATCGCGATCCAGAGGAACCCCTCGAGCACGAGCAGCCCCCGGGGCTGGCGGCCGAGCGCCGCGATCAGGCCGGACATGGGTCAGTAGGCGTTGCGTTGGTCCAGGCCGTGGCGCAGCGTCATCCAGAGGATCTTGATGTCGAGCGCGAGCGACCAGTTGTCGATGTAGTAGAGGTCGTACTCGATGCGTTTCGAGAGGCTCGTGTTTCCCCGCCAGCCGTGGACCTGCGCCCAGCCGGTGATGCCGGCGCGCACGCGATGGCGCAGCATGTACTGCGGGAACTTCTCCTTGAACTCGCGCACGAACTCGGGCCGCTCCGGGCGCGGCCCGACGAGGGACATCTCGCCCTTGAACACGTTGACGAGCTGGGGCAGCTCGTCGAGGCTCCACCGCCGGAGGAACGCGCCGATCCGCGTGCGGCGCGGGTCCTCGGGGCTCGCCCAGGTGGGACCCAGCCCCGTCTCGGCGCCGTCGACCATCGAGCGGAACTTCAGGATCTCGAAGGGCCGGCCGTCGAGTCCCATGCGGCGCTGGCGGTAGAAGACCGGGCCGCCGTCGGCGAGGCGGATCGCGGCGGCGATCCCGGCGAAGACGGGCGCAAACGCGACGAGCGCGCCGGCGGAGATGCCGACGTCGAGGCCGCGCTTGACGAGGCTCATCCATCCCGACAGCGGGACCTGCGTGAGGTGCACGACCGGCAGGCCGTCGAGGTCCTCGACGCCCGCGCGGAAGGTGATGTATTGCAGCAGGTCCGGCACGACGTGGACGTCCGCGACCGTGCGGCCGACCTCCTGGAGCACCTCGAGCATCGTGCGGTGCGCCTCGAGAGGGAGGGCGAGGAACACGGTGTCGACGCGGTGCGCCTCGACGAGCCGGGCGACGTCGCCGGTCGTTCCGAGGACGGGGACCTCGCGATGCGCGCCGCCCCGCTTCGCCGCGTCGTCGTCGACGAAGCCCACCGCGCGGAGCCCGGCCTCGGGGTGCTCGAGGAACTTGTCGACGACGGCCCGGCCGAGGCGCCCCGCGCCGACGACGAGGACGCGCCGGATCCCGACCCCGTGGCGCCACGCCTCCTCCATGTACCGGCGGATCGCCGTCCGGCCGGCGAACACGAACAGGACGTCGAGCCCGAAGAAGAGCACGAGCACGAGGCGCGAGTACGAGAAGCCGCGGTAGAAGGTCGCGAGGCCCGCGAGGAGCAGGGTCGAGAGGCCCGTCGCGACGAGAACCGCGAGGCCCTCGTCGACCCGCGAGCGGTTGCGCCGGATCTGGTACAGACCGTAGAAGTAGAAGACGAGCGGCCACAGGAGCGCGATCAGCGGGAACAGCCGGTAGTACGAGGACGCGTCCGGGATCCCCTTGGTGACGGGGACGATCTCCGCGCGGAAGCGCAGGAAGTACGCGCCGGCCAGAGCCAGGAACGTCGCTCCGACGTCCGAGGCGAGCAGCACCGCCGCGACGCGTCGCGACTTGCGGATCATGCGAGCAACTCTCTCACGGCCGTATCGAACTCTTCGGCGAAGCGTTCCGGGCGAAAGGGGAGGGCCGAGGCTCTGAGGGCAGTGTAGTCGAACGGCGCGGCGGACGCCCGCTCGACGGCCTCCGCGAGCGCGACGGAATCGTCTCCCTCGTAGAGAACGCCGTTGCGGCCATCCTCGACGATGTCCCGCACGCCGCCGCGGTTGAGCGCGACGACCGGCGCGCCGCAGGCCAGCGCCTCGACCGCGCTGATGCCGAAATCCTCCTCTCCGGGCTGCAGGTAGAACGCGCAGGTGCGATACAGCGCCCGCAGGCCCTCCGGCGGCAGACCCGACACGAATTCTACGGACGGACCCGCAGACACGCGGAGGCGGTTTTCCTCCGGGCCGCGCCCGACCAGGACGAGCCGGCGGCCGAGCCTCCGCGCCGCCTCGATGGCCACCTCGAAGCGCTTGTACGGGACGAGCGCGCCCACGCACAGGAGGAAGTCCTTCCGGGGCGGCGCGCCCTCGCGACTCTCTTCACCGTAGAAGGCGACGTCGACCGGCGGATGAACCACGGTCGCATCGCGGTCGTAGAAGCGGCGGATCCGGTCCGCGACGGCGAAGGAGTTGGCGAGGTAGCGCGTCGGGCGGGACGCGGTCCGGACGTCCCACTCGCGGAGGCGCGCGAGCGTCGCGACCTTGAACCCGCGCAGCGCATCGGGAAGGACTGCGCGAGGCGGCACGTAGAGGTCGAGCTGGTCGTACGCGTAGCGGACCGGCGTGTGGCAGTAGCAGAGGTGCGGCGCGCCGCCGCGCGCGATCGCGCCCTTCGCGACGCAATGGGACGAGGAGACGACGAGGTCGAATCCGGAGAGGTCGAACGACTCGACGGCCGAGGCGAAGAAGGGCAGGTAGTTGCGGTAACCGCGCCGCGCGAACGGCAGCCGGTTGAGCCACGACGCGCGGATGGGGTAGCGCTCGATCGTCTCGGAGACGGAGCCCGGCACGTGGAAGAGCGTGAAGACCGTCGGGTCGGGGACGCGGGGCAGGATCGCCTCCAGGACCTTCTCCCCGCCGCGCATCCCGTTCAGCCAGTCGTGAACGACGGCGGTCTTCACGAGCGGTATGCGGGAGGGGGGAGGGGGGAGGCGGGGGTCCCTCTTTCCCCTTCCCCCTTCCCCCTTCCGTCTCCGAGCGCCTCGGCGTAGACCCTGAGCGTCTGCTCGGCGGCCCGGTCCCAGGAGAAGTCGGCGGCGCGCCGGCGGCCCAGCTCGACCAGCTCGGCGCGGCGCTCGGGGTTCGTCGCGATCTCGGCGATCCCGCGCGCGATCGCCGCGACGTCCATCGGATCGACGAGGAGGGCGTAGCCTCCGGCGATCTCCTGAAGCGCCGAGGTCGACGAGGTCAGGACGGGTACCCCGCACGCCATCGCCTCGACCACGGGCAGCCCGAAGCCCTCGTAGAGCGTCGGGTAGAGCAACGCGTCCGAAGCGGCGTAGAGGCCGGGCAGGTCCTCCTCCGGCACGATTCCCGGGCGGAAGACCCGCGCGGAGAGGTCGAGGCCCGCGATCAGCGCCTCGACCCGGCTCCTGTTCGCCGGCATCGGCCCCGCGAGGACCAGCGCGTGCGGGAGGTCCCGCTCGCGCCGCGCCTCGGCGAAGGCGCGCAGCACGTTGCGGACGTTCTTGTGGGGCTTCTCGCCGCCGAGGAAGAGGAGGAAGGGCCGCGGCAGCCCGTACTTGGCGGCGACGCGGTCGCGCTCCTCGTGGGCGATGCCTTCGCGGAAGCGCGTCGCGACGCCGTTGTAGATGACGTCGATCCGCGCCGGGCTGATGCCGAAGTAGTCCACGAGGTCGCGCTTGCTGTTGTAGGAGACCGTGATGATGCGATCGGCGCGCCGCAGCGCGCGGCCGATCATGACGCGCGCGTAGAGCAGCGCGGCGCGGTTGGGCAGGAACTGGGGATAGAGCACGTGGATGATGTCGTGGATCGTCACGACCGCGCGCGTCCGGTAGAGCGGCGGGATCACGTAATGCGTGGCGTGGAAGAGGTCGAGCCGGTCCCGCATCAGCCGCCACGGGAAACGGGTCAGCTCCGACAGCGAGTAGCCGGGCGACTCCTCCGGCACGACCTCGAAGTGAGCCGGCAGGGACGGCACCGCCTCCCGGTCCCGTGCCGGCACGTAGACGCGGAAGCGGTACGCCGAGGACTCCGGGCTGCGGCCGATCGCCTCGATCAGGTTGCGGACGTAGGAGCCGATCCCGAAGTGCGTCAGCTTGCGGGCGTCGAGCCCGACGAGCGGCGGACGCGAGGCTCTCACGCGTGCCCGTCCCCGGTCGCGGCGGCCTCCCGGATCGCCTCGGCGGTCCGCGCGGCGGCGGTCTCCCAGGAGAACGCCGCGGCGCGCTCCGGTCCGGCGGCGCGGCAGCGTTCCCGAAGCGGCTCGTCATCGAGAGCGCGCTCGATCCGCTCCGCGAGCGCCGCGGGGTCCAGCGGCGGCGCGTAGAGGGCGGCGTCTCCGCCGACCTCCCGGAGCGCGTCGGCGGTGCTCGCGACGACCGGCGTCCCGCACGCCATCGCCTCGAGGATCGGCAGGCCGAAGCCCTCGAAGAGCGACGGGTAGACGAACACCTCGGCGGCGCGGTAGAGCGCGCGCGCCGCGTCGCGCGCCGCGTAGCCCGTGACGTGGATCTTGTCGCGGTAGGCGGACCGCGCGATCCGCCGGTGGAGGGCGCCGGTCTTCCACCCGGCGCCGCCGGCGAGCACGAGGTCGGGACGGGAGCGCCGCTTCCCCCAGAGCCGCTCGCAGGCGACGACCAGCGCCTCCACGTTCTTGCGGGGCTCGAGAGTCCCCAGATAGAGGATGTAGCGCTGGCCGCCGGCGTAGCGCTGCCGCGTCCGCTGGAGCGCGGCGGGCTCGTCCGCGGGGAAGAAGAAATCGCGGTCGACGCCGTTCTTCGCGACGCGTACCCGTGGCGCGGTCTCCGGGTACCGCGAGACCAGGTCCCGCGCGGTGGTGTCCGAGACGCAGAGGAACCGCGCCGCCCGCTCGACGGTCCGCTCCCAGAGCGGCACGAAGCCGAGCAGCGTCCGTCCCGAGTGCCACTCCGGATGGGTCAGCGGCGTCAGGTCGTGGACCACCGAGACGTACGGAACCCGGCCGCGCGCCGGGCCGATGGTCAGCGCGGACACGAGGACGTCGGCCTGCCAGCGGGAGAGGCGCTGGGGAAGGGTGCTCTGGAGCCAGACGATGCCGAAGGGGTGGTGATCGGTGTGCAGGGAGAACGCATCGGCGCCCTCGAGGGAGCGCGGGAGGGGGCGCGGCGCGAAGAGACCGACGCGGGCGCCGGGACTCGCCGCGAGGCCCCGCGCGATCGCCAGCGTGTAGGTCCCGATGCCGGTGCGCTCGCTCAGAAGCGCGCGGCTGTCAATGGCGATCTTCACGATGGAGGAAGCTATCAGCTGTGCTCTCCGGCGGCATTTGACTACGGCCGCGACAACGCTACAATGCGCGGTTCGGTCATGAAGCCCCATACCCTCTCTCTCGAGTCCGTGCTGGACGAGCCTCTGCGCGTCGAGGCCGAGCTGCCGGTTTCGGTCCCGGCGATCGACCGCGAGCCTCTCCTCGCGCTCTCGCCCCTGCGTCTCGCGGGGGAGCTGTCTCGGATCGACGGCGGGTATGCCCTCGAGGCCCGCCTCGCGTACGAAGGGCAGCTCGAGTGCAGCCGGTGCCTGGCGCCGTATCCCTTCCAGGAGGACGAGGCGTTCACGCTCGTTCTGACGCCGCGGCCGGTCCCCTCCGGCGCGGCCGCTTCGAAGGAAGTCGAGCTCGCGCCCGCGGACCTCGACACCCAGTACTACGATCCGAGCCAGCCCATCGTCGAGCTCCTGCCGATCGCCGAGGAGCGCGTCCAGATGGCGCTGCCGATGAAGCCTCTGTGCCGTCCGGATTGCCGCGGCCTGTGCCCGACCTGCGGCAAGGACCTGAATCTCGGCGCGTGCGCGTGCAAGCGCGACACCGTCGATCCCCGCTGGGACGCCCTGCGCGGCCTGCGGGAGAAAGTCTAGGAGGAGTACCGTGCCCAATCCCAAACGGCGCCACAGCAAGGCCCGCCGCGACAAGCGCCGCGCCCACGACGCGCTGACGCCGCCCGCGCTCTCGGAGTGCCCGAACTGCCACGAGCCGAAGATGCCGCACCGGGTCTGCCCGCGCTGCGGGTACTACAAGGGCAAGCAGGCCATCAATACTTAGGTTGGGTTCGGCCTCGGTATAATTCGCGAACCCGTGTTGCCTCCAGGGACGAGGGTCTAGACGTGCGGATCGCGATCGACGCGATGGGAGGCGACCACGCGCCCGCGGTCAACGTGGACGCCGCCGTCGCGGCCCTCCGCGAGTTCGGCATCTCGAGCCTCCTGGTCGGCAAGGAGCGGGTGCTCGCCCCGATGCTCGCCGAGGCCGGCTACCGCGGTTCCGAGATCGAGATCGTGGACGCCGCCGAGGTCGTCACGATGGAGGATCCCGCCACGGCGGCGATCCGCAAGAAGCGCAACTCCTCGATCCGCATCGCCGCCAACTGCGTCCGCGACGGCCGCGCGGAGGGCCTCGTGTCGGCGGGACACACCGGCGCGGGCATGGTCTGCGCGAAGATGGTCATCGGCACGATCGAGGGGGTCGACCGGCCGGCCCTCGCGACGGTCCTCCCGAATCTGCGCGGCCACTGCCTGCTGCTCGACGTGGGCGCCAACCCCGACGCGAAGACGGCGCAGTTCAGGGAATTCGCCGTCATGGGTTCCATCTACGCCCAGCTCGCGTTCGGAAAGAAGGCCCCGTCGATCGGCCTGATGTCGATCGGCGAAGAGGACTCGAAGGGAACCGACGAGACGAAGGAGGCCTTCAAGATCCTCGAGGCGACCGGCCTCAACTTCGTCGGCAACGTCGAGGGACGCGACGTCTTCAACGGCACGGTGGACGTCATCGTGACCGACGGTTTCACCGGCAACGTCATCCTCAAGGTGTCCGAGGCGCTCGCCGAGATGGTCGAGAACCTCCTGCGCGAGGAGATCAAGCGGACCCTCCAGGCGTCGGTCGGGTTCCTCCTGTCGCGGTCCGCCTTCCGGCGGTTCAAGCAGCGCCTCGACTACTCCGAGTACGGCGGCGCGCCCCTCCTGGGCGTCAAGGGCTGCGTGATCATCTGCCACGGGCGCTCGTCCGCGAAGGCCGTCAAGAACGCCGTCCGGTTCGCCGCCGAGTTCTCGAAGCGCCGCCTGGCCGATTCGATCCAGGCCCAGATCGCCGAGCTGCATTCCCGCGAGGCGACGTTCTCCAAAGCGACGTAGGATTCGCGTCTGTGAACCGCGCCAAGATCGTCGGGACGGGCGCCGCCGTCCCGAAGAAGGTCCTCTCGAACGCCGACCTCGAGAAGCTCGTCGAGACCTCGGACGAATGGATCACGACCCGCACCGGAATCCGCGAGCGCCACATCGCCGCGGACGGCGAGCACTTCTCCGAGCTCTGCACGCGCGCCGCCGAGGCCGCCCTCAAGCGCGCGCACGTCAAGCCCGAGGACCTCGACATGATCCTCGTCGGCACGATCTCCGGCGACATGCCGTTTCCCGCGACCTCGTGCCTGGTGCAGCGCAATCTCGGCGCCACGAAGGCCGCGGCGTCCGACGTGTCGGCCGCGTGCGTCGGCTTCCTCTACGCGCTGCACCTCGCGGACGGTCTGATCGGCGCCGGCAAGGCGAGCCACGTCCTCGTGATCGGCGGCGAGATCCTGTCGCGGATCGTGGACTGGACCGACCGCAACACCTGCGTGCTCTTCGGCGACGGCGCCGGCGCGGTCGTGCTGCAGAAGACCAAGGGCGACCACGGCATCCTCGGCAGTCTCATGAAGAGCAACGGCAACTACCACGACTTCATCTGCATGCCGGGCGGCGGGTCGGACCGGCCGGCGAACGACCCGAAGGCGATCGAGGAGCGCCTGCCCTACATCAAGATGAAGGGCAACGAGACCTTCAAGGTCGCGGTGAAGGCGATGTCCGACGTCAGCCACGAGCTGCTGACCGAGCAGGGATTCACGCACGAACAGATCGATCTCTTCATCCCGCACCAGGCGAACCTCCGGATCATCGACGCCGTCGGCGAAAAGCTCAAGATCGATCCCCGGAAGGTCTACAAGAACATCGACCGCTTCGGGAACACCTCCGCGGCGTCGATCCCGATCGCGCTCGACGAGTGCGTGCGCGAGGGCCGCCTGAAGACCGGCGACATGGTCCTGATGACGGCGTTCGGCGCGGGGCTCGTTTGGGGCAGCGTGTTGCTGCGGTGGTGAGATGAGCAATTCTAGATTTTAGGTTTTGGATTTTAGATTCGAAGACGATGAAGGCGCAGCCCAATCTAAAATCTAGAGTCCAAAATCTAAAATGACTCTTGCACTCCTCTTCCCCGGCCAGGGAAGTCAGTTCGTCGGGATGGGCAGGGCCCTGTGCGATGTATCGCCGGCCGCGCGCCTGATCTTCGACGAGGCCGACGACGTGCTCGACTTCTCGCTCACGAAGCTCTGCTTCGAGGGGCCGGAGGAGGAGCTCAAGCTCACCGCGAACACGCAGCCGGCGATCCTCACGCATTCCGTCGCCGCGTTCGAGGATCTCCGCGCGCGCTTCCCCGAGCGGCTCGAGGGCGCGGCCTTCGCCGCGGGCCACTCCCTCGGCGAGTACGCGGCCAACGTGGCGGCGGGAGTGCTCGGTTTCGCGGACGCGGTGCTCCTCGTGCGCGCACGCGGCGCGTTCATGCAGGAGGCGGTGCCCGCCGGGGTCGGCGCGATGGCGGCCATCGTGGGGCTCCCGCCGGACGGCGTCGACGCGGCGTGCCGGGAGGCGGCCGAGGGCCAGGTCGTCTCGCCCGCCAACTACAACTCTCCCGAGCAGACCGTCATCGCGGGGGAGGCCGCCGCGGTCGCGCGGGCGTCGCAGGCGTGCCTGGCCCGCGGAGCGAAGCGCGCGATCCCCCTCCCGGTGTCGGCGCCCTTCCACTGCGCGCTGATGTCGCCGGCGCGCGAGCGGATGCGCCCGCTGCTCGAGAAGGCCGCCTTCGGAGAGGCCCGCGTGCCCGTCGTCACCAACGTGGACGCGCGTGCCGAAGGCTCCGGAACCGCGTTGCGCGACGCCCTCGTGCGGCAGATCGACTCGCCGGTGCGCTGGGTCGAGTCGGTGCAGCGGCTCGCCCGGGAGGGCGTGGACCGCGCGCTCGAGATCGGGCCGGGGAACGTGCTCGCCGGGCTGGTCAGGCGGATCGAGAAGGGGATCAAAGTCGAGGGGTATGCGTAGGGCGCCGGCGCTGCTGGCCGCCGTCCTCCTCTCTTCGGCGTGCGCGAGCGCGCCACCCGCCGAGTCGCCCTTCGACGCCGCGGTGCGCGTGGCCGAGGCGCGCTGCCAGTGCCGGATGGGCGTCGCCGCGCGGCACGTCGAGAGCGGCCGCACGTACTCGCACAACGGCGCCTCCGAGTTCGAGGCGGCGTCGGTCATCAAGATCGCCGTGATCACGGAGGCGATGGCCGCGGTCGAGGAGGGCCGCGTCGACCTCGCGGAGCGGTGGAGCCTGACCGATGCGAGCAAGGCGGACGGCTCGGGGATGCTCGTCGAGCTGGACGCCGGGCTCAATCCGACGTGGGACGACCTCACCACCCTGATGATCGGCCCCTCCGACAACACGGCGACCAACGCGTGGATCGCGCGGCTCGGCATGGACCGGATCAACGCGCGGATGGAGTCGCTCGGCTTCGCCCACATCCGGCTGCTCGCGACGCTCCCCGCGTATTCGCGCCGCGACGAGGATCCCTCGCCGTGGAAGGGTCTCCGCCTCGGCGTGATCACGCCGGACGAGGTCGCCGAGTGGATGTCGAGGGTGGCGCGCGGCGAGCTCCTGGATCCCGAGTCCTCGCGCCGCATCTTCGCCTACCTCGACAAGGACCCGACGCGCCTGCGGATCGCGCGCCGGTTTCCGTCGGAGGCGCTCTGGGCCGGGAAGAGCGGCACGATGTCGGGCGTGCGCAACGACTCGGGAATCCTCCGGACGAAGAAGGGCCGGTTCGTCCTCGTCGTGCTGACCGCGGAGACGAAGTCCGTCGGGATCGGACCGGACCACCCGGCGATCCTGGCCATCGCAGACCTGGCGAAGACGATCGTGGACCGCTGGAGCGCGGAGCTGCCGGATATCGTCGCCAAACCGGAATAGATCAATCTGTCATCCCGAGCGCCGCGAGGGATCCCTGTCGAGTCGCCCGGGTGGCCGAAAAAGAGGTTCCTCGGGCCTGCGGCCCTCGGAATGACAGGGTCAACGATAGACTCCGGCTCCGATGAAACGCTTCGACGGGAGGATCGCCCTGATCACCGGCGCCTCGCGCGGGATCGGGGAGGCGATCGCCAGGCGGCTGGCCGCGGAGGGCGCCCTCGTGCTCGCCGCCGCGCGCTCGGCGGATGCGCTCTCGGGCGTGGTCTCCGCGATCGCGGCGGCCGGCGGGAAGGCGGAGGCGCTGCCGCTCGACCTCGCCGACCCGTCGTCGATCGAGGCCGCCGTGAAGTCGGCCCTCGGATCGCACGGGGAGATCCACGTCCTGGTCAACAACGCCGGCGTCACCGAGGACAACCTGGTCCTGCGGATGGGCCGCGAGGCCTGGGACCGCGTGCTCGCGACCAACCTGACCGGCGTCTTCCTGCTGACGCAGGCCGTCGTGAAGGGGATGGTGCGCAAGCGGTACGGACGGATCGTGAACGTGACCTCGGTCGTCGGGCTCATGGGCAACGCGGGCCAGGCCAACTACGCCGCGTCGAAGGCCGGCCTGATCGGGTTGACGAAGTCGATCGCGCGCGAGCTCGCCTCGCGCAACATCACGTGCAACGCGGTCGCGCCGGGGTTCATCGCGACCGCGATGACGGAAAAGATGACCCCGGAGGCCCGCGAGAAGCTGTCGAGCCAGATCCCGCTCGAGCGCCTGGGAAGCCCCGACGACGTCGCGGCGGCCGTGGCGTACCTCGCCTCGGAGGAAGCCGCCTACGTCACCGGAACGGTGCTCAACGTGAGCGGAGGACTTTACATGTAGGCGGTTTAGGGCCTATTGCCCCGGGGGGGTATCTAGGGAAGAATACGTCGGCATTCGGACCCAGCAAGCAAGGAAGGGAGAGAGGAATGGCTGTCGAAGAAAAGGTGAAGAGCATCATCGTCGAGCAGCTCGGCGTGGACGCTAACGAGGTGACCCCGGAGGCGTCGTTCGTCGACGATCTCGGCGCCGACTCGCTCGACACGGTGGAGCTCGTCATGGCCTTCGAGGAAGCCTTCAACATCGAGATCCCGGACGAGGCCGCTGAGAAGATCCAGAAGGTCAAGGACGCCATCGAGTACATCGAGAAGAACTCCTCGAAAAACTAATTCCATGCCCCGTCTTTCCTCGCCCCGCCGGGTGGCCATCACCGGGGTGGGCCTGGTTTCCCCGCTCGGCGTGGGAAACAAGGAGAACTGGGACGGGCTGACCGCCGGTCGCTCGGGCCTGGGACCCATCACCCGCTTCGACGCCTCCCGATTCGCCTGCCGCATCGCCGGCGAGGTGAAGGGATTCGACCCTTCGCTGTACATCGAGAAGAAAGAGATCAAGAAGATGGACATCTTCATCCACTACGCGATGGCGGCCGCGCACATCGCGATGGAGGATTCGGGTGTCCCGGTCACGGATCAGAACCGCGAGCGCTTCGCGGTCGTCGTGGGCTCGGGGATCGGCGGGCTGCCGATCATCGAGGCCACGATGCGCAAGTACGTCGAGGACGGCGGCAACCCCCGGGTCATCTCGCCCTTCTTCATCACGGGCCTCATCGTCAACGAGGCCGGGGGCAACATCTCGATCAAGTACGGCCTGAAGGGGCCCAACCTCGCCACGGTGACCGCGTGCACGACCGGCGCGCACGCGGTCGGCGAGGCGTACCGCATGATCCAGTACGGCGACGCCGACCTGGCGATCGCCGGCGGCACCGAATCGGTGATCACGCCGCTCGCGGTCGGCGGGTTCGGCGTCATGAAGGCGCTCTCGACGCGCAACGACGACCCGCAGGGCGCGTCGCGGCCCTGGGACCGCGACCGCGACGGCTTCGTGATCGCGGAGGGCGCGGGGCTCGTCGTGCTCGAGGAGCTCGAGGCCGCGAAGAAGCGCGGCGCCCGGATCTACGCGGAGCTCGTGGGCTACGGGATGTCGGGCGACGCGTACCACATTGCCGCCCCGAGCGAGGACGGCGACGGGCCCGCGCGCGTCATGCGGAACTGCCTCGCCGACGCCGGGATGAACGCCGAGGAGATCGACTACATCAACGCGCACGGCACCTCGACGCCGCTCGGCGACAAGGCCGAGACGATCGCGATCAAGCGGGTCTTCGGCGACCACGCGAAGAAGCTCGCGGTCTCCTCGACGAAGTCCATGACGGGACACCTGCTCGGCGCGGCCGGCGGGCTCGAGACGGCGATCTGCGCGCTCGCGGTCCACGAGGGCGTGCTGCCGCCCACGATCAACTACCAGAATCCGGATCCCGAGTGCGACCTCGACTACGTGCCCAACACGGCGCGCAAGGCCTCGCCGCGGGCGGTGCTGTCCAACTCGTTCGGCTTCGGCGGGACGAACGGGTGCCTGATCCTGAAGAAGGTGAGCTAGGACCGTGAACTCCTTCGTGGCGATCGCCTACGTCCCCGACACCGAGACCAAGATCAAGATCGGCGCCGACGGGAAGTCCATCGACGAGGCGGACGTGAAGTGGATCGTGTCGCCCTACGACGAGTTCGCGCTCGAGGAGGCGCTGAAGATCAAGGAGGCCAGGGGCGCGGGGACCGTCACGGTCGCGTGCGTCGGGCCCGAGCGCGCCAAGACGGGCCTGCGCGAGTGCCTGGCGCGCGGCGCGGACGACGCGACGTGGATCGACGCGACCGGCACGGCGTTCCTCGACGCGCTCGGAGTGGCCAAGGCGCTGGCGGCGGCGGCGAAGGGCGGCGCGTACGACTTCTACTGGTTCGGCCAGAAGGGCGTGGGCTACGACGAGTCGCTCGTCGGCCCGATGTTCGCCGAGCTCCTCGGCGTGCCGCACGTCGGCAGCATCATCAAGCTCGAAGTGGGAGACGGAAGGATCACGGCGCACCGCGAGATCGAGGGCGCGCACGAGGTCGTGGAGTGCCCGCTGCCCGTGGTGCTGACGGCGCAGAAGGGCCTCAACGAGCCGCGCTACGCCTCGCTCAAGGGCATCATGGCCGCCAAGAAGAAGCCCATCGCCGAGAAGAAGCTGGCGGAGCTGGGCGTGCCCGAGGCGGACCCGGCGAATGCGAAGACCCGCTGGCGCAAGCTCGAGCTGCCCCCGGCGCGGCAGGCCGTCAAGCTCATCCCCGCGGACGACCCGGCGGCGGCGGGGAAGGAACTCGTCCGGCTGCTCCGCGAAGAGGCCAAGGTCCTGTGAAATTCCTCGTCTTCATCGAGCAGCGCGACGGCAAGATCCGCAAGGCCTCGCTCGAGGCGCTGTCGCTGGCGCGCAACTTGGGCGGCGGCCCGGCGGCCGCGGTGATCGCGGGCAAGGGCGTGACCGCGCTCGCGAAGGAGCTCGGCAGGTACGGCGCCGGCAAGGTCTACGTGGCGGACAAGGACGAGCTCGCGCTCTACAGCAACAAAGGCTACGTCGGCGCGCTCGACGCCGCGACGAAGAAGGAGAACCCCGACGCCGTCCTGATCGCGGCGACGGCGATGGGCAAGGACGTCGCCCCGCGCTTCGCCGCGCGACACGACGCCTCGGCGCTCGCCGACGTCATGGACCTGCGCGTCGAGGATGGCCGGCTCGTCGCGTGGCGGCCGGTGTACTCCGGCAAGGCGCGGGCCGAGGTCGACTGCGGGTCCGCGAAGCTGCAGATCGCCACGACGCGGCCGAACGTGTTCGCCGCGGAGGCGAAGCCGGACGCGGCGGAGGCCGCGGTCGAGACGCTCGACCTGGGCGACGTCAACCCGCGCGCGCGGGTGTTGCGCGTCGAGACCTCGGAATCCAAGGAGCTCGACGTCTCCGAGGCCGACGTCATCGTGTCGGGCGGCCGCGGGATCAAGGGACCGGAGAACTGGCCGGTCGTCCGGGACCTGCAGCAGGCGCTGGGCGCGGCGCTCGGAGCCTCCCGCGCGGTCGTGGACGCCGGGTGGATCGATCACCAGCACCAGGTCGGGCAGACCGGCAAGGTCGTCTCGCCCACGCTGTACGTCGCCGCCGGCATCTCCGGCGCCATCCAGCATCTCGCCGGCATGGGCACCTCGAAGGTCATCGTCGCGATCAACAAGGACGCGGAGGCGCCGATCTTCAAGGTCGCGACCTACGGCGTCGTCGGCGACATCTTCCAGATCCTGCCGGAGTTCGCGAAGGCGGTACGGGAAGCGAAGAAGGAGTGAGACGCTAGGCCTTCCGCTTCACCACCCTCACCCGCTCGGCCCCCGCCTCCGCCCGCCGCTCGCTCTCGTGGAAGTGCTGCGACTGCACCCGCGTGAACACCGCCCCGAACAGCACGAGCAGTGAGGCGTAGTAGACCCAGAAGAGCAGGACCATCATGGACCCCGCCGTCCCGTACTCGCTCGCGATCTCGCTGCGGCCCAGGTAGAAGCCGATCGCCCACTTCCCGACCGAGAGGAGCAGGGAAGTGAGGAGGGCGCCGGCCCAGACGTCGCGCCACGGGATCTGGACGTCCGGCAGCACGCGGTAGAGAAAGGCGAAGAGGACCGTGACGAGGACGTAGGTGACGAGCGCGTTCCCCGTCTCGAAGAGCGCCGACGGGAGCTCGAAGTAGCGCTGGGCGTACCCCTGAAGGGCGTGGATCGACGTCGACAGGATCAGCGAGACGACGAGCACGAACCCGAGCGTCAGAACGAGCGCGAACGAGACGAGCCGCTTCAGCAGGAGGCGGCGGATCAGCGGGCCCGGCTTCGGCGCGACGTCCCACATCTTGTTGAGCGAGTCCTGAAGCTGGACGAAGACCGCGAGCGTGCCGACCGCAAACGTGACGATGCCGATGATCCGCCCGATCACCCCCGTCATCTCGAAGGCCGCGCGGCCGAGCATCGCGTCCACCGCGAGGGCCTGCTGGTGCCCCATCAGGAGGTCGAACTGGCTCACGATCTGCTGGCGGACGTCATCGGGCCGGAACAGCATGCCGGCGCCCACCTCGAAGAGAACCAGCACCGGGGCGAGCGAGAACAGGGCGAAGAACGCCAGGGCGGCGCTCTGCGTGAACGCGTCCCGCTCGATCCACGCGTGGACGGTCTCGCGGAGGATCGGCCTCCAGAGGCCGGTGCGCGCACCCTGACTCGCGGCCATTCTCGGATCGTATTCGGTTAGCCCCTATCAAATCCAAAATCCAATCTAGAATCCGGCTCGCATGCCCCCGATCCCCACCGAACGCGCGATCCTCGGCCTGCCCGGCCGGGTCGTCTTCGCGTTGCTCGTGCTCCTCGCGATCGCGGTCTTCGTCTACTCGATGTCGCGCCGGATCCGCGTGCTCCAGGCGGGCCGGCCCGACAACCGCTTCACGAACATCCCCCGGCGGGTCTGGAAGATGCTCGAATACGCGTTCGCGCAGAAGCGGATGTTCCGCGATTTCTACGCGGGCTTCTTCCACATCCTGATCTTCAGCGGCTTCGTCGTCCTGACCGTCCGCTCGATCGCGCTCGTCCTCGAGGGGTCGATCCGCGGGTTCGTGCTCCTGCCCGGCGCGCCCGGGAACTACTACACGCTGCTCAAGGACGTCTTCGAGGTTCTGACGCTCGCGGGCGTCCTGCTCGCGGTGTTCCGGCGCGCGTTCGCGCGGCCGAAGCGGCTGGACCTCTCGTGGGATGCGTGGCTGATCCTGTTCCTGATCGGGCTCCTGATGGCGACGGACCTCGTCGCGGCGGGCGCCCAGCTCGCGCTCGCGCCGTCGCTCCAGACGCGCTGGTCGCCGGTCGTCCTCGGCATCGCGCGCATGCTGTCGGGAACGAGCCCGGCGCGGCTGCAGGCGCTCTACGAGACCTGCTGGTGGATCCACCTGGGAGACCTCCTCTTCTTCGGCAACTACCTGCCGTACTCGAAGCACTTCCACATCATCACGTCGGTGCCCAACATCTTCTTCATGAACCTCGCGCCGATGGGGAAGCTGAAGACCGTGGACCTCGAGAACACGGAGCGCTTCGGCGCCTCGCGCGTCGAGGACCTGACATGGAAGTCGATGCTCGACGGCTACACCTGCACCGAGTGCGGCCGCTGCCGGGAGGTCTGCCCGACGGCGCTGACCGGCAAGCCGCTGGATCCGAAGATCTTCATCGGCAACGTCCGCGACGCGGTCTACGAGGCGACGCCGGGGATCCTCGAGGAGACGTCGGGGCGTGGGGGCGACGGCGCCACGCCGCCGCGGAAGGACCTCATCGGCGGCTGGATCTCCGAGGACACGATCTGGGCCTGCACGATGTGCGGCTTCTGCACCACCGCGTGCCCCGTCTTCATCGTGCCGGCGGTCGACAAGATCGCCGAGATGCGGCGCTACCTGGTGCTCGACAAGGCCGAGTTCCCCAAGGAGGTCCAGAACGCGTTCCGCGGCATGGAGACCAACGGCAACCCGTGGAACATCGCCGCCGCTTCGCGCGGCGACTGGGCCGACGGCCTTCCCGTCGTCAGCATGGCGGAGGCCGGTGACCGCGAGGTCGAAGTCCTCTTCTGGGTCGGCTGCGCGGGCTCCTACGAGGATCGCGCGAAGCGCGTCTCGAAAGCCCTGGTCGAGATCCTGAACGCGGCCGGCGTCTCCTTCGCGATCCTGGGCGCCGAGGAGACCTGCACGGGCGACTCCGCGCGGCGCATGGGCAACGAGTACCTGTTCCAGATGCTCGCGCAGCAGAACGTCGAGACGCTCAACGGGCACAAGGTCAAAC